>CAYFRJ010000018.1:0-32386 GCA_964345625.1 uncultured Clostridium sp. | reverse complement strand
ATACTCACGAATCCACCCAGCAATATGAAGTATCTTGCCACAATATGGGCACTTATTTTTCTTTTCTTGACATCAATACTACGCACTCAACGTGGCTTGTTCTTGCAAACAAATCCACCGTAGTAATTCTTTTCACTTCATAACCATTCTCGTCAAATGTTTTACAATCCCTTGCCAAAGTTGCCGGGTCACAGGAAATATAAACCACTTTGTCGGGACTCATTCTTACCACCGTTTCAATCACCTGTGGGGAACAGCCCTTTCTCGGCGGGTCAAGAATTATCACATCCGGCTTAACCCCTTCATTTTCAAGTTGCCGAGCCGCCTCAAAAGCATCTGCGCAAATAAATCTTGCATTTGAAATGCCGTTAATTTCTGCGTTTTTGTAGGCATCCTCTACTGCCTGCTCAACAATTTCAACACCGATAACTTCCTTAACATCCTTTGCCACGGTTAAACCGATTGTCCCCGTACCGCAGTAAAGGTCTATAACCGTTTCATCTCCCGAAAGGTTTGCAAACTCCTTTGCTTTGTTATAAAGCTTTTCCGCCTGAGATGTGTTTACCTGATAAAAAGAAAGGGGAGAAATCCTAAACTCAAGACCGCAAAGGGTGTCGGTAATATAATCCTTGCCGTAAATGGTTTCACATTCTTCCCCAAGTACCACATTTGTTGCTTTCTTGTTTTTGTTGATTATGATGCTTTTAATATTTTCGCTACTTGCAATAAGCTTTTCAACAAGCTCATTTTGCTTTGGAACAAAGTTTCCGTTAATGACGGGGCAAACCATTATTTCACCGCTTCGCTCACCCTTGCGCAGAAAAATGTGTCTGATGAGACCTGTGTTATCTTCCTCATTGTAGCAGGAAATATTGTTTTTAATTATATGTCCTTTAATTACCTCTAAAATGTCAGCAAATTCTTTCGGCTCAAGGAGACAATCCTCACAGTTTACCACCCTGTGAGAATGGGGAGCATAGAAGCCTATGTCAACATTATCACCGTTTTGTCTCACGGGATATTGTGCCTTGTTTCTGTATCTAAGCACATTTTCCGCCTTTATCATCTCTTCAAAAGTCGGCTCAAATCCAGCAAATTTCTTAAAGCAGTCCTTCACATGTTCCTCTTTGATTTTTGCTTCTTCCGAATAATCAATATGCATAAAAGAACAACCGCCGCATTTCAAAAAAACGGGGCAAGCACTTTCAGTTCTCTTACTTGAAGGGGTGACAATTTCGTGAATTTTCGCAAAGGCGTAACTTGATTTTACCTTCAAAATATGGGCTTTAATTTCATCGCCGTCAACGGCACCGGGTACAAAAATTGCCATGCCGTCATACCGTCCCACACCGCTTCCGCCGAGAGTACAGTTTTCAATTTTCAAGTCAATTATATTGTTCTTTTTTATCATTTTATACTCTTTTTACATAGTTTGCGGTAATAAACAGCATAACAATAATCGCAATCATCATAGGGACATTGAAAATAAAGGTTTGATATTTAGCTCTCTCCGGCAGATAACTTTTAACATAATTAAGTCGTTTGTTGCCCTTCCTGAAGAAAAACACAATGGCACAAAACACCCCTATAACCGAAAGGAAAATAAATATCATATTAAAAACCGTGCTAAAAGTTTTGGCATCTTTAATGTCCTCTTGCAGAAAGGAAATAATTGCAGAATAAAGGTTATTGACAAAGTGAATAACTATGGGGGGCCAAAGTGAATCGGTTATACAGCAAATATAGCCCAGCCCAAGCCCTACTATAAAAGCAAAGGGAGCCTGAATAAAATTGCCGTGAAGAATTGCGAATACAAAGGAACTTGCTATAATCGCAAATCTGTCACCGTGTTTTCTAAGGGGCTGCATAATACAGCCTCTTATTGCCATTTCCTCCGTTAATGCCGGCACGACAGCTATGGAAACAATGTAAAGCAGTCTTCCCGAAAAGCTTTCGGGTACAGTCATTTCGGGAGAAGTGAGCTTGAAACCTATGGACTGTGTAAAAATCATAATCCAAGTGGTGATATAATTTGCCGTAAGACAAACAAACATTCCGAAGGGAACAGAAAGAAAAGCAAGAATATCATCATTTGGTTTTTGAAACTCAAATATCTCTGTGTTTGTCTTTTTCTTCAGATACAGTCCACCGATCAAAAAGGGGAGCAGCAGACCGATTACCGAAAGAAAAATATTCAGTGCATTGCCGAAAAGTTCATCGTTCAAATACAAGTCATTCAGAGTTTCTTTGAAAAACACGGGAAGTGAAAGAATATTTTGAACCATAACGGCTGCCACAACGCAAATGCCCGACACGACTCCTATAGTTTTTATACTGTTTTTTTCTTTTACTTGCTCAAGGTAGGTGTTCATCACATCTTGAGTGTATGGATTTTCATATTGCATAGTTTTACCTCATAATTTCTTACTATAAATTATATATCAATTACCGCCAAGTTACAAGTCTTTTAATTATTTTTACAAAATAAGTTGTTTTATTTTCCTCTTTATGCTATAATATGCTAATATTATGATAGGAATATTAGCATTTAAAACAGGAGAATCAAATGGACAAAAAATTCACAGTAAAAGAACTAAAAGAAACTATTGCAACAAAACTTTCACACCTTTACGGAATTACTCCCGGTGAGGCAACAGACGAGCAGTTCTATGAGGTCGTTTCTATTATCGCAAGGGATGCAGTTAGAGAAATACGCAGAAAGTTTGATGCAAAAGGCAGAGAAAATAAAGAAAAGAGAGTTTACTACTTAAGTATGGAGTTCTTAATGGGCAGAAGTTTAAAGAACACCCTTTATAACTTAAGTCTAACAGAAACCGCCGAAAAGGCACTTGCCGGTTATAATGTATCCCTTGAAAAACTTTATGACCTTGAGCCGGATGCAGGCCTCGGCAACGGTGGCCTTGGCAGACTTGCCGCCTGTTACCTTGATGCCATTGCAAATGAGGGCTATCACGGTATCGGTTATTCGATTTTATATGAATACGGCATATTCAAGCAGAAATTAGTTGACGGTTGGCAGACTGAAATGCCCGACTTTTGGCTTCCCGGGGGAGATGTTTGGCTTATTCCCAGAGAAGAAAAAACCGTTGATGTAAAGTTCGAGGGTACGGTTGTTGACTCTTGGCACGACGGTTTTCACTATGTTGAACTTAAAAACTGCAGAACAGTTAAGGCAGTTCCCTATGATATGATGATACCTTCAAAGGACGGTGAAGGTGCTTCGGTTCTTCGTCTTTGGAGTGCAAAGTCAGACGGACTTGATATGACTTCTTTCAACGAGGGCAACTATATTCGTGCTATGGAAGAAAAGGCAATGGCAGAGGTTATCAGCAAAGTACTTTACCCGGCGGACAATCACCAAGAAGGAAAAAGTTTAAGACTTCGTCAGCAGTATTTTCTTGTGTCTGCTTCCGTTCAAGATATTGTGTCTCGTCACCTTCGTGTTTACGGTTCACTTGACAATTTTGCACAAAAGAATGCTGTACATATAAATGATACTCACCCCACAATGGCAATTCCCGAACTTATGAGAATTTTGCTTGATGATTGCGGTTACGGTTGGGATGATGCCTTTGATATTGTCAGCAAGTCCTGTGCATACACAAACCATACCGTTATGGCGGAGGCTCTTGAATGTTGGAGCGAGGAACTCTTCAGCCGACTTCTTCCCAGAATTTACGAGATAGTAAAAGAAATAGACAACCGTTTCAGAAAGAAAATCTGGGATTTAACCAACGATGCGGGCAAAGTTGAAAAAATGGCTATTATTTCAGGTGATGCTATTCGCATGGCAAACCTCTGTGTTGCGGTTTGCCATAAAGTAAACGGTGTTTCCGCTCTTCACAGTCAAATCCTAAAAGACACAATTTTCAACGATTACTATACCCTTGAGCCTAAAAAGTTTACAAATGTTACCAACGGTATTGCTTACCGCAGATGGCTTTGTCAAGCAAACCCGGAGCTTACAAACTACATTTCTGAACTTATCGGCAAAAAGTTTATTCATAAGGCAAGTGAACTTGAAAAACTTCGTGACTTTGCCGATGATGCTCAAGTTCTCGAGAAAATCGGTGAAATTAAAAAGATAAACAAAGAAAATTTTGCACAGCTTATTAAGAGCACAACAGGGGAAATTATTGACCCGAGTTCTCTGTTTGATGTTCAGGTTAAACGACTTCACGAGTACAAGCGACAAGAACTTAATGCCCTTAATATCCTTGCGAAATATCTTGAAATTAAAAATAACCCCAACGGTGAATATGTGCCCCACACCTACATTTTCGGCGCAAAGGCTGCCTCCGGTTACTTCAAGGCAAAGAAGATTATTGAGTTCATTTCTTATCTTGGGAAACTCATAAACGAAGACCCGCAGGTTAATGACAAACTTAAAGTTCTCTTTGTGGAAAATTACTGTGTGACCAAGGCGGAGGCACTTATGCCTGCGGCGGAAATCAGCGAACAAATCTCCCTTGCAGGTACGGAAGCCAGCGGTACGGGCAATATGAAACTTATGATAAACGGTGCAATTACCCTGGGCACAATGGACGGCGCAAATGTTGAAATTTATGATGCCGTGGGTGATGATAACATTTTCATTTTCGGTATGAATACAAACGAGGTAAAAGAACTTCGCAACCAGGGTTACCGTCCCGAAATCTACTACAACAACAATGCTGAAATTCACGAAATGATTAACTTTGTCAATAAAGGCATTTGCGGAAAGCATTTCGGCGAGATTTCAGGTACTATTATACACTACGACCCATATATGGTGCTTGCGGATTTTGCGGATTATCGTCAAATTCAGCGAGACATTGAAAAGGCATGGCTTGACAAGCAGCGCTGGAATAAAATGGCACTTATGAACATTGCCGGTGCCGGTATCTTTAGTGCCGACCGTTCAATTGATGACTATGCCAAGAACATCTGGGGACTCAAATAATGACGGACAGAGATTTTATGCTCTTGGCTCTTGAACAGGCAAAACTGGCGGCGGAGGAACAGGAAGTACCTGTGGGTGCCGTAATTGTAAAAAACGGTGAAGTGGTTTCCATGGGCAGAAACAGAAGGGAATTCGGTAAAAATGCCCTTGCCCATGCAGAAATTGAGGCAATAGACCTTGCCTGCAAAAAATTGGGGGGCTGGCGCCTTTGGGAATGTGAAATGTTCGTAACCCTTGAGCCATGTCCCATGTGCGTAGGTGCCATAATAAATTCTCGTATTCGCAGACTTGTTTACGGAGCAAGTGACCCCAAAGCGGGCTCCTGCGACTCCGTAATAAACCTCTTTGATTTACCCTATAACCATAAACCTGAGGTTGTTTCCGGCTTTATGCAGGAAGAATGTTCACGAATTTTAACGGACTTTTTCAAAAAATTAAGAGAGTAAGATAGAAATGGATCAAAATACTGTTCTTTTTGTGCTGGAAATAATCGGTGTTGTGGCATTTGCCACAGCAGGTGTTATTACAGCTCTTGAAAACAAATTTGATATTTTAGGTGCGGTTGTGTTGGGGCTTGTTACAGCTGTGGGCGGTGGTATCCTTCGGGATATCATTCTCGGCAATCTTCCACCCGATGCGTTTTGCCAACCAATTTTCTCTTTAACAGCAATTTTTGTTTCAATATTGGTTTATGTTTTAGCCTACTTCATAGGAAAGACTGTCAAAAAGAACTATAATATTTTCGGTCAAGTTTTAAACATATTTGACTCAATCGGTCTTGCTCTTTTCACTATTACCGGTATGAACTGTGCCTACCAGTGCGGATTCGGAGAAAATTCCTATCTCACCGTATTTGTGGGAGTTTTAACCGGCGTGGGTGGGGGAGTTATTCGCGATATTATGGCAAACCAAGTTCCCGTAATTCTCAAGAAAAAAGTGTATGCTTTTGCCGCCTTTGTCGGTGCTGTATGCTACCAAATCATTACGGAATTTTCACTTATGGGAAATAATCTTGCGGTTATCCTTTCAATAATCGTTATTATAGTTATAAGAATACTTGCAACCATTTTCAACTGGAATTTACCACGGATAAACGACCTTGATGACTAAGGAGATGTTTTTATGAAAATCAAGAAGATACTCAGTTTGTTGTTGGCTCTTTGCGTTGTTTTTTGTGCTTTCCCTTCTTTTGCTTTTGCACGGGGAACAGTTCACCAATGGGATTCAACCTGCAAAACTCATTGCAGAGGCAACTGTGAGCACACTCCCGTTATTGTTGTTCCCGGAATAATGCAGTCACAAACCTATGTGCAAGACGGTAACGGAAACGACATTATGACCTCTGACGGTTTTCCCATTGTTGAGGGAATGGATATGAACTTTATGTTTGACACGGTTAAACTGACTGATGACATTAAAGCCGCTGTTCCTGATATTCTTAAGGCAATTATAAAACTTGACAGAACTCAACTTTTTGACATTCTCCTTAAAATCTTTGACGAGAGTTTTTCAGACCATTACTTTAATCCCGACGGCACAAGGGTAAACCCCGTTGCGGTGGATGAATATTGGTACTCTCTTGAAGAGTGTAAAAATGTTCCCGACAAGTCCTATAACTATGCCAAGGGCTATTCTAAAGACAAAGACGGTAATGTTTTACCCACCACAAAATATGAGTATCAGTACGATTTCATTGTAAAGCAAATAAATATTGAAAAGTTTTGCGAAATAGCGGGTTATGACCATGCCTACTACTATGCCTATGCCTCCTTTGGCAACATTCTTGAAAGTGCCGCAAATCTCAACGAATATATTGATATGGTTAAAGCGCAAACGGGACACAGTAAGGTTTCCCTTGTTTTCGTTTCCCTCGGTGGTACCATTGCAAATGTGTATCTGTCAAAGTACATTGATAAAAGTGAAATAGATAAAATAATTTTTGCCGCCTGTGCCATAGATGGCTCCTACCTCTTAAGTGATTTAATGGATGCGGACACAACCCTTTCGGACGGAAATGTCCTTTACAATGAGCTTATTCCGAATGTTGTAAAACTTGCAGCAGAGGAATATATGGCACTTGCATACTTGGGAAATACAGTTGCAAGAGTAATCCCCCAAGAATTTTTCAGTGACTTTCTTCAAGAAGCCCTTGAAAGGGCATTAGATGAAGTTTTAGGTAAGCTTATTCGTAACTGTCAATCCACTTGGGCACTTGTTCCGAGCGGTGAATATGAAAGACTTGCCGAGAAATATATTTCGGACGAAGAACATACAAAACTCAAAGAAATGACAGACGAATATTACAATATTCAAAGGAATGCCAAGAGTACAATTCAAACCCTTGACGCAAGTGGTGTTGATATGTTTGTGATTACCGGCTACAATTTAGAACTTCCCGCCGCAGTTAAGCATTACAAACAGTCAAGTGATGAAATTATTCACTCTGTTTCCTCCTCTGTAGGTGCCACTTTTGCCCTTATGGGAGAAACCTTTGATGAAAATTATAAACCATCAATAGACAATTCCTACATCAGCCCTGAAAAACTTGTAGATGCTGGTACCTGTGCTTTGCCGGATAAAACTTGGTTTGTTAAAAACCAAAGCCATCTAAAACTCCAAAGTGCGGTAAATGACACTATAGGTCTTTGTGTTGATATTCTTGTGAATGACGACATAAAAGATGCCCGTGTAAATAACGGCGGATATCCCCAGTTTACGGAATATCGTGACCTTTCCACCGTTGAAAATCTCATATACAGGTACAATAAAGAAAACTATGCAGGCAAGGACAAAAATGTAGATATCGCTTATGGAAAAGCACTTGATCTTCTTGCAAATAAGGTTTGGTTACAGGCGGAAACCACCGAAGTGGAAAAGGAACTTTACACAGCAATGAAAAAAGCAAAAATGTTGCCGAAAGACTCTGACAGCCCCTTCGTAAAGTACGATTTTCTTCCGAAACTCACTGACTTTTTCAAATTTATCAGTGATGTATATCAGTTTATATTCAGAGGCAACGATTACTGGCTTTTCTATATTCCGATTTTAAGATAATAAATAAGGAGAAATATAAATGAACGACATTCAAAAAAAATCAATGCCAAAGGGCTATATTGCACTTTGGGCAGGCATAATAACCGCTTATGTTGTTTGGTTGGCTGTTTTCATGAAAGACATTGTTCTTAACACCTATGAAACGGTGGCTTCAAGAACAGTTGACGGTTACACTTATAGCGATATTACCGGTATGATAGGAAAACATTGGCTCTATCCCGTTTGGGTTATTATATCGGCACTTTGTATGCTCCTTTTTGTTGTTTGCATTAAAAGAATCCTTTATGCGGAAAAACTTACGAAGTTAATTAAAATTATTTGCCTAATTTCATGTGTGTTCGGCTGTGTTTATGTTGTGTGGTATGGTTTCTTCGATGTTCCCAACGCCCAGGGCTTACCTGCCACCATGATGGACAAGGTTAAGTATATAACCGCAAGTATGATAGGTTTAGTTTACCCGTGGCGTTTTAGGGGCTGGGGAATAGTTGCTTCCCTAAGTGTGTTTATGAACACAATGTACACATACAGAAGATACGACTACAATTCAAGAGTCGGTGTAATTCTCGGCTCTTTAGGTTCGGCGGCAATTTTCCTTACAATCAACCTTCCCTCAATGGGAGATAAAGATAAAGATTTCTCAATTCCCCGCTGTTCTGTGCACTGGATAGGTGCTTTGACCTTTGCACTTTTCTGTGCGGTTCCACTCATCATTTTTCTGTTCAGCAAAGCAAAAAAAGAGAAGGGCAGGTTTTTAGGTGCCCTTATCGGTTTCGGCTCGCTTTTGCTTCTTATGCTTGTTTTACTCATAACGGTAGGTAAGTCAGCCATTATAGAAAATATTCCCATGGTTGCCGCCTATATTCTTTTCTTTATGCTCAATTTTACTGATTTTTTTAAGAAGGAGGAAGTTTAATGCTTAAAACAATTTTTCAAGATGTGATAGCGGATCTTTCTGCTAACGCTCATCTCATTTTCAGAATGTTTCTTGCAACTGTTTGTGGTGCCTTGGTCGGTCTCGAAAGAAGTCGCCGCCAAAAGGATGCGGGTATTCGTACCCATGCCATGGTTGCCCTTGGTTCAGCCCTTATTATGATTGTCTCGAAGTACGGCTTTTATGACATAATCGGTGTTCCGGGAATTAACTTTGACGCTTCCCGCATTGCCTCCAATATTGTCAGCGGTATCGGTTTCCTTGGTGCGGGCGTCATCTTCGTAAGAGATGTTTCCGTTAAAGGGCTTACCACAGCTGCCGGTATATGGACTGTCACAGGAATAAGTATGGCAATCGGTGCAGGGCAGTATACCATAGGTGTTGTGGGTACACTTATGATAATAACATCTCAGTTGATTCTTCACAAATTCTTTTTTGGTCTTGAAAGTACGGTTAACGAGATTGTTGTTGTACTCACAGACACACCGAACTCCTTAGAAGATTTCAAAAAATCACTTTTAAACCAGCAGATTAAAATTGAGAATTATAAGGTGAAACGCAATCTTGATAAAGAGACAATTACTCTTGATATTACCATTAAACGCTCAAGAAAAATGCGTATGAAAGATATATTGACAACTACCGCAGAGGCAAAAAATGTAATATATTTAGAATATTAACAACAAAACCTCGGATTTTTTTCACAAATCCGAGGACTATTGTTTGTACAAAAAGTAGATTTGAGTACAAAATTGTACTTGAGTACAAAAAATGCTTTATTTTTTTACGGACCAGTGCTATAATTAAGGTAGAATCTTGTAAAGGGTTGTAGATATGAATCAATCAAGACGCACTCGTAAGAGGGACGCCACCCATCGTGCTCTGATGCACTCCGCTAAACTTCTCTTTGAAAAACACGGACTGGGTAATGTTACCGTGGAAGAAATTGCGGAGACTGCGGATGTTTCTCGTTCCACCTTCTTTTCACATTTTGACTCCGTGGATGATTTGCTAAAAGAAATAGCAAATGAAGAAATTGATGATATTCTCTCCGCTTCCAATAAGGACGGCAGAACAAATATCAATCTTCTTTTTGAAAAATTGAATCAAGACACTTATCCTTACCCATATTTAATGAGTGAGCTAATGGTGAAAAGTATTCTCTCTCCCAAAGGAAGTTCGCTTTCAGCGGCGTTTGAAGAAATCTGCAAAGAAATTGAGAGAGAGGGTTATGAAAAGGCATTAACCCTTTTTAGTTCAAAGGATATTTCCGCACTCATTTTCGGAGCCTATTTCGGTTTAGTGTTCCAAAAATTTATTGATAATGAAAAATTTGAAGATCTCAATGAACTTAATGACAAAATACAATTATTTATAAATATGTTAAAAAATTAGGAGGAAAAAATTATGAGTAATGGTTACGCAATCAAAACTTGGCAACCGGCACAGCCTATTTACAACAAGCTTAATGAGCTTACATCAAAACCTATTTACTGTGTAAGTGACGATGAGCTTGCAAAGACTCTTGAGTATTTTGAAACAAAGTGCGCTAAGAGTAAAGAAATCACAACTGAAGCAAAGAAGTATATCCCCGGTGGTGTTCAGCACAACCTTGCTTTCAACTATCCTTTCCCAATCTGCATTACAAAGGCAGATGGCGCATATTTAACGGATATTGACGGCAATGAGTACATTGACTTCCTTCAGGCAGGCGGCCCTACAATTCTCGGCTCAAACTATGCCCCCGTTCGTGATCAAGCCATTGAGCTTATTAAGGAATGTGGTCCTGTAACAGGTCTTTTTCATGAGGCAGAACTTCTTCTTGCAAAGGAAATCAACAAGCATATGCCCAATGTTGAAATGTTCCGTATGCTTGGTTCAGGTACCGAATCCGTCATGGCTGCTATCCGTGTAGCTCGTAATGCCACAAAGGCAAAGAGAGTTATTAAGGTTGGCGGCGCTTATCACGGTTGGTCCGATCAAATGGTTTACGGTCTTAAAATCCCCGGCTCAAGATTTTTCCTTGAGTCCCACGGTATTCCCAGAAGTTGCTATGGTACAACCGATGAGGTTAGACCGAATGACCTCAATATGCTTGAAACTATGCTCAAAATCAACAAGTTCCGTGGCGGTACCGCTTGCGTTATCGTTGAGCCGGTCGGTCCCGAAAGCGGTACAAGACCTATTGATTTTGACTACAATAAAGGAGTTCGTGAACTTTGTGACAAGTACGGCTGTCTGTTTATTATGGACGAAGTTGTTACCGGTTTCCGCATCGGTCTCGGCGGTGCTCAAGGTTACTTCGGTGTTGTTCCCGATCTTACCATCTTTGGAAAGATTGTTGCTGGCGGATATCCCTCGGCAGGCGGCGTAGGCGGTAAAAAGGAATATGTCAGCGGCATGGCAGCCGGTGTGGGCACAATGATGAAGCGCGCCTATGTTGGCGGTACTCTTGCAGCTAACCCACTTTCAAGTTTTGCGGGTTACTGTGCAATTAAAGAAATTGCAGCTACAAATGCCTGTGAAAAGGCAGGTCTTGCAGGCGACAGACTTACCGCAGGTCTTCAGAAACTTGTTGACAAGTACAATCTTCCCTTCGTTGTTTACAATCAAGGCTCCATTGTTCATCTTGAGTGTTCCGGTGCAATGAGTTTTGACTTCTCATCCTTCAACATTCTTAAGAGTGCTATTCCCATGCTTAAGGCAAAGGATGAAATGCTTCGCAGAAAAGTTGCTATGGAACAGATGGGTGCAGCATATATGGCTCACGGTATTGTTACTCTTGCCGGCTCTCGTATTTACACCTCACTTGCAGATACCGATGAGGTTATTGACGAGGCACTTAACAGATTTGATAAGGTATTTTCAACTGTTGAAGTTTGCACAAGAAATCTTGACGACTAAATCTTAATATCTTCCGAGCAGTTCCCTCGAACTGCTCGGTTTTTCTTTTACAAAAGTATTGAAATTTATATTATTCGTGTTATAATATATCTGTTAATTTATAGGAAAAGAGGAAAATTATGGCAATTCATCCTATTACCAAAGCAATCTACAGAACTTATCAAGGCGTATTCAAAATAGTTATGGGTACCGATTTATTAAACTGGAAAGAGCCCGAACTTCTTGAAGGCCCCGGATCAATAAGAAAACTTCCCGCTTTCGTTAAGTCGAAGGGACTTAAAAATGTGCTTATCGTAACGGATAAGGGTCTCACCTCTCTTGGACTTCTTAACAGTTTATATGAGGAGCTTGAAAAAGAGGGAATAAAGTACACCGTTTTTGACGGCGTTCAGCCCAACCCCACTATCAGAAATGTTGAAGCTGCAAAAGATGCTTACATTGAAAACGGCTGTGACGGTATTATTGCTTTCGGTGGCGGTTCTCCCATGGACTGTGCAAAGGCGGCGGGAGCCCGTGTTTCAAATCCTAAAACAAGTTTACGAAAAATGAGAGGAGTTCTCAAGGTTGCCCATGCCCTTCCTCCCTTGGTTGCAGTTCCCACTACTGCGGGAACCGGTTCAGAGGTTACTCTTGCCGCAGTTGTTTCCGATGAAGAAACCCATGAGAAAGTTCCTATGAACGACCCGAAACTTCGTCCGAAGTATGCGGTTCTTGACCCTGAACTTACCGTAGGCCTCCCGCCCCACATTACCTCAACAACAGGTATGGACGCTCTCACCCACGCAGTTGAGGCATACATTGGCAGAAGCAATGTTGCAAATACGGCAGAGTATGCGGAAAAGGCAGTAAAGTTAATATTTGCCAACATAGAAAAGGTTTATGCAGACGGTAAAGATATTGAAGCAAGAAACAATATGCTGAAAGCTTCCTACTATGCAGGTATGGCTTTCACACGAGCCTATGTGGGCTATGTTCATGCAATCGGTCACAATTTTGGTGGTCTTTGCGGAACACCCCACGGCCTTGCCATGGCAATTATTCTTCCCTATGTACTTGAATACTATGGCGAAGTTGCTTATGAAAGACTTGCACGCCTTGCAGATATTGCAGGCCTTGATACGGCAGGACTTACAACAAGTAAAAAGGCAAAACTATTCATCCAAACACTGAAAGAGATGAATGCAAGAATGAATATTCCCAAGCATATTGAAGTTGATGAAGACAAAATCCCTACACTTGCGCAAAGAGCACTCAAAGAGGCCAACCCACTTTATCCCGTTCCCAAACTTATGGACTTCGAACAGTGTGTAAGCGTTATTGAAAAGATAGCAAACATAGAATAAACAAGTATTATAGATAGGTTCCCCTTCGGGAACCTATATTCTTGGAAAGGTAAATATGAAATACAATACAGTTATTATCGGCGCAGGTCCTGCAGGCATTTTTACCGCTTACGAGATGCTTAAGCAGGGCTGCAAAGAAAAAATACTAATGGTGGAAAAGGGTTCCGCCATTGAAAACAGAAAATGCCCAAAATCAACGGTAGGTTACTGTGTACAATGCAAACCGTATTGTCACATTACAACAGGGTTTTCCGGTGCGGGAGCATTCTCTGACGGCAAACTTTCACTTTCTTATGAAGTGGGGGGAGATTTGCCGACTCTTATCGGTGAAGACCTTGCACAAAAGATGATAAATTATACCGACAAAATTTATCTTGAATTCGGTGCAGACAATAAAATTGAAGGTATGGGCAACGAGGAGGCAATTAAAGAAATTCGCAGAAGAGCAATTCAAACAGGCCTCAAACTTGTGGATTGTCCCATTCGTCATTTGGGCACGGAAAAGGCACACGAATTATATTCCGCCCTTCAAAAACATCTTCTTGATAACTGCGTTGACATAATGTTCAACTACGAATGTACCGATATCATAATGAAAGACGACAAATGCCTCGGTGTTTGTATTTCAAACGGCTCAAGTACCGAGGAGGTTTTTGCACAGCATACCGTCATTGCAACGGGTAGAAGGGGAGCAGACTGGCTTGAAGCAAAGTGTGCCGAATACTCCATAGCACATCAGCCCGGTACCGTTGACATAGGTGTTCGTGTTGAAATTCGAAACGAAATTATGGAAACCGTTAATGAGGTTCTTTATGAGTCAAAACTTATCGGTTACCCATTACCCTTCAAAAACAAGGTTCGTACATTTTGTCAAAATCCCGGTGGCTTCGTAAGTCAAGAAAATTATGACAACAACTTGGCAGTGGTTAACGGTCATTCCTATAAGGATTTGAAAAGCGAAAACACAAACCTTTCAATTCTTTGTTCACATAACTTTAATCAGCCCTTTAATCAGCCGATTTCGTATGCTCAAAAGATTGGGGAAATCACCAATATGTTGGGTGCGGGGCATATTCTCGTTCAAAGATTCGGTGATATTCTTGACGGCAAAAGAACATGGCCAAAAGAACTTACACAGTCAAATGTGAAACCGACTCTCATAGATGCGGTGGCAGGGGACATAACCGCCGCAATGCCATACAGATCAATGGTAAATATTATCAACTTTATTAAAGCGGTTGACAATGTTGTTCCCGGTTTTGCCTCAAGAGAAACACTCCTCTACTCACCTGAACTTAAGTTTTATTCCAACAGAATTAAGATGGATGAAGATTTTAATACCAATGTTGAAGGACTCCACTGTCTCGGTGACTCAAGCGGTTGGACTCGTGGATTGATGATGTCCTCGGTAATGGGTGTTCTTATGGGCAGAAAATTGGTTGAAAAGAACAATAACAACTGATATATACAGCAAAACCCCTATGGTAGAAAATACCATAGGGGTAATATTTTTGTATTACTGATTATTATTTAACCATACTTGCAATTTCCGCTGCAAAATCATCTGACTTTTTCTCAATGCCTTCGCCTTTTGCAAAACGGTTAAAGCCGGTGATTTTAATATTAGCACCAAGCTTCTTTGCAACATCAGCCACATAACCCTTAACAGAGCCTTCAAAGAGGTCGGAACGAACAAAGGTTTGGTCAAGAAGACATACTTCTGTGTAGAATTTCTTGATTTTGCCTTCAACAATCTTTTCCTTAACCTGTTCCGGCTTATTTGCCATCTTGGGGTCATCGTTCATTTGAACCAGGTTAATTGCCTTTTCCTTTTCAATAACTTCAGCAGGAACCGATTGTGCATCAAGGTAAGTGGGGTTCATAGCAGCAACCTGCATTGCAATGTTCTTACCCATAGCTATAAATTCATCGTTATCAGCAGCATCTGTGTCAAAACTGACAAGAACGCCCACCGAACCGCCGCCGTGAATGTAAGAAACTGCTGTACCCTCAACAAGTACAAATCTGCGAAGCTGAAGATTCTCACGAAGTTTAAGGAAGAGTTCTTGAATGGAATCTTCAACCGAAAGGGTGCCGTCTGCAATTGTGCCGGCAAGAAGTGCCTCAAGGTCAGCGGGTTTATTTACTACAACTGTTTTTGCAATTTGATTTGCAAGTGCCTTGAACTCGGGACCGTTACCTACGAAGTCTGTTTCGCAGTTAAGTTCTATAAGAGCTGAAGCATTTTCTTCGGAATAAACGCCGATAACACCTTCTGCGGCAATACGACCTGATTTTTTAGCAGCCGTTGCAAGACCCTTCTCACGAAGAATGTCTATTGCCTTTTCCATATCACCGTCGGCTTCAACAAGGGCGTTCTTACAGTCCATCATGCCGACATTTGTTCTTTCTCTGAGAGCTTGTACATCTTTAGCTGTGAATGACATTTAATCTTCCTCCTCTACCTTTGCTTCTTTAGAACTTTCAGCGGTTTCAAGAGCTGGTGAAGAATCAGTTTCTTCAGAATCGTCTTCAACCTTCGGAGCTGACTGCTCACCCTGTCTGCCTTCGATAACAGCGTCTGCCATAGCACCTGCAATAAGTTTTACCGCACGAATAGCATCGTCATTACCGGGAATAATATAATCCACTTCATCCGGGTCACAGTTTGTGTCTACAATAGCAACTATGGGGATACCCAGTTTCTTTGCTTCAAGAACTGCAATCTTTTCTTTGCGGGGGTCAACTATGAAAAGGGCAGCGGGCTGCTTTTTCATTTCGGTAATACCGCCGAGAAACTTCTCAAGTTTTTCAATTTCAAGAAGTAGTTTTGTAACTTCCTTCTTTGTTAAACGGTCAAATGTGCCGTCGTTTTCCATTGCCTTGAGTTGGCCGAGTCTGGCGATTCTCTTCTTAATTGTGTTGAAGTTTGTGAGCATACCGCCGAGCCAACGAGCGTTTACAAAGGGCATACCGCAACGAATAGCTTCCTCTTTAACGCTGTCCTGTGCCTGCTTCTTTGTGCCTACGAAAAGGATTTCTCCTCCTTCTGCTGCGATGTCACGCACGAAGAGATATGCCTCTTCAAGTTTCTTAACTGTCTTCTGGAGATCGATAATATAAATACCGTTTCTCTCTGTGAAGATGTACTCTGCCATCTTTGGGTTCCATCTTCTTGTCTGGTGACCGAAGTGAACACCTGCTTCAAGCAATTGCTTCATTGATACTACTGACATTTTAAATTCCTCCTTGGTTAATTTTGTATCTTTATGTCAGACACAACCTCCGCAAAACCCTGATATTGCAACGAAAAATCCATTTCGCACCAACAATAAAAATAGGTTCCGCGTGTGAATTGCTCAGCAATTATACCACAAACGGAACCCGATTTCAAGTATTATTTATAAAATATTCAGTTTATAAAATTTATAATAAGAATTATTTGATCATCTTTCTTAAAAAGTCAAGGCCTTTCATAATCCAATCGGGAAGAGTAGTGAAAAGGAAGGTAAAAATTTTATTCATAATCTTTTCAAACTCGCTTGGTTCTTTAGCTGCCTTGAATGCAATTTTGTTTGAAACAACGTCATCAATCGTTTCATATTTTTTGCCGTTCCAACGCTGAATATGATATGTTACAGATATCTTATAATCTTTAGCTGCCTGGGGTTTAACCTTAGCAACATGTCTGTTTTCCTTATCAGGTGCGAAGTAGAAGACAGTAGTTTCTCCTTCAATTTCGCAGGAATAAGGAATTATTTTTATGTCACCCCATTGGTTTTGACCGGTGGTGCGTTCAATACTGTAAGCGTAAAATGTGTTGTCCTTGCTGTAGTAGATATCTTTACTGCCAAAGTGAGCAGCGGGTAAATCATTTATGGTTGCTTTAAATGGGTCTGCCTTATTGAGAACAACCTTTAAGACAGCACTGCTGGGGTTAGGTTCATGGTCTTCCTCGGCAACTATTCTTTGCACAACATCAAAGGGACCGCCGGTTAAGTCCTTAAATACCGGACTTAACTGCCATGTGGTACCATTGTCCTTTGAGTACTCGTAGGTTTCTTTAGCGGGCTTTTTAATTGTAAAACTGTTTTGTGTTACCTCTGCAAGTTCAACAGGTGCAGGACCTTTGCCTTCGGAAGCTAAAAGAGTCTTAAAGGAAGCTGTGTCGGAAGCGGGACTTGCTTTAGAGTCATTGGGAATTGCTTTTTTACGCTGCTGGAAGGAATAGAATGTACCGGCTTTAAGACCGGTGAATTCAACGGTTTCTCTCCAGCCCTGTTCATCACCCATACCCTTGGTAAACTGACGATACTGACCGTTTGCAATGCTCTTTAATTTAATTGAAGTTGTTGTTCTGGAATCAAGTGTGGGAGCATTGGGCTTTGCCTGGTCTTTGAGAAGAGTAACTTCTTCACTTTCGACAGGGCTTTCAAGTGTGGTAGGTGTTTCAATATATTTTCCGCTGACTTTATAAGTTTTACCTGTAGACAGACCGGTAAACTCATTGTTTGCCGAAAAATCATACTTAATCATGTAAGCGCCGTTCTCTTGCTTTTCTTCAACCTTGTAATGTACACCTTCTATGCTTGTAGCGGTGATGGTTGTAGCCGTTGTCGTGAGGTTAAATACCGGAGCGTCTTTCTTCTCTTTTGGAACTGTAAAAGTATTTGGTGCACTTTCAGGTTTCTGTGTCTCTCCATTATCAAGCTTTGCACTTACAGTGACGGTGTATTCAGTACCCGGTGTAAGATTGTAAAAAAGAACATTGTCCGGTTTTTCAATGTCGGTTATGTCGGCAGGAAAGCTGGATGCAGGGGGTGAAATGGAAATTGTGTATTTACCATCAACACCGGCGGTACAAGTGATATTCTTCACATTACAACTTTTTTCACCATCGTTAGGATCTAAAACAAATGTAATTTTCGGAGCCTGTGCACTTGCGGAAAGTGCAAAGCTACCCATAAGCATAATTACTGCGAGAAGAACAGCAAGCGCCTTTTTGGAAGAAATTGCCATTTTACTCATAATATATGTCCTCCGTAAAATATTATTTCCGCTTTTTGCGGATATTTACTGTACCATTATAACACATAAATTTGAAAAAATAAATAGAAATTTTGAATAATTTGTAAATATTATATTGCTATGCCGAGTAAATCCACTATTGAACCGATAACCACACCTAGAATATACATTAAAACCGTGATGGAAATATTTTCCAAAACATTCTTTTTGTTAGTTCTGAACAGCACCAAAAGACCGATACCGCAGCCGGTTAAAAGCCCTGAAAGCATTGCTCCCGTGCTGATAACTCCGTTTATAAAAAGTTCGGTGATAACAACGGAAGCGGCGCAGTTTGGAATTAAACCCACAAAGGCAGATGCCATACACCCTAAAATCGGTGTGGAAGTGAATAAACTGCCAAGTTTATCTTCACCAATGGAATGGAAAACAGAATTTAAACCGATTGAAATTACAAAGATAAAAAATGCAATTTGCACACTGTGAATTAAAGCTGACTTAAAAATTGAGCATTCCTCACAGTTACAGTTTTCATCGTCACAAAGGGAACTTATGGAAACACTTTTCTTTTTTACAACCAAATCAATGGAAACACCTAAAATTATTGCAACCACAATCTTAATTACAATAATTTCAACAATTCTGCTTATTTCTATCCGTTCCGAAAGCAAAACAGGGAGCATTTCATCGGAAGTTGAAAGGAAAATCGCCACAAGAGTACCTAAAGAAATAATTCTTCCGGAATAAAGACTTGCGGCACTTGCGGAAAAACCGCATTGAGGAACTATCCCCAATAAAGCGCCGAAAACAGGGCCGAATTTTCCTCCACGAGTTAAAAAATGTTCGGTTTTTTCACTTGATTTATGCTCAATAAACTCCATAAGCAAATATGTAGCAAACAGAAAGGGGAGTAGTTTTAAAGTGTCTTTCCCCGCATCAAGCAAAATTTCAAGAAATGTTTCTAACAAGGTGGTTTCCTCCGTAAAATATAAACTAAATCACTGAAGCTTCCCAGCTTGCAAAGGGTTCAATGCCTAAAAGCTTTGCAACAGTTGGGGCAACATTGGCAAGACCGTAATTGCCCTCTTTAATCGTGTAGTTATTTTTTGAGTAAATGATGAATGGTACCGGGTTGAGAGAATGGGCGGTTCTAACCTCAATTTCACCCTTTTTGTTCTTTTCAAGCATTTCGTCTGCGTTGCCGTGGTCAGCGGTAATGAGAACAGTGTAACCACACTCGTCCGCCACTTTAAGTGCTCTTGCAATGCCCAGGTCAACCGCTTCAACCGCAATAATTGTAGCATCAAGACTGCCTGTGTGACCTACCATATCACCGTTGGGGTAATTACAACGAATGAAGTCATATTCACCCTTTTTCATCGCTTCAATTACGCTGTCGGTAACTTCGGCACTCTTCATCCAAGGGCGCTCATCAAAAGAAACCCTGTCTGAAGGAATTTCAAGATAATCTTCAAGTTCTTCACTGAACTTACCGCTCTTATTTCCATTCCAGAAATATGTAACATGACCGTATTTTTGAGTTTCGGAAACGGCAAACTGCTTCATACCCTTTGAAACAAGAAGTTCCGAAAGAGTTTCTCGAATTTCCGGGGGATTAACGAGAAATTTAGCGGGAAGTTTCAAGTCTCCGTCATATTGAAGCATACCGGCATAAATAACATCAGGTTTTCTAACCCTGTCAAACTTGTCAAAGTCGTCAAAATCAAAGGCCATTGAAAGTTCAAGAGCCCTGTCACCACGGAAGTTGAAAAGGATTACCGCATCCCCGTCCTCAACGGTACCTATGGCTTTACCCTCTTTGGCAATAACAAAAGCGGGAAGATCTTGGTCGATAATGCCGGGGTTTTCATTTCTGTAAGTTTCAATGGCTTCACTTGCACTTGCAAACTGTCTGCCGAGACCCAAAACATGAGTTTCCCAACCGAGTTTTACCATATTCCAGTCCGCTTCATAACGGTCCATGGTAATTTTCATTCTGCCTCCGCCGGAAGCGATATCTGCATTGAATGTGTCATCGTTGAGAACTGCGATTTTTTCCTCTAACATATCAACATAGGTTAGAGCGGAGGTTGCGGGAACATCTCTGCCGTCAAGCAAAATATGCACATGAACACTTTTAATTCCGTCCGCCTTTGCTCTTTCCATCATAGCAAGAAGGTGAGAAATGTTAGAGTGAACATTACCGTCGGAAAGAAGACCTACAAAGTGAAGGGAAGAACCCTTTGAACCGCAGTTAGCGGATATTTCCTTCCAAACATCACTTTCATAAATCTTTCCTGAAGCGATTGACTCGTTAACAAGTTTTGCACCCTGTGAATAAACCTGACCACAGCCCAGAGCGTTGTGACCAACCTCACTGTTGCCCATATCTTCGTCACTGGGAAGACCTACCGCATCACCATGTGCTTTAAGTTTTGTGTTAGGGCACTGCTTGAATAACCTATCGAGAGTAGGGGTATTTGCAAGAGTTACGGCGTCACCGAGACCTGTTTTTGAAAAGCCGATGCCGTCCATAACAATCAAAAGAATTTTTTCAGACATAATATACCTCAAATATTGAATAGGGCAAGCGCTCTGCTTGCCCCGAAATTTTTATTTGCTTGCCGCTTCAACTATGGCAGCGAATTTGCTTGCCACAAGGGAGGCACCGCCGATAAGCCCACCGTCAACATCATACTGTGCAAGAAGTTCGGCTGCATTTGCATCATTCATTGAACCGCCGTACTGGATTACAAACTTGTCAGCTGCTTTTTTATTGTAAAGACGGGCAACAAGTTCACGAATGATTTTACAAACCTCATTTGCCTGTTGGGGTGTTGCGGTTTCTCCTGTACCGATAGCCCAAACCGGCTCATAAGCGATTATGATTTTATCAAGTTCGTTTTCTTCCACACCTGCAAGAGCGATTTCGGTTTGCGCACAAACGATTTGCTCTGTAATGCCAAGTTTTCTTTCCGAAAGAATCTCACCAACACAAAGAATAACGGTGAGACCGGCATCGAGTGCTGCCCTGACACGGTTTCTTACAGTTACATCCGTTTCACCGAAATACTGTCTTCTTTCCGAGTGACCGATAATAACATAAGGTACGCCGATTGCTTTAAGCATTTGAGCGGAAACCTCACCTGTAAATGCACCCTTTTCTGCCCAATGGCAGTTTTGAGCACCGATTTTAATGTTTGAGCCTTCAGCCGCTTCCATAGCAGCATAAAGGTCAACAAAAGGAACACAGAGAACAACATCACAGTCCGCATTTCCAACAAGGGGCTTCATTTCTTCAATAAGTGCCTTTGTTTGTTCGGGGGTGTTATTCATTTTCCAGTTGCCTGCTATAACAGGTTTACGAAGTGATTTATCCATTATAATTCTCCTTATTTGTCGTTAACTGCTTCAATACCGGGGAGTGGTTTACCCTCAAGGAATTCAAGGGAAGCACCGCCTCCTGTTGAAATGTGTGTCATCTTATCGCCGAAACCAAGTTGATTAACTGCTGCCGCAGAGTCACCGCCACCGATAATGGTAACCGCATCTGTTTCGGCAAGTGCCTTAGCAACTGCGATTGTTCCCTTTGCAAGTGTGGGGTTCTCAAATACACCCATGGGGCCGTTCCAAACAACGGTCTTTGCACTCTTAACCGCATCGGCGAAAAGCGCACAACTCTTGGGACCAATGTCAAGACCTTGCTCGTCGGCAGGAATTGCATCTGCGTCATAAATTGCCACATCAATGGGAGCATCGATAGGGTCAGGGAAACCCTTTGCCGTAACAACATCAACGGGGAGAAGAATTGAAACACCCTTTTCCTGTGCTTTTTTCAGCATTTCCTTGCAGTAATCAATTTTTGTTTCGTCAAGAAGAGATTTGCCTACACCGTAGCCCTTAGCGGCAAGGAATGTGTATGCCATACCACCGCCGATAATGAGGGTATCTGCCTTACTCAAAAGGTTATCAATAACATTGAGTTTATCTGCAACCTTAGCACCGCCAAGGATGGTAACAAAAGGTCTTGCGGGAGACTCAACTGCGTTACCCAGGTATTCAATTTCTTTACCCATAAGGTAACCTACGGCAGCTTCTTTAACAAATTCGGTAACACCAACAGTTGAGCAGTGTGCTCTGTGAGCGGCACCGAAAGCATCATTTACATAAAGGTCACAAATGCTTGCAAGGTCCTTTGAAAATGCTTCCCCGTTTTTTGTTTCTTCTGCACGGAAACGGGTATTTTCAAGAAGTACAACATCACCGTCATTCATAGCGGAAACCGCTGCTCTTGCATTGTCACCTACAACTGTGTCATCTGCGGCAAAAACAACTTCTTTGCCCAGCTTTTCGCTTAAACGCTTTGCAACGGGAGCAAGAGAAAATTTTTCTTCGGGGCCGTTTTTAGGTTTGCCAAGGTGAGAGCAAAGAATAACCTGTGCACCGTCATTTATCAACTTTTTAATTGTGGGAAGGGCAGCGTTGATTCTGTTTTCGTCTGTGATAACGCCGTCTTTAAGGGGTACATTAAAGTCGCAACGAACAAGAACTTTCTTGCCCTTTGAATTCAAGTCATCTACTGTCTTTTTGTGGAGTACGCTCATTTAATACATCCTTTCGGTATTCTTTTTATGATTTGACCTCAAATATTATAATATAAAAATGCGGATTTATCAAGTGTTATTCAATTGTAATATTGTACGAATTTACCAAAAAATCCGTATATATTTTGTCTTGACTTTACAATACTATTTTGATAGAATAGCAAAGCAAAATGAAATAGTAAAAAACAAGCCCTCTTAGTTAAATGGATATAACAAGCCCCTCCTAAGGGCTAGTTGTGAGTTCGATTCTCGCAGAGGGTGCCAAAAAGAGCCGTGAAAGTCATAAAATGTAAGTTCTTCACGGCTCTTTGTTGTACTTATTGGCTTTTTAGAGACAGAAAGACAAACATTCTATGACATAATTTTTTTGTTAAAATTTTAACTTTGGAGATTCGTTATGAATATTCTTGACAACAGCAGTAAAAATCTTGTGCCTAAACTACCACAAATTATACAAAGCAAACTTAATAAAAATGTTGAAAAGATTAAATTCATCGGCGGGGGAAGTTTCGGTAAAGTATATAAAGTGACACTTTCGGACGGAGAACAAATTGCGATTAAAGCTTTCAAGGTGCAGGGCTCTCAACATACGGAAGGGGAGCAACTTGAAATTCTTGGAAAACATACAAGCGTCAATATGCCAAAAGTGTTTTTCACTTTTGAAGATGATGAAACGGCTTTACTTGCTATGTCCTTCGTAGAGGGAAGCAACACATTGAACCCCGTGTTTTTGCTCAAAAGTAAGGAGCAAAAAGCGAAATATGCAAATGATGTTGTTGAGGGAATGCTTCAGTGGCATAGTGTTTGTGGTGAAAAGTTTGGTGAATTATCAAACCCCAAGTATGATACTTGGCTTGGATATTACAGACAAGAAAAGCAGGAGCCGTGGCTAAAGGGCTTAACAGAACTTGCGAACAGCGGAAAATTCAATAGAAAAAAATTAGATTTTCTTTTTAAAGCAACGGAAATCTTTAATAAACTCCCGGAAGAAAAAACGAAGCCGGTGCTTATCCACGGCGACCTTAACATAATGAACATTATGGCAGACAAAAAGACTATGGAGCTTACTGCTTTTATTGATCCCCGTGGTACTATGTGGGCTGACAGAGAGTATGACTTGTTTCAGCTTCGCAATATGTGGGGTGATGCTTTCGGACTGTATGAAACATACAAGAAAAAACACAGTTTGTCCGAATATTCCGATTTCAGAGTGTCCTATTACGGAGCTATGCTTGAGGCTTCAATGAGATTAGGTGTGGGACATGTTTTCCCCTTATTGGAAGATTTGTGTTTCAAAAACTTGAAAAAAGAGTTGAAAAAACTTTCAATATAAATGCAGAACCCCGCTGACAATCGTCAGCGGGGTTCTGTGTGCTATATTTTTACTTCTTTATTAGTTTGAAAAGTTCCTCAAAGAGAACGAAAAATCTTAAACTCTTAAGCTTGAAGATGAAGTTATCAAAAAAGATTTGTGACTCGCTTCTGTTATCTTTAACTATAAATCTGCCTATATCTCCGTCATCGCAAACAAAGGCCTGGGAGAAGCAAATGCCGCCGTCACCTATTGCCTGGAAACGAACATAGCAGGTAATGTCGTCACTATGCTCCGCAAGTGTAATTGCGGAAATAATTTCACCGTTTTCATTTTCTTCTTCGCTTACTTTAAGGATTTTACCGTTTGCAATCCATTCAATTTTGCTTGAATTCTTTGCGGTAACGGTTATTATATCGGCATCATCATCAACTGTAATCGAAGTAACCTGCGGGTATGCACCTTCACCTACAAAGTCCATTCCCAATTCAGGTCTTGCCCTTCTGCCTATAGCGAAAAAGTTACCGTCACACATGGTTTTCTTAACATTTTCAAGGGTGTTTTCCGTCATAATGAAGTCCATATGCGAGGTGTTAATGTCATTAAAATTATGTCCATCGGAGTTGCTGAATCCCCAGATGTTTCTCTCGCCATAGGGAATAACATACTGTAAAAGACTGTCCCAAAGAATTCTGTCTTTTTGAGTAACGGAATCGTGGCTGTTAAGGATTTCCATACCTTGACAGGTTTTATATTTATTGAAAATATCACCGAAAAGACGAACATATTTAATGTCGGTGGCTCTTTCCACATAGTCTCTGGACTCCAACCAGTCACCGGGGTGGTTAATAAATGAAATGCCGCCGGCTTTTTCAACATTTTCAACCGCATACTCAAAGCCATTTTCAAAACCTATATCATTCTCACCGAAATCACAGAAAAACCCGTTTACATGACTCTTTGAAAGGGTGAGCATATTAAGTTCGATTCCCTGGGGAACACAAAGCATACCTCTGCCTTGAACTCTTTTACCATCTTCAAAAGGATATGTACCGCCGGTAATACCTTCATACTCCTCATCCGTAAGGATAGTCGTCTTGTTTCCAATGATATACTGGTAAGTATAAAGGGGCAACTTAGCTTGAGGTTTGTTCCAATATCTGCCGATAACACCGTGATCTGTCATTGCAAGAACATCGTAACCCTGCTTATAGTGCTCTTTAATCATGTCTGAAAAATCAACATCACCGTCACTGAGAGTGGAGTGGGTGTGTAAATTTGTCTTGTAGTGGTTTGAATCGTCCCCTAAAAGATTGGTGACACTTTCGTAAGGATTGGTAATTTCATACGCAACATCATCTGCGGCAAATGTGCTTATCATTCCCATTGTTACAAGCAGAGAAATGCAAATTAAAATTGAAATAACTTTTTTCATTCTTTTACCTCCAAAAAATTATAGACACATTATAGCAGACCAACCAAACATAATTCAAGGGGAAATAAGCAAAAACATGGTATATATGAAAATATTTAGTAATCTACTTGATTTTGGCTATATAATTTGATAAAATATTTAGAAATGTTGTCGAAAAAACAAGGAGGAAAAACTGTGAATGCAGTATTAAATGTAATTTCAATACTTATGTCCCTTATTTTTATCCCTCTGTCCGGCTTGACACATTCCCTTGATTTGCTTTCTTTTTCAAACAGAGAGGAAACAAGCAAGGTTAACATTGTGGGACTCGGCGCCTATTTTCGTTCCCAGGGCATAACCTGTGACGGCGAAAATTTCTATTTTTCTTCAAAGACAACCTTAGTGAAAACAAAAAAAGATGCTAAAACATACATAAATACAAACTTTGCTGCAATTTCCGATGATTTAAGTAAAAACTATGGAATTAAACATATCGGCGGAATCAGTTATTATGAGGGCAAAATTTATGCCGGTCTTGAGGACAGCAAGGTTTGGGGAAATCCCATTATTGCGGTATATGATGCCGAATCTTTGGAACTTTTGGAGTTTTATCTAATGGACAATGAGACATTTACCCGTGGTATGCCTTGGGTAACGGTTGACGCAGACAGCGGTTACCTTTACTGTGCAGACCATTCAAAAACCCCTAAAAAGCTTTTAGTTTACAATGTAAATGACAAAATGAATTTTGTTAAAGAAATTGAACTGAGCGAATCGATTCCGTCAATTCAAGGAGCGGAATTTCATAACGGCACACTTTACTGTGCCACAAATGATGAAACCGCAGCGATTTACACAGTAGATATTTCAAACGGCAATGTTTCAAAACTTTTAGACAGAAATCTTGTGGGCGGTGAAGGTGAAGGAATGACCTTTATCACCGTTGAGGGTAAAACAAAGCTTGTTGCCATAGATTTAGGTACTGTTTTTGTAAACACATTCATTAGATACTATGACATTTAGGTGAACAAAATGAAAAAACTACCCGTAATTTTAACAAGCGTGGTTGCAGTTCTGCTTTTGAGTGTTGTAATAGTTCTTGGAGTAAGGTTCAAAAATAACAATGCCCAAGACTGTCTTGACATTCAAGAGAATGCATCCAATAATGAAAAGCAGGAAATTCAAACCGATGTTCCCTCAATTTACGAGGAGTCTTCGGTTGTATCTTCTTTTTTTGAAGAGGAAAGTGCAGAAATAACACAGGAAAGCACTTTGGATTTCTCAACCGATTTAAGGGATAGTGTTAAAAACACCACAACGAACATTACTCAAGTTATCACAGAAATTTCTACTGCGGTTACAACCACAGTTGCGACCACCGTTGCAAAAATAAATACAGAGTTTAACAAGGTTTTTACTCTGCCTAAAGCACCAAAATATATTCCCCATAATGTGAATATAGATTTTGACAAAGCGTCTTTGGCATCTTATAAATACGATCCTGTGGGTAATTACTACTACACGGACGATAAAGACTGTTGGCAGAAAAATTTCGGTTATTCCGAAGTTTATGACAAAGCCGCTCCCATCATCGCTATGTATTTTGATACTGTTCGCAACACATTCACTTATGGCGGCAAAGACTGGATGATCCAAATGTGGAAAGGTCAGTACGGCTATTATTTTGTTGGTGGAGAAATCGGTGTTTATACCAAAAAGGCGGGGAGCAACTCAAAGTCATATATTTGTGCAGACCAAAACGACTGGCTTAAAATGGAAATGACCTTTATGTGGGATGAAGATAAAACAGGAAATTATCTACCTGTTTTTTCAAGACCATATACGGAATATTGGTGGTGTACAGGTTTTGTAATCGGTTTTGAAACTACCACCGCAAGAAAAAGCAGAGAACAGTTTCGTTTAGTGGCACACATCACATTTAAAGATGAGCAAATGGCACAGCTTTTCTGTGAGTCAATGTTAAAGAACGGTTTTAGAGAAGTCAGCGTTATGAACAAAGATATAGTTGACACCTTTGTTCATGTTGGAAAAGATGTGGGCTTTGTTTGGCAAAATATAAATCAGCATATAATCTAATTGGAGGAATAACATATGTACGAGAAAGTTTCATCAAATTTTGATTTCGTTACCAGAGAAAAAGCAGTGCTGAAATTTTGGAACGAAAATCAAATTTTTGAAAAAAGCATGCAGAACAGAAAGGGCTGTCCGACTTACACATTTTATGAGGGACCGCCTACCGCAAACGGTATGCCCCACATCGGTCATGTTCTAACCAGAGTTATAAAAGATATGATTCCCAGATACCGCGCTATGAAGGGTTATTATGTACCCCGGAAAGCAGGTTGGGATACCCACGGTCTTCCCGTTGAACTTGAGGTTGAGAAATCTTTAGGCATTAACGGTAAAGAGCAAATTGAAGAATACGGTCTTGAGCCATTCATTGAACAGTGTAAAGAAAGCGTTTGGAAATATAAGGAAATGTGGGAAGATTTTTCGGGTATCGTCGGTTTCTGGGCGGATATGGATGACCCCTATGTAACCTACCACGATTCATACATTGAGTCTGTTTGGTGGTCACTTAAAGAAATTTGGAACAAGGGACTTCTTTACAAGGGCTTTAAGACGGTTCCCTATTGTCCTCGCTGTGAAACACCCCTTTCATCCCACGAAGTTGCACAGGGCTATAAACTTGTAAAAGAACGCTCTGCAATTGTTCGGTTTAAAGTAATCGGTGAGGATGCCTATTTCCTCGCTTGGACTACCACCCCTTGGACTTTACCTTCAAACCTTGCCCTGTGTGTAAATCCCGATGAAACTTATGTTAAGGTTAAAGCGGCAGACGGCTATACCTATTATATTGCAAAGGCATTGCTTGACACGGTTCTGGGTAAATTTGCCGATGAAGAAAAGGGTATCAAGGCATACGAAATATTAGAAGAATATGTGGGCTCCGACCTTGAATATAAAGAGTATGAATCTCTGTTTGAGTGTGCAGGTGTTGCTGCCGCAAAACAAAACAAAAAGGCACATTATGTTGTAGTTGATTCTTATGTCACAATGTCGGACGGTACCGGTATTGTTCACATTGCACCCGCATTCGGTGAGGATGACTCAAGAATCGGCAAAAAATACGGACTTCCTTTTGTTCAGTTTGTTGACGGCAAGGGCAATATGACTGGTGAAACACCCTATGCAGGTATGTTTGTTAAAGATGCGGATATGCCTATTCTTGTTGATCTTGAAAAGAGCGGAAAACTCTTTGATGCTCCAAAGTTTGAGCACGATTATCCCCACTGCTGGCGCTGTGATACCCCTCTCATTTACTACGCAAGAGAGTCCTGGTTTATTGAGATGAGTGCGGTTCGTGATCAGCTTATCAAAAACAATAATACAGTTAACTGGATTCCCGAAAGTATCGGCAAGGGCAGGTTTGGTGACTGGCTTGAAAATGTTCAAGACTGGAGTATAAGCCGTAACCGTTACTGGGGAACTCCCCTTAACATTTGGGAATGTGAATGTGGTCACAAACACGCTATCGGCTCCATTGAGGAACTTAAGAAATTGAGCGACAACTGCCCCGAAGACATTGAACTTCACCGCCCATTTATTGATGATGTTACAATCAAGTGTGAAAAATGCGGTAAGCAGATGGTTCGTGTTGACGAGGTTATTGACTGCTGGTACGACTCCGGCTCAATGCCCTTTGCACAGTTCCACTATCCCTTTGAAAACAAGGAACTTTTTGAAAAACATTTCCCCGCAGATTTTATTTCGGAAGCGGTTGACCAAACCAGAGGTTGGTTCTACTCCCTTATGGCAATTTCATTTCTGATTTCTGATAAATCCCCATATAAGTATGTTAGCGTTCTCGGTCTTGTTCAAGACGAAGACGGCCAAAAAATGAGTAAATCCAAGGGCAATGCAGTTGATCCCTTTGATGCACTTTCAACCTTTGGTGCAGATGCCATTCGCTGGTATTTCTACATAAACTCTGCTCCCTGGCTTCCCAATCGTTTCCATGAAAGAGCCGTTGTTGAGGGTCAGCGTAAGTTTATGGGTACTCTTTGGAATACCTACGCTTTCTATATTCTTTATGCGGACATAGACAAGTTTGACCCCACAAAGCATACTCTTGACCATTCAAAACTCACTATTATGGACAGGTGGCTTCTCTCCCGCCTCAATACTCTTATCACCACTGTTGACGGCTATCTTGATTCCTATGCAATTCCCGAGGCAGCAAGAGCACTTCAAACCTTTGTGGACGAAATGAGTAACTGGTATGTTCGTCGCGGCAGAGAGCGTTTCTGGAAACAGAACAGTGATGAAGATAAAATCAACGCATATATGACTCTTTACACAGCTCTTGAAACAGTTATCAAGCTTGCCGCTCCCATGATTCCCTTTATGACGGAAGAAATTTACAGAAACCTTGTGCGTTCGGTAAATCCCGATGCCCCGGAGAGTGTTCACCTTTGCGATTACCCCGTAGCAGATGAAAAACTTGTTGACAAAGACCTTGAAATGTTTATGGACGAGGTTCTCAACATCGTTACTCTGGGCAGAGCCGCAAGAAACAGTTCCAAAATAAAGAACCGTCAACCCCTTGGTAAAATGTTCGTTGGTGCTCCCCGTGAATTACCTGAGGAATATATTGAAATTATAGAGGATGAACTTAATATCAAGAATATTGAGTTCGTAAATGATTCCACCTCTTATGTTTCTTATTCGTTTAAGCCACAGCTTAAGACACTCGGACCGAAGTACGGTAAACTTTTAGGCGGCATAAGAAATGCTTTAGCCACCCTTGACGGCTCAAAGGCAAAGAGTGAGCTTGACAATAACGGCGCCATTGTGCTTAACATTGAAGGCAATGAAATTTCCCTGGGTGCAGAAGATCTTCTTATTGAAACAGTTCAAAAGGAAGGTTTTCAGGCAGAAAGCGGTAACGGATTTACCGTTATTCTTGACACAAACCTTACACCCGAACTCGTTGAAGAGGGCTTTGGTCGTGAACTTGTTTCCAAGATTCAAGATATGAGAAAGAAAGCCGGTTTCGAGGTGATGGATACCATCACAATTTACTGTGAAGGTAACGATAAAATTTTTGAAATTCTCACAAATAACAAAGAAAGCATTTGCACAGATGTTCTCGCCACCGAAATCGTTAACGCAAAAGGCGGTTCATACACCGCACAGGTTGACATTAACGGTGAAAATGTAAAGATGGGCGTTTCAAAGAATGGGTAAAAAAGAGGCGATAGTGTGAAGTTTTTTGACGGTCTTTTAGTTTCCACACTTGAAATGATAGTGAAATCAAGTCAAAAAAGGCTTGATTTAACAAAAACTCCCGAACTTAAAAAGGGATATTTTGACTATCAGGCAAAACCAAAGGGTACCTGTTTTACTGTGGGATTCGGTAAGGAAACCATTATTCCCGATGATTTCGGAAAAAGCAAATACTACATAGCGGGTTATGGCGGCAACAACCCTGCCAAGGGTATTGTTGACCCCATGTATGCCAACGCCATTTGGCTTGATGATAATTCAGGCAGAGGGGGAGTGCTCTTTATTTCCGTTGATGCGGTTGGGCTTTTAAGCAGTGATGTGGAAAAAATTAAAAACTTCATTCTCAATACCACCTACGATGCGGGTTGCAGAAGTGTAAATGTATTTTGTACCCATAACCATGCAGGAATTGATACAATGGGACTTTGGGGCAAACTCCCTTTTTCCGGTAAAAAAGAAAAATTCATGGAAACTTTAAGGCAGTCCGTCCTCATAGCAACGGAAAGGGCAATAGCAGACAAACGCAGGGGAAGACTGTTCCTCGGCAGTGTCAAAGTCAAAGATATGCAAAGTGACATAAGGACACCCTTTGTATATTCAGCCACTTTAACACGGCTAAGATTTGTTCCGGATGACGGTTCCCGTGAGGTATATTTTACTAACTTTGCCGCCCACAGTGAATCTCTGCAAGGGTGCAACAATTTAGTAAGTGCAGATTTTCCCGGCTATTTCAGGGAGAGAATCTTTGAGAAAACAGGAGCCGAAGTGCTGTATACAGTAGGTGCCATCGGCGGTATGATCAGTATGAAAATAGAAAACGAAGATAAACTGAGAGAAGAATACCGTCTTTTCGAAAATACACGAAAAATCGGAACAAAACTTGCCGACTTTGCTTTGAGCATTACAAATGAAATTGAACTTAAACCAAATGTAAGCATAATTAAGCAGGAGTTTTATTGTCCTGTTGACAATCCTGTTTTAACCTTGGCTACAATGCTGGGTATTCTTTCGGCAAAAAAATATTCCCTTCCGAAAAGAAAGGGAAAAACGGCATTAAAAACCGAAATTTCATATCTTGAAATAGATACATTAAAAGTATTGCTTTTACCCGGTGAACTTTTTCCCGAGCTTGCATACGGTGGCTATTTGAACGGTGGAGAAAGTGCCACCGGAAAACCGGCAAGCATAAATCCTGTGCCTTTAGTGGAGACGGTAGGGGACAATAATACTATGATTATCGGTCTTGCAAATGATGAAATCGGTTATATTATTCCACCCAACGATTTTTATTTGGACCAAGCAAAGCCATACATCAGTGACGGTTATGACAGGCATTCAAGAAAGCATTATGAAGAAACCAACTCTTTGGGACCTCAAACCGCACAGTATATTTCAGACACGCTTGTCGAAGTAATGAAAATCGTGGAAAACACGAAAGAAAACAGTATAAAATAACCAAAAAGGGCTTGATTTTGGTGCGTTCCAATAAGACAGTATAATAGTTTCAGGAAACGGTATGATTTGTC
>CAYFRJ010000017.1:0-32446 GCA_964345625.1 uncultured Clostridium sp. | reverse complement strand
TGCCTATCAAATCATATTCGTCAATACCTATTACTTTAACTTCGGCAAAATCACCCTCCTTATAAGAATTTTCACTTGTGAATTTAATTACTCCGTCAATTTCGGGAGCATCCATATATGTCCTGCCTGTGTAGGAGTCGGAATATCCGTCATAATTTTCCACAAGCACTTTGTAAACCTTACCTATTTTTTCTTGATTTTTAAGTTCAACAATTTCAAGTTGATCTCGCATTATTATTTCGCCACGGCGAAGTTTAACATCTTCTTCAACTTGGTCTTCAAAGTCAAAAGCGGGAGTTCCCTCTTGGGGAGAAAAAGAGAAACAGCCTAAACGGTCAAACTCAATTTCGTTTATAAACTCCGCTAAATTTTCAAATTCCTTTTCCCCTTCACCGGGAAAGCCCAGCATAAAGGTGGTGCGAATTACCGCATCCGGCATAGCGGAGCGAATTTTTGAAATAACATCTTTTAAGTACGCCCTGTCCCCTCGTCTGTTCATTCTTTTAAGAATGTTATCGTCTGCGTGCTGAAGGGGTAAATCTATGTAGTGACAAATCTTGGGCTGATTTTTCATAACCTCAAGAAGTTCATGTGTAATTTTGTCCGGATAGCAGTAGAGAAGTCTTATCCACTCAATGCCCTCAATTTCACAAAGGGCATTGAGAAGTTCGGGTAAACGGAGTTTTCCGTAAAGGTCAAGTCCGTAGGCGGTGGTGTCTTGGGCAATGAGAATAATCTCTTTTACCCCAGCACCTGCAAGCTGTCTCGCCTCTTCAATTACTGTTTCAAACTCCACTGAGCGAAAATCTCCACGAATTGAGGGAATGGCACAGTAGGTACAGCGGTTTGAACAGCCGTCACCGATTTTTAAGTATGCCCAATATTCCGGTGTAGTTAAAAGTCTTTCTCCCGTAAGGGGTAAATCGCTTTTCGGGGGCATATCAAGAACTCGTTCACCGTTAAGGGTGCGAGTGATAATCTCGTCAATTTTTCCTATTGAGCCGATACCTATAACTGCATCCACCTCGGGGATTTCGCTGAATATTTCTTCTTTATATCTTTCACTTAAACAGCCGGCAACAATTATTTTTTTAATTATGCCTTCCTTTTTAAGTTCTGCCATTTCAAGAATGTTTTCAATTGCTTCCTGCTTTGCTTCGTCAATAAAACCGCAGGTGTTGATTACAACAGCGTCCGCACCCTCATAGCAGTCTGCAATTTCATAGCCTTTACCGTCAAAAACGGCAAGCATTCTTTCCGCATCCACCTGGTTTTTAGGGCAACCCAGGGAAATCATACCGACTCTAATCATAAAAGCCATCCTCCTTTTCGGGAATGAAATCTGCCATTGCTTTTTTAATATCCGACCAGGAATAACCCAGTCGCCTTAAGGCGGCAACAGTTTTGTTTCTGCCCTTTTCATTGTCTAAATATCTTTGGTATTTTGTGGCTAAAAGCTGATTTAATGCCTCTTGAGGGTCAATTTCAAGTTCCTCAAGGACTGAATCTATAACTTGAGAGTCAACGCCTTTACGCAAAAGTTCACTCTTAATTGCAGTTTTGTTCATAAACTTTTTAGAGTATAAAAACTCCGCTTTGTTTTCGGCATAGCGAACATCATCAATATATCCGTGTTCCTCGAGCTTGTCAATAGACAAATCCACATATTGTGGGTTGTGCCCTTTTGAGATAAGTTTTCTGCGAAGTTCTTTGCGGGAATTGTCCCCGTAGGACAAAATCCTTAGGCCCGAGATAAATGCATACCTCGAGCCGATATCAGTAAGAAATTTATCACATAATTCCCCGTCATTGTCGTCAATTTCTTCCATACGACAATAGGGGGTGGAGTACCAATATTCACTGTCCACAGTAAATTTATACTCACCGTCAATACTTATGTGAACCTTGTTAAGTCGTCCGACTTTAGCGGAAATTATCATTCGTCTTCGTCAACAAGAATGTCAAGTTTTGCTCTGGCACCCTTCTTTGTGGGAGCGGGAATTTTGGGAGCGGAATCAACGACATCCGCCTTTTCCTCTTTGGTTTCCCCGGAGGTTGACTTACTTATTACATCATAAACCTTTGCTTCAATTTCTGCGAAGAGTTCGGGGTTTGCAAGAAGGAAAGTTTTCACACTTTCTCTGCCTTGACCGATTCGATTGCCGTCATAGGAGTACCAGGAACCGCTCTTTTGAATAACATCAAACTTGGCACCAAGGTCAACAAGTTCTCCTGCCTTTGAAATACCCGTACCGTAAAGAATGTCGAACTCCGCCTCTCTGAAGGGAGGAGCAACTTTATTTTTAACAATTTTTGCTCTTGTTCTGTTACCCACAAGTTCGCTTCCGTTTTTTATGGCTTCGATACGGCGAACTTCGATACGCATTGTTGAGTAGAATTTTAATGCTCTGCCTCCGGTGGTAATCTCCGGATTACCGTATATAACACCAACCTTTTCACGAAGTTGGTTGATAAATACAATAATGGTGTTACTCTTTGCAACCGCACCTGCGATTTTTCTCATTGCCTGGGACATGAGACGAGCGTGGGCACCCACATGGCTGTCACCCATTTCGCCCTCTATTTCACTTCGGGGAACAAGGGCGGCAACGGAGTCAACCACGACAACATCAATGGCACCGGAGCGAATCAATGCCTCCGCAATTTCAAGTGCCTGTTCACCGTCATCCGGCTGTGAAACCAAGAGGGAATCAATATCTACACCCAGATTTTTGGCATAAACCGGGTCAAGGGCGTGCTCTGCATCAATAAAAGCCGCCTCGCCGCCAAGTTTTTGTGCCTGGGCAATTACCGTGAGGGCAAGGGTTGTTTTACCTGAAGACTCGGGACCGTAAACCTCAACAATTCTTCCCCTGGGGAAACCGCCGATACCTGTGGCAACATCAAGGGAAATAGAGCCGGTGGAGATGGCGGCAACATTCAAATTTGAATTTTGACCAAGGCGCATAATGGAACCTTTACCGTACGCCTTTTCTATCTTTTCAAGAGCTGTTTCTAATGCTTTTTGCTTATCTGACATAGTTTTCCTGCCTCCAATATCATTTTTACTATTATATTTTACATCTAAAAGCCCTTTTTGTCAATAGTTTTTTCCTCAAAATAAGGGCTTTTTAGGCGTTTTCTTAATACTTTTTCAAAAAATGTCACAGAAATTAAAAAAACTCTTGCAATTTCCTTTATTTTCTGTTAAGATACTACAGGTTAATGACTAAAAGGAGGTGTTGACACATGGCAAAATGTGAATTCTGCGATAAGAGTGTGTCATTCGGCATTAAAGTTTCCCACTCACACAGACGATCAAACAGAACCTGGAAACCAAATGTAAAAAGAGTCAAGGCCGTTGTAAACGGAACTCCTAAAAGAGTTTATGCCTGCACCCGTTGCCTTCGCTCCGGTAAGGTTACAAGAGCCGTTTAAGACCAACTCTGAAAAAGTGTCAAGAGGAACTGCAAATGCGGTTCCTTTTTTCATACCCTTTTTATCATTTTACACAAACAATTTGTGGTTAAACTTTCGTCAAATCACAAGTGATTGTGGTTTTAAATTTTGTATGTAAAACTCGCCCTTAATCTCTTTAAATCTAAAACTCCTTGTTGTATAATGTAATGCAATAATTTTAAGATGAGAGGTACTATGACCTATAAAGTTAATTCGAAAAAATCTGACAACTGTTTCAGTGTTCCCAACATAATAGCGGATAAGCATCTTCGCTTGGCAAGCGGCGAACAAATTAAGGTTTTGCTTTACATTCTTCGCAAGGCACCTAAATGTGTTACAAAGGAAAAAATTGCCTCAAAACTCAAGTTTTCCGTAAGCGATGTGGAGGACTATTTGGACTACTGGATTCTCACAGGGGTACTGGTTGAGTGTGAGGAAGAAACAAAGGAAGACTCGCAAGACAGTTCCAAAGAAAAAAACAAAGAAACCCAAGAAAAAGCCGAGCCGGAAAAATATGTCCCCTCTTCAAGTAAAAAAGAGCCGGAAACCGTAAAGGCAACAAAAAAGGTTGAATATTCCCGTCCCACCCAAAAAGAGGTTGCCACAAGAATGTCGGAAAGTGCCGAAATTTGTGCTCTGCTTGCAGAGATTGAGCCCCTTTTAGGAAAAACCATCAGTTTTGACGGACAGTGCACTTTCATTACAATGCACGACAGATTCGGTCTTTCTCCCGAAATTATATTTATGTTGGTACAGTATTGCAACAGTAAAGGCAAAAATGGTTACTCATATATGGAAAAAGTGGCGCAAAGTTGGTGCGAAGAGGAAATTGATACCATAGAAAAAGCGGCTAACAAAATTGCTTCCCTTAACAAGATAGATAAATTCTGGAAGAAATTTGCAACTGCGGTGGGAATTTCCACTCCTAAGCCCACAAGCAGCCAAGTCCCCTATTTTGAAAAATGGCTCAACGAATACAAAATGAGTCTTGAGATGATTGTTTATGCCTATGAGATAACCGTTGAAAATATCAGTAAATTTCGTATCTCCTACACGGATAAAATACTTACGGATTGGTATAAAAACAAATTCAAAACTGTTGATGATGTTAAACTTGCGGAGAAAAACAAAGCAGAGGCAAACAAGAAAAAAGTAGGTCAAAAAGGCGCTTCCTACGACCTTGACGCATTTACCGAAAAGCAACTGAACGCTCCCATTAAGTATGAGAAGAGGAATAAGAAATGAGCTACACCAATGAAAACTTAAAGTTAGCCAACCAAATTATTTCCGACAGAAAGCAAAAGGCAGAAAAGGAAAGGGAAAAAAGGCACGAGGCGGTTTGTTCTGAAATTCCCGATATTAAAGAGTATGAGGAGCAGATGGCAAAGAGCGGTCTTGCGGTTCTTAATGCCGTATCAATGGGAAAAGATGCAAAAAAATATATTGATGAACTCAGTGAAGTAAACCTCAGAATTCAGAAATTCATAAAAGCGGAACTTACCGCACACGGTTATCCGGAAGATTATCTTGAAGCTCCTTACACCTGTAAGAAATGTGAAGATGTGGGCTACAAAAACGGCAAGGTATGTTCTTGCAGAATTGACCTTTTAAATCAGCTTACGGTTGCGGACCTTCATAACTGTTCCCCCGCAAGAAATTGCAGTTTTGAAAACTTTTCCCTTGACTATTATTCCGGCACGGATGAAGTTTGGGGAGTTGACTCCAGAGAAAGAATGTCACAGATCTTAGAATACTGTAAAAACTATGCGGAGGACTTTGATGAACATTCCGGTTCCCTTTATTTCCACGGAGCCACAGGTCTGGGTAAAACCCACCTTTCTTTGGCAATAGCGAATGTGGTGGCAGCCAACGGCTACAATGTGATTTACGGCTCAGCACAATCCCTTCTTTCAGGACTTGAAAAGGAATATTTCAGTTATAATAATCCCCGTGAATTTGAAAAGAAATTATTGGACTGTGATTTGCTTATTATTGATGATTTAGGCTCCGAATTTTCAACCCAATTTACTCTTACTCAAATATATGAGGTCATCAATCAGCGGTTAAATCTTTCAAAACCCACAATAATTTCAACCAATCTTTCGGACCAAGAACTTGAAAAAAGATATGAACAGCGAGTTGCTTCAAGAATTATAGGCAACTACACCGCCTTGCTCTTTGTTGGCAAGGATGTGAGACAGATAAAATAACACAAGGCAGGAAAAATTATGGATATCATTCTTCAGTTAGCACAGCAATTTAATCTTCAAAAATGGCAGGTAGAAAACACGGTACAACTCCTTGATGAGGGCTGTACAATTCCGTTTATAGCCCGTTACAGAAAGGAAGCTCACGGTACCCTTGACGACCAAGTTCTTCGTGAACTGTCGGAAAGACTTGAATATTTGAGAAACCTTGAAAAGCGCCGTGAAGAAGTGAGAGGTCTCATTGACGCTCAAGAAAAACTTACGGACGAAATCTCTGCCGCCCTTGATGAAGCAAAGACTATCACTGAAATTGATGATATTTACAGACCCTTTAGACCTAAAAGAAAAACAAGGGCAAGTGTGGCAAAGGAAAAAGGTCTTGAGCCCCTTGCCGACCTTATTTATGCACAGGCTCCCGACAGTAAGACTCCCTTGGAACTCGCCGTTGACTATATTGATGAAGAAAAGGGAGTTGAAAGTGCAGAAGATGCACTTAAAGGTGCCCTTGATATTATTGCGGAAAACATTTCCGACAACCCGGATATAAGAAGAAGACTTCGTAATCTTTTCACTGTTATAGGTGTGGTTACTGTCACCGCAGTGGATGAAAATGCAGAAAGCGTTTACACAAACTATTATGAATATTCAGAGCCTGTTAAGAGTATTGCAGGGCACAGAGTTTTAGCCATAGACAGAGGAGAAAAGGAAAATTTCTTAAAAGTCAGTGTTACTCTTGACAAAGTGAAGGCATCAAATATTATTACAAGTGCCACCCTTAATCCCGAAGGTGCACCAACAACCGAGGCGGTGCGTGAGGCGGGAATTGACGCTTACGACCGACTTATTTACCCTTCTGTTGAGCGTGAAATTCGCAATATGCTCACGGAGAAGGCGGCGGAGGGTGCCATTAAGGTCTTTGCACTAAATACGAAGGATTTATTGCTTCAGCCACCTGTTAAGGGTAAGACGGTTATCGGTCTGGACCCGGGTTACAGAACGGGCTGTAAGGTTGCGGTTGTAGACAAAACCGGTAAGGTACTTGATACCGGAGTTATCTACATTACTCACTCCGAGGCGCAAAGAAACCAGGCAAAGGTCATAATCAAAAACCTCATTAAAAAGCATAATGCGGACTGTATTTCCATAGGGAACGGTACCGCTTCAAAGGAAACGGAAATATTTGTAACAGAAGTTCTTCACGAAATTAACGAAAAGGTTTCCTATCTCGTAGTCAGTGAGGCCGGGGCTTCCGTTTACTCCGCTTCAAAACTTGCGGCTCAGGAATTTCCCGACTATGATGTTTCTCTTCGCAGTGCCGTTTCCATTGCAAGACGACTTCAGGATCCACTGGCAGAACTTGTTAAAATAGACCCCAAGGCGATAGGTGTGGGACAGTACCAGCACGATATGCCCCCGAAACAGCTTGACGCAGCCCTCGACGCAGTGGTTGAGGACGCGGTTAACTCGGTGGGTGTTGACCTTAACACCGCCTCTGCTCCCCTGCTTGCAAGGGTTTCGGGAATTAACACCTCAATCGCTTCAAATATTGTGGATTTCCGTGACGAAAACGGAGAATTTAATAACAGAAACCAACTTCTTAAAGTTTCAAAACTGGGGCCCAAAGCATTTCAGCAATGTGCCGGTTTCTTGAGAATTGCAGAAAGCAAAAATGTTCTTGACAATACCGGTGTTCACCCTGAAAGTTATGAAGCAGCTAAGGAACTTCTTAAACTTTTTTCATTTAATGCGGAGGATATCGGTACAGAGAAGATTGCCTCAATAGCCCAAAAGGTTGAAGAAACGGGAGAAGAGGCGGTTGCCGAAAAGCTGGGAATCGGTGTACCCACCCTTAAGGACATTGTGAAGGAACTCATTGCCCCCGCAAGAGACCCGAGAGACGAGTTGCCTCCGCCCTTACTTCGAACTGATGTTATGGATATTAAGGATCTTAAACCCGGAATGGAAATGAAGGGTACCGTTCGTAATGTTACGGACTTCGGTGCCTTTATTGATATTGGCGTTCACGATGACGGACTTGTTCACATTTCTCAGATTTGTGACAGATACATTAAACACCCTTCGGAAGTTCTCAAGGTGGGCATGGTAGTAACCACCTGGGTGCTTTCCGTAGATTTGGCAAGAAACAGAATTTCTCTTACAATGAGGGAGAAGAAAGGAAATCCTGAAAATGGCAAGGAAAACTCAACTAACCCTTAATGCAGTGGAAAAAATCACCACCATTAGGGAAATGATGGAAATGGCGGTGTTCGAAGACGGCGATAAAATTGCGTATAAATGGAACGGCCCCAACGGAGTGGAGCAGGTTACATATTCAAAATTTGTAAACTATGTCACTCGTTTAGGCTCATTTCTTGCCTACCATGACCTTGCAGACAAACCCATCGCCTGTCACGGCCCAAACTCATTTAAGTGGATTTTAACATATTTCACCGCATTAAGAAGTGCGGGAGTTTTTGTTCCCGTGGATAAAGACCTTCCCGATAATGATTTTTTTCATGTTCTTAACAATTCCGGAGCAAAGGTGCTTTTCTGCACAGAAAAAACGGAAAAACTGGTTAGAGAAAACCTTGATAAATTACCCCAACTTGAAAAGGTTATTTGCTTTGAAAGGCAGGAGCATGAAGGCATTTTTCTCTCCTTTGACAAAGCACTTCAGGAAGGTAAGTGGCTCAGTGCCGCTAAATTCTTAAATCATTCAAAAAGTCCCACTTCACTTAAACTTTTGGTTTACACCTCCGGTACAACGGGGGCTTCAAAGGGAGTAATGCTCTCGGAAAAGAACCTGATTTCTGTAGTTGTAAGTGCTCTTAAATCACAAAATGTCGGTACTGTGGGTCTTTCCGTTCTCCCCTATCACCACACATTTGAAGGAGTTATAAACCTTCTCACCGCCTTTCACCTTCATAACTGTCTTTGCATCAATGAAAATATGAGAACAATTTTGAAAAATCTTAAGTTGTTTAAACCTGAATATATTTTCATTGTTCCCGCCATTGCCAATGTAATGCAAGCCAAAATTCTTAAAGGTCTTCAGCAAAAAGGTCTTTATAATATTCTCATAAAGAACATAGAAAAAACCAACAGACTTCGTAAAATCGGGTTAGACATTCGTAAAGTTGCTTACAAGCCCATACGGGATATTTTCGGTGGTCACCTTAGCAAAATTATTTGCGGAGGTGCCCCCTTAAGACCGGAGGTGGGGGAATTTTTTAACAATATCGGAATTACATTTATTAACGGCTACGGTATCACGGAATGCTCTCCCTTAGTAAGTGTTAATGATGACGAAAATAACGACTGCTCCACCGTGGGCTTCCCCCTTCCCTGCTGTACTGTTAAAATTGATGAGCCCAATGAAGAGGGAATCGGTGAGATTATAGTAAAGGGCGACAATGTTATGTTAGGCTATTACCGTAACCCCGAAGAAACGGAAAAGGTTATGGATAACGGCTGGTTCTATACCGGTGACTACGGTTACTTTAACAAGAAGGGGCAACTTGTTGTTTCCGGCAGGAAGAAAAACATTATTGTCCTTAACAACGGTAAAAATGTTTACCCGGAAGAGATAGAAAATTACATTCAGGGCATCGACTTCATTCAAGATGTTGTTGTTTCAGGCAATGTTAATGACAAGGGGGATGAGAATTCCCTTGTTGCAGAAGTTTATCTCAGTGAAATTAAGTCCTCCCAGGAGGTACTTAATGCAATTCGTAATGCCTGTCGTCCCCTTCCCAACTACAAGCAGGTTTCAAAAGTTGTGGTGAGAGAGGAAGAGTTCGAAAAAACCACAACCAACAAAATTAAGAGAAACCAATCGAAGAAAAAATAAAAAAAACAGAATTTTTATTGATTTTACAAGAGAAAAAGGTTATTATACACGAAAAGAGTAAGTTAAGGTGGTGGCAGATTGCAAGAGAATAACATAAGAAAGTGGTTTCGTCTTGACAACGCCGCTACGATATTTCCGGGGCAAAATACGGCAACTTGGTCAAATATTTTTAGGTTTTCCGTTCAGCTTAAAGAACCAATACAAAAGGAAGTTTTAGAGCAGGCACTCAAAAATATTTTGCCCAGATTTGAGTGCTTCGATGTGCGTATTCGCAGGGGACTTTTTTGGCACTATTTCGAAAAAAATCCCTATGGGGCTCCCGATGTGCTTCCTGATATTCAAAACCCTTGTCACAGAGTAAAATTTAACGAAAACAAGGGCTACCTTTTCAGAGTTTATTACCACGAGAACAGAATAAGTGTTGACACCTACCATGCCATTACAGACGGTCACGGTGCAAGCATTTTCACCTGCACCTTGGCGGCAGAGTACCTGCGACTTTTAGGTCACAATATTTCCTGCAACCGGTTTGTTTTGGACTTAAAGGAAAAAATGAGTGACGAAGAAATGGAAGACTCCTTTAAGAAAAATGCCACTTCAAAGGGCAAGGTGAAAAGAAAGGCTAAATTTGTTTACCACTCAAAAGGTACCCGTCTGCCTAAACATTTTGTGAACATTACAAGCGGTATTATGAGTTTTGATGAGCTTCATAAAATTACCAAGGCTATGGGTGTAACCATAACGGAATATTTTGCCGCAATTTTAATTGATATTCTCATAAAAAGGCAGCAGGCAGAGGGCAAGAAGCAAAAGGAAATTTCCATTCAAGTGCCTGTGGATTTAAGAAGAACTTTCAGCAGCAACACCATTAGAAATTTTTCCATTTGTCTAAGGGTTGTAATTGACCCGAATTTAGGTGAATATTCCTTTGAGGAACTTCTAAAAAAGGTGCGTCTTCAACTTCATTTGGCAAATGATGCTAAACTACTGAACGCAATGATAACAGCTAATCTAAATCTTGAAAAGAATGCCTTTTTGAGAGCTATGCCCTTAGGGATCAAAAACCTCAGCGTATTTATTTCATTTTTGATCACAGGGGAACAGACAACAAGTGCCCTGCTTTCTAATCTGGGGCCGGTAAAACTACCGGATGATATGATACCTTTTGTTGAAAAGTTAATGATTATGCCGGGGCCGGGAATTCGAAACGGTGCGAGAAGTGCGATTGTTACTTTTGAGGACACACTTGTTATTACCTTTGCCAACTGTTTCAAAGAAAGAGACATTGAAAGAGAATTTTTCACACGACTTGTTAAAAGCGGTGTGAAGGTTAAAATAGAAGGAAACTAAGGAGGTGTTGCAGTGGCATACTGTGTAAAATGCGGAGTGGAGCTTGACGAAAGTGCAAGCAAATGTGTGCTTTGTGACACACCTGTAATTCTAATTAAAACCGATGAAAATGCGGCAACCCCATTTTCAAAGACTCCCAATATTCCTAGGGGAATTAAGAAAAAATTTGTAGCATCCATAGTGAGTATGCTCATGATTATTTCTTCAATCAGCTGTGCGGTGGTGAACATATTTTTTCACTCAAAGGGCTACTGGAGTGTTTATGTCATAGGCACAGTTTTTTTGGTTTGGATTATCGCAGTTTTGCCCTTTTTACAAAGGAAGGTGCGTCCCTACTTAACCTGGGCCTTTGACACCTTCGCCGTGGCTGCCTATGCTTACATTTTCTACCCTATGACACGCACCAACTCCACGGTTTATTTAACTGTAACCCTCCCCATAATAATATGTGTTTCCGCCTGTGTTTTGTTTTTTATAAAGTGGGCAAGAAAAAAGGCGAGACACTGGAGTGCGGTAATGATTCATATTCTTGTGGATATTTTAGTTATTTGCATTGTGGTGGGACTTATCTACTATGTGCACGAATATCTGGAAGGAATGGTAACCTGTTTAATTATTGCCCTTTCAACCCTTTCCCTTATCGGGTTTGGCATTTATTGTAACAAGAGTCGGAGAATGAGAGCTTGGCTTGAGAAAAAATTGTTTGTCTAAAGGAGTATAGATATGAAAAAGGTGTTTAGTGTTTTCCTCTGTATGGTCATTTTGGTACTGACTGCTGTCCCTGCATTTGTCAGTGCTCAAACCACCTGTGAATGTGATGAAACCCCCATCATTTATGTCAGAGGCAGAACAAGCATTTATATTGAAAAGGACTTAAGAGATAACAGTAATAACATAGAACTTCCCTATCTTCCCGATGGTTATCTCAAACCTGCCATTAAGGAACTTGTTCCTATCTACTACAAGGGCTATAAGACAGATAATTTTGAAGAGTTCAGAGTGGCTTTTCTCGGACATATAGAAAAGGTTTTTGAAGGTTATACTTTAGACAAGAACGGTGAGGTTCCAAACAATTCCGGCATAGGCTATGACGACAACTACCTAAACGACACTGTTTACCCCGACCATAGAGCAACCTTCGACATTACAACCCCTAAGGGCTGCAGTGATGAACTTTATAAGTTTGACTTTCACTATGATTGCAGAGTTTCTCCCCTTGTGAGTGCCGACCAACTTCACGAGTATGTTGAAATTATCAAAGAAAAGACCGGTCACAGTAAAGTAAAGTTTCTTGCAAGATGTATGGGTACTGTTGTACTTTCTGCATACTTTGCCAAATACGGCTGGGAAAATGTGGAAGATGTTGTACTCTATAACCCCACGGTATTCGGTACTGAAATCAACAACTCTGTGTTTACGGGACAGCTTTACTTTGATGAAGACGGAGTTGACTTTATTGCTACCCAAGAGTTGGGTGAGGAGTTTCTCTACAGGTTCCTTAAAAATATCATAAGTCAAGCTAACAAAACCTATGCCCTTGACTTGACTATGGCATACTTCAATATGACTGCCCAGAAGGTTGGAAAGTATGTAATACCCAGCTGTTTGTTGGCCTGCTTCGGCAGTACCCCGGGTTACTGGTCAATGGTTTCCCCTGAAGTGTATTTAGAGGCAAGGGATTTCATTTTCAAGGGTGTTGAGGAGGAGTACGCAGGACTTATTGAGAAGACAGACGATTATTACTACAATGTGGGCGTTAAACTCAAGTGGATGTACAGGAAGATGCAAAGCGAAGGTGTTAATGTTAGTTTCATTTCAAAATACGGTCTTCAGGTTTACCCGGTTATGAAGGAATGTCATGCCAGCAGCGACCAAATTATTTCCTGTGTGCAGCAGGCTCCCGGCACAATTTGTGCTCCCATTGGGGAAACTCTTTCCAAAAAGCACATTAAGAGTGTTAAGGATGCGGAAAATGAAAAATACCTTTCCCCCGACGGCTGTATTGATGCTTCAAATGCCCTTGCAAGGGACAACACCTGGTACATAAAAAATCTCATTCACAACAGTTTTCCCTATGTGGTGGATGAACTCATATACACACTCTTCAGAAGCAACGGTGAAATGAATGTTCACACAAATGAAAAATTCCCGCAATTTATGGTTTATACCGGTGATGATGAAAATTTAAATGACAGAATTTATCCCCAAACACAGGAGGATTACGGCTATACCCTTAAACATAAAAATTTCTTCCAATTGATTTGGGATATGATTAAAATGATTTTTGAGCACATTAAGGAAATGCTTTTTACAAAAAATGAGACAATTGAGCCCATTGAAGAACCGTAATCATTTAACTTTAAAGGATCGTTGAAAGACGATCCTTTTTTCATTTTGTACTAAAAAAACAACTACATTTTGTTTACTTATTTCAATAGTATTTTAACTTACAATGTGATATAATTTGCTTATATGTGATAATTGGGGTGGTTTTGATAAATTCCATTAAAATTTCAGACAAAAAAACGGTGCTGGATTTACCGCCGACAGAAAATAATCCAAGAAATTCCGAAGGTGATTTTGCTCGCCTTAAGGACGGCTCGATTTTATTTGCTTATTCCCGATATTCGGGAGACTCCTCCCACGATGACGCCCGCTGCGACATTTACGGCTATGTATCAAAGGATAACGGTGAAAGTTTTGAACCACTGGAAAAACCTATTGTGCCGGCAAGCGAACACGATGTAAAAAACATCATGAGCGTTTCTCTAAAGCGACTTTCAAACGGTGAACTTTGCCTTTTTTACCTTGCTAAATTCGGAAGACAGAGTGCTGTGTTTCTTCGCAGAGCCAAAAAAGATGAACTTTCCTTCGGCGAAGCGGAGCGCTGTGTGGAGTGCAAAGAGGGAATTTATTATGTTGTTAACAACTCTCGAATATGTCTTTTGTCAGACGGCAGAGTAATTCTTCCCCTTGCGGTTCACAAGATTAAAAAGAAACCCTTCGGAGAGGAATATGCGGAATATTTCGGCACTGCGGAGTTCTATATTTCTAAAGACGAAAATTGCAGGGAATTTGAAAGTCTTTGTAAGTTTAAAATGCCGAGACCCGGTTTTTCAAGAACAGGTATTCAGGAACCGGGGGTAATTGAAATTAAGCCCAATTACTACTATGCCTATTTTCGTACAGACAGAGGTTTTCATTTTGAGTCAACCTCTAAAGATCTTATAAACTGGAGTGCTCCCGTTGCTTCAAATTTTTCAGGTCCCGACTCCCCTATGCTGATTATTAAAAATGAGTTTGACGGATTTTTTTACAGTGTATGGAACCCTGTTCCCAACTACAACGGCAGACTCACCCAAAACCGTCGTTGGATAACGGGGGGGAGAAATCCCCTTGTTATTGCAAGAAGTGAGGACGGGGTAAACTTCGGAGAACTCACAAAACTTGAAACCGATAAAAATAAAGGCTTTTGCTACCCGGCAATTATGTTTTTAAGTGAAAATGAAATGCTTATTTCATACTGCTGTGGCGGTGAAGAAGACGGCACTTGTCTTTGCAGAACGAAAATAAATAAAATAAAATTTTCATAATCAATCAGAGGAGACAACTATGCTTTATAAAAAGAACAGTGAAACCACTTTAGAACAAAAACTTTTCAAAAACCCCACCTCTGAATACAGGGGAACTCCCTTCTGGGCATGGAACTCTTACCTTGAAAAGCAGGAGCTTTGCCGACAAATCGACATTTTCAAAAGAATGGGTCTTGGCGGTTTCCATATGCATGTGAGAACGGGGCTTGAAAACGAGTACCTGAGTGATGAGTTTATGGAGTTGATTTGTGCCTGCGTTGATAAGGCGGAAAAGGAAGAGATGCTTGCTTGGCTCTATGATGAGGATCGCTGGGCCTCCGGTGCGGCGGGTGGTTTTGTAACTAAAAATCACGAGTACCGCATAAGAACAATCGCTTTTACCACAGACTATGAAAAACTCGTGAAAGAACATAATGAAAAGGCAGAAGATCCGGAAAATGATGACGGAATTGAACTACTCACCTGCTATGATATAGTACTTGACAGTGAGGGCTATTTGAAGTCATATAATCAAATCAGCAAGGATGACAAGGCAGAGGGCACAAAGTGGTATGTGCTTTTATGTGTTGACTCTCCCTCCTCTTGGTTCAATAACCAAACCTATGTTGATACCCTTAACCCCGAAGCAATTAAGGAGTTTGTTAAGGTTACACACGAAAGATATAAGGAGTGCTGCGCTCACCAATTTGATAAAGTTATTCCCGCAATTTTCACAGACGAACCCCAGGTTAGAGGAAAGCAAAAAATCCCCAATTCCTTTGACACCGAATGTGTTATAAAAATGCCCTGGACAGGTGCATTCCCCGATGAATACAAAAAGAAATATGGGGTGGATGTGTTTAAGCATTTGCCCGAAATCATTTGGCAAACCCGTGAAGAAAACCATACTCCCCACAGATATTATTATCATGATTTAATCGCCGATATGTTTACCGATGCCTTTTCTAAAACAATCGGTGAATGGTGCGATGAAAATAAAATTTCCCTCACAGGCCATATGATGGCGGAGGAAAGTCTTGAATCACAGACAATTTGTGTAAGTGAAGCAATGCGGGGCTATGGTTATTACGGGCTTCCCGGCATTGATATTCTTTGTAACAGCAGAGAATTTTCCACCGCAAAGCAGTGCCAAAGTGTGGTACACCAGTACGGTAAAGAGGGTATGCTCAGCGAACTTTACGGAGTTACCTCCTGGAGCTGTGATTTCAGAACATATAAGTTCAGCGGAGACTGGCAGGCGGCTCTCGGTGTTACGGTGAGAGTGCCCCATTTAAGCTGGTACGCAATGCAGGGTGAAGCGAAAAGAGATTACCCCGCTTCCATAAGTTACCAAAGCCCCTGGTATGAAAAATATCACCTTGTTGAGGATCACTTTTCACGCCTTAATACTGCTCTGACAAGGGGTAAACCCGTGGTTAAGGTGGCTGTAATTCACCCAATTGAAAGTTTCTGGCTCAATTTCGGTCCAAACGATAAAACCCAGATGATTCGCAGGACTATGGAAGAAAATTTTCAAAATACAATTAAATGGTTAATTGAGGGCAGTATTGACTTTGACTTTATTTCTGAAGCCCTTCTTCCCTCCCTTTGTGAAAAGGGCTCTGCGCCCTTAAATGTGGGTGAAATGAGTTACGATGCAGTTGTGGTACCCGCCTGTGAAACCTTGAGAAGCAGTACGGTTGAACGCCTAACTCAGTTCAAAAATGACGGTGGTAAACTGATATTCATGGGAAGTGCTCCGAAATACTGTGATGCGGTAATTTCGGACAAGGGTAAAAAACTTTGGCTTGAAAGTGAATGTATTGATATCAGCACAGGTGCCCTTCTTACCGCACTTGATGAAAACAGAACTCTTACCATCAGAAAATCCAACGGTGAACTTGCCTACTCTTATGTTTATCAGCTTCGTAAGGACAATGACTGCTCTTGGCTCTTTGTTGCCCAAAACCGTGAACCCGATTACATTGACTCTTGCGATGCTCAGGATTTAAGAATTGCAGTCAAAGGTGAATATACAGCAGAGATTTGGGACACCCAGAACGGGGAAATTTACCCTGCAACGGTTTCCTACAAAAACGGCAATACTGTTATCAGCAAAGAAATGTTCGCCTATGACAGTGTGCTCTTTAAGCTCATTGAGGGCAAAAAAGAAAGTAAAGAACTAAAAACTTTCCCCGATATGACAGAGATTGAAAGTGTGCCGGACGAACTTGGTGCAACGGACAACTACTACCTTGATGAAGAAAATGTCCTTGTGCTTGATATGGCGATGTACAGCATTAACGGCGGAGAAATCCATGAAAAAGAAGAAATTTTACGCCTTGACAATAAGGCAAGGGACATTGTGGGACTTGCTCAACGAGGCGGAACAGTTTGTCAGCCCTGGGTGCTTGGAAAGGTAGAGGCGCCCCATACTCTTACCCTTTTCTTTGACTTTGAAAGTGAAATTGAATATGAAGGTGCTCATTTGGCCCTTGAAGATTCCGACAAAGCAAAAATCGTATTTAACGGTGAGGAAATTGAGGTTAAAAAAATCGGCTGGTATGTTGACATAAAGATTGATAAAATCTCTTTGGGCAATATAAAGAAAGGCACTAATACCTTAGAAATTACCATTCCCTTGGGAGAAACCACAAACACGGAAAATGTATTTGTTCTGGGTGATTTCGGTGTTGTTTTAGACGGACAAAGTGCAAAAATCGTTGAAATGCCCGGTCACATAAGATTTGGAGATATTACCACACAGGGCTTCCCCTTCTATGGCGGAAATATTACCTATAAATTGTGTGCCGAATCGGAGGATGACACTCTCAGCATTCAAGTGCCCAGTTACCGTGGTGCGGTTGTAGCCGTAAGAATTGACGGCAAGGAAAGGGGAGACATTATTTATCCTCCCTATACTCTTACCGTAAACGGTCTTTCAAGGGGTCGTCATAAGGTAGAACTAAAACTTCACACCCACCGCTATAACACCTTCGGCCCCCTTCACTTGATGGATGTATCGGTAAAATGGCACGGTCCCGGAGCCTGGAGAAGTGAAGGTGACAGTTGGAAATATGAATATGAACTTCGTCCCGCAGGAATTCTTGCAGCACCGAAGTTTAAATAATAAAACCTAAAAGGAGAGTCGGTTATGAAAAAATTTATGGCGTTTTTATTGGCAATACTCATTCTTTTGTCCTTCACTGCCTGCAGAGATAATACGGACAATGAGGAAACATCTACCACTAAAGCCACAGATAATGAAGTTTCTAAATTTGAACAGGCAACAAAGGAACTTGTCATCGCAACCACTATCGGCATAAGATATGTTAATGACATTGAGGTGCTTAATCAGGTTGCATGTATGCAGGACATTCTCGGCTGGTACTGCGCTCGTCAGCAATTAGCCGGAGGCAAAGATTACTTAACTCAGCAGCAAGTTGACGGTATTCAAAAAGCATTGAGACCGGGACTCGGTCCCCATGACCTTACGGACAGAATCTCCTCGGGCTCAATCATAACGGAAACTCTTAAGGGAAAAACAATATATAAATTCCCCGAATATTTGGAAAACTACAAAAGTGCATTCGGTAATTTTGAATTTAATGTAACATATCCGGAAAATTACAACGGAGTCGCCGATGAAAACACAGTTCCCGAAAAAAGTATGATCAGTGTCGAGGTTTATGACAAGGACAACGATTTCAAGGAGCTTTTCAGGTACTTTTTCTCAAACTATGCCCAGGCAACAGCCCAGTTCCCCTACTCCCTTGTAAAGGCGCTTTTACCGGAGTATGAATCACAGGAACCGTCAAACGCCGGCTTTGACATTGAGGCTTTGATTGAAGCAAACAAATTAAGCACAATTCTTGAAAAATACGGCAGTGTTAAGGGTTCTCACTATAAGGCAAACAATTACCTCGTCAATGAGTGGTACAGATATATTTGGAATGATGTTTATATCTCAAACGGGTTTTACAAAGAGTTTGACGAACCCGACTATTATTTCGGCTATGATGACTTAACAGTAGAATATACCGATGCCCACTATGTAGCAAATGTGTACCCTTACTCCGAAACTGGAAGCGAAAACTCCTCTTACAGAGAAAATGCAATAAGCTATATGTTTGACTTAGGCAAGATTGAATATGTTGAAGAGGACGGTGACCTTTACAGGTTCAGAATAGTTGATTATTACTCTAACCCCGATGACATTTCCGCTCTTCCCCTTTACGAAGTGAGAAAGAGTGACCTTACCGTTGTTAAAATTGTATGGAACCAGGGTACAGAAACCGAATACACCGTTGATTTTGAGTATGGTGTAAATATTGATGACTACGGCTTCAAAGACGGCTGGGATGAAAACCCCATGAGGACAGTCAAGGTTATTGTTCTTTATGGAGTCGAAGAACTTTCCACAAGTACCTACACAGTTCCCTATAACCTTGAAATTTCACCAAGTCATTGGGAAAATTTCTCACTGTATTCGAACAAAGACCTCACCGTAGAGTATAAATACCCAGGTGATGGTGTGGACTACACCGTTTATATAACAAATACTGTGGGCTGATTTATCAGTCCTTAAGAGGTGATAAGATTTGAAAAAAATAAGCATTGTAATCATTTTTCTTGTTTCTGTTTTACTTATACTTTCTTCCTGCGGGAAAAAACATTCTAATTATTTGGAAATAAGCAAAGATTTGTCAGTTGAGCCGATAGTGATTGAACAGATTGTCCCCATTGAGGACTTTGACAGTTACAAATTTTCTTTTTCTGTTCCTCAAAAGGGCAGATTTAAGCTCAGGGTATTTGATGCCACCGAATATATAACAATTGAAACTTTTCCCACTGCAAAGGCGAACTTTTATAGTTCAGGCAAAAAATTGATATATGAAGATGTGGAAGTTCATGAAGGTATGCTTGAGGGTTTTGACTTTGAAATCGGGGAATATTATGCAGTTATAACTTTCCCGGAAACGGAAAAGACCATTGAGCAAGCAAACTTTTCCTGGGCATTTTCACCCGAAACCGGTTTGGCAGTTGCACTTGAGGAAAATGTTCTTGCCTGTGCACAGGTGAATGCAGAAAAAGAATCAATTTACTCTTTCAAACTGGAAAAGGACTCTCTTGTTGAAATTTTCTGCACGGAAGCGGTAATTCCAGAATATGATGTGGACTTTGTTGTGTATGGCATAGAAAACGCCACCTATGCTGAAGCTGATATTCATTTCACGGAGTGGATATCAAGAAAGTTTTTCCTAACAAAAGGAAACTATGCCATAATTGTAAAAAATGGCAGCGGTATTTCGCAGTGTAAATATACTGTATTGAAGGAATATGACAAAGCTGTTACCAAAAAGGAAAAAGTAAATGCCCCTGCAGTGCTTGGGTTTAATAACATTTGTTTTTTTGACAAAACTGTCAAGTTTAAAGCCGACGGCACAGATAAGTTCTTGGTTCTAAACCCCGTTGGAATTAACACTTATTATGACAGTGAAGAGAGCGTGAAATATTCTATTTATGATAGTAACAACAAAGAAATTGAAAAGGGAACTGCAGAAGGTAAAACCCGTATTCCTCTTTCCAAACTTAACGGGGAATACAGAGTTGTTGTTTCAACCGAATCCTGTTGCAGTGTGGAAGTAGAAGTAGTATAAATCTGATTAAAGGGTGAGAAAATGTCTATTAAACAGCGACTTCTCAAAATTAAAAGTGTGTACCTTGACAACAATTCAATTTCCAACAAGGAGCAACTTGGCTTTGCCGGAGGTATTTTCGGTAACGTAATGGGGCAAGACAGTGTTGACACATACGGGGATAAGTTTAACCGTAATCATATGGGACTTGACAACACAATGCTCACAGTTAAGGGAAATGTCAGCACGATTTTAGGCTTCTTTGTACCCCCTATAGCAGGTGCAATGGTGGATATGCCGGCAAAACCCGGTAAAAGGAGCCATATTTTCACCATCTTAAAGTATGCCCCTATTCCCTTTTCAATTACCTCAATGCTTTTGTTTATAGTTCCCACAACAAACGCATTCTATAATTTTATTTATACCCTGTTTTTTTCTCTTGCATTTTCTGTTGTGGACACATTTTATGACATTGCTCTTAATGCCCTTGCACTTAAAATGGTTTCGGACCCTGCGGACAGAAAAAAATTCTTCACCTTCGAGGCGATTGCCGCAACTATGGGTTCAATGTTCCCCGGCTCTGTTATTCCCATAGTTGTGGGTATGAGTGACGATGTAAACAGACAAAAATGGCTTTATTTCTTTGTCGCCCTTGTTTTTTGCATAATAGGTGTTTCTGTTATGTATGCCCCTTATTTGACTATTCGGGAAAGGGCGGCTTGGGCGGAAAATGAGTATATAAATTCTCAAAGAAAAGCACAGGCGGAAAAGATAAAATTTGACAGAAGAATGCTTGGTGCCCTGCTTCACAACAGACCTTTTGTTATTCTTATGCTCTCCACCGTTTTGGACAACATAAGGCAGATGACCTATCGTCTTCTCCCCTACATTTATGATGACTGCCTCGGAGACCACAAGCTGAAAGCGGTTTTTGATGCAGTCAGCGGTGTGCTTTCCTACATAGGACTTTTAGCGGTTCCCTATGTGGGTAAAGCGATTTCTGCCCGTGCAATGCTTTCCGGCGGGTACCTTTATACAAGTCTCTTCTATGTTATAATGTCAAGTTTCAACATTAAGGCGGATCTTAATTCCCTTAGAAAGAAAAAATATTTAATCGGCCTTTGCATTGGCTTTGCGGGTGTTCCCAATGCGGCTCAAGGTGCTGCAAGAAGGATTATTGTTGCGGACTCAACAGACTATATGGAATGGTATGCGGTAAAGAAATACGGTGACCATTTAAGAAGTGACGGTCTTATCAGTGCGGGGCAAAACATTGTTGGTAAAGCAAACTCACTTATTAAGACAAATCTTTATAACCTCATTCTTGGTCTTATCGGTTATAAATCCAAAGACCCGGGAAGTGATGTGAAACCCATACAAACAACAAGCACCCTTCGGGGAATTTACACAGCAGCCACTCTTTGCGGTGTTATAGGAAATATTTTACCTGCGGTTATTTTCCTTTTTGACAACTACACAGGCAAAAATAAAGAAAGAATTTACGCAGAACTTTGCGAAATGAGAGCCCTTAGAGAAGAAAAGAAAGAAGAACTTAACATAGAATAATTTGGAGGTATTTAATTGAGTAGAGAAAATAAAATTCATATTGCCTTCGGCTTTCACGTGAACTGCTATCACTCCTATCGTGGCGACACCAACGATTCACTGGGCTTCGGCTCCGACATAAGAATTATTGAAAAGATAATCTCAGTTCTTAACGACCTTAATGAACAGGGGATTCCCGTTAAGGGTACTTGGGACACGGAAAATTTCTTTTCCCTTGAAAAGATTTTGCCTGAATACGCCCCACATATCATTGAGGGGATGAAGGAAAGGGTAAAAAAATACGGAGACGAAAATATTATAATGGGCTACTCAAACGGTGCTTTGAGTGCTATGACCGAGGATGAGTTTTGTGCCTCAATTGACCTTGCGGTAACGAACCCCGAGGGTAGCGGACTTATGGATATTTTCGGAGAATGTGAAAAAATCGTTCGTCCACAGGAGGTTATGTTTACCCCTTCTCAAGTGTCGCTATACAACAAGTGCGGTGTTAAGGCGGTGTGTCTTTACTATTCCTGCATTCCCTTTGATGCCTTCAGAACTCTTATTCCTCCCCTACCGGACGAGCAGGCCTTTAACCCTGTTAAATTTACCTACGAAGATGAGTCAATGCTCATTATACCCACATATTCTAATGCGGATGTTTGTGACGCAGGCTGTCTGCGAAACTGGGTGAAGGAACTTCGTAAAAAGCAAGTTAGCGGGGAAATAAACAAAGATATGTTCCTTTTTGTAAATATGGATGCAGACGCAGCCTTTTGGGAGAGTTTAGATATTCCCATTATCGGTAACAGAATAGCCAACTTGGATGGAATTCACGGTCTTGTTAAGGAAGTGAGTGACCTTGATTTCGTTGTGTTTGACACACCGGGCGGATACCTTAAAAATCACGAAGCGGTGGGTGAAATCACTTTTAACCACGACACTGCCGACGGCAACTTCACGGGCTATGCCTCCTGGAGTGAAAAGCCCTATAACAGAAAAGTTTGGACTGCCCTCGAAAGAGGCAGAGCAATGTCAAAGGTTACCGCAAAAAGTGATAAGTTGTCTCCCTCATTCAAAGAAAGAGTACTTCTTCTTTCTACTACTCACTTTGGTCTTGCTACCCCGGTTTTGAACATTCAAAGGGAAAAAACCGCAAACGAACTTGCAGATAAAGTGATAGAAAAAGAAACGGAGAATTTACCCAAAACACAGGAAATTACTGTTTATAACACTACTGATTCAACCTTTCAAGTGTGTCAATTAAGTGTAAAATCTTTCGAAAAAGAAATTATTATCAAAGGGGAAGATGTAAAGGACTTTTTCATTTTGCCCAATGATAATGACTCGGTATTTGCGCTCATTTCTTTCAAGAGGATTAAGAAAAAATATGTAATTGAGGTTGAATTTGCCAAAGAAAAGGCAGAAGAAAAGGAGCTGTTTGAACTCTCTACTCCCAGTCATAAAATGACATTTTCATCTGCGGGGATTTCAAGGGTATATTTCAATTCCAAGCAGGTTGGGGACAGAAATTTCATAGAAAGTTATATTACCTACGATGAAAAAAAGTATTACTTTAAGGTGACGAATGTAAAATATATTCCCTGTCACGGAAACGGAAACTGCATAAGAGTCAGCGGTAAAATTTCTCTTCCGGATCAAATTACCGGCGGTGAGTTTTTCTATGATTTCTTCACCTTCGCACAGTATGATATGATATTTGTGCGCCCCTTCGTTAAGTACCCCTACACCCTTGAAAACGACTCCATTTCAACGGAAAACTCCACTCTCGGCAGATATACGGATATGAAGTGGACTGAGGCGGTTCCCTTTGAAATAACTCCGTATTTAAGGGGTGAAAGAAGGGTAATAAAGCGTAACTTTATGGAGGATATTTCTTCCTATATGGTTGGCGATTTTGAAAGAAGCAACCCTAAAAACGATGTCATAGACTCCTTTAACAACCATTTAACCGCCGGCATTGTGGGTCTCGCAGATGAAAATATGGGCCTTGTGGTGGCAAACTGTCGCCAAGTACTTAACTCTATGGCCCATTGTCCCATGCGACTTTTCAAAAACGGAACTGTTAAAATGAACCCCTTCGGAACATATTACGGAGCGCAAAGAAACCATTGGAGCAGAAGCGACAGCGAGATTTTTAATGTTTATACTCTAATTGCTACCCAGGGTAAGTCCATTGGCCCCGCATATAACAGCGTTTCCAACATGCCCCTTCTTGCTCTTCACTTTTTTGAAGGCAATGAGCCAAATGAAAAGAATCAAAAAATTCTTCTTTCCTTTGCAGACGGCTGTGTTGTGACGGCTCCCGAGAATGCAGAAGTTTCCCAGTTTACGGGAGAAAATGTCACCTTTGAAAAGTCCGTGAAAACCGGAGAAAAGACCAGTACAAGAAACCCGATTTTAAACGGAATTGACGGCAACATACCTAAGTACATTACCAGAGGTACAAAGGCGATTTTACACATTATTAAATCTCAGTTTAAGGCAAAATAGGTTTAACAAGAAGCACAGGCAGTTAACTCTGTCTGTGCTTTTTTATTTTTGTCATATTTTAATTGATATTAAAAACCAATGATGTTATAATATATGCGTGAAATTGTTGAATTCTGCTGAACAGGAGGAAGTTTTAATGAAAATGTCATTTCGTTGGTACGGTGAAACCGACCCCATCCCACTTGAATATATTCGCCAAATTCCCAATATGCGCAGCATAGTGAGTGCGGTTTATGATGTTAAACCCGGGGAGGTTTGGCCCGAGGAAAGTATTGCAAAAATGAAGACACAGTGTGACGAAAACGGCCTTGTTTTTGATGTGGTGGAGTCAATTCCCGTTCATGAAGATATCAAACTTGGCAGGGGCGAAGTTGACAAGCTCCTTGAGGTTTATTGCGAAAATGTGCGTCGCTGTGCAAAGTACGGCATTAAGTGCGTTACCTACAACTTTATGCCTGTTTTTGACTGGACTCGTACCCAGCTTGACCAGAAGGCGGCTGACGGCTCCACAAGTCTTGTTATGTATTGGGAGCAAATGAAAGGTCTTGACCCCTTAAAAGATGACATTCATCTTCCCGGTTGGGATTCAAGCTATACTCAAGATGAGGTTCGTGAACTGATAAACGCTTATGGTGAAATCGGTGAAGAAGGACTTTGGAAAAACCTTGAAAAATTCCTTAAAAAAGTAGTTCCCGTGGCAGAGGAATGTGGGGTTAAAATGGCTATTCACCCCGATGACCCCCCTTACCCCATTTTCGGTTTGCCCAGAATAATTACAAACGAAGCAAACCTTGACAGAATGCTTGCCATTGTTGACTCCCCCGCAAACTCCCTTTGTTTTTGTATTGGTTCCCTGGGCTGTGCCACAACTAACGATGTGGTGGCAATGGTGCGTAAATACAGTGCAATGGACAGAATTGCATTTATGCATATGAGAAATATTTTAGTTTTGGAAGACGGAAGCTTTAAAGAAAGCGGACATATTTCGGACTGTGGCAGTATTGATATGTACGAAGTTACAAAAGCCCTTGCAGAAACAGGCTTTGACGGCTATGTAAGGCCTGACCACGGCAGAATGATTTGGGGAGAAGAGGGTAAACCCGGCTACGGTCTTTATGACAGAGCCCTCGGTGCCGCATACATTAACGGACTTTTTGAGGCCTGTGAAAAGGCATATAAAGGGAAAGGGGAATAATTATGAACCCAATTTCAGAAAAAATAATGTCAATAGGTGTTGTGCCGGTAATTAAACTCAATAACCCGGAAAGGGATTCAATTGCCCTTGCAAATGCCCTTGTGGAGGGCGGAATTCCCGTGGCAGAGGTTACCTTTAGAGCAAAGGGTGCGGCTAAAGCGATTAAACTTATAAGTGAAAATGTTCCCCAAATGCTTGTGGGAGCCGGCACCGTTCTTTCCGTGTCTCAAGTGGATGAGGCACTTGAGGCGGGGGCAAAGTTCATTGTAACACCGGGACTTGACGAGGAAATAGTAAAGTACTGCCAAAGCAAAAATGTTCCCGTTTATCCCGGCTGTACCACTCCAACGGACTACCACACCGCCTATAGATTGGGTCTTGATGTGCTCAAATTTTTCCCTGCGGAGCAAAGCGGCGGTCTTGCCAAAATTAAAGCTATGAGCGCTCCTTTCCCCATGTTTAAGGTTATGCCCACAGGGGGAATTTCCCTTAAAAATTTAGGTGAATATCTTTCCTGCCCCGTTATTGCCGCCTGCGGTGGCTCCTATATGGTGACGGCAGATTTAATAGATAACCAAAAGTGGGACGAAATTATTGACCTTTGCAAAAAATCAGTCGAGATCGTTAAGGAGGTAAGAGGAAATGGCTAAAATTGTTACCTTCGGCGAAATTATGCTTCGCCTTGCACCCAACGGCTATATGAGATTTTTTCAAGACGACCAGCTTCAAGCAACCTTCGGCGGCGGAGAAGCAAATGTGGCGGTATCCCTTGCCAATTACGGTATGGACTGCGTTTATGTTACAAAACTTCCCAAACACGCCATAGGTCAAGGAGCGGTTAATTCTCTGAGATATTTCGGAGTTGACACAAGTAAAATTGTCAGAGGCGGAGAGCGCGTGGGAATTTATTACCTTGAAAAGGGTGCTTCCCAAAGAGGTAGTGTTTGCATTTATGACAGAGCATATTCCGCAATTCAGCTGGCTTCCCCGGAGGACTTCGACTGGGACAGCATTTTTGAGGGTGCGGATTGGTTCCATTTTACGGGGATTACCCCGGCACTTGGAGAAAATTTGGTTAAAATTTGTGAACAGGCCTGTGTTGCTGCAAAGACCAAGGGTGTAAAAATTTCTTGCGATCTTAATTACAGAGGCAAACTTTGGACAAGAGAGCAGGCAAGGCAAGCAATGACTCGCCTTTGTAAATATGTTGATGTTTGCATTTCAAACGAAGAAGATGCAAAGGATGTCTTTGGAATTGAAGCGGAAAACACCGACATTTACGGCGGTAAGCTTGATAAAAATTCCTATAAGTCCGTTGCAAAACAGCTTTATGATAAATTCGGCTTTGAAAAGGTTGCCATCACTTTAAGAACTTCCATTTCAGCAAGTGACAACAACTGGGCAGCTATGCTCTTTGACGGTGAAAACTGTTACTTTTCAAAGGAGTATCCCCTTCATATTGTTGACAGAGTGGGTGGAGGGGACTCATTCGGTGCGGGTCTTATTTATTCACTTCTCAGTGGAAAAGACTGCCAAAGTGCCATTGATTTTGCCGTTGCCGCATCTGCTCTAAAGCACTCTGTTGAGGGTGACTTTAACAGAGTGAGTGTGTCAGAGGTTGAGAAATTAGCCGGTGGAGACGGCTCCGGCAGAGTACAAAGATAAAATGAAAAAGGAAAACATTCAACTGATTACAGCCCTTGTACTCAGCATAGTAATTCTCTTTCTCGGTTACTTTCTTGCAACAGATGATTCCGGTGTTTTTAAAGGTGAAATGCAGGGTTCTTCCATAAGAGCAAAGGTAATTCGTGTAACAGAGGAAAACAATGTGAGCGCCACCGGAGAGACTACTGTAAAGCTAATTCACTTTACAGCATTGGTTTTAAGCGGTGAAAACAGAGGAAAAACCGTTTCTGTAATTCAGGAAATAGACACCTCATACTTTTTTAGCCCAAAAAGTGTTGAGCAAAACGATAAAATTTTAATTGAGGCATACACCCAAGGAAATGAAACACAATTTTTCTTTGGAGATTACATAAGAATAACTCCCCTTTTGTGGCTCGCCGTTCTTTTCTGTGCCTTGATAGTGCTGTTTTCAAAAAGTCAGGGAGTTAAAACACTAATCTCTTTAATCTTGACTTGCATCAGCATTTTTATGGTGCTGATTCCCGCAATATTAAACGGCAAAAACATTTATTTGTGGGCGATTTTAGTTTGTGTTTATGTAATAGTTATGACTCTTTCAATAGTCAGCGGATTTAACAGAAAAGCCCTTTGTGCCGCCGTCGGCTGTCTTTGCGGAGTGGCAAGTGCAGGTTTAATTACAGTTATAATGAACCTGTTTTTGAATATGACGGGACTTTTGGAAGAGGAGTCAATTTATCTTTATCAGCTCTATCCCAACAACCCCATAAACCTTAAAGCAATAATCTTTGCAATGATTATTGTGGGTGCCATGGGTGCGGTAATGGATGTGGCAATGTCAATTTCCTCCTCACTTTATGAACTTAAGGAAAAATCCCCTGATATCTCTCAAAAGGACCTTATGTGCTCCGGTTTTACCATCGGTGGAGATATGATGGGAACAATGGCCAACACTTTAATTCTTGCCTATATCGGTTCTTCTTTGACAAGTGTACTTTTATTTGTGGCATACCATTCAAACATACAGCAGGTTATAAATAAAGAAATAATCGTTGCAGAGATTTTACAGGCATTGGTGGGCAGTTTGGGAATGCTTCTCACCCTTCCCCTGACAAGTTTTGTTTGTTCTGTAGTTTACAATAGGAAGGTGAAAAAAGATGCCTTTGGTTAATATGGGCACCCTGCTCAAAAAAGCACAAAAACAGGGCTATGCCGTGGGCTCCTTCAGTGTGGCAAATATGGAAATGGTGCTGGGAGTTTTAAGGGCGGTTGAGGAAACCCAAAGCCCTGCAATATTGCAAATAGCAGAAGTTCGACTTAAGCAGTCACCCCTTGAAATAATCGGCCCCCTTATGGTGGCTGCGGCAAAAAACTCAACAATGCCCGTTGCAGTTCACTTTGACCACGGCAAAACGGAAGAAAAAATCACCCAGGCACTTGAGCTGGGTTTTACAAGTGTAATGTTTGACGGCTCACATTTACCCTTTGAAGAAAACTGTGAGATTACCGCAAAGGTAAATCGTCTTGCCAAAGAGTACGGTGCCGACTGTGAGGGTGAAATCGGCTGTGTGGGGGGCAGTGAAGACGGCAGTGAGGACATTGCCATTAACTGGACTTCCCCTGCTCAAGCCCTTGAGTTTTATAACAAGACAAAGGTGGATGCCTTGGCAATTTCCATAGGTAATGCCCACGGGAACTATAAGCAGGCACCGAATTTGCGATTTGATATATTAAAGCAGTGTGCCGATTTGGTGCAGGTGCCCCTTGTTCTTCACGGAGGAACGGGAATAACCCCCGAGGACTTTAAAAGGTGCATTTCCCTTGGAATACATAAAATTAACATAGCAACCGCTACCTTTGACTCCGTTCAGGAAAGCGTTAAAAATGCCTATTTGGAAAATAAAATTTCCGGGTATTATGACCTGCAGGAAGCGCAGGTACGGGGTGCCTATGAAAATGCGATTAAACATATAGAAATATTCGGCTGTGCCGGGAGGAATTAAAATGAGTATTATTAAATTTGACAACACGAAGAAGCTTGATGTTATTCCCATTGGTCGTATAGCAATCGACTTTAACCCCACGGATATGAATATGCCACTTAGTGAGAGCAGTAACTTCAACAAATATGTTGGTGGCTCCCCTGCAAACATTGCGGTAGGTCTTGCTCGTCTGGGTGCAAAATGCGGTTTCATCGCCAGGGTTTCAGATGACCAATTCGGTGATTATGTTGAAAATTACTTCAAGAATGACGGAATTGATGTTTCTCATGTTTTCAGATGTGAAAACGGTGAAAATTTGGGACTTACATTTACGGAAATTCTTTCACCCACACAGTCCAGCATACTTATGTACCGTGAAGGCGTTGCAGACCTTCAGGTTTGTACCGATGATGTTGATGAGGAATATATTAAACAGGCAAAGGCGGTTGTTATTTCAGGTACCGCACTTTGTACTTCCCCCTCAAGGGAGGCAGCATTAAAAACTATATTCCTTGCTAAAAAGAACGGCGTAGTTGTTATTTTTGACATTGACTACAGAAGTTACACCTGGAAAAGTACAGATGAAATTTCCATTTACTACTCCATCGCCGCTAAAAATTCCGACATTATTCTTGGCTCAAGGGAGGAATTTGACCTAATGGAAGCGGTTGAGGGAGTTTGTGCAAGTGACGAGGAAAGTGCCGCCCGCTGGTTTTCCTACGGCAATAAGATTGTTATTATTAAACACGGTAAAGAGGGCTCCGTTGCCTACATAAATGACGGCTCCGCATACAAGGTAAAACCCTTCCCCGTTAAACTTCTTAAGGGCTTCGGTGGAGGTGACGGCTATGCAAGTGCCTTCATTTATTCACTTCTTCAGGGCAAGGATATCGCAAAGGCACTTGAGTTTGCAACAGCAAGTGCTTCTATGCTGGTTTCTGCCCACTCCTGCTCTGCGGCTATGCCCACGGCAAGTGCAGTTCAGGAATTTATTGACAATATTAAACCCACCTGCGGTGAGGTGGTTGAGAAAATAAAATAGGGTGACAATATGTTTGATGCAGTAAAAGTCAAAAATGATTGTGTCGCTTGGATAAAGGATTTTTTTGAAAACAACGGCAAGGACTGTAATGCCGTTGTGGGAGTTTCCGGAGGCAAGGACTCCAGCGTTGCCGCTGCCCTTTGTGTGGAGGCTCTGGGTAAGGAGCGAGTTATCGGTGTGCTTATGCCCTGCGGTGAGCAGGGGGATATTGATATGGCACATCTGCTCTGCGACACACTTGGAATTAGGAAAATCACAGTAGATATTAAGCCCTGCGTTGAAGCACTTAAAAAGTCTATTCCTTTAGAACTTTCAACTCAGGCAATTATTAACATTCCCCCCAGGGTGAGAATGACAACCCTCTATGCCGTTTCCCAGTGTCACAACGGCAGGGTGGTTAATACCGGTAACCTTTCAGAGGATTGGGTGGGTTATTCCACTCGCTACGGAGACGCTGCGGGGGATTTTTCACCCCTTTGTCACTTAACGGTGCAGGAGGTTAAGGAAATCGGCAGAGTGCTGGGGCTTCCCGCCGTGCTTATTGACAAGGTACCCGCCGATGGGCTTTGCGGTAAAACTGACGAGGACAATTTAGGCTTTACCTACGCTGAACTTGACAGATATATTCGTACCGGCGAAATTGATGACCTTGAAAAGAAAGAAATTATTGACAAAAAACATAAGGCAAACCTTTTTAAACTACAGCTTATGCCGCAGTTTAACCCAAATATAAATGTAAAGGGAGAATAAAATGAAAACAGATTCAAAGAAATATGCACAGGATGCATACGAAATTGTGGAGCATGCCGCAAATGAAATCGGCTCTCGTTTACCCGGCTCGGAGGGTGAAAGAAAATTTGCCCACTATATGGGTGAAAAGCTTGAGGAAATCGGAATTAAAAGTGTAAAAGAGGAATTTGCCGTTTCTCCCCGTTCGGGTATCGGCGGACTTCCCTATGCGGGCTGGGCAGGATTTATCCTTTCGGTTTTGGCCTTTGTGGCAAGGGACCTTACCTCCCTTTGGTATGCCCTTGGAGTGTTTGCCGCCCTTATGCTCATTTGGCTTGTGGGCTGTGTGTTCCTCTACAACACATGGTTTGATTTATTCTTTAAGCAAAAAATTTCCCAAAATGTTTACGGTGAACTTCTTCCCGAAGACGGAAAATATGACTATACAATAATTCTTTCCGGACACACCGACACCTCTTGGAACTGGAAACATTCGGAAAACACTTACAATTACAGAGATAAGCCGATTTTAGGACTGATTAAAGTCTATGCAAAAGTTGGTTTCGGTGCGGTTTGCGTTTTTGCAATTTGCTTAATCTCAATCTTTATGGCTGTTTTGTTTTTTGCGGGTTTAGAACTTGAGGTGCCCTGGGCAATAGATATTTTTGATTCAAAATGGTTTAATGTTTTCTACAGGATTATGGCATTTTTACCTGCTGTTACCGCCTTCGGTTCTTGGTTTGTTATTATGTGGGGAGACCCAAGTGAAGAGAATGCTTCAAGGGGTGCTATGGACAATGCCACCGGCTGTGCCCTCAGCTACCAGATAATTAAGTATTTCAAGGAAAACCCGGATAAAATGCCGAAAAATTGCAGAATTATTGACTTTAACTGCGGTTCGGAGGAGGCAGGTCTGCGGGGCTCAATTCAGTTTACAAAGGACCATAAAAATGACGGTCTTCTTGAAAACGCATATAACATTAACATTGACTCAATTGCAGACAAGGACTATTTTGAAGTTGTTATTAAAGACGACTGGCAGTTTACACGCTTTGACACAGACCTTGAAAAGATGTTTAAGGACACCTTCAAGGAACTGGAAATTGAGAGCAAAACCGAGGGCTGTATTCATAACCCCGTTGGTGGCTGTGACTCAACGCCCATGACAAAGGCAGGCATTAAATCCGTTACCTTTGCCGCACAGAACCCTATGCTCACATATTATTACCACACCTTTAGAGATGTTCCCGAAAGATTTGAGGTTGAAACCCTCGAAACCGGCTTTGATGTGATTTTAGGTGTAATTGACAAAATTGCACTTCATCAGGAAACTGTGGGCTTTAACGGTGTAAATAAAAAAGTGCAGAAATAAAAATTTGCCGATGGTTTTCCATCGGCTTTTTGATTGGCTTATAACTTTTGAAGAGTAAACACCCCAACCAAATTGGGGTGTTTGTTTTTTATTTTAGGAATTTACACTTGAACTTTCAGAGGTGCTTGAGGTTTGTGAAGTACTTGATGTTTGGGATGTGCTGGAGGTTTCCGATGTGCTGGAGGTTCCCGAAGTACTTGAAGTTTGAGATGTGCCGGAGGTTTCCGATGTGCTTGAGGTTTGGGATGTACTCGAGTTCTCCGAAGTACCGGAACTTTCTGTTGTTGACTCCGTTGTGGGCTTCGTTGTGGTAGTAGAAGTGGTTGGCTTTGGGGTTGGTTTTGTT
>CAYFRJ010000016.1:1355-32753 GCA_964345625.1 uncultured Clostridium sp. | reverse complement strand
AAATCAAAAGCCCCGTATGCCGAAGCATACGGGGTTTCTGGTGACCCGGACGAGCATCGAACTCGTGTTATCGCCGTGAAAGGGCGGTGTATTAGCCGCTTGACCACCGGGCCATATGGTAGCGGCAGTTGGATTTGAACCCACGACCTACCGGGTATGAACCGGTTGCTCTAGCCACTGAGCTATGCCGCCACTTGCCACTTGCGTAAAGCGCTCGTTCATTATATTATGAACTGACTGCTTTGTCAACTCTTTTTTGCAAAAACTTTTCCCTTTCAAGGCGCTTTATCCTTGAAATTTCGGTTTTTATTGATTATTTAGAAAAATAATCTCAATATTGTAACAATTATTTTAAAAATGGCAATTGAGCAAATGCTATGATAAAGTGAGTATTAAAGAGTATTTGAGAGATATTGAAATATAAATTAAATTTAGTGAAATTTTCTATTGACAAGCGGTTGCTCTTGTGATAATATAGGCAGGCATTAAAAAATTTTTCGGAGGAAATATTATGTCTACCTATATGCCTAAAGCGGAGGAAATAACCCGCAAATGGTATGTGATTGACGCAGCCGGCAAGCCCATGGGCAAAGTTGCTGTTGAAGCCGCCACACTTCTTCGTGGCAAGAACAAGCCAACATTTGCTCCCCATGTTGACTGCGGTGATCATGTAATCATTCTCAACTGTGAGAAAGCAGTTCTCACAGGCAAAAAGCTTGAACAAAAGAAGTATTATCGTCATTCCGGCTATATCGGCAACCTCAAGGAAGTTAACTACGAAACACTTATGAAAACAAAACCCGAGTTTGCCATGATGAAGGCTGTTAAGGGTATGATTCCCGACACGGTAATCGGCCGCAAAGCTCTTACCCGTCTTCGCTGTGTAAAGGGTGACACACATCCCCACGCTGCACAGAAACCCGAAGCTTGGGAATTTTAAGAAAGGGAGGCAATAAATAATGTACGAATCAAATTATTCCTATGGCACAGGCCGTAGAAAGAGTTCTGTTGCCCGTGTTCGTGTTTATCCGGGTACAGGTAAAATCACTATAAATGACAGAGACATTGACAATTATTTCGGTCTTGAAACACTTAAACTTATTGTTCGTCAGCCTCTCACTCTTACAGAGACATTGGAAAAGGTTGATGTTATCTGCCGTGTTGCAGGCGGCGGCGTTACCGGTCAGGCAGGCGCAATTCGTCACGGCATTTCCCGTGCACTTCTTCAGTATGACGAAAACCTTCGTCCCGCACTTAAGAAAGCCGGCTTCCTTACAAGAGACCCTCGTATGAAAGAAAGAAAGAAGTACGGTCTCAAGGGTGCCCGTCGTGCTCCCCAATTTTCAAAAAGATAAAAATTTTTCCTTATGGAACAGCGGAGAACCTTTGTATGTCAAGGGTTCTCTTTTTTGATATTATAAACCCCGAGGAGGATCTCGGGGTTTGTTTGTGGTAATTTAATTAAAATTAAAAATGGCCGCCTCGCATTTCAACAACTACTGCGTCTATTCTCATATAGGCAAGACCGAGAAGTTCCACAATTTTGTAAAGAAATCTTTGGATGGTCTTAAGAATTGATGAATCTTTATGGTCAACCTTTGTCTTTTTAATGGTTATGTAATCAAGCAATTCGTTGTTGTCCCCACGGAAAGTTTTCACTCTCATTTCATCGTCAACAAACTCTAATGTAGTGTAGGCGGTAACATCGTTTTCAACGAAATGGTATGCGGTGAAATGGTTTTTAAGCGGTGCGCTTGTGTGGTCACAAATTGCGTTACTGTTAAGGTAAATTGTGCCGAGGGGATCCGTGTAGGTTTTGCCGATTTTCGCCTGTGAGATAACGGAACTTTGATAAAGGAAATGGCTTCTGCCCTGCTGATGGGCATGTCCCGTAAGCACTAAATCCAAATCGCAGTTATCAAAAATCGGTGTAAAGACGGCATTTAACAAAATCATTGTTTCCGGGTCAAGGGCACCATAACTGGGGCCGAACAGTGCCTGGTGCATAACTCCGATTCTCCATTTGGTGTCCGGGTACTCTTTAATCGCCTTTTGTGCCACTGCCATATGGTCTTTGGCAGAGCCACTGGTGGCATCAAAGAATAGATAGAGGGTGTCGCCGTAAACAAAATAGAAATCTCTGTCAAGACCTTCAAAATGCTCGCCGTAATATTCGTTGGGCATATTGGTAAAATAGTTGTAGGTAAAGCCCTTTTTGTCGTGGTTCCCGATGGCAAGGGCAATGGGAATTTCAGGTATATTCTTTGCCATTAAAAGCGTTTGCCATTCACTCGCCTGCTTACCTGTGGAGGTGTTGTCACCGGGGGAAAGCAGATAGGCAACATCGGGATTTGCCTTCAAAGCCGTGGCAAGAACATTGTTCCAAGTGAAACCGTCTTGGCTTTGCTTTTCTGTGGAGTCAGTTTGTCCGCCTATTTGAATGTCACCTATAACAAGTGCCTTGTGGTTAGTAAAGGATTTTGTCTTAAAACTGCGGGGATCACTATAGTTTTCCCCTGTGTTCCAGCGATAAAAGTATTCCGTATTTTCTTCAAGTCCGTCAATGGTTACACGGCAAACAACCTGCTCTTCATTTTCCGATTCGGTGGTTTCGCCGTTGAAAATTTTTGCATTTTCAAAATTTTCATTTTTGCTTACTTGCACCTTCGCCTCGGTATCAAGGGGGGCGTGCCAGCAAAGGGAAACAGACCCCTCAGTTGCTCCCACATTCAGTGTGGGTAGGGTGTTTTCATCCTTTAAACTGTCATAGCGGGCATCCCACTGCTCTTGGGTGAGAGTGCCGTCGGAGTAGGCGGTTGCTAACACTGTGCAGGAAAAAAACATAACTGTTACCAGTAAAATTGAGATAATTCTTTTCATATTCATTCCCCTTAATTAAGATGATTTTATTATATCACAGTGGTTTTGATTGTCAACAAAAAACCGAGAGAAAACTCTCTCTCGGTCAAAACAATCATATAAGAACTTTTGAAAGGAAATCTTGAAGTCTGGGATGCTTTGGGTTTGCAAAGAATTCGTTAGGCTCATTTTCCTCCAAAATCTTTCCTTCGTCCATAAAGATTACCCGTGAACCCACCTCTTTTGCAAAACCCATTTCGTGGGTAACAACCACCATGGTCATACCGCTTTGGGCAAGTTCCTTCATAACATCTAAAACCTCCCCCACCATTTCCGGGTCAAGGGCTGATGTGGGCTCGTCAAAAAGCATAACCTCGGGGTTCATCGCCAATGCACGAACAATGGCAACTCGCTGCTTCTGACCACCGGAAAGCTGTGCGGGGTAAACCTTTGCCTTGTCTGTAAGCCCTACCCTTTCAAGCAGTTCATAGGCTTTTTTATAAGCTTCGGATTTTTTCATAAGTCCCAGTTTTATGGGGGCAATGGAAATGTTGTCTATAATTTTTAAATTGTTGAAAAGATTGAACTGCTGGAAAACCATTCCCATTTTTTCACGGTATTTATTGATATTTACCTTTTTGTCAGTAATATCTATGCCGTCAAGTTCAATTTTTCCCCCTGTGGGCTCTTCCAACCTGTTAAGGCAACGGAGAAATGTTGATTTGCCCGAACCGGAGGGCCCGATAACCACAACCACTTCTCCTTCTTTAATTTCCGTATTTATTCCCTTTAACACTTCGAGGTCACCGAAGTTTTTCCGTAAATCGGTAACTTTAATAAGTACATTATCAGTGGTCACTGCTGCGAAGCCTCCTTTCAAGAATGCTTACACCCTTTTGAAGAACAAGCACCAACACAAGGTAAATCAGGGCTACCGTGATATATGGTATGTTCATATTATAGGTGAAGCCAACCAGAGCATTTGCACCCTTCATCATATCTTTAACCGCAATGAAGGAGGCAACGGAGGTTTCTTTGAGAAGTACGATAAATTCATTTGCCAAAGTGGGAAGGACATTTTTAAGTGCCTGGGGCAAAATTATATATACCATAGTTTGATAATAAGTAAAGCCCAAACTTCTGCCCGCTTCAAATTGTCCGTTATCAATGGACATAATGCCGGAACGAACAATTTCCGCAACATAGGCACCGGAGTTAATTCCAAAGGCGATAATAGCGGCAATGTTTTCGTGGACACCCGCCCTGCCCAGCCAAAGGTAGTAAATGATAAGAAGCTGAACTATAACGGGGGTGCCTCTGAAAACCGTTAAATAGAGTTTACAAATTCCATTTAACAGTTTGAGTTTTCCCGTTTTGTCATGGGTTGAGCGGATAATGGCAACCACAAAGCCGAGGAAAAGACCGATTATCAACGCGGCAACGGTGATTTTAATTGTCACCCAAAGACCGCTTGTAATATGTTTGTAGTTGTCATTTTTTATCATAACTCTGTAAAAGTCATCTTTGAACTCTGTGAAAAAGCCCTTTTCCTCCCCTGCCGTTTTTGCCGAAGCGAATGCAGGGAAGGCAAAACTTGCCAATAGTGCCAAAGCAACTATTATCGCAAGAAACGCTGTTAACTTGTTAGACATTTTATCATCTCTCATGTCTAAGTCTGCCTTTCGGTGAATAGTTTGAAAGGGGCTGACTTTTCAGCCCCTTTCTTCAAATAAGTTTAACTATGCGGGAATATACTTGCTAACAATGGCATCTATTGTGCCATCAGCCTTGAGTTCTGCAAGGGCAGTGTTAATTTTTTCAAGAAGTTCGGTGTTTTCCTTGGCAACCGCAATGGCATAATCCTCGTTTGCATACTCCGTGTCAAGGATTTTAAGACCTTCATTTGCCTCAACAAATGCCTTAGCCGGCTCGTTGTCAATGATAACCGCATTTACGATACCGCTTTGAAGTGCGGCAACTGCAGCTGCACCGTTGGGGTATCTCTTAATATTCTCTTCGCCGTAATCGTCTGTTGCATAGAAGTCACCTGTGGTGGCTTCCTGTACACCGATTTTCTTGCCCTCAAGGTTGTCAAGGGAAACGATGTCTGAGCCTTCCTTAACAATAACAACCTGAACACCCTTTGCATAGGGTGTGGAGAAGTTTACGGACTCAAGTCTATCTTCGTTTACTGTCATACCTGCCATACCGATGGTAACAACGCCGTTTTGAACCGCTGAAACAATACCGCCAAAATCCATATCTTTAATTTCGAAGTCCATACCGAGTTTTTCCGCTATGAGAGCGCCAACCTCGGCGTCAATGCCGATAATGGTTTCTGTGTCACCTTCGTAATACTCGTAGGGCGGGAAAGCTGCATTTGTGCCCATAATAAGCACCTCTCTTTTAACCGGTTCGGTGCTAATGTCGGTGGACTGTGTTTCTGGGTTTTCCGTACCGCCGCCACAGGCACAAAGTGTAAGGGTAAGAGCAAGAACTAAAACAAGAGCAATAATTTTTGCGAATTTTTTCATATTGTACTCCCTCCAATAAAAATGTTAATTTATTATACCACATTTTTACAAATTGTAAAGTGCTTTAAAAAAATATACGGTTAGAGTGGATAATTGTTAAGTGAAATTTCAAACCGAAAAGGCAGGTAGAAAACTACCTGCCTTGACTTTATTTCTGGGATGATTTGAAAATTTCGTGGAATTTCCTTGACCATTCCTTTTCTTTTTCGAACTTTTCTTCGTCCTTTTTTTCCTGTTCCCTTTCCTCAACCCATTTAACTGTATCTTTTAGAGATGTCATAAAAGGTCTTGGGTAATAGCCCAGTTCCCTGTGTGCCTTTTCAAAGGAAAAGTTATAATTTTCACAAATTTTTCTCAACGAATAACTGTTAATTGCGGGAGGAATATTAAAAATATCAAAGAACAACTCCAAAGAGGGAAGAACTGCCTGTAAAAATTTCTTGTAGACCTTGATCTTTGGAGGATTGTGACCTGCAATTTCACAAATTGCCTCAAAAAATTCCGCAAGGGTGTGTCCCCAACCCGTGAGCAAATAACATTCACCGTTTCTGCCCTTTTCTACGGCATTAGCCATACCTATTGCCACATCACGAACATCCACAAAATTGTAGCCGCCGAAGTCCGGAGAAAACGAGAAAAGCCCGTTTGCAAATACTCTGATTAGCGAGCAGATGATTGAATTACCGTTGTTGTCATAGGGACCGATACAGCAACTGGGGTGAACAACACAAACCTTTAAATCATCACCTGCATTTTCAAGAACATATTTGGTTGCGCTCGCCTTTGTTTTTGCATAGGTGCCCTCTAAATTTTCCGGCACAAACTTTGAAATCTCGGTAATGATGCCGTCACCGAAACGGGCAACATCTATAGCATCAACGGAGGAACAGTAAATGAGGGTTTTTACACCACACTCTTTGCAGGCGGTAACAACATTTTTTGTGCCCTCCACATTCACCTGCCAAAGAAGATCCGCTCTGTCGTCTGTAATATCCACAAGACCCGCTATGTGGTAAACCGTGTCGGCACCCTTGAAAGCTTCACGAAGCTGGTCAAGGTCTGTGATGTCACCCATAAATTTTTCACATTCAATTCCGTCAAAATCATCGCTATCTGAACGAAGCAGAAGGCGTATTTTTTCTCCTCTTTCTTCAAGTTCCTTTACGAGAGCAAAGCCAACATACCCTCTTCCACCGGTAATTACACTGAGTTTTCCCACGATATTCCTCCTTTCTTATTTTTCTCAAAGAGTATTATACAATAAAACAAGCGAAAAATCAACAAATTGTTTCTGATTTTTCGCAAAAAAGAGCACCTCTTTCAAGGTGCTCAAAACAGTTAAATTATATGACCGCAGAGAGGATTGCACTAATCTTTTTAAATCCGCCGAAATCTTCTCTCTTAAGGGAGTTAACCTTAACGCTAATGGCTCCCGAAGTTTTGGCTGCCATAATGTCGGTGGAGATTTTATCACCTATCATAGCAATATGTTCCTTGTCAATACCAAGTTTTTCGCTTGCCATACGAAGTGCTCTGTCATCCGGCTTCAGTGCAAAGCCTACAAATGGAACATTGCCCATCTTCTTTGAAAGATGAACTGCTCTAAAGGTTAGTGTGTTTGAAACGATGATAACGGGAATACCTGCGCTTCTCATCATATATGCCCATGTTCTTACACGGGCTGAAATGTTGAAAGAGCCAACATAAGTAGCTGTACCGTCAAGGTCAACTGCAACTGCCTTTGCACCCATTTCACGAATGTCTTCCGGAGTAATATCGGTAAGAGCATCAAAAGTAAAATCAGGTGTTACTTCTTCAATTCTTTTAGCCATATCCAATCTCCATAAAATATAGTAACAGTTACGATGCCATCCAAAACATCTCTGTCCGAATTGTTTGCATTTTGCAAAATTTGTTCATTAGTGTAGCATAATTCAATTTTTGTTGCAACAAAAACATAAGTATTTAATTATTTTGTAATTTTTGTTATTTTTCTTGACTTTATGTCTGTTTGTTCTTATAATTTATGTGTTAAATAAAAAAGCAAAGGGGATATCTCTATGAAAATCACATTTATGGGTGCAGGCAGCACCGTTTTTGCAAGAAATGTTATCGGTGACTGTATGTGTACCGAAGCTCTTCGTGACAGCGTTTTTGCTCTTTATGACATTGACAGCGGACGTCTTGAAGAGAGCAGAACCATTCTTGAGGCAATGAGAAAAACTATGGGTGGTTACGGCAAGATTGAAACCTATCTGGGTGTTGAAAACAGAAAAGAAGCTCTTCGCGGAGCAAGCTTTGTTATCAATGCAATTCAGGTTGGACTCTATGACCCCTGTACCATTATTGACTTTGAAGTTCCCAAAAAGTACGGTCTTCGTCAAACAATTGCTGACACCCTGGGCATCGGCGGTATTATGAGAACCCTTAGAACCATTCCCGTTCTTGCCGACTTTGCAAGGGATATGGAAGAGGTTTGCCCCGATGCACTTTTCTTAAACTACACTAACCCAATGGCTATGCTTTCCGGCTATATGCAGAGATATACCGGTGTAAAAACCGTTGGTCTTTGTCACTCCGTTCAGGGCTGTTCGAAGGACCTTTTATACAAGGTTGGTATGGAGGACAAGCTTGAAGGCAGGAAAGAACTTATTGCAGGTATTAACCACATGGGCTGGCTTCTTGTGCTTCAAGACAAGGACGGCAATGACCTTTACCCGGAAATAAAAAAGCGTGTTGACGAAAAACTTGCAGACCCGAAATTCAATGACAAGGTTCGCTTTGATTATATCAAAAATTTCGGTTACTACTGCACCGAGTCAAGTGAGCATAATGCAGAGTACAACATGTTTTACATTAAGAGCAAGTACCCCGAACTAATTGAAAGATACAACATTCCCCTTGATGAATATCCCCGTCGCTGTGTAGAACAGATTGCCGGCTGGAAAAAGGAGTATCAAGAACTGCTTGAAAAGGGCGTTAAAGAGCACAAGAGAAGCGGTGAGTATGCCTCTCACATTATGGAGGCAATCGTTGTTTCCAAGCCCTACCAAATCGGCGGAAATGTGCTTAACACCGACCACATTATTTCAAACCTTCCCGCAGAGGCCTGTGTTGAGGTGCCCTGTCTTGTTAACGGCTATGGTGTTCAGCCCTGCCATGTAGGTCCCCTTCCCGTGCAGTGTGCCGCTATGAATATGACAAACATCAATGTTCAACTCATTACCATTGAGGCGGCTCGCACACTTAAAAAAGATCACATTTACCAGGCGGCCATGCTTGATCCACACACCGGCAGTGAACTTGACATTGACACCATCAAAAAGATGGTTGATGATCTTATTGATGCTCACGGCGACTACCTCCCCAAGTACAATTAAAATGCTGAATACCCTTGCAAATATAATTAAAAAATGTTTCTGCACCCTGCTGATTGCTTGTCTTTTGGCGGGGGCAATTGCCGTTATGATAAATTTTTATGTGATTTTCTCCGGAAGAAGGCACATAATTAAAAGTGAAGATGCAGAAATTGATTTTGACTGTGCATTGATTTTAGGCTGTTCGGTCAGAGGCGGAATACCCAGCGATATGCTTAAAGATCGCCTTGACAGGGGTGTGGAGCTTTACAAAAACGGCAAGTGCAAGAAAATCTTGGTTAGCGGTGACAACAGCGGTAAGCACTATAATGAAGTTGGGGTAATGAAAAATTATCTCATAGACGAGGGGGTACCCGAAGATGCCATAATTTCGGACAATTTCGGTTTTTCCACCTATGAAAGTATGTACCGTGCAGCAAAGGTCTATGGGTTCAACAAAATCTTGGTAGTTACCCAGAGATATCACCTTTACCGCTCCGTTTTTCTTGCGAGGAATTTCGGAATGGATGCAAAGGGCGTTGAGGCTATGCCCAACACCTATGTTACATTTTTGTATGACGAAACGAGAGAACTTTTAGCTCGAAATAAGGACTTTATTTTTTCAATAATTCAGCCACCCCCCACCAGCACCGAGAGGTGACAGTATGACTGAAATTCAAAAGAAATTATTTGCTCTTCAGGATCAAGAATACGGGGACTTCAGCGCAAAACTCAACCCCGGTGTGCCTCGAGAAAGCATTATCGGAGTAAGGGTACCCGAAACTCGTGTTCTTGCTAAAACGCTTCACAAAGAGGGTAATTATCAGAACTTTTTGAGGGAGTTGCCACACAAATATTTTGAAGAAAATATGCTTCACGGACTCATTATTGAAAATATAAATGACTATGATAAATGTGTGGAAACCCTTGAAAAGTTTTTGCCCTTTGTTGACAATTGGGCAGTTTGTGACAGCATTTCCCCAAAGGTTTTTAAGAATAACAAAGATAAGCTGATTTCAAAAATTTACAAGTGGTCAAACTCAGGTGAAACCTATACCGCTCGTTTCGGTTTGAAAATGCTTATGACACATTTTTTGGATGAGGATTTTAAGAAGGAATATCTTAATTTAGCGGCAAGTGTTAAAGGTGAGGACTATTACCTTAAAATGATGGTTGCCTGGTTTTTTGCCACCGCCCTTGCAAAGCGGTGGGAGGAAACGGTTACATATATTGAAAATTATTCCCTTGAAAATTGGGTGCACAACAAAACAATTTCAAAAGCAAGGGAAAGCTACAGAATCAGCAGTGAGCAAAAGGAATATCTGAATAAATTTAAGATCAAATAAGCAAAAAGGAGCAATATTATGGGCAGATATGCAATTTACGGTGCAGGTTCTTTGGGTACCGTTTTAGGTGCATTCATAACAAAACACGGGGTTGAGATTGACCTTATTAACCGTAACAAACAGCATGTTGCGGCTCTTAACGAAAAGGGTGCAAAAATTACGGGTACCGTTGATTTAACCGTTCCGGTAAAGGCGATTACTCCCGATGAAATGCAGGGGAAGTACGATGTTATTGTGCTTCTGACAAAACAGCTTTACAACAAAGAAGTTGTTACCATGCTTAAGGATTTTCTTAATGATGACGGAGTTATAGTTACACTTCAAAACGGAATTCCCGAGCCGGGTATTGCTGAAATTGTGGGAGCCGAGCACACTATGGGCTGTGCGGTTGAATGGGGTGCCGCTTTGATTGAGCCGGGTGTTTGTGAACTTACCAGTGCGGTGGATTCCCTTTCATTCCATATGGGGAAAATGCCGGGAATTACAGATAAACAGTTCAAAATGGTTAAGGATTTGCTGGAACTTATGTGCCCGGTTCACGAAGAAAGTAATCTTATGGGCGCCCGCTGGTCAAAACTTCTAATCAATGCCACCTTTTCAGGTCTGGGCACCGTTGCCGGGGGTGTATTCGGTGATGTTTTCGAGGATAAACAGGGCAAACAGATTGCCATTCGCTGTATGAAGGAATGTATTGATGTGGGTCACGCCGCCGGGGCGGAATTTGCTCCCGTACAGGGCAAAAACATTGTAGGGCTTTTCTACTACAATAATCCTGTTAAAAGAGCCTTCGGTACTTTCCTGCTTCCCATTGCCATGAAAAAGCATCGCCTTATTGAGCCCTCAATGCTTCAGGACATTAAAAAGGGCAAGCCCTGTGAAATTGATGCAATTAACGGTGTTGTTTGTGACTTTGGAAAAAAGCACGGCGTTCCCACTCCCATAAATGACAAAATTGTTGAAACCATAAAGAAAATTCAAAACGGAGATCTTAAAGCGGAGAAAGCAAACTACAAACTCTTTAACGACTTAATTAAGTAGGCATAAAGAAAGACGGTTCCATTTGAACCGTCTTTAATCTTTTATTTCTTATTTTTACGGAGAAGTTCTTCTTCTCTCGCTTTCTTTTCGGCGGCCTTTCTTGCCACTTCTTTGAGTCTTTTGGCTTCCTTTTCCGCAAGGATAACATCCATTTTAGCGTGGATTTCATCCATTGAAACACCGGCTTCCACCATTTGAATATATTCTTCATAGGGAATCCCGCCAATATAACATTGTTTATACTGAACGGGAATCTTTTTCTTGGCAATAACCACATTCAGCACAAGAAGAATAACAATGGCACCGATATAAACAAAAACACCAACTTCCAACTTAGCTGAGAAAAAGTCGGGAAACACATTTGCTGTGCCGTTGGCAAACTTCATAAAGAAAAAGGGAGCGGCACAGGCTAAAGCGATAGCGAGAGTGTTGTTGAAAAAATTGCGAATATTACCTTTGGGGCCGTTTGCAGCCATAAGGGCAATTAACGAAACTAAAACCATAACTGCGGAGAGCAGTAAACAAACAAGAGAAGCAAAGTACCCTGTAAGTGCAGTACCCAAGAGTTTTGAGTCCATCATTGTAAAAAGGGCATCAAAATTAAGGGAAGAAACCGCATTGACAACCGAAACGGCATTGATGGTTTTTGTGGTCTGTTCAATAAAGGGTCCGCTGTATGAAACCGAGCAAAGGGGAAGCATTAGGGCACCCAGGGGTAAAAGAGAAAGGAAAATTCTTAAGATTGCCAAGGGATGTCCTACAAAGGAGGCCTTAAGTCTGTCAATCCTTTTTCTGATATGCACATACTCGAGTTCTGCCTTGTCCGCCTCTTCTTGAAGTTTTTCTTGTTGACCGAAATAAGCGAGATTAACATTACACTGGGGACAGTTGGGACGCCAATCCGTAAGTTTCAATTTGTAGTTACAATTTGGGCAATGTGCCATATCGGTTCCTCCGTTACTAATAATAAAATACACTTTATTTTAACATAAAAGCCCCTTATATTCAATAGTTCACTATGCACAATAAAGGAATAAATAGTTTGAGCAAAATGACAACCTAAAAAACCTCCTTTGACGATTTACTGTCACAGGAGGTTTTTGATTATTTTGAAAAAGCAATTAAAAATAATGGTTTAAAACTACGGTTTTTTCATTAAAATGCTCTTTCAGTGAAAATGTATTTTCCGCCTCACCCGTAAACTTAAACACCGCACCGTCGGTTAAGGACTGTTCGTCCTTAAAGGTTGATATTGGGGAGGATTTTGAAGCATTAAATATCAGTGTGTCCCCTTTGATTTGAAACACATATTCATATAGACCGTCATCGGTTGACAAAATTAAAGTGTCGCTCTTTTTCTTATATTTACCTGTGTTAAGGTAACTGCTGAGAAAAGAATAAGTAAAAACAAACTCATTGTTTTCTTTTAGCACTACTCTCTGTGGAAATATGGTGTCGTCTTTATTTTCAGCGGCATATACTCCAAAAGGAAGTGTCCGTCTGCTCTCAACTTGACTGTATACCAAAAAGGCAGTGACAACAACAGCAAAAACGCAGATAAGGGTAATGATAATTTTTTTGTTTTTCATATAGTCACCTCACGGCTGAAAAGATTCATCAGGGAGTAACGATAGAATTAAGATAAAGATAAGAGGAATTGCTAAAATAACGCCGACAATGATTGATACACCGATTAAATCCTCTTTTCTATATTTGATTTCGTCAGCTGAAAAGGTATCGGGTATTTCTTTATTCTTCTTTTTTGCAGACAGGTAACGGTAAAGGTATATTCAAAAGTAAGTAACTAAAAATGAGGGTATCACAAAAAGGAGTGATACAATAAATATAAGGTCTTCTATATACATTTCATCCATAATAATCCCCCGTTACGGCTGTTTTATGAGACGATATGCTTAACCCTATTATTTCTTCATCAGGTCGTGTTCTTTAATGAACTTAACCGTTTCGTCAACCGTTGTAAAAGCAAGGGCAACGCTGGTGTCTGCTGCACCGTAGTAAATTGCTATTCTGCCGGTGTCGGCGTCAGCAAGGGCGGCACAGGGGAAAACCACATTGGGAACATCTCCCACGCACTCGTAAAGCTCGTGGGCGGTGAGCAGGTAGCTGTCCGCTCTGTGAAGCACCTTCCATGGCTCATTTTTGTCAAGAATTGCGGCACCCATTGAGTAGGTGAAGCCGTTACATGAGGTGAGAACACCGTGGTAAAATGTGAGCCAACCCTCGTCAAGTTCAATGGGGGTGGGACCTGCACCGATTTTAGTCATTTCCCAATTCTTTACGGGACTCATAACAAAGCGGTACTTACCCCAATAGGTTAAGTCTTTACTGTGCTGAAGGAAAATATCACCGTAGGGGGTGTGTCCCTTATCGCAGGGGCGCACCAAAAGAACAAACTCGTCATTTATTTTTCTCGGGAAAAGCACGCCGTTGCGAGCAACGGGGTAGGTGGCATCTTCACACTGTACCCACTCTTTAAAGTCTGTGGTGTATGCGATACCGATGGTTGTACCCTGTGGAGTAAGGTTTACCCAAGAAAGATAATATTTGCCCTCAATGAGACAAAGACGGGGGTCGTAGCCTTGGAAAATCACCTTTTCTTCAAGCTCCCAGTCAATGGCATTTTTACTGAAACCCACAACAAGTTTGTGGTCTCTCGTCATCATATCCGCTCTGAAAACACCTGCAAAACCGTCGCCGTAGGGAACGACAGCAGAGTTGAAAATTGAGTTTGCCATAAATAGATTATCCCTTGTGATAATGGGATTATTTGTGTACCTCCAAACCGGGTATCTGTACCCCTCCGGCTTTTCCTGCCAGGGAATGTTAGGAATGCTTTCGCCGATAATTTTTGCCATAATGTACCTCACTGAAAATTTATTTTTATACTTTTGCCCTCGGCACAGCCCTTGTCAAGAGAAATAATCAGCAGTTGGGGATTGCCCCCTTCTACGAATATTTCAGCTTCGGTGTGAGAAATTTCGATAACTATTTCCTTTTCGTTTTCCTCAACTGGTTGCGAAAAGAAGGTGGGGTTTACTCCGTTAATTGTAACGGTGGAAATAATTAAATCGCTATCTTCAAACACGGTAGAATCCACAGTGGTTTCTATGCCGTAACTATTTAGTACACTATAGAGCATTTCGGAGTTATTTACAAGGGTAACCTTGCCGTCACTTTCTTTAACGGAAAAATGTGCGATAACAGATGTTTTTGTTGCCGTCGGCTGTTTTTCGGTTGCTTCCTCAGAGGTGGTTTGCGTCTCTTTCCTGTCCCCCACAACTTCAATTGCTATTTCAGCATCGGCACTATTCTTTGCACCGAGTTTTGGCAACACGGCAACTGCGGCCACCGCAACAATGATAACAAAGGCGGCGGCAACGGAAATAACGGTTTTATAGTTTCTCTTTTTTTTACTGTTTGCCATTGCCAAGATTTTTTCCCTTGCGGCATCGTCTAATTTTATCTCATCAACGGCCTTGATGTATTCATTTTTATTCACCATCAAAACCTCCTGTAAGTTGGGATTTAAGCATTTTTCTGCCCCTTGAAAGATTTGAAAGGACAGTATTTGTGTTCATTTTTAAAATATCGCCGATTTCCTTTGCGGTGTAGCCCTCATAGTAGTGTAAATAAATAACATTTTTATAGTTTTCCGGCAGGGCTAAAACAAGGGAAAGCACTTCCGAGCTTTCTTGGGGAACGGGAGCCGGAATGTTTTCGTCAAGCTTAGTGAATTTTTTATTGTACCTATGGAGATTATTGCAAAGGTTTATGGTAACTCTTATGAGCCACGCTTTAAGGTGCTCTTCATCGTTAAAGCTTCTCGGAGTTTCAAGAAGTTTCATAAACACATCTTGAGTAATATCTTGCGCATCACAGGTATTCACCGTGTTGTGGTAAGCAACACGGTAAACTGTGTCGGAATATTCAGAGAAGCCTATGTCAAAGGCTTCTCTTCCATAAAGCTTTTTGGCGATAGAAATCCCTCTTAACTGCTTATATTACTTTGCTTTTTGGCTTTTCTCTTTTTGATGATTTTTCTAATAATTACAATCACTACCACACCGATAATTGCCCAAATGATGATATAAGGAAGATTGGAAATAAAGTTAATGGCAAGATTTTTTATGCCCTGCCCAATATCATAAAAAGAGTCGGAAAGTCCTCTTTTAATTTCCTGGAAAAATGTGGGCTTTGTTATTTCCTCTCTAACCCTTTCAACCTCTTGAACACTAAGAATAATCGTGGAATATGCCACTAAATTATCAAAAGAACGAAGTTTTGAATTGAAGGCGTCAAGCTGTGCATTGACATCGGTAAGTCTTGACTGAACTTCAATAATATCGGAGATTTTTGTGGCTCTTTCCAAAATGGAAAGAAGTGATTTTTGTTCCGCTTCAAGAGCTTTAATTCTGCTCTCCACATCAATGTAATCGGCAGTTATGTCACGAATTGATGAGGTTTTGTTTGTGAGAGACGCAAGGGAGCCGACTTTTTCAAAAAATTCGTCAAATTTTTCTGCCGGCACTCTTACGGTGAATTCGGCATATCTGTTGCTGAAATCAGAGTAGGAATTGTTTTGAATGTCGCTGTTTTCAAGGTAACCGCCGAGGGCAGCGACTGTCTTTTCAAGCTCGGTTACAAATTTGTCAAATTCCTTAGTTTGCACCTGTGCGGAGCCGTCACGAATCAGTTTGCGATTTTCTTCGTTTGCGAGAGCACCCTCTCGGTTTTCAACCTTGTCGGTAATGGGGGTGTTTTTTTCTGAATATCCCTGCTGTGTGTACTCTTCGATTGCTGCATCTGCACCGTTGCCCGCAGCAAAACCGCCGTCGGGGTAATAGGCATCTTCTGCTTTCACTGGGTCATAGGTCACTATCTCTTGACAGTTTTTGCTTGCTCCGCAAGCGGTCAATGCGATTGCCAGAACGAGAATTGCCAGTGAAATTGAAATGATTTTTACAGTAGTTTTTTTCATATTTATCTACTCCTTTCACTTATAACACACCTGAGAAGTGCAAATTATTGCAAAGAAAAAATATTTTTTATTTTCCCTTTTAATTATATTGTTTTCCTTCCCCATTGTCAACAAAAAAAGAAAAGCACACCGAAGTGTGCTTTTAGGAGAATTTACTTTGCCAAGGGGCCAAATCCGTACTCTGCAAGTTTTGCATAGATACGGTCCTTGGGGTCAAGCAGACCGCTGAGGGATTCGTCATGATTTAAGGTATCTATAATATATGCACAGTACTTTGACATATCAATATTTATATACCACTCTTTTTCAAGAAGTTCAGGGGGATTATAAATAAGGTTGGTGGTAAACACTTTGTCAAAGGTGCCTTTTTTATATGCCTTGTCAAACTTGTCATAACCGTTACAGAAAAGGCCGAAGGAAGAGTAGATGAAAACTCTGTTTGCACCGTTTTCTTTAAGTTTTTCCGCAACCTCAATCATAGAGTTACCGGAGGAAATCATATCGTCAACTACGATAACATCTTTGCCACCGATATTGTCGCCGAGAAACTCGTGACGAAGAATGGGATTTGAGCCGTCAACAACTCTTGAATAGTCACGAAGTTTGTAGAAGGCGCCCAGTTCAAGACCTAAAACCGTTGCAAGGTAAATACATCTGCTCATACCGCCCTCATCGGGGGATACAATCATTATGTGGTCATTGTCAAGTTTAAGGTCGGGAACATTTCTGCAAAGGGACTTGATAAACTGGTAGGAGGGCTGAACACTTTCAAAACCCTTTTGAGGAATAGCGTTTTGAACTCGCTGGTCGTGGGCATCAAATGTAATAACATTTTCCACATTGAAGGTGTAGCATATCTCACGAAGCATATCTGCACAGTCAAGGGACTCTCTTCTTGTGCGCTTGTGCTGTCTGCCCTCATAGAGCATGGGCATAAGAACAGAAATTCTGCTTGCCTTACCCTCCACTGCGGAAAGGGCTCTTTTAAGGTTTGCATAGTGGTCATCGGGGCTCATTCTTTGATCCTGTCCGTACATTTTGTATGTAACTCCATAGTTAAAGGGGTCACAAATAATGAAAAGATCGTAACCTCTTACCGAGTCTTTAACCACACACTTACCTTCACCTGTGCCGAAACGAACAAACTCCGCATCAATGATATAGCTCTCTTTCTGGTAGCCCTCAAAATGCTCGTTTGGTCTGTCCTTTCTTGACCTTGTAAGATAGAAATTGATTTTTTCCGCCATTTGCTCGCAGCCCTTACAAGGAAGAATTCCCAGTTTGCCCAAGGGCTCAGTGTTGAATTGCGGATCACTCATATGCCTTACCTCCCATATATAGTTGTTTGTCGACTATCATTATACTATATTTTGTTCATTTTGAAAAGGGAATGTTGAACTTTTAAGCAGAAAATTTATCCTAATTTTTCTGTGTTTCTTTGGGTATTTTGCACATTACAGGTACTCACGGTCAACTCTAATAACCGCAAAGCACTGTTTTTCTTCTTTTTCAAGGGCTTTTTCTATGTTGTCCCGAAGTTCCTGTTCGGACATTTTAACACAATATGGCAAAACCACATCGAAGATTAAATTTGTACAAGTGGGACCGTCAACTATCCTAAAATCGTGGAAGGTAATTTCCGAGGAAATTTTCTCTAAAATGTTTTTAACTTTTTCTTTAAAATACTCCGTTTTTTCGTCATTTAGGAGAATCGGGTCAATATGAATTGCCATATCAATATTAAGTTCTTCTTTGACTAAATCTTCTATGCGGTCAATCAGGTCATTACCTGTCATAAGGTCCATATTTGAGTCAACCTCGGCATGAATTGAACCCATAATCTTTGAGTGTCCGTAGGTGTGCAGCACTAAATCGTGAGTACCTATAATCCCCTCTTGAGACTCAATTAAATCAACCAATTGATTAACAATTTCTTTGCTGGGTGGCTCTCCCAAAAGCGGACCTAAGGTACCTTTGATAATATCTATGCCTGCATATAAAATTACAAGTGCCACAACTATACCCATAACTGCGTCAAGGGGAAAACTTGTGTACTTTGAAGCAATAAGCGCAACTAAAGTGCCCGATGTAGCTAAAATATCACCTAAAGAATCGGTAACAACCGCATCTACCGTAAGAGAGTTTATCGCTTTCCCGATTTTTGTATTGAAATATGCCATCCACAGTTTTGCAACAATTGACACCACAAGCACAGCGACAGTTGGAACACTAAACCCAATTTTAGAGGGTTCGTGAAACTTGTCAATTGAATCTGCTATGATGTTCAAGCCGGTTATTACAATCAAAAAGGCAAGTAATATTGCGGAAACATATTCCATTCTGCCGTGGCCGAAAGGATGCTCCTTGTCTGCCGGCTTTCCGCTGATTTTAAAACCCACCAAAGATATAATGCTTGAAATTGAATCAAAAAGGTTATTTACACCGTCTGCAAAAACGGAAATTGAGTTAATGAGTTTACCGAAAATCATTTTGAAGCAGGACAAAAGTATGTTGATAACAAGACCTGTGGCACTGCTCAAAATCCCATAGGAAGTTCTAACACTTTCCTTTGAGGTATCCTTATAATCTTTCACAAAGAGACGAATAAGCAAATTTGTCATTTATTCACCCCATCAATATAGACGAGCTGATTCATCGGTATCTCTATACCCTGCTTGTCAAACTCGTTTTTAACCCCTTCTTGCATATAGAAAAAAGCGTCCCAATAGTTGTCGGTTTCACACCAAGCGAGACAAATCAGATTTACTCTGATTGCACTGTGTTCTTTAACATTTACCTTAGTTTGAGGGTCTTGAAGAATAAGTTCACCTGCGTTGGCAACCTTCAAAATCGCCTGTCTTGCCTTTTCAATATCCTGTGAATAGGAAATAGAAAAAACCAAGTCCAATCTTCTCTTTTTTTCCGAGTTAAAGTTGATAATATTACTGTTTGTGACGGTGGAATTGGGAACGATAACTCGTTTGTTGTCGGGAGTAATCAAAACCGTGTGCATTATTTTAATTTCACGAACAGTACCGCTCACCGAGCCGATATCAATGTAATCTCCGCTTCTAAAGGGGTGATTTACAAGAATTTGAATACCCGAGGCAAACTGGGCAACACTTTGCTGTAAACCGAGACCTGCGGTTAAACCACCGGCGGCTAAGGCGGCAATAAAGGAATTAACATCTACCCCTATAGTGGAAAGAGCGGAAAGAATAACGGCAAACTTTAAAATAACTGTCACAATAGTTCTTATAAAATTGTGAATTGAAGCGTCCACACCTTTTAATCTCATCGCTTTAATCAAAAGTTTACCTATAAGGTTTGAAATCACAAAACCCACCACAACAATCAAAAGTGCGGCAACTATGGTGGGAAGTTTTGAAAGGAAAAGCTGTAAAAGGCCGTTCCAGTCTCTGTTTTGAATTAACTGACTTATATTGATCAGAATTAAATTCATATTTTCACCTCTCAAAAATTAGCAGATATATTTTACTACAAACAGAAAAATATATCAACATTACTTTCATCAGTTTTGCCTATTTTATAAAGTTTTTATTTTAATGTTGAACATTCTCGGTGTTTAGTGTATAATTACTTTCAATGTAATTAACGGAAAGGAGCTTTTTATGGCAAGTGAAATAATTAACAAAGTTCTTGAGGCAGAAAAACAAAGTGTCCTTGCCACCGAGAATGCAAACAGGCAGGCACAAGAGATAAAATCTCAAGCAAATATCAAGGCAAAGAAACTTTTGGAACAAGAAAGAGAAAAAGCCCTTGAAAACGCAAAAAAAATAAAAAGTTCTGCTCAAACAAAGGCTGAGGAAATTTTAGCCGATGCCACAAAAAAAGCCGAAGAGCAGGCACAGGAAATTCTTTCAAGTGCCACCTCTAAAAGTCGGCAGGCAATCGACACTGTTTTGAAAGAAATTATAGGTTAATACTTAAAGAAATACTACATAGAAAGGTGGTGTTTTCTTGGCAATAGTTCAAATGGACTACCTGGAGGTTGTGGCTAATGTCGCCGATACAAAGGGTATTCTTGACTACCTGCAAAAGAGAGGGGTAGTTGAAATTAAAGCCCTTGATGAAGTTGAAGGGTTAAGGGAGTTTGAAGCAAAAAGTTCTCTGTCTTTAATCGGCAAATATAGAGATATAACGCAGGAAGCATTGAAAATCCTTGACAAATATGTTCCGGAAAAATCTAAACTTACGGATATGTTGGCAGGTCTGCCTGAATTAGAAAAGGAAAAGGCGGAGAAGTTGGGAGAAGAAATTGATCAAATTCTCTACCCTTGCTATAAAATAATCGGCTACGAAAAGACAATTGCGGAAAGTAAATTAAACATTGCAAAGCTAACCGCTTCACGAACCGCAATTGAGCCCTGGATTGACTTTGACCTGCCTATGAGATATGAGGGCACGGCGTCCACTAAGGCATTTATAGGCACATTCCCCGGTGAATACACTAAAGAGGGGTTGGAAATTGCTCTTTCGGAACTGCTTGAACAAGCAGAAATGCCCGAGTGTGAGATTATCTCCCGCACAAAAGACCGCTCCTGTGTTTTCATTCTTGCCTTGAAAGATAATGCACAAGCAACGGAAACGGCAATTCGCTCCCTTGGTTTCGCTTACCCGTCAGACCCTACGAAGCATCCTCCCAAAGAGAGATATGACCGGTTGACCAGTCAAATTGAAAAAGCAAATCTGGACAGTGAAGAAGCCAAGAAAAACATAACAGAACTCAGTGACAAGCGAGAGGAAATCAAATTTGCTTTTGACTATTTTTCACTTAAATTTGACAGATACTCCGCTCTTGAGAGAGTAAGCATCGGCGACAAAATTATCGCATTTTCCGGCTTCATTCCCTCACGGGAGGTTGAAAGTCTTAAAAAGGAAGTTGAAGAAAAATTTACAGCGGCGGTTTTCAGTTCACCTGCTGAAGAGTTGGAAGATGTCCCTGCACTGTTTGAGAACAATTCCTTTGTGGCTCCCGTGGAGTCAATTACAAAAATGTACTCAATGCCGGGTAAAGAGGATATTGACCCCAACCCTGTAATGTCGATTTTTTATTATTTGCTTTTTGGAATTATGCTTTCCGATGCGGGCTATGGACTGCTTATGGTGTTGGGCTGCGGCTTTGCAAAACTTAAATATAAACTCAAAGGCAACATAAAAAAGACGGTGGATTTATACTTTTACTGCGGACTTGCCACAGTCTTTTGGGGAGCACTTTTCGGCTCTTGGTTCGGTGACGCGGTTACAAGAGTGGCTGACCAGTTTTTCGGAATTCCCAATTTAGGTGAGGTTTGGAATGAAGCCCTGGGCTTCACCCTTTTCAGAGATAACATTGCCATTTGGTTTGAGCCCGTTAACGACCCCACAAAACTTCTGCTGTTTTCTTTCCTGTTCGGCGTTATTCACCTTTTCTTCGGTGTAGGTGCCAGTTTTTGGAAAATGTGGAAGGTGGGCAACAAAATAGGTGCAATATGCGACTGTATTCCCGTTTATATGCTTGTTATCGGGGCTGCTCCCATCGGTGCAAACATAATCAAGGCGGGTACATTTGCTCCCGAAGTTGCGAATGTGTCCAAGTGGCTTGCCCTTGCCGGACTTATACTGGTTGTTTTAACCTCGGGACGAGACAGTAAAAATATATTCGGTAAACTGGGACTCGGTCTTTACGGACTCTATAATACCGCAAGCGGTTGGCTCAGCGACATTCTGTCCTACTCCCGCCTGCTTGCTCTGGGTCTTTGTACCGGTGTTATAGCAACGGTTATCAATATATTAGGCACTATCCCTGAAAATAAAGTTGTAAAACTTTTAATGTTCATTGTGGTCTTTATTTTTGGCCACACGGTTAATATGATAATTAACCTAATAGGCGCTTACGTCCACACAAACAGACTTCAGTATGTGGAATTTTTCTCAAAATTTTATGAGGGTGGAGGCAGAAGCTTCACTCCGTTAAAATCAAATACAAAATACTTCAATATCAAGGAGGACTAAAAAATGAGTTACGGTATAGTAATTGCAATCTTCGGCGGTGCTCTTGCCGCACTTTTAGGCAGTATCGGTTCCGCAATGGGCGTTGGCCGTGTGGGTCGAGCAGCAGCAGGGGTAGTTACAGAGGACCCCTCAAAATTCGGTAAGGTTCTTATTCTTCAAATTCTTCCCGGCACACAGGGTCTTTACGGCTTCCTTGTTGCCTTCCTTCTTATGACCAACATCGGTCTTACGGGAAGTGAAACCCCCGACCTTACGGTTGCCCAGGGTCTTATGTATTTTGCTGCTTGTATGCCAATGGCTTTCGGCGGTCTTATTTCCGCACTTAGCCAGGCAAACGCCGCTGTTGCGGGTGTGGGCATTGTTGCAAAAAGGCCGGAGGAGAGCGGTAAGGCAATTATTTTTGCCGCCATGGTTGAAACATACGCAGTTCTTTCACTTCTTATCTCCATTCTTGCCATGATGAACATCTCAAACCATATCGGCTGATTTTGAGAGGATGAATCTTAATGACAGGTCTCGAAAAGATTTTAGAGAGCATCGCCAATGACTCCGACTTAAAATGTAATGGTATTCTTTCCGCTGCGGAAAAGCAGAGTGAAAAAATACTGGAAGAGGCAAAGGCGGATGCTGAAAAACAGAGTAAAGAAATAGAGCAAAGTGCCAAGGAGCAGGCGGAGAGTATAATTTCAATGGCAAATTCCTCCGCAAACTCAAAATCAAGACAGATTATACTCACCGCAAAAGTGCAGGCAGTTAATGAAACTCTTGAAAAGCTTCTTGAAGCATTAAATTCACTTGATGAAAAAACTTATTTTTCAGCAGTTATTAAACTTGCAAGTGAGCACGCAATAAAGGGTGAATGTACGGCATTTTTAAGTGAAAGGGATTTGTCCCGTTTGCCAAAGGACTTTGAAGAAAACTTAAAGTCGGCTCTTTCAAAAGTCGGTGCCTCTTGCACTCTTTCAAAGGAAAAGGCAGATATAAATTCAGGTGTTATCTTGGACTACGGCAACATCTGTGTAAACTGCTCCTTTGAGGCAATTGTTGAAGAAAAATCTGATTACTACAAAGAGAAAATCAGCAAAATTATTTTATAATCGGCGGTGAAGAAATGTACGAAACTGAATACGCCTATGGGGTGGCAAGGGTTAGAGCAGTTGAACTTTCTCTTCTCACCGGCAGTGATTTTGACCAACTAATCGCCGCCAAAGATTACCATAGTGCCCTGCGACTTCTCACCGATAAGGGCAGAAAAGAGGGCTCCGGTACCCTTGATATTTGCGAAACTGATATGATGAATGTTTGGGATTTCATTAGCGAAAGTGTACCCGACAAGAGTTTGCTCGAGGCTCTTATTGTGTCAAACGATTTTGCAAATCTTAAAGCGGCAATTAAGGCACATTTTTCTCAGCATGAAATTTCTGACTATTTCACACAGCCCTGCCTTTGCGATACGGCAACTCTTGAAGAGGCAATAAAAACCGCGGACTTTGAACTGCTTCCCGACTTTTTGCGAGAGTGTGCGGAAAATGCGTACAAGGCAATAACGGAAAAGCAAAGCGGTCAAGAGGCGGAGTTTATAATCGACAAGCAGGCAAATATTACCTGCAAAGAGTTTGCGGTTAAGTCACAGAGCAAACTGCTTATTGATATTTGCAAACTGACAAGTGCGGTTTGTGACATTAAAACAGTAAGGCGCTGTGTGTTAACCGGTAAAAGCGAGAAAACCGCAAGAAATGCGGTATGCGACTGCTCGGGAATTGACATTGATAAGCTCATAGAGGCGGCCTTTTCAGGGGAAAAACTTTCAAGAATTGTGGCAGATGCCGGTTTTGAAAGGTTGAGCGAAGAGGCAGACGGGGAGTTCACCTCCCTTGAAATGCTCAGTGACAATCTCATAACCGAAATGGCAAAGGAATATAAGCATGAAATTTTCGGTCCGAGCCCAATAGTTGCATACTACTTTGCAAAACTGACGGAAAACAAAAATGTGAGAATTATTCTTTCCGCAAAACTCAGCGGAGTTCCCGCAGAAATAATCAAGGAGAGAGTGAGGGATATTTATGCTTAAAATCGCCGCAATGGGAGATAAAGACTCTATCTACGGCTTTGCCTCAATAGGTGTAAGCATATTCCCCGTTATCGACCCTGCCGAAGCCACAAAGACTTTGAGACGGCTTGTTAATTCACAGTACGGTGTAATTTATATTACAGAGCAGTTGGCTTCCCAAATTACGGAAGAAATAGAGAGATATGCTTCAAGTCCCCTACCTGCCATTATTCCCATTCCGGGGGTGCGTGGCAACACGGGTATGGGTCTTGATAATGTAAATAAATTTGTTGAAAAGGCAGTAGGCAGCGATATACTGTCTTAAGAAAGGTATGATTTAATATGAGTACCGGTGTTATAACCAAAATTTCAGGTCCCCTTGTTATTGCAAGCGGAATGAGAGATGCCAATATGTTTGATGTTGTGCGAGTGAGCAACAGCAGACTTATCGGTGAAATTATTGAAATGCACGGTGATCGTGCCTCAATTCAGGTTTATGAAGAAACCTCGGGAATCAGAACGGGCGAGCCGGTTGAAAGTACGAACGAGCCCCTTAGCGTTGAGTTGGGTCCCGGTCTTTTAGGGGGTATTTTTGACGGAATTCAAAGACCTCTTACTAAAATCAGAGAACTTACCGGCAACAATCTTACTCGTGGTATTGAGGTTCTTTCCCTTGACAGAGATGCCCTTTGGCACTTTGTACCCTGCGTAAAGTCGGGGGACAAGGTTATGGAAGGGGACATTCTCGGCACAGTTCAGGAAACGGACATAGTTTCCCATAAAATTATGGTACCGCCCTCAGTGAGCGGTACGGTTGAAAGCATTAGCGAGGGTGATTTCAAAATTACCGATAAAATCGGTGTTATCCTTTTGGAAAACGGGGAAAAGCAGGAAATTTCTTTAATGCAAAAATGGCCCGTTCGCAGGGGCAGACCCTATACACAAAAGATTTCCCCGGATGTTCCCCTTGTTACGGGACAGAGAGTTGTTGACTCCCTATTCCCGCTGGCAAAGGGCGGTGTTGCCGCAATTCCCGGACCCTTCGGCAGCGGTAAAACCGTTACACAGCATCAGCTTGCAAAGTGGGCTCAGGCAGATATAGTTGTTTATATCGGCTGTGGTGAGCGTGGAAACGAAATGACGGATGTTCTGAATGAATTTCCGGAACTTATTGACCCCAATACGGGCAAATCCCTTATGGAAAGAACGGTGCTTATCGCAAACACTTCCGATATGCCCGTTGCCGCCCGTGAGGCATCTATCTACACGGGAATTACCATTGCGGAGTATTTTCGTGATATGGGCTACTCCGTGGCTCTTATGGCAGACTCCACCTCACGCTGGGCGGAGGCACTTCGTGAAATGTCCGGTCGTCTTGAAGAAATGCCCGGTGAAGAGGGTTACCCCGCTTACCTTGCTTCCCGTCTTGCCCAATTCTACGAGAGAGCGGGCAAGGTTATTTCCCTGGGCTCAGATGAGAGAGAGGGTGCTCTTTCCGTTATCGGTGCGGTATCTCCTCCCGGCGGCGATATTTCCGAGCCGGTTTCCCAGGCAACACGTCGTATTGTAAAAGTTTTCTGGGGACTTGATGCTAACCTTGCATATAAGCGCCACTTCCCTGCAATTAACTGGCTTACCAGTTACTCAAACTATGCGGACACCTTAGGTGAATGGTTTAATAACAATGTAAACGGTGAATGGTCATCTTTACGGGGCAGAATTTTATCTCTGCTTTCAGATGAGGCCTCCCTTGACGAAATAGTAAAACTGGTTGGTATGGATGCCCTTTCCCCCGAGGACAGACTTAAGATGGAAGCGGCTCGTTCAATTCGTGAGGACTTTCTTCATCAGCTTGCTTTCCATGAGGTTGACACCTATTCTTCACTTAAAAAGCAGTACTATATGATGAAACTTGTTATAAGTTACTACGACAAATCACTTGAAGCACTTGACAAGGGTGCAAGTATTGAAGATGTGGTTGCCCTTCCCGTGCGTGAGGCAATAGGCAGATTCAAGTATGTTGTTGAAGATGAGATTGATATGCAGTTTAAAAAAATTTCTGCACAGCTTGAAAGCGAGCTTGCCTTAGCCCTTTCCAAAAAGGAGGATTTTTAATGCCAAGAGAATACAGAACAATTCAAGAGGTGGCAGGTCCTCTTATGCTTGTAAAGGATGTTGAGGAAGTTGCCTATAACGAACTTGGTGAAATTGAACTTGCAAACGGTGAAATCAGAAGATGCCGTGTCCTTGAGGTTGACGGCACAAACGCATTGGTTCAGCTTTTTGAATCCTCGGCGGGCATTAACCTTTCCGACTCCATAGTTCGCTTTACCGGCAGACAAATGGAACTGGGACTTTCTTTGGATATGCTGGGCAGAGTTTTTGACGGTCTGGGCAGACCTATTGACGCAGGCCCCGAAATCATTCCCGAAAAGAGAATGGATGTAAACGGCACTCCCCTTAACCCTGCCGCAAGAAGCTACCCGCAGGAGTTTATTCAAACCGGTGTCAGTGCCATTGACGGACTTAATACTCTGGTTAGAGGACAGAAATTGCCCATTTTCTCAATGAGCGGTCTCCCCCACGCAAACCTTGCGGCACAAATCGCAAGGCAGGCAAAGGTGCTTGGTAAAGACGAACAGTTTGCCGTTGTTTTCGCCGCTATGGGTATTACCTTTGAGGAAAGTGACTTCTTTGTTCGTTCATTTAAGGAAACGGGTGCCCTTGACAGAACGGTAATGTTTTCAAACCTTGCCAATGACCCCCCCATTGAGAGAATTTCCACACCGAAAATGGCTCTTACCGCAGCGGAATATCTTGCTTTTGAGAAGGACATGCATGTTCTTGTTATATTAACGGACATTACAAACTATGCGGATGCTCTTCGTGAGGTTTCCGCCGCTCGTAAAGAGGTTCCCGGTCGCCGTGGTTACCCCGGCTATATGTACACTGACCTTGCTTCAATTTACGAAAGAGCAGGCAGACAAATGGGCAAAACCGGCTCTATTACCATGATTCCCATTCTCACCATGCCGGAGGACGACAAGACTCACCCCATTCCCGACCTTACGGGATATATCACAGAGGGACAAATCATTCTTGACAGAGAACTTTTCAGAAAGGGTATAAATCCACCTATCAATGTTCTACCCTCCCTTTCCCGTCTTAAAGACAAGGGCATAGGTGAAGGGAAAACCCGTGAGGACCATTCCAACACCATGAACCAACTTTTCTCCGCATACGCGAGGGGTAAAGATGCTAAAGAACTTATGGTTGTTTTAGGTGAGGCGGCACTTACGGATATGGACAAGCTCTATGCAAAATTTGCGGACGAGTTTGAAAAAGTCTATGTTTCCCAGGGCTTTGAAACAAACAGAGACATTGACGAAACATTAGATATAGGCTGGGAACTTTTAAGAATTCTTCCCAGAAGTGAACATAAGAGAATAAGTGACGAGTTCCTTGACAAATACTATGACAAAGCCAAATAAGGATGTGATTTAATGGCAGTAATGAATGTAAATCCCACCCGAATGGAGCTTACAAACCTTAAGCGAAAACTTGTTACCGCCAGGAGAGGTCACAAACTTCTGAAAGACAAGCGTGACGAACTGATGAGAATTTTTCTTGATATGGTTCGTGAAAACAAGGCACTTCGCATTAAGGTTGAAAAGGGAATAAAAGAGGCGAACCAAGCAATGAGTGTGGCTCGCTGTGTTATGAGTGACAAGGCATTAGATGTGGCTTTAATGCTTCCCACACAGGAAATGCACCTTGAGGAAAGCAGAAAAAATTTGATGAGTGTTATGATTCCGCAATTCGATGTGAAATTTCGCACGGCAAACGAAAATGACATTTATTCCTACGGTTTTGCCAACTCCTCAGGTGAACTTGACACCGCAGTAAAAGCCCTTTCGGATATTATGCCCGATATGATTAAACTTGCCGAACTTGAAAAATCCTGTCGCCTTATGGCGGATGAGATTGAAAGAACGAGAAGACGAGTTAATGCCCTTGAACATATTATGATTCCCAGATATGAGGAAACAATAAAGTACATAGCTATGAAGCTTGATGAAAACGAAAGAAGCAACACCACCCGCCTTATGAAGGTAAAGGATATGATGCTTGCTAAAGCCCATAGCTACGGTGTTTAGGAGATTTTTATGAAATATGTGTTATATGCCCTTGTGGCAGTGGCAGTAATTTTTGCCGTACTGCTTTTGGTTGCGATTATCAGGGCAATAAGAATGAAAGCAAAACCCGTAAATAAAGAGGGTGTAGCGCCATACACGAAGGAAGATGAAAAGAAATATGCAAAATTCCTTTCGGAAATGCTGAAGGTTCCCACAGTTTCCGTAAAGCAGGGAGAAGATTTAACCCAGTTTAGAAAGCTTCATGCTGTTTTGGAAAAATGCTTTCCCCTAATTCACGAAAAACTTGAAAAGGTTGACCTTGACGGAAACCTGCTTTTCAGGTGGGAGGGTAAAGACTCTTCAAAAGACGGTATTCTTTTAATGGGACATCAGGATGTGGTGCCTGCTGCAGAAACGGACTGGAAAAGAAACCCCTTCTCAGGTGACATTACGAATGGCAGAGTTCACGGCAGAGGTGCCATGGACTGCAAATGTACTTTAATGGCGGAACTTGCGGCAGTGGAAGAACTTCTTGAAGAGGGCTTTGTGCCTGAAAGAGATGTTTATATTGCCAGCTCCATAAATGAAGAAATTTCCGGTGGCGGTGCGGAAATGACCGTTAACTACCTTAAGGAAAAGGGAGTTCGCCTTGCGGTTGTAATGGATGAGGGCGGTGGCATTGTAAGCGGTATTCTTCCCGGTATGAGCTGCTGGACTGCCGCTGCGGGCATAGTTGAAAAGGGTACGGCAAATATTAAATTTACCGCAAAGGGTAAGGGAGGACACTCCTCTACACCTCCTAAAAACACACCACTTGCCCGTCTTGCAAAGTTTGTTTGCGATGTGGAGAAGAACCACCCCTTTGAGGTTGGTTTCACAAAGCCCGTTGAACTTATGTTTAACCATTTAGCTCCATACACAACTTTCCCCCTCCGCCTTCTACTTGGCAACCTTTGGCTTTTCAAACCCCTTGTTGCCTGGGCGATGCCTAAGTTTTCACCTATGGCGGCGGCATTTCTCACAACCACCTGTGTTTTCACAATGTGTGAGGGTTCAAAAGCACCCAATGTTATTCCCCAGCAGGCAAGTGTTATAGCAAACATTCGTCCTTCAATTCAGCAAAGCAGGGACGAATGTGTGAAAATTTTGAGAAAAATCGCAGAGAAGTATGACATTGAGACAGAACTAATTATAGGTACAAGTGCAAGTGATGTAGTGGATTCAGACAGTGAAGAGCTTAAATATTTGGGTGAGTGTGTCGGTGATGTTTTTCCCGAATACTGCTTCACTCCCTACTATGTTTGCGGTGGTACGGACTGCAGAAACTACCAGGTGATTTCCGATAACTGCATAAGATTTACTCCCATTCGTATGGACCCGCAGCAATTGGCTGCAATGCACGCCGCAAATGAAAACATCAACACGGATGCCATTGCTGACGGTGTAAAATTTTATAAATATTTCCTAAAAAATCACGATTGATTTTAGCATTAAAAAGGGCGTTTGCTTTTGCAAACGCCTTCTTTTTTATTCTCTGTACCACTTAACTCCCATGGGGGTGTCTTCAAGTACAATTCCCATTTCTTTAAGTTTATCACGGATTTGGTCAGCCGTTCCCCAGTCCTTATTTTTTCTCGCCTCATTTCTCTTTTCAATGAGAGCATCAATTTCCGCGTCCGAACTTTCTTCTTCACGGTTATAAATAAGACCAAGAACATCGGTGAGTTTGTCAAAAATCTCAATTGCATACTCAATATTGCCCTTGCCTGCATTCTTGCCGAGAACGAGGGAGTTAATATCTCGCACAAGTTCAAATATTGCCGCAAGTCCGTCTGCGGTGTTAAGGTCATCGTCCATAGCAGTTTCAAACTGCACAACACGGGAGTCAAACTGCTCTTTAATTTCCTGTGTAAGTTCCCCGTCCTTTGCATTTTTAAGCTCAAAATCAAGGGAATCACGGCAGGTATAAAGACGGGCAAGGGATGCCTTACTCTGCTCAATGGAGTCAACGGAATAGTTGATGGGGCTTCTGTAGGTTGAGGAAATCATAAGATAACGAATGGGCTCATAGCCGTATTTTTCTGCAACATCACGAACGGTGAAGAAGTTACCTAAAGACTTTGACATTTTTACATTGTCAACATTTATATAGCCGTTGTGCATCCAGTAATTTGCAAAGGGTTTGCCTGTAAAACATTCACTTTGTGCAATTTCGTTTTCGTGGTGTGGGAAAATTAAGTCCTGACCGCCACAGTGAATGTCTATGTTTTCACCTAAGTAGCGAAGGTTCATGGCTGTACATTCAATATGCCAGCCCGGTCTGCCCTTGCCCCAGGGGGATTCCCAATGGGGTTCACCGGGTTTTGCCTTTTTCCAAAGGGCAAAGTCCATGGGGTCTTTTTTTATGTCACCCACCATAATTCTGGCACCTGCCTCAAGGTCTTCAAGGGGCTGGTGGGAGAGTTTACCGTATTCTTTAGAGGTTTTGGTGCTGAAATAAACATCACCCTCAACCTCGTAGGCATGGCCTTTTTCAATAAGTCCCGAAACGATTTCAATTATTTTGTCAATGTTTTCCGTTGCCTTGGGGTGAAAAGTTGCAGGCTTGAAGTTAAGACCTTTGGCGTCCTTTTTAAATTCTTCTATATATTTTTCCGCTATGGTTACATAATCTGTACCCTCATCATTGGCACGGTTAATTATTTTATCGTCAATGTCGGTAAAATTTTGAACGAAGGTAACCTCATAGCCCTTGTACTCAAAATATCTTCTTAAAACATCAAAAACGCAGATAGGTCTTGCATTGCCGATATGAATTAAATTGTAAACAGTGGGGCCACAGGCGTAAATTTTAACCTTCCCCTCTTCAATGGGTACAAACTCTTCCTTTTGCTTTGTAAGTGTGTTGTAAATTTTCATAGTATCCCTTATCTTTCCTCTAATTTGTCAACTTTTTCTTTAAGTGTTCCGATTTCTTCTCTAAGTCTTGCAAATTCCTGTGCCACCGGGTCGGGAATGTTAATTTGGTCAAGGTCGTCAACTCGTATACCGTCTTTTTTAACCAC
>CAYFRJ010000016.1:0-1345 GCA_964345625.1 uncultured Clostridium sp. | reverse complement strand
CTCCATGTCCGTCAGCACCACAGCGCCAGAGGCAATTCTTGTGTTGTCACCGATTACCACGGGGCCGAGAATTTTGGCACCGCTTCCCACCATAACATTGTTGCCTAAAGTGGGGTGTCTTTTGCCCGTATGCTTACCCGTTCCTCCCAGGGTTACTCCCTGATAAATGGTGCAGTTTTCTCCTATAACCGCTGTTTCACCGATAACCACACCGGTACCGTGGTCAATGAAAAGTCCATTTCCTATCTCTGCGGCGGGGTGAATTTCAATTCCTGTTTTGCGAGATGCACTTTGAGAAATCCAGCGGGCAAGAAAAAACTGCTTATGTCTGTAAAAGAAATTTGCTTTCCTGTGCATTCTTATTGCCTTAAGGCCGGGGTATAAAAACAAAACTTCAAAAAAAGAACGTGCGGCAGGGTCCCTTTGCTTGACACATTCAATATCTGCTCTTAACTGTTTGAACATTTTAGACTCCTTTCTTGAAGGTAAACTTCAAATTAAATGATTTTTTGATAAATTAAAAACCTCCGCAGCACATAAAATGCTACGGAGGCGTTGTACGCGGTTCCACTCCAATTTATAACTTAAAAGCTTTAACGCAGCCATACGCACAGAGATACTGCAATTTCCCCCTGTGAGCCGTTAAGCGCACTTCACTAAGCCGTTATAAAGGACATTTCACCAACCAGCCCTCTCTCTGCCATAACTGAACTCAGCTACTCTTCTTAACCATTGCTTTATGTATATTGCCTACATTATAAGTTATAATTTGTGTATTGTCAACAATAACTTTTATTTTGTAAAATCAATGACTTTTACGCCGTCAACTAAATATTTAATTCCGCTCACCGCTGTGAGTATTGCAGTAATCCAAAGCAGCACATTGGAGGCAATAACAAAATTGGTGTCATCGGGAATTGTTGAAATTACAGCCCAGCATAATTGCTGCTGAAAAAATCATTTGTGATGCTGTTTGCACCGTGCCCAATTTCCCCGCAGGGATAATAACATTTTGTGAGGTTGCCACCAACCTGAAAGATGTTATCAAAAATTCCCTTGTGAGAACTATCATTAAAACCCAAATACTGCAAAGTCCCAACTGCATAAAAGCAAGCAGGGCGGCTGTTGTGAGCATTTTGTCTGCAAGGGGGTCGCAAAGTTTTCCGAAAACCGTAATTTGATTGTTCTTTCTTGCAAGTCTTCCGTCAAGAAAATCCGTAAGGGAAGCAATTACAAAAACTACAAATGCCGCAATATAGTGGTACTTAAAATCGAGTACCATAGTTACCAAATAAAACGGCACCAATATTATTCTTAAAAATGTTAATTTGTTGGGTAAATTCAT
>CAYFRJ010000015.1:27120-33152 GCA_964345625.1 uncultured Clostridium sp. | reverse complement strand
CGACGTACCCTCAGCAAAGCCCTCACTAAGGGAAAAGTACGGCTACATTAAGCGACAATTTTCTCGTATTTCAGATCTGTTAAATAGAAATTTATCAACATAAGAAAGAAAAAGGCTGCGATCAAATGACCGCAGCCTTGATTTTATCCCCAGTATCTTTCCAGTGCATCGGAGCAGCACTTTTGCAGAGCCTCTGCATCAGCGTCCGTCCAATCTTTCCTAATGCTCTTGTCAATCTGAATGATGCCAAGATACTTAGAATGGCGCATATACCCCATACCTTCAAAACGCTTGAACGGCATGGAGAGGATCAGCTTCTCTACATCCTTTGCCGTATAACCGCCCTTTGTAAAGATGCAGTTTCTCTTTTCGGCGGGAAGACCACTGTTGATACGATCTTCATAATACCATGTGAAGGCATCAACTACATCCGATAAAAGAGCCTCGCCCTTTTCGTTCATGCACGAAAGGAAGGCAAACAGGAACACGGGTTTATAGGAGTATGACATCTGCATCTCATTGCAGAAATCTATAAAGAGCTGCTTACGATTTGCCGCTGTTATTTCAGTCCAGCCAAATTTCTGACAGTATTCCTTTACACGTTCCTTATTGAAGAAATGGAGTGTCCTGTGTTCGCTGATCGGCACTTCCATGTCAGGGACGATTTTGCCATCACGGATGTACTTACTGATAGTTTCCTCCTGCGCTGTAACGTGGCGTGTAAGCTCCAGTTCAGAATACATCTGGCTTGCCTTGTCCTGCCAGTTGAAGATATCAATAACCTCATAATCCATTACCGAGATAGGAAAGTCAACCAGAACCGCAGGTTTTTCGCCTTTCTGGAACATATCCTTGTCCCACTTCATGCCGTGCTTTGTACCAAGCACCATGCCGCCGGGGACATATTCGGCGACGTTCAGCAGGCGATGCAGGGAGTATGGGCAGTTGAACATATTTGAATTATCCACGAAATCAAAGACCATGAGAAATTCTTTTCCTTCGTGTGTTCGCATACCTCTGCCGAGCTGCTGCGCATAAATGACTTTCGACATAGTCGGTCTTGCCATAAACAGCACCTCGGTGATAGGGCTGTCCCAGCCTTCGTTTAGCAGATCACAGGCGCACAGAACCTGAATCTCCTTGTCGGCATACTGTTTCAGGATTTGCTTACGCACTGCCGTGTTAGTGCTGCCGGAAACCGCCTCCGCTTTCACGCCACGCTCTTGCAGCATTTTAGCGATTGTTTCAGCATGGTTGACGGAAGTACAGAAGATAACCGTGGATTTTCCCTGAGCGTATTCCATGTAGGTGTCTACAATCAGACGGTTACGGTCTGGGATCATGATGGTTTGTTCCAGATCGAGGGCATTGTACTTGAAACCGTTGATGCGGACATCCGACATATCAATGTTCGTCTTGACACGAATGCAGCGTACCGGACACAGTACACCCGTTTCGACAGCGTCCTTGATATCCAGCTTATGTGCGACGGTCTGAAAAACCTCCAGCAGATCTGCGCCGTCTGCACGTTCCGGGGTAGCGGTCAAGCCGAGTGTGAACTTCGGACGGAAATAGGAAAGAATCTTTGTGTAACTCTTAGCCGATGCATGGTGGCATTCGTCAATGATGAGATAAGCAAAATCATCCGGATTGAACTGATCGAGATTGCGGGTGATGCTTTGAATGCTGCCGCAAACGACAAATGTGTCTGTATCGTGGAAGCTCTCATAAAAGCGACCGACACTTACCTCCGACCACAAACGCTCAAAGTTGGCAGCTCCTTGTTCCACAAGTTCCTTTGTATGAGCAAGGAACAGCACCCGCTTGCCGACCTGTTTGGCATCAAGGACACCGATAGCAGATTTGCCGGAGCCTGTTGCACCCTGTACCAATGCGATTGTTTTTCCTGCTTCACGCATTTTGATGAGACTGGCGAGGGCTTCCTCCTGATGCTCACGCAGTTCAAAAACACTACCTTGCTGCGCAGGCGTATCGCCGTCAAAATACGTCAAAGCCGGAGAATAACCGAGAAACGTGATCAGCTCATCTTTGACACGATCAGGGGTTTTGACGAGCTGGGTGTCTGTCCAGCGGAACACCCGCCATCCCTGATAGACCATGCTGTTCTGTTTGAGCAGATCATCGACATACTTATCCTGCGATACCTTGCCGGGATTATGCCACGTTTCACCGTCAATCTCGAAGGCTAATTTGCCGTCTTCGGTCATTACGGCAAAATCAATTGTTCTGTGATTTCCGTAGATATCTACAAACGGGTGCTGCAAGTACACGAACTGTCCTTTTTCTTCTCCGAATGCTTCACAGAAAAGCTGCGCAAATCGCTCCTCTGCGCCGCTGTCTCCGGCACGTTCAGACTTCTTCACTGCCACTTTCAATCACTCCTTTGAGACGTAGGCGTTTCTCAAAACCGCCACGTTTTTCAACTTTTTCTTTTCTGACTCTTTCAAGCTCCTCAACAGAATACCCACGAGCGACCGCTACTGCATACATTACCTCCAGCAAGTCAGCCAGCTCCTCCAGCGATTTATCCGCCTGATATTCTGCCAGTTCCTCATTCAATTTCTGATCAAGATACTGGAGATAGGTATCATCATCCATTACCTCTACAATACACTTTTTACCGGAACGTTCTATAATTTCAGGAATCCTGTCCCTGATGAGTTTATCGTATTCAATCATAGCTACACCTCTATATTACTGCTTTTCTAGAATTATAACAGACGGATGCAAAATCTGTCAATATGAAAAAAGCTCCTAAACCGTTTAATGTTGTAGGTTTACAATAGATATGTTACACTGCGAAAAAAAGATGACGAATGAGGGCTCCATGTGTTACAGTTAAGTAGCCAAACAAAAAAAGCAACTGGAGGTCATTCGTCATGAAAAGTGTAACACAAAAAGCAAGGTATCGTCAAGCAATAATTAAATATGCAGAAAAATACGGTGTAACAAAGGCAGCAAACAGATATAATGTGAACAGGCAATATATCTATCGTTGGAAGAACAGATATGATGGCACACTGGATTCTTTGGCAGATAAATCACACAGACCTCACAGCCACCCGAATCAGCATACAGAACAGGAGTTAAAGCTGATATCCGATATGAGAAGAAGGAATCCTAACGCAGGACTTGTGGTGTTTTGGGTTAAGCTTCGGCAAAGAGCCAGGAGGAAATCTAATACTTGAAATATAATTGAAACATTAGATATATTTTTATCAACACAACAAGGGTCACTAGATCATTCTTATTTTTCTTATATAGCTGTTTTAATGATGTTATACACTTGTATTTGTCATATTGACTTGATTATTTTTCAGTGCTATAATTCAGTAAAAGGGAAGTGATGAAAATATGAATGTAGTTGTTTGCTTGGATAATGAAAACGGTATGTTGTTTAACAACAGGAGACAAAGTCGCGACCGCAACCTAATAGAGAATTTGTTGTTTCTTGTTTCTGATTCTACACTCTATATTAGGGAGTTTTCTTCACATTTGTTTCAGGGATTAGATGTGGAAATTGATGATAATTGCCTTGGCTATGCAACGAAAGGAGATTACTGTTTTATTGAAGATAGTAGTCTAAAGGAATATGAAGATAGAATAGATTCCCTAATTGTGTACCATTGGAATAGAGATTACCCTGCTGATTTTTATTTTGATTGTGACCTTTCTAAGTGGAATTTAATAGAATCATCAGAATTTCAAGGCAGTTCTCACGATAAAATAACAAGAGAAATTTATGGGAGGAAGAATGCGCATGAGTAAGCGAAAAATTATCGTCATAGTTATAATAGCCATTATAGTTGTTGGTTATTTATTTAGTGATTCGGAAGAAACCACACCAAAAAAAATTCCTTATGAATCAACATCCGTTGAATCGGAATCTATAACTGATAAATATTTTGATGATGAAACAGGATTAACGGAAGCAACAGAAAAATTAAGCGACCCTGTTTTAGTTACAACAAAAAAGCCAAATTCAACTAAAAAGTCCACCACTAAAACTCAAAAAAATAATAATGTAGGAAATGCAAGGGCTAATCTTAGCCAAATCCCAGCCTACAAAAACAAGCCTTATGTTGAAATTAATAATAATCAGCCTGGATTTACGACTGCTGATTTAACTACAAAATCATTTGAAAAGTACAGTACTTTAGACAGTAAAGGCAGATGTGGTGTTGCGTATGCTTGTATAGGGCAAGACCTTATGCCTACAGGAAAAAGGGGTGAGATTGGACAAATAAAACCAACGGGTTGGCATACGGTAAAATATGATAATGTTGACGGTAGATATTTATACAACAGATGTCACTTAATAGGTTGGCAACTCTCCGGTGAAAATGCTAATGAAAAAAATCTTATTACCGGAACAAGGTATATGAATGTCTCGGGAATGTTGCCTTTTGAAAATATGGTTGCCGACTACATAAAAGAAACCGGAAATCATGTTTTATACAGGGTAACTCCAATTTTCAGTGGAAATAATCTTTTAGCAAGTGGAGTTCAAATTGAAGCTTATTCGGTGGAAGATAGCGGAGACGGAATTTATTTCAATGTGTTTTGCTACAATGTGCAACCAGGTATAGTTATAAACTATGCTGACGGTAGCAGTTCAAGTTCTACGTCAACAGAAAAACAGACAGCAAAAAAAATTAACAGGACAACTACCACAAAGAGAAATGAAAATACTACAAGTAGACAAGAAGCTAACAATGTAACATATATTGGCAATAAAAATACGAAAAAATTTCATCAACCTTATTGCAGTAGTGCTTCACAAATGAAAGAGTCAAACAAATATTTCTTTTATGGTACTAGAGATGAAATTATTTCTGAAGGTTATGTTCCCTGTAAAAATTGTAATCCATGAACATCCAGTTTAGCAGGAATTAAAAACATTATTTCTAAGACAAATGAAGATAATCTAAAAAAACTAACTGATTTTAAAATCAGTTAGTTTTTTCCTTGTTTATAGTTTATTCGGTTCATTTTTAAGTGAAATAAACAAATAATCCTATGACACTAAAGACATTTTTTAATTTTGTTTTTAAAATCATCAACTACTTGTTTTGGACCTATGATTTTAATTTTACCTCCGTATCCAATTACCCAACCAAAAAAGGTTGGCGAAATGTTTGTGGTAACGGTAGTTGTAAAGTGTTCATCGTCAACTTTTTCAGTATTAACCTTCGTACCAAACTTATCAACAATGCCATACATTGCCTCTTTTTGACAGTAAAGTTGAACATTACTTTCGTAACCGGAATACATTCTTGTATTCATTGTTAGTTTTTTTACACTAAATGATTTAGGCGGGGGAGTGGTATCGAATGTTGTTATCATTAGTGTATCAAGTTTATCTATACGAAATGTTTTCACTATTCTTTCTTCATCTTCAGTCCCAGCAAAATAATATTTCCCATCATCAATTATCATTGCGTAAGGGGAAACGAGATATTTTTTCCCCTTGTGTTCTTTTTTGCCTTCTACGGTGTAATCAAAATACTTAAACCTTATTTTTTTCTTATCAGATATTGCTTTAGCAATCTTAGTTGCATTTTTAATTACATTTGTGTTTTTTGTTTTAACAGAAGCATCAACAAAAGTAGGGGAGTATATATTAGTTCTTTCAGAGGGTCCAACAAAAGTTTCCAGACAGGAAATGATTTCTTTTGCGTTAGTATCAGATATGAAATAGAAAGAACGGATAGCATCACAGAGCATTTTAACATCAGATTCGTTAAAATATCTACGACTAATATAATACTGATTTTGAATGCTACGCCTACAAGAAATATCAAAACAACCAATGGAGTTAAGCATTTCAATATCTTTAGTAATAGTTTTTCGATCAGGATTTAATCCAAGACTTCGCAAATATTCCTGTAACTCAACTATGGTTACATATTGAGTTTTATCGGTATTATCCCATAAATATTTAAATATTTCAATTAACCGTGTTTGATTTTGTTGCTTTTTCATAATAAACCCTCACCTATCCTAACATC
>CAYFRJ010000015.1:3090-27110 GCA_964345625.1 uncultured Clostridium sp. | reverse complement strand
CCTTTCCTTATAAAAACTTTATTTTTTATTTTCTATAAAATATTATAACAAAAACAAGTTTATATATCAATGTGTTTTTTAAAAAAACAATTGTACATGTGGCAATAATTCCCCACCTCACAAATTTTCCTCCAAAAGTTCTTGACACAGGAAAAAGTTTAATGTAAGATATAGACACCATACAAGGACAGTCTGTCCGAGCTGATGTCGGAGGTATATTTATGAGTTATAAAATTCCAAAGTTAAAAGATAAAATTATAGATTTTAGCAATAGTTTTTATCGTAGTGAACATCGTTCCCCTTCGGTGAGAGAAATTGCTACAGAACTTGAAGTAGGCAAAACAACAGTACATAAATATCTTATTGATATGAATAAAGCAGGGGAAATTTACTATGATGGTAAGTCAATTGTTACCGATGTTATTGAAAGATGTGATTCTCCCGGAATGATTAATGCTCCGCTTTACGGTAGTATTATTTGTGGCGGACCGATAAGTGAAGAAGGCTATGCGGACAAATTCATAAGTCTCCCTGAATCCATATTCGGGAAAGGCGATTTCTATGTGTTAAAAGCATACGGTGATTCAATGGTTGATGCAGGTATAGAGCCGGGATCACTTGTTGTGATAGATAAAAATGCAAGACCCAAAAAGGATGATATAGTTGTTGTCCTGAATGATAATAACGAGAACACTCTTAAGCAATATATGGGTAAGAAGAACGGTAAATATATTTTTGCATATATGAATAAAGAAAAGTATGACAATAAAGTTATTGAAATTGAAAACTTTGTTTGTCAAGGTGTTGCAAAGCATATGATAAGATCGTTTTGATTGTATTTATTACGGGGGAGTAAGTAAGCATAATAGTTTTAACAATGTACCTTGTTTTGAACTTTATCAAATAGTCGGATATGTAAAAAATGAATTAAAACCGATAGTGAATTGTTGTTAAAAGTAAAAGTATAGTTTTGGGTGAAATGGGGAATGATAGATGCAGAAAAAGTATATTACCGTTGAAACAAAGAGAGATAGTCAAGGCAACGAAATTCCAAAGAAAATCTTTTGGAATGACGGTAGAGTGTTTTTGATAAAAAAGGTTCTATATAAATGCAATTGCGTTGAGAATGAGTTTGACGGTATAAGATATACCATCTTAATTGACAATCTTCAAAGGGACATCTATCTTGATGAAGACGGACAGTGGTATGTGGAAGCAAGAAGGAGATTTTGTGTATGAAATATTATTCGTTTGAGGAAATAGATGAACTTGGAGAAACTATTGTAAAGAAATATATCAAGGATAAGAAACTGAAAAATGTTTGGTGTATTGATGTTGAAGGTATAGTAACCGATCTTTTAGGTTGCCAAGTGGTTTATGCACAGTTCGCTGAGGATGATCCAAGTAAAATAGGCTTTCTTTCCAATGGAATAACTCCTATCAAAGTTTACAAAGATAATATGATAAAACCGGTTGTTTTTCCTGTGAATACCATTGTTATAGATTTACCAATGCGACTAAATCGAAATTATGCCCAAGAGCGCTTTACCATTATGCACGAAGGCGGTCACAAAATTATGGAAAGCCATTCACCGGGTCTTTTGAGAGCTTGTTATGAATCAAAGTTTGATACTGAGTATGAGTATAATAAGGAAGATATAAAACGGCTTTTTAATTCCTGTGAAGTATATGCAAACAGATTTGCCGCAGCTGTACTTATGCCAAGGTTTTTGTTAGATAAGGTACTTAAAACATATAACAACGGAGAATATATAAGTATATATGGTTCACATCTGATAAAAGAATCAGATAAAATTGTTATACAGAAAATCGCAAACAGACTGGGCGTTTCATATTCCGCCCTACTAAACAGATTTAAAAGTCTTAATATGTTTAATGTAAAAGAAGCCGATGAGTTTTTAGGGCAATTAACTATATTTGAGGAAAAACAATATGGCAGAGATTCTTTATGATTACCACGGTAAACCTTTACCGAACATTTTGATTGAAAAGATCAGAAAATCAAAAGAGGGAGCAGAGAAATATCCCAAAAGAGAAATAAAGTGTCCTGTTTGCGGAATACATCTTGCAACGGTATATGGAAAAAGTCCTGAAGTATTCATCTCGGTAAAATGTCAGAAGTGTAAAATGAATGATGTTCCGTTAAGTATGGCAATGTTCAGAGTAATGAAAAAATAGAAGAAAATAATATTATAGTAATTAAATAATAAATACGACTTTAAATCGCGCGAGCGGAGCAGCTATGCGGATATTCGATATCCGTATCTGAAAATCTACCAAGCACCGTACGAAGCCGGATTGAGTTCATAGATTATACCTATGGCTCAGTTCGATTCTGCGGTGTTTTTTTTGTTTGCGATTTTGCTTCGTATGATGATTGTAGTCCTTTCCATAGCTCTCCCTTGGGAAAGGACTTTTATGTTCATATGGCTTTGCTATATCGCTGGATACCCATAACCTTCAAAAGGTTTAACTAAGTTAAAATAATGTTAACAAGGAGATTATAAATGAATAATAACAGCAAAAAGAAATATATTTTGAATGTATATAACACGCAAACAGGTTGCTATGAGGATGTTGAGGTAACAGAAAAAGTTTATAAAGCTTATATTAGAAGTTACTGGAATGAGGCGAAAAATGATAAAAAATATTACAAACACAATTTTTCTCTAAATACAGAAAATCTTAGAGAAAGATTTAATGAACCGGCAGATAAATCTACCGACATATCTGAAATGATAACAAATAAGGATATGTGTGGTAGACTATTATCTTGCTTATCTGAGACCGAACGCAGAAGAGTTGAGTTACATTATTTGTATGGCTATGAAAAGAAAGAAATTGCAATTATGGATAAAGTAAGTATTCAAGGAGTATCTCAATCAATCATTGGAGCAGTTAAAAAAATGAAAATTTTTTATTTTGGCCTTTAAAAAATGCTTTTCTGTTCCTATTTATAGGTAGGAAACAAAAAAATGCAACCAATAATTTTGGCTGCATTATAGAAATATGGTAGTAAGGTTTCAAGAATTATCACATAAAAAATATTATAAACTTGTATGTTACTATTGTAAAACCGCTGATACTTTAGGGTGTTGTTGTTTATGTAGTATTGGTAGTAACAGCATCATTAAAGACACTCAATTGCGCAAATTTTCATTAGTAGTTTCTTTAATTGAGTTATCTTCTTTCATAGTTTGAGTAGAGGATTCATTAGAGGAAGAGGTTGCTTTTGTAGTAATTAGTTCTGTTTCTTCAAGAATGATATTGTCCTTAATTGAGTTATCTTCTTTCATAGTTTGAGTAGAGGATTCATTAGAGGAAGAGGTTGCTTTTGTAGTAATTAGTTCTGTTTCTTCAAGAATGATATTGTCCTTTATGAAGGCTTTTATTAGTTTAAGTTTTGTTGATTTATTCATTTTTGAGATCTTTTCATAAGCTTCCTTGCCCGTATAAACGACACCATTAAATTCAATATTTTCGAGAAGAGAGTCAAGATCTGATATTAATTTGTCTTTATCTTCTTCAGTAGCCTCATCTTCAAGAAGCAGGCTTACAACTCCACTTATAAGATTAGCTTTTTCTTCACTATAATTTTCCTTTATGAAAGATGAGATTTCTTTTTCAGTTGCCGGTTCCAAATCTTCATATTCAGGAACGGCAATGTAAAGAGTTTTTATAATAGAAGTTTCTACCTTGGAAGTGGTTTCCCTAATGACAATTCCTACATATGTGGTAGATTCCTTGACATAACTGTCATCTCCACAACTGCATAGAGCGAGGATAATGCTAAGGAACACAAGGCACATAACAGTCTTCATTAATGCTGAAATAACTTTTTTATTCATTTTTTCTCCTCCAATAAGTTGTTTTTCATTTAAAGGTACTTATGTCAACAATAACACCCCAATGGTCTATCAAGCTCTAAATATCTTAAAATATGAATTACTGTAGCTGGTTTTCTGTTTAGTGGAAAACAGATTTGTTTTATCATAAAAGGCCTAAGACTATTGTTTGTGTTATGCTCTTAGATAATATATTTTATATTTCTCGTTAATAAAATGTATTGTGTTTATGAGCCAGATTCCTGTTTAGAATTCTTGCTCATAACAATTAGAGCAACAGCAATGGTTAATGGTATGTTAAAAAAGAAATAACGAAACGAAGGTCCGCACAAGAGCAAAGCGGTTCCAGCATCATAAACGAGAATAGGCACAATTAACACAAGTTTGTAAAACTCTTTTCGAACAATAGTACGTATGAGAAGTATAAGCATAACAACAAGGAAAACACCCAAACACCAGAATAGAGTGGAGATGAAAGGTTGTGAGGTTATGGTCACATATTTGTGCATAATGAAATTTAGAAAAGGCACTCCATTGAATTCGATTCCATATTCATTTTCAGAAACATAGGGCTCTTCAGCCCAGTCAGCTCGACCAACTAAAATTGTGATAACACGTGTATTACGGGAGAAAGATTCTAGTGCACATTTAGGAGCTCGGAGGACTGATTTAATGGTGTATTTCAAAATAGTGATAGCATCGATATTCCTTAATAATTCTGTGCCGCCAAAATCCCATTTTACGGAGTCCCATTCACCGACAATATAGTGTTCATTCCATTCCTCATCGGTTGCGATGGTGTTCAAAAAGGTATGGGTTTCTTTATCTATGGTCTCGGGTGAATTTACAAGTTCGTTGCCTAAAACGGCCATTGGAACTCCCATAGATTCTCCTACTACATTTTCGTGGGACACAACATTGAGAGTGGAGTAAAGGGGTCCTTTGATGATACAAGATAGACAAGCAAAGAGAACAACAGTAATGACAATATTTTTTCTGATGCCCTTATATAAAAATAAAAAAAAGCATATGGGGACAGACAAGAATAAACCATTGTGACGCATAAAGGAGATGCCGAGAAGTGTTAGGACAAGCAGAGCAATGTTTACCTTTTTTTTAAACCATAATCCGTTTGTGCGCCAGATAGAAATCAACTGGCCAATAAGGAAAATAGCAAAGATAGCAAACATTGTATCTTTAAGCATACTTACACCAATAGTAAGTGTGGCAGGATTAAGTGCAAAATATGCGACGAAAACAAGGATAAATTGAAACGGCACACCAGCTTTTTTTAGTGATATGGAAAGATATCCAATACTAAGACTTAATACCAGTATTTGAACCAATATGTAGAAGGCAAAACTATTATGAATTCTAGTAATTAGAAAGATAAGGAGGGTACTCATAGTTGGGTGCCAGTCATTTAAAAATTTATCCTGTACTTGCCACCACTGACCGAGTGCATCGAGATTCATTCCTCCAGGATAGTAGGCCAAATATGAGATAGTTAGTGGCACCAGACAGATAATGGTTGAAATAAGAAAAAATAAATAAGAATTTATTTCATTGTATGATGTTTCATACTCATAGTTTTTGATATCTGGCATTACACTAAAGACTAAAATAAACGAAACAACGGCAATGGCGAGAGTGGAAAAAAATGAAACATTTCCGCTGAAGTTAAAAATAAGTATTAGTGAAAATATCACGGCTAGTATGCAGTAGAGAAAAGTATTCAGTTTTGAATTATTCTTTACCATAGTACTACCGTCACTTCTGAATTATAGGAATGCCAATATTGATAATAGTGTTTTCTCCAATTACAACTTGGCTCTTTCTTTTACAGGAATCCGCATCTATATAGCGAGAAGCAAAATTTTGATTTAGTATAATGATTCTCTGATTAGAGGATCCACGTAAACCAAGGTTATCGTTAAGTTTGTCAACATATTTTCCGTCAATGAGAACATCAATGAATTTAAGGCATTTTTGCATTTCTTTATTTTGGAGGATGTCTTCATAACGGTAACCCGTATAAACAATGATATCGCCGGAAACGAGTGGGCTAATGTCCTTTAGTAAGAGGTAAAGTTCTTTTGCCTGGAAAAAAGGTTCACCGCCTGTGATTGTAAGACCATCTGTTTTTTTAACATATTGTGAGATAATAGGAATTAAGTCTTTTATCTTTATATCACGGCTTGGATCTTCATGCCATAGTTCTGGGTTGGAACAGTTATAACAGCGATGTGGACAACCAATCGTCCATATGACAATACGATTTCCGTACCCAAGTGTTGTGGCTGGAAAAAAGATTCGATCAATCTGCATATGAAACCCTAAACTTGAGGTCGGCAAAAGTGATTTCATCACCTACACTAATCTCAGTAGCCATAAGTTTTTTAATCTTCACGCCATTAATATAAGTACCGTTGGTACTAGCATCAATTATATAAAGTTTATTTTCAGAGAGATATAAAGTAGCATGTTCCCTACTGACGAAGGTACTTTTTTGCAGATAGCCATTAAGAATCGGTTCATCACGACCAACCATAACTCGGTCTGCAATAACGAGTTCAATATCGCAGTTATCAGTTGCAATTAATTTCCATCCACTAGTTTTATCTAAAGAAAGTGGTTGGGGTTGAGATGGGATATCATTTATAGTGGTAATTGGTGAAAAACTTAGGTCGAAGCCACACTTTTTACACTCTAGTAGTCTGGGCTCGTTAGACTCCCCGCAGTTTTCACAAATTCTGCATTCAATCAACGACATTATACGTTACTCCTTTTGTGGAACACCTTTTCCTAACTGAAGAAGAAGTATCATAGTTGCCACCAAATCCTGATCCGCGAACATATTCAACGGAAGCTGGGGACAAGTTTTCATTAGTTAAAATAATGCCTCTTTCAGCTAGTTTTGCCTTAATTTTAGCATAGTCAGGACAGAAATGATCCATATCTGTCTTAACTTTTAACCGATCAAAATCGGTTATCTCATCTGTCTTCTTACGGCTCATAACTTCAAACATAACTGCACCGGAAGTGGATGTGGATGCTTGGAGTATGGAATCTACAGACAAATCACAGATTTTTTTCTGAGAAACACGTTTTGAAAAGCGGATAGTTTCAGTATGAACGATATTATATCCTATTTCCTCAAGAACCTCAGATACACATTTGCCAATGTAATCATCGCAAGTCTCACATTGCAACTCAGTAGAAAGTTTATCACGGATTTTAGTAAGTTTTTCAATAGAAGTAGGTAATTCACATTTCTCTTTTCCGAGTCTTTTAAGAAGTATGTGTATTTCTGTGGTGATAGAAATAATTTCATTTTGTAGCTCTTTTGAGGCCTTTAAACTCTCGATTCTTAGACGAATCTGTTTCTGTTTATAAGAGTCATCTATTCTTTGGTTTGCAACCAACTCGTCAATCACTTTATGAACTGACTCTGCTTCTTTCATATCGGTAGAAAGTGAGATTAGTTCAAGATAAAGATTGTAGGTCTCGCAACTGAGTAGAGTCTCAGGAGCTTCATCCCTTACAAACTCCGTGTTAAGGAATTTATTCAATTTGTTTTCAACATCTTTTTGATTAATCTTTGGACGAATTCGCCCCAAAAGATTTTCAATTGCAGTCTGGTAGTTTTTCTTCTCAGTAAGCTTTTCAGAAAGTTTAGTGAGGATTATTGCTTGTTCATTACTGTCTTTTGCAGTATCAGAAACAGAAGGAATCTCTTCTATTTTAAGAAGTAGATCTTTAAGTAAAAAGAAATCTGGATCATTTGGAATATATGTTAGACAATCTTTCAGTATTTGTGTATTGAAGTTGGATTTAAACTTACTAACAAAATCAGAAATTTTTTTTAATTCTAAACTAATTTTAGTTTCTAATTCTTTACACTTGCATTCTTCTATGGTTTTGTTTAAGCTTTCAAGTAGTTCCAGCATAATCTGATTACTTAATTCAGCAATGCCGTATTTAGGTCCACTCATTACCAATTAACTCCTTGATATACCTTTAGCCATTCCTCAACTTGTTGTGTATACCCTTGCGAATAAATCCACATCACAAATTTTGCATCCGTGATAAGCTCAGAAGAGGATTTCTCAACCTCATTAGGATTAAGTTTAGTTAGATATTCAACTATCTCTTCTAGGGTATTGAACATATATTGATTATATTCATATCCTGTCTTACCACTGAGCATATACATTATGGCATAGTAAAACTCTTGTTTACCCGTTTTTATGTGATGTTGGCATTTTTCAATAAAAGCAATTAGTTTTCCATCAAACTTATTTGCTTTTAAAAATTCGATAAAGCAGCCGTTAGTAATCATTTCTATAATATTTTGATCATATGCGGGTAATGCGTTGTACATAGCGATGCCTACTGCCGCAAGATCGTTGAAAATTCTACCCTTGTAACAAAGGGGAGCACCGGGATTTAATAGACGGATAAGGCGGAAAACAGCGATATTCTTGTCAGAGATTGCTTTGAGATCTATACAGTTTGAGGTAAGTTCTTCGCCATATTGAAAAAGATGTTTTTCAACAAGCCCACGGAACAAATGTTTTTTAGCATTTTCCCAATTAATGGCAAATGCCATACTTAGGGATTCAAGATCGTAATAGTATCCATAACTAAATTGATAAGGTTTTATAGCTTTATCATGTTTATCTTTTTCAATAATTTCTACTTCTTCATTGTTAATCCATCGGTTGACTTCTTCATATCCCCATCGGTCGGCTCTTTCCTTGATGGTAAGACCGCGAATTAGATTTGCAAGTCGTATTGGAATGCTCTGTGGAATATCAAGCTTCTTATTGATAGTTTGATAGAGAATTTGGAGGTCAGTCATACCGGCAAAAGGGTCCTGATTGAGAAATAGGTGAAGAAGAGTAATGCCAAATGAATAGTAGTCTGATTCACGAGACACAAAGCCAGTAGAAGTTTCTGGAGCGGCATATCCAAAGGTTCTGGACATATTGGTAACACGGACACTTACATCGCTCTTTAGAATAGAAGAAATACCGAAGTCTCCAATAATAATACTCTGGTAGTCATCAGAAAAGAAAATATTGCTTGGTTTTATATCTCGATGAATAATACCTTTTTGATGAAGTGAATTTAGTCCATTATTAATGCCAGGAATTATAATGTTTTCAATTACATCAGAACTAATGGGGAAATTATGGAGGAGGTCACCGTTTTTAAAATAGGGGATAACTTCATATTGTCTTTCTCCATATTTACCTGTACCAATAACTTTTAGAATGTTGCTGGAATCAATTTCTGAAATAAGAGAGGCAAGTTCTAAGTTTGCACTTTTACCTTTGTGATAAATTTTGAGAACATATTTTATGGAATCTTTTTCAGAGAGAAGCAAGGTAGCTTCACCAGTGTTTTCCGACACAACATCTACGATGTGATAACCGTCGATGGTGTGACCGACAGACAAATCCGCAGGAACATATCCAACAATGGCATTGTGCATTAACGCAGTTTTATTTTCACTGCCATAACCTATTATTTCAGTGGGATTTGATTCGGTATGAGTATTGTATGTACCCATAATCTGAGTGAGGTCGGATCCGTTATTCTTTATTTCAGTTAATCTATCTTTCATTGTTTTCCTCATTTATTCAAATTTAATATACATTGCTGTTATGTTATCTTGACTACCGTTGGTTACTGCCGCATTAATTATGGCATTGACCTTGTTGCGGATATTCTCTTCATTGTTTAGAATATTTTCAATATCATCAATAGAGAGAACATCTGTGATACCGTCTGTACATATAAGAGTGTCCTTAAGAGAATGCACTTGGGTAATATGCGTGTCAATATGGGTTTCTTGTAGGTTGCCAAGATACTGAATCAAAGGAAGTTTTGCAGAGAGATTTAGTGTTGTAGAATCAATATCAGATTCACGAATGAGAGTCGCTGCTGTATCATCCCTGCTTATTTCCTCTAAATATCCATTATTTAGAATGAATATCTTAGTATCACCAACATCGAAGAAGGTCATACTGTCTTTGACAAGAACACCTGCAATGGTGGCGGCACAATTCTTATTATATCTTTCAGCACAGTAGTTAATGAAGGAATTCACCGAGTCAATAAAGTTACCAATTTCAAATGGCTCAAGAGTCTTTTCATGGTGTATAAAATATTTGATAGTTTTTTCAACGGCATATTCACCGTCTGGTGTACTTCCTATACCATCAGAAACGAAAGCAGTAAGGCGGTTGCTTTCAGATTCGTAGTATATGTCACGTGAAGAATCATTCCATACACTAAAACCATTCAGATAAAAACCGTCTTGGTTTTTTTTTCTGGTATTTCCAACAATTGTTTTCGCATATACCTTGACCAATCAAATCACCTCACATTGAAGTTCAGATACACCATTTGTTTCAGTAATAGAAAGAATGTTGATACTTTGACCAACTGAAATGTTGTTATCAAAAATAAACCGTGCAAGGGGATTGATGAGGTTCTTTTCTACGATGTTGCCAATACCACGGCCTCCGTTTTCAAGATTGCCAAATGATTTTTCAATAAGAAACTGCTTTGCGGTGTCGCTTAATGAAAGGCCAATATCCTTGATTTCAAGCAAGTTCTTTATAATCTTTTTGAGTTGAGAATCGAGAATGAGGTTAGCTACTTCTTCGCGGATAAAGTCAAAGATGACAAAGTTATCCCCAATACGGTTGAGTATTTCAGGTCTTCCAAGTTGAAGTTTAAAATAGTCCTTGATAGAACCGACGATTTTGTCCTTAAGTTCATCATATTTCATATCAATTGAAACATTGAGTTTACGGTTACCAAATTGATCTGTATTGTATATGCCGAGGTTACTAGTAAAAATAATGATACATTCGGAGAAATATACGGTTTCGCCTTTACCATCAGTCATACGTCCGTCTTCTAAAATTTGAAGAAATTTGTCGAAGATAGAAGGATGGGCTTTTTCTATTTCATCGAAAAGCAGAATGGAAAACGGATGTTCTTTTACTGCATTAGTGAGTTGGCCTCCAGATTCATAGCCAACATATCCTGGAGGTGCGCCAAGAAGCTTTTGGTCAGAATGGCTTTGTTGATATTCACTCATATCAAATCGTAAACATGCATTTTCGTCACCGAAGAGAAGTTCGGCAAGAGTTTTGGCGAGTTCTGTTTTACCTGTACCAGTTGGCCCTGCGAAGAACAGAATTCCTTTAGGCTTGGAGCCACTTGAATGCTGTAGACCTGCTATATTGCAAGCGGCTCTTTTAATTACATCAAGAGATTGAGTAACAGCATCATTTTGTCCTTTGACCCTACGTCGAATAATTTCTTCCGCATTTTCAAGTTTATCTCTAGGAATATCATTCCAAGGATTATCACGTATACCATACTTGTACAAATTGATGGCATCCTTGATATTCTCAAGTGCGTAGTTTTCTTTTTTGCATAAGAGTTTAAGTGCGTTTAATTCTAGGTTTTTGAAACCATCAGTAAGTTCAACAAAGGTTTCTTTGTAACTTGCAATTTCCTTTTCGGTGTGTCCCTCTAACATAGGAAAAAAGGACAGCTGGGTATCGATAAACATTCGTCTTGTAGTCTTGTCAGGTTCCTGGATAGTAAGTGTCTTTACCATAGGGTTTTCAAGATAGAACCAAGCTGGAACATCATTTACTTTATCACAAATAAGGAATAGAATGTTATTTTTTATACCATCATTGATACGAACCTGAGTTTTTTTAAGACTGGCACAGAGAATTTGGGTATAGAAGTCACGCTCAAGTTCGCTAATGTTGTCAGCAGAAATAACATAGCGAGAAGCAAGCATTAGAACTACAGCATTAGGTGCTGTTTTCGAGGAAAGTGCTTGACGAATGATTGCTGCAGCTTGACACATTGGAACCTTACAGGTACCAGTATTCGTATCAATTATTCCTGCTTTGTATTGGTTTACAAAAGTTTCAAGGTAGGAGGGATTAAAATCATTATAGAACCCGTCAATATGGTTATAGAATACAACATCATGGTATCCATTTTCAGTAAGATATTTGTAAAGGTAATTGTCGAGCATAACCATATCCCAACGGATGGAACCCTCTTCAGTTTTTGTGGGATAAGCACTTAAATCTAAGATATTGCCTTCAATGAGAAAAGTAGTTTTGATATCAAGAAAGCGATTGAGTTCAGTATGCCATTTTGCAAGCTTCATTTTGTTCACCTCAGAATTTGCAGGAAACTAATTCTTTCTTAATTGTAGTTTCTCCATCAAGGGAGGTTTTGCTAAGAATTATCTCGTTTTTAGAAATTTCAAAAATGCCGTTACAAATAGGAACATCTTCGGCGAGAATTTTTTCTGTATCCTCATTTATGAGGAGAAGTTTGGAATCCTTGATGGTATATATGCCATTATTACCTACAGCAAGTAGTGACCCCTTCCCTTTGCAGATAAGTTTGGCACATTCAAAATCTGGTGAAAAGGAGAATATATTTTCGCCACTACATGCATATATACGGTCTGAGCATACAAAGTTGGAAATATGATCTAGAGAATAGAAAATATTGCCTTTGGTTAGACTCTTTTTCTTTAAGACAGAATCCTGATTCAGATATAAGATATATTTACCCAAGATAGCAAATTTAAGAACACCCTCGCTGGTTACATTGTTTTCCGAAAACTTGCTGTCAAAGAAATAGACTTTTGAGTCTGCAGGTTTTTTAAAGAAAATGGTATCGTGGGCAACAATTGTTTCACCAACACGGCAGGTTGTCAATTGTGTAATTTTCCCAGAGAGAGGATTGAATTTATAAAGTGTTTGATCCTCATTGTTACGGAAAATAATGGAATTTTTCCATACATTAATGTAGGAGACATCTTTTTCATAGATGACATTAGTATTTAATTCTTTAATGGACTCAAGACATCCATTTATACTTTGATACAACACATCATTATGGAAACATATCTTACCTTCATTTGTAATAATATTAGAATTTGAATTACCCATAAAAATTTTCTCATAAATAAGTGCAGAGTCCTTATATCCCAACAAATCTTCGAATCTAAAAGAATTATTAGCGGCGACTTTGTCATTTACGGAAATTGCTTTAACAAGATTCTTGTATCTGTATTCTCTAGCTATAGCACCGAAATAGATGCCGGCAAATATAGCACCCACAATAATAAAAGCGAAAATAATAGTAGAGGCAATGATTTTTTTATTTTTCTTCGCTAGTGTTTTTTTCATATTTATAAGACTCATATTCTGATCATTTGTTTTGATTTTATTGATTTTCTTTTTCACTCTTGTCACCCCTTTATTAGATATAGAACCCATGCAATAGCGGAGATTACAAAATAAATTAAACAGGCTTCAGGATGGTTTAAATTACCTATAACGCTCAAGGTAACAGTAAGATAAGAAATGGAAACAATCAGTTTTATAAGTATTCTACGTTTATTGCTCTTTTTTAGTTCAAGTTTAACCTCGTTAATTCGTGCAATTTGCTTGTTCCTTTCCATCTCAATGTCTGCGAAAATCTTGGAACTTATACAATATTTTTTACTTCCGGCACTACTGATAAGATTAGCCTTTATGTTGGACAGATCTTTTGTATCAACAGGAAGGGGCATTTCTTCTAAAGAAGTGATAGTGTTTACATCAAAAATAGCGGAATAGTCATTGTCTGGGATATTGGTATAGTTTTCGTATTCACTGAGATTTTCAGCAAAGCCAATAAAAGTTTCAAGGGATTTCTTTGAAGTAAAGTTGGGCTTGATTTTCAAAGTTAATTTTGAAAGGTCACCATATTTCTTATACAACCTAATTTTTTCTAGAGTTTTGGCAGCAATAGGAATGGCCTCCTTGATTGCCTTGAGTTCTTCCGCATTTTTCGTAGAAAGGGTGGAAAAAGAATAAGTACTTTCCATTAGATGCTTTGCATTGTTGTTATACTTAAGAGCGTTATATTCTCCCATAGAAAGGATTTCTTGTAGGAGAAGTTGCTTTTCTATGTCTTCATTTTCAGGAAGACAGGCATTAAACAAAGAGAATGCTTTGCCGGTTGCAGAATCTACTTCCATTTTTATTTCTCCTTTAGTTCTTTATTCCAATATCAGGTGTATTACCAACTGCCCCAAAAGCAGAACTAACTTCAGGAAGTGTAATTTCAGGAGTTGCATTGGGTTCAGAGGGAAGATGAACTTTGGTAAGTTCGGGAATGGGGGTGGCAGCCGTTGTGGGTTCAGTTGACCCATTAGAATGCAAACCTCTACCTGAATAATGCGACCCAGCACCTGATGTATGGGAAGAGTGCGAGTAGTGTGAATAATGTGATCTGTGACCTTGGCTGGTATGAGAGTTGTGCGAGGAATGAGAACGGTGCGAACTATGAGATCTGTGTGCAGCAAAAGCTTCTTGGGCGAATATAACACCTAGAAGGATTACCATGGTGCCGACAGTCAAAATCTTGTTTCTGGGTATGTTACATTCTTGGTCGTAAAGGAAATTTTCAATGCTCTTCTTTACCTTAGGAAATAAACTGTTATCCATTATTATCTCTCCCCATGTACAATTTTAGTGCATTTGCCATCCTTGAAGGTGGCAGTATATGTGTTGTCTTCATATTTCAAGGTCATATTGTCAGTAGCTTTGTTGTTCTTCCATATACCCTTTAGACTTTTGTTGTCATTTTCCCAGTAATATATTCCGGTGCCGTTCATCTTATCTTCCTCCCAGTTCCCTTGATATACGGAACCATCGGACCAAGTGAATGTACCTTCACCGCTGCGTTTCCCATTTTCGAAATTGCCAACATAATTGTTGCCATCCGCATATTCGATATTACATTCACCGTTGAGCTTGCCGTTACTGTAATAACCAGTGGCTTTGGTGCCATCAGAAGTTTCGAATGTAACCTTGCCAAGGTTCAAGTCTTCAGTACCAATATAGTAGGTTATTTTAACTCCATTTTCTTTGACAACATAGGTTCCCGTTGTAAATTCAGAGTAGTAATATTCACCACTGAGTATAGCTCCGTTAGCATAGGTAAGAATAATGGTACCAAAAGGTTCATCATCTATCCAATTACATTTGAGAACATCACCATTCTCATAGGTAAGAGTACCTTCACCGTTACGTTTATTATCCTTGAACTCACCTACATATGTTCCAATTCCCGGAATAACAAGAACAGCTTCTCCAACAATTTTACCTGAAGTGAATTTAGCTTCGAGGTGTGAACCAGTTTCAAAGACTATACGGCCAGAGCCATTCATATTGCGGGAAGCAACATCACCAATGTAGATGCCATTTGTCAATTCCAAAAATGAAGTTTCACCTGAATCCTGAACATAGTCTATGTCAATGAACCTGGAAGGGTCATCACGAGAATCAATTAAACCTGCTATGAAAAGAGTCGTAACAACAAATAATACAGTTGCGATGAACCCGATTATTATTTTTTTTAGTTTAGACATTGTTTACCTCCTCAGTGTGGTTTACATTTAAGTCTTCGTTTATATCTAAATCATTGAATTCCGTCCAAGAAAGAAGGATATGGTTTGTTTCCTCATCGTTTTCTTTTAACAGACTAAATACGGAATCAAGCATACCACTATATACTTTGCAACGGTAGTTATTTGGGACTTTAGCAAAAATATCTCCGTCAAGAGCCAAATTGATTACAGGACACGTGCCACAATAGGGAGCATAAGTACAGTCACAACAGGAAGGGACAGATTCCAGTACGGATGAAGCACAGGTCGCTTTGCAGATAGGATTATCAATTAGTTCATCATAGGTAGAACTCACTGTGCCAAGTTGGAATGAATCATTTCCCATTTCTGCAAGCATTCGACCTTCATCACATGTAAAGATTCGCCCATCATAATAGAATGCCATTTGTCCGATAGAAGCTCCGCAGGGAGAACGTAGTTCCATATAGTTGATACCTTCACCGCGAAGAATCTTGAATAAAAATAGTCTTGCATGACCTTCAGAAAGAAAAATTCCTTTTTTATTGACTTCAATGATGTACCGCAAACACTTGTTATAAAAAGCAACATATTCATCTGCTTCATATCCGATTTTGTCCCAATTTTCCTTGGCAATTCCTAAAGGTGTGAGCGGACGGATAAAAATACTTGAAAGTTTCAAGTTAACATAGGTCTCGATTAACTCACGATAACGGGAGAATGTTTGGCGTGTTGTTGTTTCGATTGCTCCAGGATAAATGCCATTATCAATAAGTTTTCGATATTGTTTTGTAACCTTGTCAAATGAATTGCTTCCATTAGCCATAGGACGGTTCATATTATGTAGGATTTGGTCACCGTCCAAAGATGTTGATATTGAAACCTTATGCTCTTTGAAGAATGCTATCATTTCGTCTGTCAATAGAGTTAAGTTGCTTACAAGAGAGTAAGATATAGTTTTTTTAATATCGATATTTTTCTCTTTTGAATATTGTATAATGTGTTTGATTGTTTCAAAGTTAATTAGCGGTTCGCCACCTTGAAATTCGAAGTCGAGGTTATGACCAGGGGAGGAAAGTGCAATATCAACGGCTTTTTCAGCTGTTTCAAAGCTCATCTTACCTTGATGTTTTGATGAGGCGTCTTGAGCCTGACAGTACACGCAACTCGCATTACAGATATTGGTTACAACAAAAATGAATAGAGAGGTGGGATGAAATAGATAGTTTTTACTATGCCTCATTGTTTCACAAATACGGCTGAGAAAGACCTCAGGATGTTCATCATATACAAAAAAATCTTCATACAACTTATCATAAAGGGGATGATCCAACTGTATTTTATTCTGTGTAAGCAATTCAAAATCTTCTTTTGAAAGGAAACAACTACGTCCAAGATCATTAGTAATCAGGTAGCAATCATCAAACAGTTTAAAATTAAAATGGTTGATCATAATTGGACCTCCTGAATTGGATTAAGTTCCATTTTTGTTAGAAGTAGCGTTGTCTTAAAAACCCCGCCACAGATACTGTGTACTGCACATCCTTGGCAAGAGTCATAAAAACACACTTTATAGTCTGTAATACTTTTTTCGCATAAGGGCCAGTAACTTTTGCTAACCTTACAAAGCGGAAAGTTGTACAACTTTACATCAAAATTATTGAGTGTTAGATTGCGTATAGCATTTTTTGAAGCGTCAAAAGCATCTGCGTAATCAATCCAGACTTCATTGCGGTTTTTGGCAGCGGAACCACGCATTTCGGTAGCCATAAAGTGAACGGAAGAGATACCCCTAAGGTTTTGCACAATAAATTTTGCTAGTGCATCCATATTTTTGTAATTGAGCTTACTTACAACAACACGAATTTCGATTTCCATATGTTCCGCAATTAGTCTCCTAATTCCTAGTAGTGTCTGGTCGAAACTTCCTTTTGCTTGTGTGATATGATCATGTTTTTCAGCAGTATCTCCATACAGAGGAACGGCGAAACGAATGCCAACGGGAATATGATTCAAAAACTCGTTAAAGAATTCTTCATTGCAAAATGCACGTCCATTAGTTAGGAAATATATTTTAGTTTCCGGTTCAAAATGGTTTTTGATACACTCCATAATATCAAATATTTTTTCCTTTAGCAAAGTTGGTTCTCCGCCAGTCACAGTAATGAAAGGAACATCTGAGGGCATATAGCGAATTAATTCACAGAGTTGCTTAGTTCCCTTGGCACTTTCGTGTCGTCTTTCATTATCACCGCTAGGACACATAAGACAGTTAGAATTACACCGACTAGTAACAAAAAGTGCATTATCGTTGGAAGTGCAGCTGTAGTGTATGAAGAACTTATCATCTGTATAGAATTCAACTACATCGAAATCATGTAGATTATAAAGGTCCTTAACGACATCCTGACTTAAGTAATGCTCGTCTGGCAATATAACAGGTTGTTCACCCATAAAGAGCACGTTTAAATTTTGCGATAATAGTTTATCTCGTGAGATTTCACATTTCGCAATGGCTGCGATTTTGCCCTCACCAAAATAGTCTTTTGTCATCATAAAACACCTGTTCTAAAAAGTAAGTAAACTACGGAGCCAAGGCTCATAAATATGGCAAACGGCACTTTGCGCACGATGGAGATTTCTTCCTGTCCAAATTTGGAGTCTTTCCATCGGATGATGCTGTCTGCCTCTTCTTTTGTGATACGGGAACGCATGTCTTCAGTTGTATGCAGGGGAAGACCTTGGACACGGGAAGGTTGCAATTGAATCACTGTTGACCATGAAAGAATCATACCAGGCTTAACTTCTTCTGTCTTAATTGTTTGGTAGTTGAATTTTTCAGCAACAGAACTAACAACAAGCAGAATAGCAAGATAGAGATAGATTTTAAGATTAGGCTCTGCTTCAAAATAACGGGTATAATAAATGATCAATAAAATTGCAGCAAAAATGCTTGCTACGATAACCGTTATCTTCTTAAAAAAGAAGTCATACTTGTATATTAGAATTGCAAGAAACAAATTGAAGAACATTATGAGCGATGCGTTTTCACTAGAGAAAGAGGGGAAAAGCAGAACCAGAGAATAGTTAATAATAATCAAATAAACAGAACAACAGTAATAATGCTTGAGAAAAATGAAAAATTTTTTTCCACCAAGTTGCAGATTTGGCTTAACACGGTTCTTCAAAGTGAGAACAATAGACTCTATTACAACATAAATATAGGCAAGAGAGAACGTAAACACTATGATGAAGATTGCGGGAGCAAGCTCCATTTTATTGCCGGTACTGAGAAATCTTCCAGGGACAGCCAACAGGATAACAAATAGAAGTTTACTGTCCCCTGCGGCCCACAGATTAAAAGAATACATAAGAACTGACAATATGGAGAGTATCGCGAAGTTTATTAAGAAAGGTGCAACAAATTCTCTTGCAAAAATAATATAGTAGAAGATATCCAAGATTATGACCAAAGTCAATGAAATTAGAATCAAACGATTGGGAATAATTCCCTTTTTTAGGTCAAACCAGGAAGCGATAATGCATGTGAAAAGCAATGTGGTGATTAGAGCTGCTTCAATAATAATCAAGTCGTTACTCCATACAGTTCTGTAAATCAATTACATAGTTACAGAACTCGTTAATTGTTGTAGTTTTATCGTGTTGACAGTGGGAGAAAGTGAGAAGATAATACCCATTGTCCTTCCAAATTTTTATATGTGCCAATTTGCTATAATCTTTTATGGCTCTAGTTAAAGCATCAGCCTCATACAATTCGCTGTTTAGTTCAAGATCGTGTTTCATCATTAAACCAGTCCTCAAAGATACCTTTTTCATCAATTTTCTCGCCTTTGGGTGTTATTTCTTCATTTGGTTCATTTCCTTCAAGAATGGTAGAGGCAAAGGCTCTACCAAGAATTAGTTCACGAATATTGGCTGTTTTTTTATAAATAGTTTCCCTAACAGATTGGGCAAGGAGTTCATTTATAAAATCATCCTCAACTATGTCAAGCAAAGAATTTTCCTTGGGATTTAGTTCGACATAATAATATTGCATATCAGCATCTAAGTAAACATAGTAGTTGTCTGTAAAGTGATATGCTGCTTTAATGAGAGAATCTCTAGAGTACATTTCCTTTGAAAATTTTAAGTTTAATATAATAACCCCTCCATGTACTTACTCATAAGTTAATAATATCACATTGCTTTAAAAAAATCAATAATAAAAATGACTCTATTAGGGAGATTTACCTTGATTTATCAACAAAGTGTTGATATAATGTCTCATATATACAGATAAGATCGAGGGGACAGATTTGTCTTGAAAAATATTGTTATTATTGGTGCAGGACCAGCTGGTCTGACCGCAGCACTTCATTTGTTGCAGTTGGGAGAATGTAAAGTAACCTTACTTGAGAAAAATTTTTATGTAGGTGGAATATCAAGAACTGTCAACCATAACGGAAACCTTATAGATATCGGTGGGCATCGATTTTTTTCAAAATCGCAGGAAGTGAATGAACTTTGGGAGAAACTACTTCCTGTTAAGGAAGATGCTTCAAAGTACGATAACTGTATGCTGGTAAGACCGCGTGTTTCCCATATTTACTATGGGAATAAGTTCTTTGATTATCCAATAACTCTTTCTACTAAAACGATCCGTAATCTTGGATTACGGGAATCTGTTAATTGCGCCTTTGGGTATCTTTCTTCTTGCTTTAATAAAAGGGATGAAATTTCGCTCGAAGATTTTTACATCAACCGATTTGGGGAACCACTCTATGATATGTTTTTTAAGACGTATACTGAAAAGGTATGGGGAATTTCTCCCGCAAAACTTTCTCCCGACTGGGGAAGACAGAGAGTAAAAGGACTTTCCATTGCGACAGTGATTAAGAATGCCATATCAAAGACACATAGAGAAAAAGAAACTTCCTTAATAGAAAAATTTCTTTATCCGAAATATGGTTCTGGACAGATGTGGGAAACAATTGCTGAAGGAGTATTGAGTCTTGGTGGCAATATTAAAAATGGAGCAAGAGTCAATGGCATAAATTTTGCAGACAACAAAGTATCTTCTGTTGAATTCAAGGGTAAAACAGACATTGAAACTCTACCTTGTGATGCACTTGTCTCCTCTATGCCATTATCCGAACTGGTTGAATCCTTTCACCGAAATGTTCCAGAAGAAATAGAGAAGATAGCAAAAAAACTTCCTTATCGTGATTTTATTGCAGTAGGTTTGCTCATTGATCGCAAGGATGTTGTGGGCGAACTTAAAGACAACTGGATATATATGCATGATCCTAATATAAAGTTTTGTCGAATTCAAATCTTCAACAACTGGTCTCCCTATTTGGTCTCGGATTTTGATAATACGGTATGGATAGGTCTTGAATACTGTTGCAACGAAACCGATTTAATTTGGAATGTGACAGAACCAGAATTTCTTGAAAATGCTCTTAGTGAATTGCTTAAAACTGGAGTTGTCCGGGAAAAAACGGAACTACTTGACGGGTGTGTAATACACCAGGAAAAGGCTTATCCAGTTTATACTGGAAGTTATTATGAACTTGATAAATTGAGGTCTTGGCTAGACGAAATAGATAATCTTTATTGTATTGGACGAAATGGACAGCACAGATACAATAATATGGATCATTCAATGTTGACTGGCATGCGAGCAGCTGAGTGTATTCTAGATCTTGGAACAAATCGAAATGAGATTTGGAATGTCAATACCGAACAGCGTTATCATGAAAGCAAGTAGAAGAGAGGTAATTTTTTATGAAAATTTTTCTAAAGAATAGTTTTGTAAAGATTATAGTAGGAGTTATTGCTATCGGTGTCATAGTAACCATTGCTGTTACTTGAATTTCTAGGATTATCAAGTACAATAACGCTATGGATCTCATTTCACAAAAGCAGTACAATCAAGCCAATGAAATTCTTATAAAACTTGGCAATTTCCGTGATTCCAAGAAGCAACTTTCTGCAAGTCGTTGCATACTGGCAGAAGACTTACTAAGAGAGAATAAATATTTGAAGGCATGTAAGATTCTTAGTTCAGATGATAGCAGTGAATGTGCAGAGCATCTTGCAAAACTTCTTGATGAGGAGCCTGCACTTGCTTTCTATGCTGCTAAAATCGGTGAAGAGGTCACATTTGGACGAGCTCAGATGAGTGATATCGAAGAGGATAGTTGGGAAAAACTTAGTTGGGTTAAGCTTGGGGAAATTGGTAACAAGGTTCTTGTTGCTTGTACTGTTGTTATTGATGCACTTCCCCAAGTTGAAGTTGAAGATTATCTTATGGGTTATCTGTATGAGGACTTGTTTGCAAATTATTTTGCAAAGGATGCAATGGAACCTTTCCTGTACCAAGAAGATAACCAGATGACCACCATAGGCTGTTCTAGGGAAAATATTTATGGTGCGCTTCCTATGTACTGGATTGATTACACCAATTATATGAGTAGTTCAGAGTATGCCAAGTATAGAAATGAAACTGAGAAATCTAATATCAGAGAAAGTACTGCCAAACTTGAGAAACATTTAAGATCTGATGAATATTCTGAAGCCAAAGAAGTTTATCTTGAATTGTATGGGGGAGATAAGGAAAATGAATACAACCAAATGCTTTATGATAGGGCCTTGTCGCATATGTATTCCGATCCCAAAAGAGCAAAGGCTATGTTAGAATATCTTGATGATGATTTTGAGGGTGTGGCATCAAAACTTGCTGAAGTTAATAGAATTATTGAAGCAAATGGCATTGTGAACGAAAAACAAGAATAATTGTAAAATTTGTGATATTTGAGTATTTGCCCAGGCAAAGGTTATAAGAAATCCCGAAACAGAAAAACTGCTTCGGGATTTCTTTATATATCAGTTTTTTGATTCACAGGTTTAAATACGGAATTGTTTTAAAAGACCTTTGATTAAAATCTTTTTTTGCTTTGAAAGCACATAATTACATCAAAAAACTAATGGATTACGCAAGCAATTTAAAATCAAAAATTTAATTTCTTTAATTTTGCCTTTAAAAAACGGTTTTTTCATTCCTATTATAAGTAGGGGGCAAAAAAATAAGTTTCCCACCGAAACAGATAAATTTGTTTCAACGCATCTTGAAAATTGAATGACCGTGCGATGTAGATATGCTGTCAGGGGATGTAGGCCATGATGCTGAATAAGCGGAGCGTGCCAATGACAGAACAAACGCTGCGGAGATCCCGGGGTAGGAACGAGCATCGCGTAAAACGGCAAACGGCTGAAAATAAAAAAGAAAATGCAGCCGATTATTTCGGCTGCATAACAATATAGAGTAAAGGGGTTTTAAGTTATAAAAATCAGAATAGCGATAGATACAAGAATAAATCCAATTTGTCACAGTTCTGTTGTTCTTAATGAAGACGAAGAAGAAAACTTCGGTGAATATATTGCCATTAAGAAACGGGCTCGTGAAGCGAAAAGGATTAACGATGAGCAACACAGGAAAAAGGAAGAAAGAAGTAAATTTAATTTTGAAGATTTCTATATGGATTATTTCGAATAAGGGGGTTGATGACAACAAACACATTACATAATGAACTTATCTATTGTGCATCCTATTTGCTGCTTAAAAATCTACTTAAAGCAGGACAAATCAATAAAAGGGATTTTAACCGATTAAATCAAATGAATGCTGAAAAAATGAATTGCAGAATAATCAGACCTTAAATCCACATCCTTGGCTTTTCTGTTAAAACCTTTAAAATGACGAATAAAGGAGGAAGAGTTTATGAATGATCTAAAGAAAAATGTAAAAGTAATTCGTCAGACTATCGGTACAGAAACCGAGAAAACAATTCGTGTGGGAGCATATTGCCGAGTATCAACGGATTCGGAAGAACAAGTAGATTCTTTCATCACCCAAGTTAAATACTATTCCGATTTTATCCGCAATTCAAGTAATATGATATTAGTTGATATTTATGCCGATGAGGGTATTACCGGCACAAGTTTATCCAAGAGACCGGAATTCCAGAGAATGCTGAAAGACAGCAAAAGAGGGAAACTTGACAGAATATATGTAAAAAGCATTTCCAGATTTGCAAGGAATTCTCTTGAGTGTATCGAAAACATAAGACTTCTGAAATCTTACGGTACATCTGTACTTTTTGAAAATGATAACATTGATACAGAAAAGATGAACTCCGAAATGATATTGTATATCAAGAGTGCATTTGCACAAAGCGAAGCCCTTGCAAATTCAAAGAGAGTTTCAACAGCTGTGCGTATGCGTATGGAACGGGGTGAATTTGTTGCTTCATCCGTTCCCTTTGGATATAGACTGGAGAATAATATTTTGATTCCTGAACCGAAAGAAGCGGAGGTTGTGAAACAGATATACCAAATGTATCATTCGGGTATAGGGATTGGAACAATAGTTCAGAAATTAAATCACAGTAACACCTGTAATATTGATTGGCAACTGAATCATGTGAACTATATCCTTAAGAATGAAAAATATATCGGAGACAGTTTATATCAAAAAACATATACTCCTCAACAATTGCCACTAAAGAAAACAAAGAATCGTGGTCAAGTTGACAAGTATTATGCAACAAATACTCATGAAGGAATTATTGATAAATCCTTGTTTGATGAAATACAACTTAAGTTCC
>CAYFRJ010000015.1:0-2990 GCA_964345625.1 uncultured Clostridium sp. | reverse complement strand
TATGTTCGTTTAAAGTCAAAAGGCATTATAGATGAAATATCATATACGGAACAATCAGGTGTGGTAAAGAAAAGAATCAACGAACTCCGTTCTCGTAGAAAAAAACTCCTCGGTGATGATGAGGAAGAACAAATTATTGAAAGATTAAGAGAAATAAAAGATATTCTGGAAACTGCTCCTGAAAGTAAAATAGATTTTGATAAGAAATTGTTTGTGAAACTTGTTAAAAAAATTAAGGTTAAACCCGAGTCTTTGGAGTTTGAGTTTCACTGTGGATTAAAACTGGAGGAATCATTATGGAATTAAGGAAAGTTTTATTTGGTTATTCAAAAGATCATAATGGTTTTCATATTAACAGAACCGAAGCGGATACAGTTACAACAATATTTTCCTCATATTTGTCCGGGAACTCTATGAATAAAATTGCCGGTGATTTAACAGAACAGAGTATCACTTACTACAAAGAAAGAAACATATGGAATAAAAATATGGTAAAAAGGATTCTTGAAAATCCTAATTACTGCGGTAATAATGAATATCCTAATATCATTTCAAAAGATTCTTTTGATAAGGTTCAAAATTTAAAATCAAAGAATTGTTCTTACAAAAAGGAAACGGTTTTACCTGAAATAGAATTCCTCAAAAAAAGAGTGTTTTGTGACACTTGTGGCGGAGAAATCTACAGACAGAAACAGAAAAACGGTAAGTTTCGTTGGCTATGCCATCACAGATGTAAATATCAAATCAGAATCTATGACGAGGATCTTAGGTCTGTACTTAAAATCTGTATTTCGAAAGTTAAAGATGAACCCAGTTTACTTAATGTAACTTCAAATGAAACAGATACGGGATATATGCCTTCATTAACGGTTAAAAAGAACGAAAAAGAATTAGAATATTTTTTGGAACAAGGTAATCTGTCCTTTTCGAATGCTGTAAAGATACTTTTAAGCGGAATATCGGAAAAGTATAAATGTTGTCGATTTATTCCGGGACATGCATATACAGATGAATTAAACAAAAAGATTCAAGACCTCAATGTCAATGAAATTGATACCTATATATTGGAAACAATAATAGAAAAAGTTATAGTTAAGGAATCGGGAGACATAGTAATTGTATTCAGGAATAAAACTGAATGGTGTCGCAGGAGGGATTAAGATGGAAGGTGCAATGAAGAAGATTGTAACGAAAATTGAAGCTAATCCTTTGTTATTAAACAAAAAACTTGATGACGGACATCTGAATGTTGCTGCATATTGCCGTGTTTCCACAGATTCGGAAGATCAATTTAAAAGCTATGAAGCACAGGTTGCTTACTATACCGAGTACATTTCAAAGAATCCTCAATGGAAACTTGTGGATATTTATGCCGATGAGGGAAAGTCCGGTACCGAAATAAACAACAGAAAAGATTTCAACAGAATGATTAGAGACTGTAAGAAAGGTAAGATAGATTTAATCCTCACGAAATCTGTGTCACGATTTGCTCGTAATACTGTGGATAGTTTACATTACATAAGGAAACTTAAAGAAAAGAATATAGGAATATTCTTTGAAGAGCAAAATTTTAACACACTTAAAGAAGAAAGTGAAATGATAATCGGTCTTTACAGTGTTATCGCTCAAACGGAGAGTGAAAACATATCCGCAAATGTAAGATGGGGAATACAGAAACGAATGAGAGACGGAGTGTATGCTACTCCATTTAATCTACTTGGTTATGAAAAAGTTGACGGTGAAATCAAGATCATACCAGATGAAGCGGAAACCGTAAAGATAATGTTTGAAAAATATCTTGAAGGATACAGTCTTGATCAATTAAAAGAAATGCTTGAATCAAAGGGTATAAAAACAAGCAGAGGTAAGAGCGAATGGTCAAAGTCAATAATCAAAAATATGCTTTCAAATGAGAAATACATTGGGGATGTAATGTATCAAAAAACATTTACGCAAGATTGCATCAGTAAAAAAGTAGTCATTAACAACGGAGAGAAAACCAGATATCTTGTCAGCAATAATCATCCTGCAATTATAGACCGGGATACTTTCAGACTGGTACAAGCAGAAACTGCAAGAAGATCAAATAAAACTAAGCGTTCTGATAGGGGGATTACCGAGCAAGGAAAATACAGTGGCAAATATGTACTCAGTGAGTTATTGTTCTGTGGTGAATGTGGTAGTCCATATAGGCGAAGAATCAAAACTGAAAATGGCAAACAGATCGTTTATTGGCGTTGCTTAAATCGTACGGAGAACGGTAAAGAAGCTTGTCCTAATTCAAAGGGAATTCGCGAGGAGAAACTACATAAAAAAATATGCCAAACTTTATCCAAGGCTATTCCCGAAAGAAAAGAAGTATATGATTTGATACTGTCAAATTTAAAGTATGCTCTATCAGGTGATACAAATATGATTGATGCCTATTCTTTAGAACTAAACATTAAGCAATTACAGGAAGAAGCAGATGAAATAATGAAACTTTGGACAACATCTGAAGGGAATCACAGCAGGTATGAAACAGAAGTAGAGAAGATTTACAGACAGATTCGCTCATTAAGAGAACAGTTGAAGATCTCTGAAGCAAAATCAGAGGTAAATGAGGTTGCTATTTTAAAAGCGGAAAAACTGACTGAATTATTGCAAAAAGATATTTCTGTGTTTGATTCTTTTGATGAAGCTACTGTCCGCCGAATTGTGGAAAGAATTTGTGTGATGCCTGACAAGAGTATTCGGGCTGTACTAAAGGGTGGAATTGTTGTTTGTGATGCATAAATAGAAAGAAAGTGAAGACCTGAAGACCCTATTGAAATCCGAATCCCCTGTTTAGTAATGTTGTATTCTAAAATTATTGTCTTTGTTACGATAGTCCTCTTATTTGTCCAATTGTGATCTGTAATGATTTCCCGAAAGTTGCTAATTCGTACCACAAGCACATAATTACAGTACGATTTAGCAACTGTACTTGAAACCCCTTGTATATCAAGGGG
>CAYFRJ010000014.1:28869-33349 GCA_964345625.1 uncultured Clostridium sp. | reverse complement strand
TTCATTGATGTTACCGCATGGAGACAGACCGCAGAGTTTGTTTGCAAATATTTCCATAAGGGCTCAATGATAGCTGTTCAGGGAGCAATTCAAACCAGCAACTATGAAGACAAAAATGGCAACAAGAGAAAGAGAACAGAAATCGTTGCAGATGAAGTAAGCTTTTGCGGTTCAAAGAGCGAAGGCTCACGGGGCGGTGGCAATGTATTCCAGCAGGCTCCCGCATTCACAACTGCAGACGAAGGGACTTTCACAGAGATTCCCGATGAGGATGACTTACCATTTTAATTGAAAACGACAACCTATAAGGAGGTTCAATCTTAATGTCTTACGATAAGAATGACAGAAGAGGCAATAGGAGACGCCGCAGAAAGGTTTGCACATTTTGTGTAGAAAAAGCAGAGCACATCGACTATAAAGATGTTGCGAAACTTCAGAAGTTTACATCAGAGAGAGCAAAGATTCTCCCTCGCCGTGTAACCGGTACATGTGCAAAGCATCAGCGAGAACTCACAACAGCTATTAAGCGTGCCCGTCAAGTAGCACTTATGCCTTATATCAGCGACTAAAATCAAAATTAAAATCCGATTGCATTTGCAATCGGATTTTTTACTTGTATCAGAACTTTTCTTTTGCCTCAATCATCATTTTTTCATCAGTAACCGGGTGATTAAATTCAACACAGGCACAGTGAAGCAGTTGATGACCGTGGTGAAGCTGAAAGTCACCGTAAAAACTGTCCCCTGCAAGGGGATGACCTATATGAGCCATGTGTACTCTTATTTGGTGAGTTCTGCCAGTTTCAAGGTCTAACCTCACAAGGGTAGAGTCCTCATAGTTCTTAAGTGCTTGCCAATGGGTGACGGCACTTTCCGTTCCAAGTTCATAGTCACAGGCACGAAGAGTTTTCAGCGGGTTTGGCCTGTAAATAGGCACATCAACGGTGCCCTTCCCCGTGAGTTTTCCTTTAACCAAAGCCACATAATGCTTTTCAATATTCCCCGAAAGACGACAGGCGGCAAGTTGATTCAAAGCAATTACCACGAGACCCGAGGTGCCCTTGTCAAGTCTGCCGATGGCACGAAAGGTACATTCCTTTCCCTGTTGTTTTAGGTGATAGGCAACGGCATTTGCCAGGGTATCCCCTTGGTGGTTGTGACTTGGGTGCATTGCCAAAAAGGGGCTTTTATTCACCACCAAAATGTCCTCGTCCTCATAAACAACATCAATTTCAATGGGACTTGCCTCTATTTCATTTTTCTCGTCGGGAATATTTATTTCCAGCAAATCTCCCGTATGAATAAAGTCAACCGCCCTTGCGTGTTCCCCGTTTAAGAGAATTCCGTCGGGTGAAGTTTTAAGTGTACGAATAAGTTTTGTGGAATAACCGTTATGAAGGCGAAGAAAATTTTGAATTTTAATATTGTCAAATTCCTGCGATATTTTGTACTGAAGTTTTCTTGCCATTATTAAAGAAGAACTTCCTTTCCGGTTTCTGCACTTTCATAAATAGCGGTTAAGATTTTAATCATATCAACACCCTGCTCCGGAACAAAAATCGGCTCTGCTCCGTTAAGGACATCAATAAAATGCGCAATATTAACTTTGTGGGCATGGATAGTATTTTTTGTCTTAACTTTGGCATTTTTCTGTTTGCCGTTTTCTTCATAGAAAAGTTTTGCTTTGCCGTTTTTCCAGCAAAGTCCAGCCTTGTCACCACGAAGTTCTACGAAGCGAACTTCCTTTTCAATGTTGGAAGCCCAAGAAAATTCAATCTGTAAAACCGCACCGTTTTCAAATCTTATAAAGCCCATTGCCAAGTCTTCCACATCGAAGGTACCGCCCTCTACCACATCTCCGAATTTTGATTCCGGCGAGTCCATAACGCTTGCATCCGAAAACTTAGAGTACACATTTCCGCTTACCGCAACGGGCTTCGGGTTACCCATAAAGTATATCGCAAGGTCAATCATGTGAACACCAAGATCAATGAGGGGACCGCCGCCGGACATTGCCTTTGTGGTAAACCAACCGCCCTTGCCGGGAATTCCTCTGCGGCGAATCCAGCCGCAGCGACCTGCATAAAACTCACCGAAAAAGCCGTCTTTAGCAAGTTGTTTTACCTTGTTAGAACAGTCATAATAGCGGTTGTTTCTTATAACCATAAGTGTTTTACCGCTTTCATCGGCGGCTTTTTTCATTTTGAGAACTTCTTCAACATTTACTGCGTCCGGCTTTTCGCAAAGCACATGTTTGCCCGCGCTAAAGGCATCCACCGCAATAATTGAATGAAGGTAGTTTGGGGTACAAATGTCAATGAAATCAATACTTTCATCCTTCAAAAGCTCTTTGTAATCTGTATAGGTTTTTGCGTTGGGGAAAAACATTTTTCTTACAAATTCCGCTCGTTCCGGCAAAATGTCACAAACCGCAACCACCTTTGCTCCGCTGAGCATTTTGTAAGCTGTGCAGTGGGCAGCCTTCGAAATTCCACCGCAACCGATGATACCAACATTATAAATTTTACTCATTTTTCATTCCTCACTTTACAAAAAAATTTTTAATTTTGTCTAATGTGTTATAGAATTCAGTGGATGTGGGTAGGACATATTCTTTATAGAAATCATAGAATGAACTGCCCTTTTCATACTCCGGTGCCGTAGCGTTTTTTCCGAAATTACCCATGGCAATCACTCTGCCGTTGGGTTTGTCGTTTTGTAAAAATTGGGTATAAAAAGGAGATGACCAAATGTCTTTAATTTCCTTGTCCCAGGCAAATTTATTATACATTTCCGTAATACCGGGTTGGCCGTTTGAGTGAAGCATATCCTTAATAAACCAAGTGTTTTCAGGTAAAATACAGGTGGAAGCGTCAATTCTGTTGTCCGGGGAAATGTGGTTGTGTCCGCAGTTTTTCTTTTGCTTGTAATTTTCTCCAAGGGTGCCGTTAATTTTTGCAACCGTAGCCCCTGCGGAGGCATACATTGTGTCGACAGTACCGTCGGAGTCATTGTAAATTGACTCTACAAGGGGTGTCCTCTGAATATTGTAGCCGGCGACAATCATAATTCTGACACCGTTTTTTTGAGCATTTTTAAGAATTTTGTCTGCGTTGCCCTGAACTTCATAGTGATAATAATCCGCTTTTTTTATAAGTCCCGCCTGAGTTTTCGGGTCAAGATTAATCTTTTTTGCCTGCTCATAGGTATCTGCGGGAACAAATGCCCAAATGCCTAAAAGGGTACCGAAAACGGGAGTCATAAGCTCATCAAATACTCTTTCTTTAAGCTCCTCAAGAATTTTTTCTCCTCCACATAAAACTATATCCACAAGACCGCTGTAGTAAAGAAAATTAAACAGCCCCGTTAAAAATATACCTTCGGCATCTGCAGGGGGAAAGGCATTTGTGCCGTAGTCATAAAGTGCCTTTGCATCAAGTTTCATTTTTCTGCAAAGCAGGTCACCCGCAACAGCGGTACCTAAAAGGGGACAGCACTGAAAAATGCAGGAGTCCACATCCTTGTAGCCATACTCATGAAAATAAGCCATAGCCGCAATGCCACCCATAGAGGAGGCTTTAAAGTGAACTTTGTCGTGACCGGTTAATTTTTTAACATGTTTTACAAAATCGTTTAACTGCCCTGCCACTTCAATGGGGTCAAGTCGCCAGTCATAGTGAAAATAGTAGTCTTTTCCGTAGCCGTGGGTTTTGTCTGTGGGAAGTTCTAATTTTACATCAACATTTTTTGCACTGTTCCCGTTTCCGTCAAGTGCCATTGCACCGAAAGAATCCGAAACACTTTTAATCAGTGCATCTCCAAAACGCTCATATCCTCCGGGGAATTTAATAGTCATTAAAGACGGAAGAATTTTTCCAATAACTCCTATAATTGCTTTAGCGTCCGGTCTGAAAATAACCCTCTCATTTTCCGTACCCGGGTTTTCGTAAATGTCCGTGTTCCCCAAGGGTCCCACATAAATCATGGGCAGTTCTCCACAGTCACATTTGTCCTTTGCGGCAGATGCCACAGGAGTAAGAAGAGAAAAGATAATCACCAAACAAAGTGAAATTGAAACAAGTTTTTTCATAAAAATGCCTCCTTGTGTATATAATAGCACACTACTAAAAAATTAACAATATATTTTGCCAAAAAATGTTCACGCACAGTCTGATATCGGTATAAATGAGGCAAAATATCTTGACAGTTCAAGGGGAAAGGCTTACAATGAAAATGACAAACAGGAATGGAAGGTGAAACCTGATGCAAGAGGAAACTGTTTCCTTGAAGATTAATGATATAATTAGAGTTAAATATATTGGTGAAAAGAGCAGTCCTTTGTCATTGCTGAAAGGGAAAATTTATGATGCTCGTATACTGCAAAAGGGTTGGTATGGCATTGTTGATGAGTCAAAAGAAAACAGCAATTCAAAGTTTAAAGAAGCTTGCGAAAAAATTGAAAAGAGGTTCCCGAACATTAC
>CAYFRJ010000014.1:0-28769 GCA_964345625.1 uncultured Clostridium sp. | reverse complement strand
TTCTTGTAGATGTTGATGGTTCATTAGTACAGACCTATATTCTTAATGGAAAAGAAATAAAAGTATTCAATGATTATTATGTAGGTGCTGTTTACTTAAGAGCAGAGACCGACCCTTTTTGAGTTATTTTACAAGAACTTCAGTATTGCAATATATCTGCATTTTGTGATATAATTATCAAAATAAATTGAAAGGTGGGGTAGTGTGCTGAAATTTAATAAAAACGGTAAATTCGGCATCCTTCTTTTTGGCGATTTACACGAAAAAATTGACTACGAAACAAGCCAAAATTTTGCGGATATGCAAAAAATGATGGTTGCCGCTCTTGAGGAGTTCAAGCCGGATTTATGTGTTTTGTTGGGTGACAATTTTTCAAGTCAAGTGTGTAAAGAAGATTATGATGCCTTTGCAAAGGGAATTAAAGCACTTTCTCAGCCGATTTTTGACAGAAACATTCCCGTTGCCGCAATTATGGGAAACCATGAGCACGACCACGACTGCGATGACCTTTTGATTAAGGCATACACCGAAGCCGGGTACATAATGCGGGGAGACGGTGTGGATGGAAAAGCGGATTTTTATGAACTTATTTACTCAAATGACGGAGAAAAGCCCCTTGCCTGTCTTTGGTTTTTAGATTCAAATAACCTTTGTGAAGACCAAAGCATTTCCCACTATGACTATGTGCACACAAATCAAATAAATTGGTTTGAAAAAATAAGCGAAAGACTTAAGGTGCTAAATAATTCTACACCTATGCCCGCCTACATTTTTCAGCATATTCCCGTAATTGAGGAATACAGACTTCTGCGAAAAGCAAAGTTTTACGAGTTTCCCGTGAGTGTTAAGGGATATAACTCACACAGTAAAACCAGATATGCTGCCGCAAAGGGCACTAAGGGTTATGTGGGGGAAGGCCCCTGCACCCCCGACTATAATAACGGTCAATTTGAGTCCTGGAAAAAAGTTGGGGGAGTGGTTGCCGCTTTTTTCGGCCACGACCATTTGAATGATTTTTCAGGCTATGTGGATGACATATTTATTGCACAGCATAAAACCGCCGGATTCAGAGCATATACAGACGGTTGTCGCTGCTGTGTCAGATATGTTGAAATAGATGAAAATAATCCTATGAAATTCACGGAGAAACTAAAACATTTCAAAGAATTCGGACTAAAATGTGAATGTCTCGGGCCCATTTTCAAAAGAATTACCGACAGACAGAGCATAATACTGCATACTTTAAGTAAAATTCTCGGCGTTTTGGCGGTAATTTTTGCAACAGTCTTTATAGTAAAAAAATTCATTTAAGGTGAGAGAAAATATGAGTAAAAGCACGAAACTAAGCGGGCGAACCCTGTTTAATATCATTCTTTTTGCATTTATGGGGCAGGTTGCCTGGGCGGTGGAAAACAATTTTTTTAATATGTACCTTTTCAACAGAGTGGGGGGCGACTCTACGGATGTTGCAAATATGGTTGCAGCAAGTGCCATTGTGGCAGTTCTTACCACCCTGTTTATGGGCTCCCTCAGTGATAAAGTCAACAAAAGAAAAGTGTTCATCACCGTAGGCTACATTCTTTGGGGATTTACGGTTATGTCCTTTGCGATAATCACGCCTGAGTTTTTCGGTTCTCTTTTTAACAAGAATGCTGCGTTGATGGTGCCTTTCACGGTTACGGTTGTAATCATAATGGACTGCTTAATGACCTTTATGGGCTCCACAAGTAACGATGCCGCTTTTAATGCCTGGGTAACGGATGTTACTGACCCTTCAAACAGAAAAAAGACGGAAACCCTTTTGGCCGCTATGCCCGTTGCCGCTTTAATCATAGTTACAGTTGCCTTCGGCACTTTTTCCGCTAAGTTCGGTTATGGTCCCTGCTTTGTGGGTTTGGGAGCAATAGTAACGGCTTGCGGTGTTATCGGAATTTTTTCAATAGAAGAGTCAAGGGACGAAGTTAAAACTACGGCGAGTTTTTTTGAATGTTTAATTTACGGCTTTAAGCCCTCGGTTATTAAGGGTAATTTACCACTTTATCTTTCCCTTTTATGTATGGGTGTTTTTGCTGTTGCGGGACAAATTTTCTTCCCCTATATTTTTATCTATGTTCAGCACTACATTGATATGGGAACTGTAAAAACCACCTCTGTTCCTATGATTATTCTTGCGGTTATTTTAATTATTGCATCTATAGTCGTATTTCTTAAACTTTTTACAAGCACCGAAAAGGTGGGTAAAGGGCTGATTTTAGTTCCCTGTGTTTTCCTTTTTGTGGTGGGTTTGGGTTTGGTGTTTTTTGCGGACAAAAACATTATTCTGTTTGCTGCCACTTTCATTATGGCAATGGCGGGCTATACTCTTCTAATGATTTTACTGGGTGCTACCATTCGTGACTTCACCCCGGAGGACAAGGCGGGACAGCTTCAAGGAATAAGAATGATTTTCGCCGTTATGCTTCCTATGATAATCGGTCCCAGAGTGGCGGCCAATGTTACAGACCATTTTGCGGTTAAGCAATACTTAAATGAGTACGGCATCAATGTTAATGTTCCCGCTCCACATATTTTTCTTGCGGCTGCCGCGGTGAGTACACTTATTTTTATTCCCCTTGCGTTTTTAATAAAGCACTGGAAAAAGGTTGAAGCAAGATAAAGGAAGTGTTCTTATGTATGTAATCATTGTGGGTCAGGGTAAACTCGGTGCCTCGTTAACAAAACAAATTTCAAAGGAACTTCCAAGCGACGGCGATATAGTTGTGGTTGATCCCAATCCCCTTGTTGTCAGTTCCATAGTTGACAAGTATGATGTAATGGGTATTTGCGGGGATGGTGTTAATGTTGATATTCTTCGTGAAGCAGGTGCGGAAAAGGCAGATCTTTTAATTGCCTGCACCGATTCGGACGAACTTAACATTCTTTGTTGCACATTTGCTAAAAATCTCGGTACTGAAAACACCATCGCCAGAGTGCGAAACCCGGACTACCATGCACAAATGGTTTTTCTCAGGGACAAAATCGGTATCAGTATGATAGTAAATCCCGAGTTTGAAACCGCAAACGAAATCGAAAAGATAATTCGTTTTCCTCAGGCGGCAAAACTTGACACCTTTGCGGAAAGTAAGGTTGAACTTGCGGGAGTTGTGCTTCAGGAGGGCAACCCACTTTGCAATATGAAGGTTTGTGACATAAAGGCAAAGTATGACAGCGAAATTCTTATTTGTGCTGTTCAAAGAGGGGACAGAGTTTTCATTCCCACAGGTGAATCCGTACTGGAAAAGGACGATACAATTTCTTTAACGGGCTCAAGAAATGCCATAACGATGTTTTTGGCAAAAACAAAGATTCATAAAAGAAAAATTAACAAAATAATAATTGTCGGCGGTGGCAGAATCGGTTTCTATCTGAGTCAAAAACTTTCGGAAACCGGCAGAAATGTTACTATTATCGACTCCAATGAGCAGCGTTGCAGAGAACTTACAAATATGCTTGAAGAGGTCACCGTAATTTACGGTGACGGTACGGATCAAGCAATTCTTGAAGAACAAAATATTGAGTCAACGGATGCTTTGATAGCATTAACGGGAATTGATGAAGAAAACATTATTCTTTCCCTTGTTGCTAAGAATATGGGAGTGGGTAAGGTCATTGCCAAGGTTAACAGACACTCCTACACTGCATTGGGAGATATGGGACTTGAAACATTAATTTCCCCCATAGAGGTTGCCAGCGGAGCAATTATACAGTATGTTCGTGCATTAAATAACTCGGCAAAGTCGGATGTTATACAAACCCTTTACAAACTTGTGGGGGGTAAGGTCGAGGCGGCGGAATTTATCATTCCCGAAGACTGGATTCATTCAGGTGAACAGTTTAAGGACCTTAATTTCAGAAAAAATTTAATTATCGGCTGTATTACACGAAACGGTAAAATAATATTTCCCCGTGGTGATGATTTTCTTCAGGGCGGTGATCGGGTTATCGTTGTAACAACAGGCAACTCCCTCAAAGAGCTTAACGATATTTTTCGTGAGGTGTGATGAGTGAATTATAAAGTAGTATTTTACAGAATAGGAAATATCTTTATTGTCGGGGCACTGCTGATGTTCCTGCCTGCCATTGTGGCACTTATTTACAGTGAGGGAGCATTTTTCTCCTTTTTTACCCCTATTATTTTGCTTCTTTTCTTCGGTTGGCTCCTAATCAGAAAGAAACCGGAGAAGGATGTAATCTATGCCAAAGAGGGCTATGCCATTGTTGCTCTTGCCTGGATTTTAATGTCCGTGTTCGGGGCCCTTCCCTTTGTGATAAGCGGAGCAATTCCCAGCTTTGTGGATGCCTTTTTTGAGACGGTTTCCGGTTTTACAACCACCGGCTCCACAATTTTAGCCGAGATTGAGTCTCTGCCTAAAAGCGTTCTTTTTTGGCGTTCCTTTACCCACTTTATAGGCGGCATGGGTATTTTGGTTTTTGTAATCGCAATTATGCCTAAGTCAGAGCGTGCAATAATGCACATAATGAGGGCGGAGGTGCCCGGCCCCGTGGTGGGCAAGTTAGTTTCCCATGTTCACATTACCGCAAGGATTCTTTACGGAATATATACGGGAATGACGGTGCTTTTAATAGTTCTTCTTTTTGCGGGAGGTATGCCTCTTTTTGACAGTATTACAAATGCCTTTTCCGTTGCGGGCACAGGCGGATTCAGTGTGCTGAATGCAGGTATAGGGGGTTACAATTCTCCTTATGCCGAGGTTGTTATGGGCATTTTTATGCTTCTGTTCGGTACAAACTTCAGTCTTTACTTTTTGCTTGTGTTAGGGCAGTGGAAACGAGTTGTAAAGGATGAAGAACTTCGCTGGTACATTTCAATTATAACGGCAGCAACGCTGGTAATTGCCGTAGTATTGACCTTTACAAAACACCCATTCAGTGAGTCCCTTCGCCACAGTTTTTTTCAGGTTACATCAATAATCTCGACCACAGGATTTGCTTCCGTGGACTTTGAACTGTGGCCGTCTGTGACCAAGGTAATTATGATTTTTCTTATGTTTACCGGTGGTTGTGCGGGCTCAACGGGTGGTGGAATTAAGGTTGTGAGAATGGGAATTCTTTTCAAAACTTGCCTTCGTTCAATCAGAAAAGCCTTTAACCCAAGAAGTGTGGAAACAATTAAATTCCAAGACAAACCTCTTGAAGAGGACTATGTTACGGGAGTAACAGGCTATTTCAGTGCCTATGTTCTTATAATTATTTTCTCCGCATTTATTGTTTCAATTGAAAATAAAGACTTGACAACCACTTTCTCTGCAGTTCTCACCTGCATTTCAAATGTGGGACCCGGCTTTGGTAAGATAGTGGGGGCAACGGGCAATTTCAGCACTCTGTCAAATCTTTCAAAAATAACTCTTTCCTTTAATATGCTGGCAGGACGATTGGAACTTATTCCTATGTTTATGCTTTTCTCAAGAAAAGCCATGCCGTCAGTGTCAAGAAAAAAGCGAATAAATTAAATTATGAACATACAGAAAGGAAAATTCATTATGGATTACAAAATGAACCTTACCCCTGAACAGGAAGCGCTGCTCAACGGCTCAAAGGGCGAAACAATGGCCAAGGTTATGAAAACCCTTATAATGTACGGCGAGGCCTTTGACGCCAAAGAAATGGTGCCGGTTACAAGTGAAAAGGGACACCTTGTTACAAGTTTCGGTCTAAAGGTTATGAAGCCGGTTTATGACCTTATGGACCAACTTATTGAGGGTGGTGCCGTTTCGAGTCAGAAGTTCTCGGTTGACCCGAAACCCATTGACCCGAAAGTTCCCGCAAATTTTCTCGAAAAAATCGTTTTCAACAAGTTTATGTACTCAATGCAGGACAGTTACGATCAACAGCTTGCAAAACTGGGCTTAATTAACTCCAACGCCTACACCTGCACTTGTTATATGGACGAGGTGGGCAACAAGCCTAAAAAAGGTGATGTGCTTTCATGGGCAGAGTCCTCGGCGGTTGTTTACGCAAACTCCGTTTTAGGTGCCCGCTGTAACAGAAATTCAGGTATTATTGAACTTTTCGGCTCAATAGCCGGCTGTGTTCCCAAGTTCGGACTTCTCACAGATGAAGGCAGAAAGGCAACCTGGGTTATTGAAGTCAAAACAAGCAAAAAACCCGAAGCACAAATTTTAGGCTCCGCAATCGGTATGAAGGTTATGGAGGATGTTCCCTTCGTTAAGGGCCTTGACAAATTCCTGGGCACAGAACTTGACGGAGACACCTGCGCATACCTCAAGGATTTCGGTGCAGCCACCGCTTCCAACGGTGCGGTAGGTCTTTACCACATTGAAAACCTCACTCCCGAAGCAAAGGATTTGGGAGATGCCCTTATTGCCGAAGGTGCACAGGTTTATGTAATTGATGATGCCGAACTTGAAAGAGTGGAGAAAAATTACCCCATTATGTGGAAAGACAAAAATGCGGTTCCCAAACTTTGCTTTGTGGGATGCCCCCACCTTTCCCTTGCACAGCTTAACGACTGGACGGAAAAGGTTTGTGAAGCACTTAAAAAGAACGGCCTTAAAAAGGTTTCCGTTCCCACGGTATTTACAGCGGCTCCCGATGTTCTTGAAGCGTTTAACAAGACAGAAAACGCAAAGAAACTTGAACAGGCCGGCGTTGTGGCAAGTTATATTTGCCCCCTTATGTATTTGAATAACCCACTTGCAAATAAAAAGCCGGTTATTACAAACTCAAACAAACTTCGCACATACACAACCGCTCGTTACTACAAGAGTGCCGAGATTCTTGATATAATCACAAAGGAGGTTAAGTAAGATGAAACAGTTTAAAGGACGCCCTGTTTGCCCCGGCAAATGCTCCGCAGAAGCAATAGTTTCAAAAGATGGCTTCAACACCCTTGCTTCCTTCCAAAAGGCCCTTCAATTCGGGGACAAAGAAGTAAAGTGCGGTGACCAAAACAACCCTGACCTTTTCGGCAAGTCAATGTTGGGTAAGGCACTTTGCCTTCCACAGACAATAGGCTCCACCACAGGGGGTATGGTGCTTTATTGTGCCAAGGTTATGGAAAAGAACCCCGCCTGTATGCTTTTCTCAAAACCCATTGACTCCCTTGCCTGTGCAGGTGCGGTTTTGGGTGCGGTTTGGACAGATTCTCCTATGCCCGTTGTTGACAATTTGGGTGATGAATTCCTTGAATATGTTAAGGACGGAATGAAAATAACGGTTGCTGAAGACGGCACGGTTACTGTGGAATAAGACAGACTCAAGAGGCGGTTGCTTTGGCAACCGTCTCTTTTGCTGTTGGAGAAATATATCACAATCATTTTTTGCCACAAAATTGTTGACACTTTTACGATAATAACCTATAATGTAATATGTATATTTATTATAGAGGAGCATTGTTTTGGACAGAGAAAAAATGAATCTTCAGTTGGCACAGCTGCTGTTTTCCAATATTACAAAAACCACGGAAGACTACGAAAAAATGTACCCCGAAAGAGACCTTCCCGAGGGGGCAAGAGTTACCCGCTTTGCTCCGTCACCCACGGGCTACCTTCATATCGGCGGCCTTTTTCAGGCACTTATCAATCGAATGACCGCCAAGATTTCAAATGGTGTTGCCTACTTGAGGGTGGAAGACACGGACAAAAAAAGGGAAGTTGAAGACGGTGTTTCCGCAATAACGGATTCTCTTCGTCTTTTTGATGTGGGTTTTGAAGAGGGCGTTACCGGTTTTAATACGGAAAGAGGTGCTTACGGCCCCTACACACAGTCAAAGAGAGCGGAAATTTACCAAACCGTTGCTAAATCTTTGGTTGAAAAAGGCCTTGCCTATCCCTGCTTTTGCACTGCGGATGAATTGAGTACACTTCGAGAAAGACAGGAAGAGGAGGGTGCTTTAATTCGTGGTTATTTCGGGAAATATGCCAAATGCCGAGACCTCACATTTGATGAAATAAAATCTAAACTTGAGGCAGGCACAGAATGGGTGCTTCGTCTTCGCTCAAGTGGAAGTGACGACAAAAGAATCGTTTTTGACGATGTTATCAGAGGCAAAATTGAAATGCCCGAAAATACAATTGATGAAGTTCTTCTCAAAAGTGACGGAATTCCCACCTACCATTTTGCCCACGCCTGTGATGACCATTTTATGCGCACAACCCATGTTATTCGAGGTGAGGAGTGGATTTCCTCCGTTCCAAAACATATAGAACTTTTTAGGGCCTGCGGTTACAAGGTGCCGAAATATGCCCATACCCCCCAAGTTATGAAATTAGACGAAGAAACAGGGGACAAGAGAAAACTTTCAAAGAGAAAGGACCCGGAGGCGGCGGTGAGTTACTTTGTGGAAGAGGGCTACCCAAAAGAAAGTTTAACGGAATATCTTCTTACCCTTATTTCCTCTGCCTTTGAGGATTGGCGCAGAGCAAATCCGGACATTCCCGCCACAGATTTTCCCTTTAACCTTAAGAAAATGAGTTCCAGCGGTTGTCTTTTTGACCTTGTAAAACTAAACGATGTGAGTAAAAATGTAATTTCACTTATGAGGGCACAAACGGTTTACGAAAGAGTTTCGGAATGGGCAAAAAGTTTTGACGGAGATTTTTATGAAATTCTTGGGGCAAATCCCGAAAGAGCCACCGCAATTTTTAATATTGACAGAGAAAAGGCAAAACCGAGAAAAGATATTGCAAAGTGGAGTGAGGTTAAGGACTACTACTCCTTTATGTTCAACAGTTACTATGAAAAGGACTACACCCTGCCCGAAAATATTTCAAAGCAGGATGCCCTTGCAATAGTCAATAAATACGCTACGGTATTTTCCCTTGACCATGACAAAGACCAATGGTTTGAAACGGTAAAATCAATCTGTGAGCCCCTGGGCTTTGTGGCAAATGTTAAGGAATATAAGCAAAACCCCGAGGCGTATAAGGGCCATGTGGGAGATGTTTCAACGGTAATCAGAATTGCCCTAACATCAAGGGTAAACACTCCTGACCTTTATTCGATCATGTGCCTTTTAGGGGAAGATGAAATAAAAGCAAGACTTGCCGATGCAAGTGAAAATTTTAAATAGAGGATGAGTTCAATGGAAGAAGTAAAAATATCTAACTTTATTCATGACATTATTGATGGAGAACTTGCAAGCGGCAAGAATACTCGTGTTCAAACGAGATTTCCCCCTGAGCCCAACGGCTACCTTCACATAGGGCACGCCAAGGCGATTTACATTGACTTCAGCACCGCAGAAAAATACGGCGGTGAATGTAACCTTCGTTTTGACGACACCAACCCTTCAAAGGAAGATGTGGAGTATGTTGATGCAATTAAAGAGGACATTCAATGGTTGGGCTACAAGTGGAACAAGTGCCTCTATGCCTCCGACTATTTCGATTTTCTTTACGAATGTGCCATTAAACTTATTAAGAAGGGAAAGGCCTTCGTTTGCGATTTATCCGCAGATGAAATGAGGGAATACAGAGGTACACTTACAGAGCCGGGTATTAACAGTCCCTACAGAGACCGTTCGATTGAAGAAAATCTTGAACTTTTTGACAGAATGACGAAGGGTGAGTTTGAAGACGGTGCAAGGACATTGAGAGCCAAAATAGATATGGCATCTCCAAATATCACCATGCGTGACCCGGTTATTTACAGAATTGCCCATGTTTCCCACCACCAGACGGGAGACAAGTGGTGCGTTTACCCAATGTATGACTTTGCACACCCCCTTTCAGATGCAAGGGAAAGGGTGACATATTCCCTTTGTTCCCTGGAGTTTGAAAACAACAGACCACTCTATGATTGGTTTGTCAATGAAATCGGCTTCGAAGAGCCCCCGAGACAAATTGAATTTGCCCGCCTTAATCTTAACTACTGCATAACCAGTAAGAGAAAGAGTCTTACTTTGGTTGAAGGTGGACATGTTGAGGGCTGGGATGACCCGAGAATGGTCACCCTTTGCGGTATGAGGAGAAGGGGTTATCCCCCGGAGGCGATTATTGACTTTATTACCAAAATCGGTGTTTCAAAGGCATTCAGTGTGGTTGACTACGGTCTTTTAGAGAGTTGCGTAAGAGATAATCTCAACATAAACGCCCCCAGAGCGATGGCGGTATTAAAACCCTTAAAGGTGATTATTGACAACTACCCCGAGGGAAAGAGCGAAGAGGTAGAGGTTGAAATTAACCCCAACAAGCCGGAACTGGGCAACAGAATTGTTCACTTTTCAAGGGAAATCTATATTGAAAAAGAGGACTTTATGATAAATCCGGTTAAAAAGTATTTCAGACTTTACCCCGGTAATGAAGTTCGTCTCAAGAGTGCATATTACATCACCTGCACAGGCTACGAAACAGACGAAAATGGTGAGGTAACCTGTCTTCACTGTACCTATGACCCTGAAAGCAAGGGGGGAGATTCCCCCGACGGCAGAAAGGTTAAGGGCACCCTTCACTGGGTTAGTGCCGTTGACAGCGTAGAGTGTGAAGTTCGCCTTTATGACAGACTCTTTAACACGGAAAATCCGGCAGGAGATGATGGGGGTAATTTCCTTGACAACCTTAACCCCAATTCTCTTGAAATTCTAAACGGTTGTCTTATAGAGAGCGGAATTGCCGACTCAAAACCGGGCACCACATTCCAATTTATGAGACAGGGTTACTTCTGTTTTGATACAAACAGCACAAAGGACAAACTCATTTTTAACCGTACAGTTGCACTTAATTCATCTTGGAAATAAAATAGTGAGGTGCTGATATGAAATATGTTTACAGAGTTGTAAATGCCCTTTTAGGTTTTGCCGTGCTGGTGGTTGCCTATACGGTAAATTTCTTTAGAATAGAAATTTCCACAGGAGAAAACCTTTCGGAAATTGTAGGGTCTCTTAGTAAAGATGACTATAAAAGTATCGGTCTTGTTGAAGATTTTTCAATCAAAAGACTGGTGGACCTTGTTACAGGGAAGGATCCTCTTTCTCGGTTTATGGGAGATATGGGTTCAAAACCGATATACTGGCCCGAAAAACTCCATTCATTAAATGCTCCTATCATCATTTTTGCCGTAGCATTTATACTTATGCTTGTTGTGGGTATCTTTTTAATAGTTTGGTCCTGTTTCAGCAATAAAAGAATCCCTGCTTTGATTGCGGGTGTCTTGGGCGTTGTTTTCAATATCATTATGTTGGCTGCATTTTCCGACATTTACACAAAATGTTCCAATGGAACTGTCAGTCTTATTGATTATTTCCTTGAAACATGGTTTGGAAGCGGACTTTTAAGCACCATTGCCGGTTATATTACAGGCAGTACCCTTGTTTTGGATTTTGCTCTTTCCGGGCTTCAAAATGCATTCTTTATAGTTTTCCTGTGCGTGATTATATGGACAGCACTTTTCTACCTTGTTGAAATCGGCGACCCGAAAGCAAAGGAAGAAAAAGAGCGTGAAAAGAAGGAAAAAGAAGCTAAAAAGGCAGCAAAAGCTGCAAAAAAACAGGCGAAAAAGGCATAATTAACCCTAATTACAGTCAGCAGGTGATTACTATAAAAACGGTACCGTTTTACAACACTGCCCTAAAGGGATTTTGGAAAAACAGATATGACATTAACCTAAATTCAAGCATAGAAACAGTCTATCAACGGTTTTCACAAACAGGTCGCTTTGAAGCTTTCAAGTGTAATTGGCAAGAGGGAAAAGACAACAAACCCCATATTTTTTGGGATTCCGATGTTGCAAAATGGATAGAAAGCGTTGCCTATACTCTCGTTTATGAAAGAAACGAGCGATTAGAAAAAATCGTAGACGAAGTTGTGGATGAAATTGAAAAAAACCAAGACGAGCTTGGCTATTTCAACATTTATTACACGGTTGTAGAGCCGGAAAACAGGTTTACAAACAGAGACAACCACGAACTTTACTGTGCGGGGCACTTAACCGAGGCTGCGGTGGCATATTACCAAGCCACCGGCAAGGACAAGTTTTTAAAGTTAATGTGCAGGTACATGGACTACATTGAAAAAGTCTTTATGATTGAGGACAGTGCCAAATTCAGTACACCCGGTCACGAGGAAATTGAACTTGCCCTGATTAAACTTTATGACTGCACCAAAGAGGAAAGGTATTTAAAACTTTGTGAGCATTTCATAAACACAAGGGGCACCTCAAAGAAAGATGACAACACCAGAAACTGGGTTGGAAATCACTATGACCAAACTGATGTTCCCGTTCGTGAAATTCAAACGGCAAAGGGACACTCCGTAAGGGCGGTTTATCTCTACTGTGGCATGGCAGACCTTTTTGCAAAGACCGGTGACAAGTCACTTTTTGATGCCTGCGACAGAGTTTTTGATGATATCGCCACAAAGCAGATGTATATAACCGGGGGAATAGGTGCTACGGAAAAGGGAGAGGCGTTTACGGAAGGCTATGTTCTTCCCAATGACATTGCTTACTCGGAAACCTGCGCCGCCATAGGTCTTGCTCTTTTTGCAAGGCGAATGAGTGCGATATGTCCCGACTCAAAATATGCCGATGTGGCTGAAAGGGCAATGTTTAACGGTGTTTTGAGTGGTGTTTCCCTTGACGGACATTCCTTTTTCTATGTAAATCCTTTGGAGATAAATCTTAAAAGACACAGAGTAAATAAGGAACACTATAACCGCAAATATAACCTTTTAACCCAAAGGAAGGAAGTTTTTGACTGTTCCTGTTGTCCACCCAATATTTCAAGATTTTTGGCATCAATTGCCGATTTTCTCTACACATATAATGATACTACCATTTTCGTTCACCATTTTATGGATTCCCACACAAAGATTGAAGGCGGGGAAATCTCACAGCAAACCCGCTACCCCAATGAGGGAGATATAAGGATAACCGTAAAAGGACTTCGTGGCAAGAAAATTGCGGTGAGAATTCCCGGCTGGTGTGAATTTGCAAGTGTTAATGCAGAGAAAATTGAAAACACAGACAAGGGTTATTGCTATTTAGATATTACGGAAGATGAGCAGGTTTTTGATTTTTACTTTAAAATGATATCCAAGGCAATTGCCTCAAACCCAGAAATAGAAGCAAACCTTGACAGAGTTGCAATCACAAGGGGTCCCCTCGTTTACTGTGCAGAAAGAGTCTTAAATGACAACATCCCCCTTAATAATTTCTATGTGAAACTTCCCCTTGAGCATGGTCTTGAGTTTTGTGACAAGATAAACAGCTACAAAATGACGGTTAATGGCTACAAGGACTGCCACGAAGATAAAATATATTTAGAACACAGTGAGCTTAAAACAGAAAAAGTCAAGATTTCTCTTTTGCCATATTTTGCCTTTGCAAATCACGGTGAAAGCGATATGTTGGTTTGGTTAAGATGCAAGGAGGAAAGATTAAATGCTTAAAATTACAACCAAGGGACGCAAATTTGTGGATTCCTACGGAAGAGAGAGGATTTTTAACGGTATGAACCTTTGTGATAAGGGTGACTACCCTGATGACACGGGCATAAGACAGTATGCGTTAAAATTTGAAGAAAAACTCATTTCTCACCTTGCGGAAAACGGTTTCAATATCATCAGACTGGGTCTTACGTGGGACGGCGTTGAGCCGAATCCGGGAGAGTATAACAAGGAATACATTGCCAAGGTACGCAAGGTTGCCGACCTTTGTGAAAAGTACGGAATCTACTTTTTCTTAGATATGCACCAGGATCTCTATTCTGGTTTTGACGGTGGTGCGGGAGATGGTGCTCCCCCCTGGGCTTGCCTTACAGACGGAGCAAAGTTCAAAAAGACGAGGTTTGTTTGGGCAGAGGGCTATTTTTGGGGCAAAGCGGTTCACAGAGCGTTCGATTCCTTCTGGCAAAACAGAGAATATAAAGGTGTTCCCCTTCAAACATATTTCGGGAATATGTGGAAATTTGTGGCAAATGAATTTAAGGACCACCCTGCACTTTGGGGCTTTGACCTTCTAAACGAGCCCTTCCCCGGTACAGAGGGAGGAAAGGTTTTCAGAAAACTTATTGCCGGTGTTGCAAAAACAGTAATTACCGACAAGAGATGTAAAATTCCTTGGCTTGCAAAACAACTTTTCACAGGCAATGTTATTCGTTGCCTCGAGCCCTTCAGCGACTACTCCCTTTTCAGAAAGGCAACAAGCGGAGCAGACCATATTATTAAAAAGTTTGACCTGGGTTACTATTCCGAGTTTTTGAACAGGACCGCAGCCGCCATCAGAGAAGTTACCGACAACGGTATTATTATGATGGAAAACAGCTACTACTCAAATTTGGGTATTCCCTACTCCACCCCTGCGGTTACAATTAACGGAAAGCAGGAGCCCAACCTTTGTTTCGGACCCCATGCTTATGATTTAATGGTTGATACCCCCGCCTACAAGCATGCCTCCAATACAAGAGTAGGTGGAATTTTTGACGAGCACAGAAGAAGCCAAGAGCGCCTCGGTATTCCTACCATAGTGGGAGAATGGGGCGGTGCAAGTGACGGTACGGAGTGGTTGCATCACATTAAATATCTTCTTGATAAATTCGACTCCTATCATTGGGGTCAGACCTACTGGGCATATTACGAGGGACTTCTTGATGACCCGATAATGGATGTTCTTATCAGAACAGCCCCCGTTGCGGTTTGTGGTGAAATTGATTCCTATGGGCTTGACAGAGAAAAGAACGAGTTTACTCTTAAATTCACCCAAGACAAAGAGTACGAAGTTCCCACAGAAATTTTTGTTCACGCCCCGGCAAAGGAAATCATTACCACCTCAAATGACCATAAACTTGAAGGTAAAATTCTCAAGGTTAACGGTGTAGTGGGTGAAAACACGGTTACAATTAAGTTTTAGCAACAAGAACAAAAGGCGCCGACTTTTTTGGTCGGAGCCTTTTTCTTTATATAAATGAGGTGGAAGCGTTTTATGCTCCCATAAATATTACATCATTATGGTACTCTAAAAATTCTACAGATGGTTCAAATTTGTTCCTTTATTCATAAAGAATACCTCCCTAATACTGAAGAGCAAAGCATTTGCTATAATTGACCAGATTTACTCCCTCAATAAACTTTATCTAAATACTGCAAAACCTTGTTTGCCACATTGGAGGCAACACCGCTGCCCCAGCCGGCATTTTCCGCTATGACAATTACGGAAAGGGGCAAATCTCCCCTTAATGAAAAGCCGACAAAAAGGGAATGGCTTTTTGCTCCCTCAATTTCTGCCGTACCCGTTTTTCCGCACATTTGCAAATTTGGGAATTTTCCTTCACCGTACTTGTCAACCACATTTGAGCGAAGAAGTTCCCGGAGTTTCTTTGCTGTTTCGGGGTTCATTTTCACCATAGTTTCAGGCAGTCTGCCCACAAAGGAACCCAAGGGACCTATTGATTTAATTCTATCGGGAGCATACCCGTTTCCGGAGTTTGCTATGGCGTTCATAATCGATATAAAATGACAAGGATTCACAAGGGTTTTACCCTGACCGACTCCCGTCCAGGCGAGTTCCGTTTTATCCATTTTGCCTTTATTGATTCTGCTCATAACTAACGGAATTTCCTTTGCAAAAAGCGACTTGTTAAAGCCCAAAGCTTCCGCAGTTTGAAGGAGCTTTTCCGTACCCAATTCTATTGATATTTCCGCAAAGGCACAGTTGCAACTTTCGTTCATTGCCTTTACAAAGTCAATCTCACCGTGGGTGCCGTTACAAATTACCGAACCACCGTCACCTGTTGAACATTTACCTTTGCACTCAAAACTTCTTGAATAGAGGTCGGGAATATTTTCTACGGCACAAACGGCGGTGACAATTTTCATAATTGAACCGGGAGTATAAACTCCGGAAACCGCTTTATCAAGGAAAACTCCGTTATATTTTTCACTTGTTCTCAAGTTTCTCGGCACATTGTTTGGGTCATAGGTGGGCTTTGAAACGGAGCATAAAAGTTCACCCGTCTTGTAATTGCATACGAGAACGGTACCGTTATAATTTCCAAATGCCTCATAGGCAACCCTACAGGCGTTTGCATCAACATTCAACGCAAGGTCGGGACCCGTACCCGTCTTTTTAAGATAATAAATACCGTCAATAAAATTATATCCGCTTAAACTGCTTCTGTATAGATTGTGAGTTCCCGTTGAAATAACCCCGGAAGTGTCACCCACTATGTGGAGTACCGCTTTGCGAATTTGAGAGGATTTTGCAAAAAAGCGTTTGTTGTTTTCACTTTTGGCAAGTATCTCACCGTTGCGGTCATAAATATTTCCAGCATTGACAACGGTGCCTTCGGAGTAAATGTGCTTATTTACCTTGTTTGTTGCCCAGTCGGAGCCGTGTGCCGCAAACTGATAGCATAAGATCACCACACCGGAAAGAAAGGCAATGATTAAAACATAAACCACTGCGGCTCGCTTCATTATTTTTTTCATTAAAACTGTCCCCCTTTCTTAACTTTTTCCACTTGAATATCGGGGGAGGGCAATTTAACCGGGGCACCTGCGGCACGAATGTAGGCAAGAAGTCCCCAGGAGCAAATCATACTTGAACCGCCACGGCTGACAAAGGGGAGAGTAACCCCTGTAAGGGGCAACAAATCAGTAATACCGAAGACATTTAGGGCAAGCTGAAAAATTATCATCCCTGCGGCGGAAACTGCGGCAATGGCATAAAAAGTGGAGGCGGAGCCTTTAGCCGCTTTAACGGCAAAAATTCCTATGCAAGCAAAAGCAAGAAGCACCGCAATGCCTGTAATTATGCCCATTTCTTCACAAATTACACCAAAAACCAGATCAGTAGAGGCGGCAAAAACCTCACGAAGTTTTCCCTCTCCTATGCCCAAACCTAAAAGTCCACCGCTGGCGGAGTAAATCAAAACTCTTGTTTGCTGATAACCCGTGGTGTCAATTTTTTCCCACACATGGCGGTAGGCGGTAAACCTTTCCGCAACATAGGGCTTGAAGTAGATTATAAGCACCGCACCCATTAGAGCCGCCGTGCAAATCAAAGCGATGGTGCGAATGTCACCGGAACGCATATAGGCAATTAAAATGAATGTGAAAAAGAAGATTAAAGCGGTGCCGAAGTCCCTCATTAAAAAGAGAAAGCCCACACAGGTAAGGGAGAAAACAATATACTTTGTGAGGGAAGCGGAGGAAAGAAGTTCGCTTAAAGAAACCGCACCCACAAGGATAAAAGCAACTTTTACAAGTTCACTGAGCTGAACAGAAAAAAAGCCGAAATCAATCCAATTCAAAGCACCGTTTGTGGTTTTTGCCAGGAGTAAATTTGCAATTAAAAGGAGAATTGAACCTATGGCGGCGGGGTACCGTAAAGCACTTGCCACTCTCACATCACGAATTAGCAGAGTGATTACAAGATAGGTTGCAAGTCCAAGTCCTATGGCGATTACCTGCTTTATTGCGAAACTTTCCTTAAAACTTGCACATATAGTAAGACCTATTCCCGATAAAAAGAAAGCGATTGCCTCAAGTTCAAAATAGTCTTTTCCCGTAATGAGAACATTGAACATCATGTAAAGCCATTCAAAGGCGATATAACCGAAAAAGATATATATCAAATTTAGGTTTAATTTTTCCTCTTTTGCAATCAGGCAAGCGGCAGAAAAAAGCTGAAAAGCCGTTATTAAAAACATAACCGTAACCTGTCTGAATTCCGGTTGCTTTTTTACTTTTTCGTTCAAATTCTCACCTTCTTTACTCTGAAATTAAATAATTCTGCCTCCACCGATCACCGTGTTACCTATGTAGATAACCGCACCTTGACCGGGGGTAACGGAGCGTTGCGGCTCATCAAAGTCAACTCTAAATCCACCTTCAAAAGGTGTTATCAATGCACTCTGTTCCTTCGCCCTAAAGCGGATTTTCACATCTGCCTTAAAGGGCTCGGTGGGAATTTCATTTATGAAACTTACTCTGTCGGCAGTAAAGGAACTCCTATATTGTTCACCGTTTTCTCCTATGGTAACGGTGTTGTTTTTTGCGGAAATCTCAGTTACAAACATGGGCTTTCCGTAGGCGCCTATGCCCTTTCGTTGACCGATTGTATAGTTTATAATCCCGTTGTGCTCCCCTAAAACCTCACCCTTTGAGTTAACAATGTTTCCTTTCGGTGAGGTAATTCCCATTTTGTTTAGAAAAGAAATATAATCATCGTTGGGAACAAAGCAAATTTCCAAGGAATCTTTCTTTTGGCTTACGGGAATACCCACTTCTTCCGCAATTTTCCTTGTGTCGGTTTTCTCCATTTCGGCAAGAGGGAAAAGTACCTTTGAGAGAATAGTTGCAGAAAGCCTGCAAAGGAAATAGGACTGATCTTTTTGCGAATTTACCTTTTCAAGATAACACCTGTCGTTCTCTTTTCTTATTTTTGCATAATGTCCCGTTGCCAAAAAATCGCAACTATTTTCCAATGCAAAATCCAACATTACTCCGAATTTTATAATCTCATTACACTCAATGCAGGGGTTGGGAGTTCTGCCGTTAAGGTACTCCTGTGCAAAGAAATTTATTATCTTTTCTTTGAATATTTCCTGTGCATCAAGAACTTTTAATTCTATTCCTAAAAAGTCCGCAACACTTTGGGCATCTGCAATACTTTGAGGGTCATCGGGGTTCAAAAGCAGAAATATACCTAAAACCTCGTGACCTTCTTTTTGCAAGAGATGGGCGGCGACAGCGGAGTCCACTCCTCCGCTTAAACCCACGGCAATTTTCATTCTCTCACCAACTTTCATTCAGACACTTATTCTAACATATAATTGCTGAAATTCATAGTAGTATTATGTTTTTCCAAAGAATGTTTTTTTAAAACCCTTGAAATTTTAGCCTCGTTAGTGTATAATAATAATATAAATTCGGGCTATCTGCGAATTTTTGAAAGAGGTTTAATTATGTTAGGAGATTTACATTGTCACACAAAGCTTTCCGACAGCTCTATGGGTATCGATGACATCATCGGTTTGGCCAAAAAAAGAGGTGTGGATACCATTGCTATTGTTGACACGGATTGTCAAGCAGGCACAGTGAGAGCGAAGATTATAGGTGAAAGAAAGGGCGTAAATGTTATTACGGGCGTTCAGCTTTCTGCCTATGATTCAAAAAGGAATGCCTACGCTGAAATTCTCTGCTACCTTCCCGACTCTCCCGCAAGACTTGAGGGACTATGCCACAGAAACACAGAGATTCGCAAAAGAGCAAGCCGACTTATGACCATTAAGATTGCACGCAAATACCCCATTACCCCTGAGCTTGTAAGAAAATGTGCCTCCGGTGCAACGGCGATATTTGAACCCCACATTATAAAAGCACTTGCAGAGTGTGGTCTCACAGACAGAATTTACGGCGAACTTTACGATGAACTGTTTAACCCCGAGAGTGAAAATAATATTATTGTTCCCGCAAAGTATCCGGAACCTGCCGAAATAATTGAAGACATTCACGAGGCAGGGGGAATTGCGGTTCTCTCTCACCCCGGTTTCAGAAACAGTTTTGAGCTTATGGAAGAACTTGTTGACTGCGGTCTTGACGGTGTTGAAGTATGGCACCCGGACAACACGCAGGAACAGCAAAAAATGCTTCTTGAATTTACAAAGAAACACGACCTCCTTGCCGTTGGCGGCACGGAATTCAGAGGTTCATTTTCAAGACATTGCCTTTCTATCGGTGATGTTGGTACCCCAGAAGCAAATGTTAAGGCTCTGCTCAGTTACAAAAATAAGAAAAAGAGAAAGCAAGCTGCAGCGGAAAATGAATAGCAGTCACTTTGTGATTGATATAAATGTAAAAAATATTTTATTGTGAGGTGAAAATCCTTGAGCGACAGTAGTCACGGGCGATTATGTCAGCAAAAAAAGTTCATAGTCAAAAGTGCAACGGCTGTTAGGATTTAACCCTCAACGGTTTTACGGATTATGTCCACACCCTTTGTGCTTTTGCAGAAAGGGTGTTTTTATTATGGAAAACGAAGTTTTGGTAAATGTTATTGTGAATTTGCTTTCAGAGGGGAAATACTCCGTCATCAGAGAGATTCTCAAAGAAATGAATATTGTGGATATTGCAGCGGCAATCAGTGCTCTCGAATCGGAACATCAGGTGAGAATTTTCCGTCTTCTTTCCAAGGCTTCCTGTGCGGATGTTTTTTCATATCTGGATGTGGAAACACAGGAAACAGTTATCAACTCAATTACAAATGTTGAAATTCAAAACATTATTGAAGGTATGTTCATTGATGATGCGGTTGACTTTCTTGAAGAAGTTCCCGCAAATGTGGTTACCCGAGTACTTGCCCAAACAAGCAGAGAAACAAGGGAAATTATTAACAGGTTTTTAAAGTACCCGGAGGAGTCTGCCGGCAGTATTATGACTGTTGAAATGGCGGCATTCCATGAGGGTTTAACAGTTGATGAGGCTATTGAAAATCTTCGTAAAACAGCACTGTCAAAGGAATCAATAGAAACTTGTTACTGCACAGATGAAAGAAGAAAACTTGTGGGCTCTCTTCCTCTTCGAAGGCTCATTGTGGCAAAATCCGGTACGGTTTTAAAGGATATAATGCTTGAGGATGAGCATTTAATTTCAGTTAACACACATGATGACCGGGAAACAGTTGCGGATTTGGTGCGAAAGTATGACCTTCTTTCAGTTCCCGTTGTTGACAATGAAAACCGTCTTGTGGGCATCATCACCATTGACGACATTGTTGATGTTATTGAAGAAGAAAACACGGAAGACTTTGAAAAAATGGCTTTGCTTCTCCCTTCAGAAGACGATTACTTAAAGACAGGTGTTTTCACTCTTACCAAAAACAGAATTGTGTGGCTTTTAATCCTAATGGTTTCCGCCACCTTCACAGGTCAAATTATTGAGGGTTTTGAGGACAAACTTGCCGCAATTGCAGGTCTGACCGCTTGTATTCCTTTGCTTATGGACACAGGAGGAAATGCGGGCAACCAAGTTTCAACTCTTGTTATTCGTGGTTTAGCGTTGGGAGAAATCAGAATAAAAGACTACCTGAAGGTTTTTTGGAAAGAACTTAGGGTTGCAATTATTTGCGGTGTTATTCTTGCAACCGCTAACTTCCTAAGAATGTTGGCAATCAGATTCATAACAGGCGGAGACACCTCTACACCTGTAATTTTCATTGTTTGTCTTACAATGATTTGTACCGTAATTATTGCAAAAACCATTGGTTGTTCTCTTCCTATTGTTGCAAAACTTTTACATCTTGACCCTGCTTTAATGGCGGGGCCGATGATAACCACAATTGTGGATGCAGTTTCACTTTTAATCTATTTCGGAATAGCCTCCGTTTTTATTTCACAGGGAATAATCGGATAAAAAAACACCCTCATTTTGAGGGTGTTTTCTTTACCTTTCAAACTCGAACTGTTCTATCATCTCAATTACCTTTGCTTCAATTTCGGTGAAAATCCTGCTTCCCAAATCGGTTAAATATTCATTTTCATCGTCATTGCAGAGCATGGCAAAATTTTTGCCGATTTCATTTATAAAATTTGCATTTTTTCTTACCGCAAGATAATAAAAACTAAAGGCGGAGCCGTCTGAAATGCTGGCAAAAAATGCAGGGTATTTTTGCTCAATTTTGGCATACATTGCATTAACCGCTTGAGTTGAAAGAACAGTGTGGGGAAGATAGTTGTGAAATGAAATTTGACAGGCAAAAATCATAAGGGAACGGAGCTGCAAAAGCTCATTGTTTCTTAATTTTTTTGCATCCTCCGGGCAAAAATCTTCGGCGGTTATGTCCGCAAAGTGTTCACCTAAAATAGATGCCTTTGAACTGTTGCCGTTTGCCCTTTGTCTGTCCATAATTTCCGCAAGGTCAGTAAGTTCACTTACTGCTCCTTCTTTTTTTTCGGGGCGGAAAATTTTTATATCATCGTCAATTCGCATATCATCACCTAACTAAAACCACCAAGCGGCGCCTGTTTCCTCTTTAACAAGGACATCTTGAAGGAAACTAACCGCTTTGCTCAGACCTTCATTTTGACTCATAAGAGAGTCCTCGTGTTCAATACTGATGGCATAGTCATAGCCCACCATGCGAAGGTTTGAAATCATATCTTTCCAGTAGGCGTAGTCATTGCCATAGCCCACCGAACGGAAAATCCAAGAGCGGTGAATTTCATCACCATAACTCTTTGTATCAAGCACACCGTTTACAGCAGTGTTATATTTGTCAATTTTTGTGTCCTTTGCATGGAAATGGAAAATAGCATCACCCAGTTCACGAATACAGGCAACAGGATCCATTCCCTGCCACAAAAGGTGGCTGGGGTCAAAGTTTGCACCGATTTCGGGGCCGACTGCCTCACGAAGTCTCAAAAGAGATTCTGTGTTATATACGCAAAAGCCGGGGTGAAGTTCAAGGGCAATCTTATTTATTCCGTGTGCCTTTGCAAAGGTCACTAAATCTTTCCAATAGGGAATTAAAACCTCGTTCCACTGCCATTCAAGAATTTCGGTGAAATCATCGGGCCAAGGGCAAACAACCCAGTTGGGATATTTTGCACCCTCGTGGTCACCGGGACAGCCGGAGAAAGTGTTAATTTGGCTCAAACCAAGTTTTTCAGCAAGTAAAATGGTATTCCTGATAGTTTTATCGTACTCGGCGGCAAGTTCTTTGTTGGGGTGTACCGGATTTCCGTGACAGGAAAGTGCGGAAATTTCCATACCATACTTTACTATGAGTGATTTAAACTCCTCAAGTTTTCCTTCATCATTCAAAAGAATTTCAGGGTTTGCATGAGCGTTACCCGGGAAGCCGCCACAGCCGATTTCCACCATTTCAATTCCCAAAGATTTGAAATATTTAAGTGCTTCTTCAAGACTTAAGTTTGAAAGTAATGTTGTGAATACTCCGAGTTTCATATTTTCCCTCCTAAATAATTGTCTTTAAGTATTTTAAGCTTCTTGCAATGTCCTCAAAACCGTTGGGTACAGGGTCATCGTTTTCAACAATTAACCACTCGAGACCGATTTCCTTTGCCGCCTTAACAACTGCTTTTAAGTCACAGTTGCCCTCACCCAAAGCTTTGGGTTTACCGTCAATTCCGTCCTTTATATGCAGGTGAACAATCTTATCTTTATTTTCGGTGATGAACTCATAGTTGTCAACCCCTGCATGGAAAGACCAGTAGGTGTCAATTTCAAGGTCACAGTAGTCGGCAATTACATCAAGGCGCATTCTCTTGTTCCTGAGAAGTTTAAATTCTTCACAGTGGTTATGGTAATAGGTTGTAATACCGTACTTTTCCATAGCATATTCCTTTGCTTTGCCGAGAGTTTCACCTGTTTTTACACAGTCCCTAAAAGTGAGGTGAGGAGCACCTCCCACACCGATGGCTTTACAGCCCAGTTTATTTTGAAATTCTATTGTTTCCTCAAGTTTGCTTTTTTTGAAATCACCGAGACCGATGTGACCACCTACACAAACAAGACCGAGCTCGTCGAGTTTTTGACGAATAACTTCCGCAGGGGTATTAAAATAGCCTGCAAATTCCACACCGTCATAGCCGATTTCTTTAATCTTTTCAAGGGCTTTCAGTAGGGTTTTACTATCTTTGATTGCATCTCTGACGGAATACACCTGAACCGCAATTTTCATGGTAATTACTCCTCTTCGTTAAAATAATAAGGCTTTCCACTTTCTGCACTCTTGTAAATTCCTTCAAGAATTTGGGTTACCACCATTGCCTGTTCCGGTTTGGTGGGAACCTCGGTGTCATTGATAATGGCATTGTAAAATGCTTGGTTTTCAAGGTATTCCGGCTTTTCGGAGGAACCCTCATAGAAAGCAACACCGCCTACACTAAGGTCAGGTTTTTCAATTATCTGTCTGTTATTCTTAACAAAGTTAAGGCGAAGACCATCAAGCATATCGGCACCGCCCTTATCACCGCAAATTAAGGTGATAGCTTCCATTGGGTCTGCAATGTTTATGGCCCAGCTTGATTCTACCGAAACTGTTGCTCCGTTTTCCATAACAACAAAACCGAATGCGGAGTCTTCAACCGTATACTCTTCCGGATCCCAATCTCCCCAAATATTTGCGGTGTTTTTGCCTTCACCGAGTTTCTTGTACTTAACACCGATACACATTTTCGGCTTGTAGTTGTTCATCATCCAAAGGGTAAGGTCAAGGGCGTGGGTACCTATGTCAATAAGGGGACCGCCCCCCTGTTCATATTCGTTAAGGAAAACACCCCAAGTGGGAACTGCTCTTCTTCTTAAGGCGATAGCTCTTGCATAGTAAATTTCGCCAAACTCATCGTTGTTACAACATTCTTTAAGGTAAAGGGAATCTCCTCTCCAGCGTGATTGGTAACCGATGGTGAGCTTCTTTCCCGTTCTCTGCGCCGCTTCATACATTGCTTTTGCTTCTGCGTAGGTTTTTGCCATGGGCTTTTCACACATAACATGCTTACCCGCTTCAAGGGCATCAATTGTAATGAATGAGTGGGAACGGTTGGGAGTGCAAACATGAACTGCAGCAACTTCTTTTTCCTTTGCCAAAAGTTCTTTGTAGTCTTTATAAACTCTGGCATCGGGATTACCGTATTTCTCTGCTGATTTCTTTGCTCTTTCTTCAATGATGTCGCAGAAAGCCACCACTTCAACATTTTCATTTTTTTTGAGAGACTCAAGATGTTTGCCGTTTCCGATGCCGCCGCAGCCGATTATTGCTACTTTAATTTTTTCACTCATAGGGATTTCTCCTTTACAAAATATTGTTACATTTAATTATACAACTATGAAAAATTATTTCAAGTGTATTTCATCGTTTTTACAGTTTTTTAATAAATTAAATTTACTGTTGTTGACTTGAAGGGCTGTAAAAGTTATAATATCGAAAAAGGGGCTGATTTTATGAAAATTTATGACTCACTTTCACAGCTTATCGGGAACACACCCCTTCTCCGTGTTTCCGATTTAGCAGACAACAATTGCCAAATTTTTGCAAAGCTTGAATATTTGAATCCCTGTGGCTCCGCAAAGGACAGGGTTGCAAAAAATATGATAGACTCCGCCCTTGAGCAAGGAAAAATATCAAGAAACAGCACAGTTATTGAACCCACCAGTGGTAATACGGGAATCGGCATTGCCTCCTACGCCCTTCAGTTGGGAATGAAGGCGGTTATTGTTATGCCTGAAAATATGAGTGATGAAAGGAAAAAACTCCTTTCTGCCTACGGTGCAACTCTTGAATTGACACCCGCAGAAAAGGGTATGACAGGTGCCATTGAAAGGGCAAATGAACTTGCGAAACAGACAGAGGGCTCTTTTATCCCCGCACAGTTTGAAAACCCTGACAACTGGAAGGCTCACTACAAAACCACAGGTCCGGAAATTTGGAAAGATACCGACGGCACAGTGGATATTTTCGTTGCTTGTGTGGGAACGGGAGGAACCTTGACAGGAGTAGGTAAATTTCTTAAAGAGAAAAATCACAACATTAAAATCGTGGCAGTTGAACCCTTTGATTCACCCCTTCTTTCAAAAGGTGTCAGCGGTCCCCATAAAATTCAGGGAATCGGAGCAAATTTCATCCCGGAAGTACTGGACACAAGCATTTATGACGAGGTTATCTGTGCCAAGACAGAACAGGCATATGACTATATCAAGAAAGCGACAAACAAATTAGGTTTACTTGTGGGAATTTCCTCGGGTGCGGCACTTTACGCCGCCTGTGAAATAGGAAAAAGAGAGGAAAACAAAAATAAAAATATCGTTGTTTTACTTCCCGATGGGGGAGAAAGGTATTTGTCGGTACTTTAAAAGCACATAAAGTAAAAAAAGACTTTACAAAATAATAACTTTGTGTTACAATACCACCTGTATCGCCCATATCTCGGTTTTCGGAGTAAGCCCCAAAGGGGAAGTCACCTACCGTCCACTGGGAGTGAGGCAAATATTTTAATGAGGTGAAAATTATGACACAAGAAGAAAAACAGGCAATTATGCTCGAGTATGCAACACACGAAGGCGACACAGGTTCTCCCGAGGTACAAATCGCTGTTCTCACAAAGAGAATCAATGACCTTAATGAGCACCTTCATGCTCACAAGAATGACCATCACTCAAGAAGAGGTCTTCTTATGATGGTTGGACGCAGAAGAAACCTTTTGGCATACCTTCAAAAGGTTGACATTGAGCGTTACCGTTCACTTATTGCAAGACTCGGTCTGCGTAAATAATTCTGACACAAAAGCAGGCAGATTTCCTTCTGTCTGCTTTATTTCATTTATTGTAAAGTAAATCATCAGTCGGCCCGTTAATTTTTTAGCAGTGAATCGAGGGCAAAGGAAATCTTTGCTTTGGCTTTATTGCTAAAAGTCGGAGCCGCTGTTGAAATATAACAGAAAGAGGTAAATTTATGTTTTTTGAAACCTTCAAAAAGTATGAAACCGAAATCGCAGGCAGACCTTTTGTCGTAGAAGTTGGCAAAATGGCACAGCTTGCAGGTGGTGCATGTATGGTTCGCTACGGCGAAACCAATATTCTTTGTACCGCAACAATGGCTCCCAAGCCCCGTGAAGGCGTTGACTTCTTCCCCCTTTCAGTAGATTACGAGGAAAAACTCTACTCAGTGGGCAGAATTCCCGGCTCCTTCCAAAGAAGAGAAGGCAAGGCAAGCGACAAGGCAGTTCTTGCCGGTCGTGTAATTGACAGACCTATTCGTCCTCTTTTCCCCAAGGATATGAGAAACGATGTGGGTGTTGTTGCCACAGTTATGTCCGTAGACCCGGACTGTGAACCGGGCATTACCGCTATGCTTGGTGTTTCCATTGCAATTTCAATTTCTGAAATTCCCTGGGACGGCCCCGTTTCAGGTGTTGTTGTGGGTCTTATTGACGGTGAATATGTTATAAATCCAACCCTTGAGCAAAGGGAAAAGAGTGAGATGTATGTTACCGTTGCTTCCACAAGCGAGCTTGTTGCTATGATTGAAGCGGGTGCAAACGAAGTTTCCAATGATGATATGTATGACGGTATTATGTTTGCCCACGCCGAAAACCAAAAAATTGTTGAGTTCATCAACAAAATTAAGGAAGAATGCGGTAAGGAGAAGGTTGCCTTTCCTTCAAATGATCCGGATCCCGAAATGTATGAGGCAATTAAGGAATTTTCTATTGAAGATATCCGTTTTGCCCTTGATACAGATGACAAGAGAATTCGTGATGAGCGCTTAAAGCCGATTTACGATAAGGTTCACGAAAAGTTTGACGAAATCTACCCCGAAATGGAATTTAAGATTGACGAATGTCTTTATGGTATTCAAAAGTTTGTTGTTCGTCGCTGGCTTCTTGATGATGGTAAGCGTGTTGACGGCAGAGGTATTGATGATGTTCGTCCTCTCAATGCTGAAATTGACCTACTTGACAGAGTTCACGGTTCAGGTATGTTCACAAGGGGACAGACTCAAGTCCTTTCCGTTACAACTCTTGGCCCCATGAGAGATGCTCAAATGCTTGATGGTCTTGATGAGGAAGAATCAAAGCGTTATATTCACCACTATAACTTCCCCTCATACTCCGTCGGTGAAACAAAACCCGCAAGAGGTCCCGGAAGAAGAGAAATCGGCCATGGTGCCCTTGCAGAGCGTTCACTTATCCCCGTTTTACCGTCCGTTGAAGAGTTTCCCTACACAATTCGTGTGGTTTCCGAGGTTCTTTCCTCAAACGGTTCCACATCCCAGGGCTCCGTTTGTGCTTCAACCCTTTCCCTTATGGCTGCAGGTGTTCCCATTAAGGCACCCGTTGCAGGTATCTCCTGTGGTCTTATCACAGAGGGCGAGCGCTTTATGACAATGGTTGACATTCAAGGTCTTGAAGACTTCTTCGGTGATATGGACTTTAAGGTGGCAGGTACAAAGAAGGGTATCACCTCCATTCAAATGGACCTTAAAGTACACGGTCTTACTCCCGAAATTATAAAAGAAGCCCTTGAAAAGACATACAAAGCCCGTTGCTATATTCTTGACAATGCTATGCTCAAGACCATTGCCGAGCCCAGAGCAGAACTTTCAAAGTGGGCTCCTAAGATGCTTACCACAAAGATTGACCCTGAAAAAATCGGTGATGTTATCGGTAAGCAGGGTAAGGTTATTCAGAAGATTTGTGCAGAGTGTAACTGTAAAATTGATGTTGAGGAAGACGGCAGTATCTTCGTTTCTTCAACGGATATTGAAGATGCTCAAAGAGCACTGTTCATTATTGAAACCATTGCTAACGACCCCGAGGTGGGTGCAATCTACAAGGGTGTTGTTACTCGTCTTATGAGTTTCGGTGCTTTTGTTGAAATTGTTCCCGGTAAAGAGGGTATGGTACACATAAGTCAGCTTGATGTTAAGAGAACGGAAAAGGTTGAGGACGCCGTTAATGTGGGCGACGAAATAATTGTCAAGGTTCTTGAAAAGGATGACCAGGGCAGACTTAATTTCTCACGCCGTGAGGCACTTATTGAGGTTGAAGGTCTTGTTCCGGAAAATGATGTTGAGCCGAAGGCACCTCGCAAGGAATTCAGAGGTAACAGGGGCGGTAGAGCTCCCAGAAGAGACAACAAAAAATAAATGAATTAAGGCATAGCCGCCGAGCTATGCCTTTTCGTTTCATATAATGAAAAAACAGTACAGCGAAACCACTGTACTGTTTTCTTTTGTAAATAAATTACTTGTACTTGCGCTTACGAGCTGCCTCTGACTTTAACTTTCTCTTT
>CAYFRJ010000013.1:32497-39760 GCA_964345625.1 uncultured Clostridium sp. | reverse complement strand
GCAGCTCCCCTATGTCAGTATTCGTTAAATACTGTTTTATCGGAAGCTACCTTTATCAAGTCCTTTTTGGTTTTACGAGTATATTTTTGTGCAAAAGGTAGAAAATTCAAAATAATTACTTAAAGAAAGTTTACCAAAGAATTACAATTAAGACTCAAAAATACTTATTTCCTTTAGAAAGTTCATAGTTTCTTAATTCTTATTCGCACATTGTACAAAACTCACAGACAGAGTCATCAAAATTGTGTAACATCTACATCGAATTTGGATGTTGTTCTTTTGTGCAATACTCACAAATCACTTTATATTAGTTTGTGCATTATGCCTTGACAATTCTAAATATTGTGGTATAATAGAGCCAACAACACAAGAAAGGATGGTGATATTATGTATAATGATTTTCAGAGTTGCATCAGAGAACGAGAGTTAAAGCTTATATCAGAGATAGCAAGCGAAGAAAAGTTCTTTTCATTAAAGAAACTTTTCAAAATTATTGAATTTGAGGCACTTACAAGGATGTAACCCCTCGCAACCTCAAGTTTAATAACACTCGGCTTTTGCCGATTTCATATACCGAAGCGTTTTCGCTTTGGAACCATATCAACCACAGAGTCGCCACCATATTCCCCCGGTGAGCGACTCCTTGTTTTTAAAGACTCCCTTGATGTTTAACAGCAAGAGAGTCTTTGTCTTTTTACAATTCAATTTTTTGGTAAACTATGTTTATTCTCTCGTAGGTATAGGAAATGTGTAGGGCTCCCTCGTGCCAAACAATGGCGGGGTATGAAAATTCACTGTCAAGTTTTTCTTCCTCAAGAGTAACAAAGTGTTCAAAAGCTTTTCCGTTATCCTTAGAAACTTGAATTGTCAAAGGTGAACGCTCACCCCAGTTTTCACTCACCGGGTTAGAAATTAAATAAAGATTACCCTTGTCATCCTTTGTAATATCAACACCGCTGTTGTTATTGGGCAAATCTGTGGCATAGGCTTGACACCAGGTTTCACCGTAATCTTCGGAATCTGTTCTGTATATTCTGCCCACATTCGTTCTGGTAAAAGCATGCACTTTACCCTTTTCACTTTCCCAAAGAGTGGGCTGAATCATAGGAATTTTATTTGTGCAGTGTGGGTTTGTGGTGTTGAGAAGCATATTGCAGTATTCCGTTTTAATCGTATGACTCTTTTTCCAGGTTTTACCGTCATCATCGGAAATATCAATAAAACAATTCCAGCCTGTGTGCTCGTATGAAGCGGGAGCTAAAATCCTGCCGTTTGAAAGGCGAATACATTTATTTTTTACAGGACCTCTGCCACCGCTGTTGTCACCTTTAACAAGTTCTTTCGGTGCAGAAAAGGTTTCTCCGCCGTCCACAGAAACACTCTCATAGGTTTTCCAATAGGGTATCTTCTTGCCCACCTTGAAATAGAGAGAAATTGTTCCGTCTTTATGCTCAAATAAAACCGGGTTCCAGTGGGGAATTTTTAAGTCCTTGCTGACTCTCTTAATTTCTCCAAAGCCCTCTTTTGTTCTAACGGTGTACCAAATATCAACATCGTTTTTGCCTTCTTTGGTGCCACCGAACCAAGCAACAATAACATTACCGTTTTTTAAGGGTAAAACCGTTGAAGCATGGCAATTTTTTGTGGGCAAATTTTCACTTACAAATTCATATAATTGTTTCATAGTTAAAGCCTAAAATCCTCCGGGTCAGCAGTCATAATACTTTTTGCCTTGATCGGTACTCTTTTAAGCACATCGTACTTATAGGCCCTGCACTTGCTGTCCTTGTCAACTATTCCTTTCTTTTTGCAAAGAACATCCTCACCGTTTGGGGCTAGTTTACCCCTTGCACAATATTCACATTTTTTTGGGTATTTCTTTGCATCAATAATTTTCTTTTTCATAGTTATATCAAGCTTTCATAAGGAATTTTATTTCCTTCAAATTTGTTTACATCTACTTCTTTTCCAAGGATTTTAGCGCTTTTAACCTGTTTTATTCCTTTTACAAACTCTTTCTTTCCGGGGCAGAAGGGGTAAAAGCCCAGCACGGAAAAAATGTACCAAATAGCCATTGTTCCGTTGTCCTCATCACCGGGGAATCCGTCGTCTTCATAGGAAAATGCCTCTTCGCAAATCTTTTTTACCCAGTATGCGGTTTTTTTAGCCTCTCCCATTTCAGAGTAAATATAGGGAATATGAAAACTGGGCTGATTTGAAATGGCACACTGCCCAAAGTCAGCGGCAGCCATCTCTGTAATTTCATGAATTTCACTGCGATAACCGACGATTTCATAGTCGGGAGGAGTTGCAAACAGTTCGTCTATTTTTTCTAAAAGCTTTTCTTTACCGCCGTAAAGTTTTGCCAAACCCTCAAAATCGTGGGGAACGGCAAAGGAATTCTGCCAGGCAGAGCCCTCTGTGTAATCTCTGCCCCAAGCAATGGGAGAAAAATCCTCTCTGAATTTACCCTCTCTGTCCTTTGCTCGCATTAAACCGTAGTTTTTATCAAAAAGATTTTTATAATTCTTTGCTCTTTCTCTATATTCTTTTTCAATGTCTTTTTTACCTAAAATCTTTGCTATTTCGGCGATACACCAGTCACCGTAGGCGGCATCAAGGGTAAGGTTTACACTCTCATTTTCACTTTCATAGGAAACATAGCCCAGTTTACAGTATTCACTTGCACCGTTTCTTCCGAAAAAGCGTGAAGGTGAATCGGTGGTTGAATGTTTTATCATACCTTCAAATGCGGCTTCAAGGTCGTCTTTTGAAATCATACCCTTAACCGCTCCGTCACAAATTACCGCATCCACCAAGGTTGAAGGCATACAGCCATGTTCACCCATAGAAAGCCATCTGGGGAGCCAGCCGCTTTCCCTGTATTCATTTATGTATGAGGCAAGCATTTCCTTCATTTCCTCTTTGGCAACCAAAGAGTAGAATGAGTAAACTGTTCTATATGTGTCCCAAAATCCATTATCAGTGTAACTTTTGCCCTTTTTGATTTTACCGTTATGGGGGCAAAAATGAATATCTACACCGTTTTTGTCAATCTCAAAACTTTTGTGCGGGTATAAAAATGCACGGTACATACAGGAGTAAAAAGTTTTCAACTGTTTTTCGTCCTTTGCCTCAATTTCAACCCTTGAAAGGTAATTTTCCCAAAGGTTTTGAGCTTCCTGCATAACTGTATCAAAGTTTTTGGAATTTATTTCCCTTTCAAGGGAAATTTCCGCCTGTTCAAAAGAAATATAGGAGGTTGCCACAGAAATCTCGGTTATTTGACTTTTAAGACCTATATGAATGGCAACATTTCTACCGCTAATGCGACTACAAGACCTTGTTTTTAACCTGCTTTGAGTAAAAATTCTTTCGGTATCAACACTTCCCTCGGGGAATTTGAATATCACATACTGCGTGAAATTCACACAGTCTCCCCCTGAATTGTTGTCTGTTGTGGCGTAAAGAGTGTCAGTTTTTTTGTCAAAACGGTAGGAGTATTTTCCCTTAACGGGAAGAACGGAAAAGAAATTGTTGTTATCATTGTCCCTAAAAGAAACTCTGATTTTCGCACATCTTTCCGTTGGAGTTAATTCAAAGACACTTCTTGTACGAAGAAGATTGAATTTAAGTAAATAGGGCTTAAATACCGCATCTTCAGGTCTAAATCCGCTCCACCTTTCTTCACCGCCTAAGTTAAGGGGAGCCCTCTGGGGCATAAAGCACATTGCACCGTAGTCAGAAATCCAAGGGGAGGGCTGATGTGTAATGCGAATTCCCTCAAAGGAACGGTTGTCGGGGTGAAAGTACCACCTGTAATTGTTCTCTGCGGTCTGTGGGCAGAATGCCGCCATTCCAAAGGGCAACTGGCAAAGGGGGAGGGTGTTGCCGTTTGAAAATCTGTGTACCGAAGCAGAGCCCTGCTTAGTGTTAACAAAGTCGCAATAGTTCATAAAAAACACCTCCGAAACAATACTATCTTAAATTGAGACTTATGTCAAGATTTTGTTGCAAGTGGAGTAAAAAAATGTTATCATATACTAAATATTTTATAAGGGGTAGTCTTATGTCAAAAACACTTGATTATGTTAAATATGCAGCTTCCATAGTGCCAAGCGAAAGACAACTTAAATGGCAGGAAACTGAGTTCTATGCCTTTATGCACTTCGGTATGAATACCTTTACTAATTCGGAATGGGGCAACGGCAATGAAGATCCGGAACTTTTCGAGCCTACGGAACTTGATTGTCGCCAGTGGGCAAAACTTTGCAAACTTTCCGGAATGAAGGGTTTAATCCTTACCGCAAAGCACCATGACGGCTTTTGCCTTTGGCAAAGCGAATATACAAAACATTCCGTTCGTTCAAGCAAATGGCGTGACGGAGAAGGTGATGTGGTTGCGGAATGTGCCAAGGCTTGTAAAGAATTTGACATTAAATTCGGAATTTATGTTTCCCCCTGGGATTGTCACGAAGAAACCTACGGACAGGGGGACGCCTATAACGAGTTTTTCAAAAATCAACTTCGTGAACTTTGTACAAATTACGGTGAACTTTTTTGTCTTTGGTTTGACGGTGCCTGCGGTGAAGGTAAAAACGGCAGAAAGCAGGAGTATGACTGGCAGGGCTATTATGACATAATTCGTGAACTTCAGCCTAACGCCGTTATAAGCATTTCAGGTCCCGATGTTCGCTGGTGCGGAAATGAGGCGGGAGTGTGCAGAAAGAGTGAATGGAGCGTCGTACCCTACTATTATTCAAACACGGAACTTATTGCCGCACAAAGCCAAAAGGACATTTCAAAGCCACCTAAAAAGATTAACCCCACACAACTTGATTTAGGCTCCCGCAAGCAAATTAAGAACTGCTCAAAACTTATTTGGTACCCTGCTGAAGTGGATGTTTCAATACGCAATGGCTGGTTCTATCACGAGGCGGAGGACTACACAATTAAGCCCCTTTCAAGACTTATAGAGATTTACTATAATTCCGTAGGTGCCAATGCTTCTTTACTTCTGAATGTTCCACCAATGCCCAACGGGAAAATTAATGAAAAAGATATTGAAACCCTACTTTCCATGGGAGCACAGCTTGAAATAGATTTTAATGAAAATCTTGCGGAAGATTCCATTATGACCGACAACCGTCATTTAGACGAAGACCACACGGGACAGCACATTCTCAATGATGACCCTGACTCATATTGGCATTCCGGAGATAATCCCGAAGGCAGCGAACTTGTGCTTGATTTAGGTGACGAATACGACATTGATAAAATTGTTTTGGGTGAACATATAAAAACAGGTCAGCAAATAGAAGAATTTGAACTTTTCGTTCAAGTGAACGGTAAATGGAAAAGACTTGCAAAGGAAACCATCATCGGATACAAGAGAATTTGCAGATTTGATGAGATTCGTGCAAGGTACTTTAAACTTGTAATCAAAAAGGCAAGATGCTTTGCCACCATAAGTAAATTTGAGGCGTACTGATATGAATATTCAAATATTTGGCTTAAATAAATGTTTTGACACCAAAAAAGCACAGAGATTTTTCAAAGAAAGAAATATCAAATTTCAGTTTATAGATTTATCTCAAAAGTCCCTAAGCAGAGGAGAACTCAATTCGGTTTTAAGCACCTGTGGTCCCCTTGAAAATCTCATAAACGAAAAGTCAAAGTACTACGAAAAAAGTTTTATTAAATATGTTGCCGGTGACGAGGCAAAAATAGAAAAACTGCTTGAAAACGGGGAACTTTTTAAGACTCCCATAGTGAGAAACGGCAAGGTTGCCACTGTGGGTTATTGCCCCGAAATTTGGAAAAGTTGGGAGTAAAATGTTTTTTGAAATTCCTTCACAAGTAAACACTGCGATAAGCTTGCTGAATTCGGCAGGCTACTGTGCCTATGTTGTTGGCGGTGCGGTGCGTGACCTTGTGATTGGAAAAACTCCAAATGATTGGGACATTACCACAAGCGCTTTACCGGAGGAAACTAAAAAAGTTTTTGAAAAATATAAGTGTGTTGAAACGGGTATTAAACACGGAACAGTGCTTGTCGTTTTTGATGAAATGTCCCTTGAAATAACAACTTTTCGTATTGACGGGGATTACACAGACCACAGAAGGCCGGACAATGTTTTGTTTACCGACAAACTTTATAACGACCTTTCAAGGCGAGATTTTACGGTTAACGCCCTTGCCTATCACCCTAAAGAAGGTGTAGTTGATTACTTCGGCGGAATTGATGATATAAAAAATCAAGTTATTAAGTGTGTAGGAGAAGCAACCGTAAGATTTGATGAAGATGCTCTCCGAGTTCTTCGTGCCTTAAGGTTTGCAAGTGTGCTTGATTTTGAAATTGAAGCAAATACTCAAAAAGCCATTTTTGACAAATACCCACTTCTTGAGTTTATTTCTGCGGAAAGAATTTTTGCAGAGCTAAAAAAACTTCTTTGCGGTAAAAATGTAAAAAATGTTTTACTGTATTTTGAAGATGTGATGTTTTTTATAATTCCCGAGCTTAAAGAAACCAAAAACTGCACTCAAAACCACGAGCGACACATTTTTGATGTTTGGGGGCACACGGTTGCCTGTGTTGCTGCGGTAAAGCCCGAGCCGGAACTTCGTTTTGCTATGCTTTTACACGACATAGGAAAACCTATGGTTAAATCCACAGATGATAAATGGGTGGATCATTTCTATAACCATGCGGCAATAAGTACGGAAATTGCAAGGGATATTTTGGACAGACTAAAATGCTCAAATGCCTTCAAAAATGAAGTTCTTGCATTGGTTAAAAATCACGGCTTAATGCTGCACCAACTTTCAAAAAGAACCTTCAAAAGGTACATTGCCGAGTACGGTCTTGAGACTGTGGAAAAACTTTTTGAAGTTCGTGAAGCGGACTGTAAAGGACAAAACCCTAAGTTTTTACAGCAATGTTTTGAAGAAAATAAAATCGGGAAACAGATTTTGGCGGAAATTCTTGAAAATGAGTCCTGCTTTTCACTTAAAGATTTACAAATAAACGGCACAGACCTCATTGACTTGGGCTATGAATCTTCCCCAAAACTGGGGGAAGTGCTTTCACAAATTTTAAGTGAAGTAATGGACAACAAACTTTCAAACGATAAAACCCTTCTTTTAGACAGGGCAAAGGAGCTTCTTGATGAAAATTGAAACAGTAAAAACAGAAAATGCAAAGGCCTTTGATGACTTTGTCTGGTCCTCACCCAAAGGACATATGATGCAAACTTCCGGCTG
>CAYFRJ010000013.1:0-32487 GCA_964345625.1 uncultured Clostridium sp. | reverse complement strand
ATGACAATGATAATATTCTCGGTGTTTGCGGTGTGCTTATTCGTAAAATTCCCATGACACCATTTAAGATGATGTATGCTCCCCGTGGTCCCGTTTGTGATTTGAGCGACAAAGAAACCGTTAACTTTTTGCTTAATGCTGTTGCGCAGTACGGCAAAAAGAGGAAAGCATATACCTTCAAAATTGACACGGATACCCTTGCCACAAATACGGAATATATTGACCTTCTCAAAGAGATTGGTTTTACCTTTAAACAGCAGGGTGAGGACTTTGACACGGTTCAGGCTCGCTACATTTTCCGACTTCCTCTGGAAGGCAGGACGGAAGAAGAGGTAATGGCGGGCTTTCACTCAAAAACACGCTACAATACCCGTCTTGCCGAAAGAAAGGGCATTCGTATTGAAATCAAAGGAAAAGAGGGCTGTAAAGCTTTTCACGATATGATGCTTGTTACTGGGGAAAGAGATAATTTTGCAATTCGCTCAACGGAATATTTTGAGAGAATTATGGATGCCTTCGGTGAAAATGCCCGTTTATATTTTGCCTACTTTGAAGATGAACTTCTTGCCGGTGCCCTTGATGTGAGAGTGGGAGATAAAGTGTGGTATGTTTACGGAGCAAGCACCAATTCCCGCAGAAACCTTATGCCCACCTATTTGGTACAGTGGTCCTGCATTAAATGGGCTATGGAAATGGGCTGTAAATGGTACGATTTTCGAGGCGGTTACCCGGATGAAAACAACCCACTTCATGGAATTTACAAATTCAAAAAGGGCTTTGTGGAGAACTATATGGAGTTTATGGGTGAGGCGGATTTGATAATGAACAAATTCGGTTATCAATTTGTGGAGCTTGCTCAAAAGGCGATGAAATCAATGAAATTTTTAAGAAAACTTTTGAAATAAGGTGAAATGATGGCACCATTTGATTTTCTTGACAACAAAAAACTTAAAAATCAACTTGCGTTTTTAATTGAAATTGACAAAATGAAATGTGTATTTCGCAGAACTCTTTTACTCAATGAATTTCGCCGAGAAAACGATGCGGAACACTCTTGGCATTTTGCCCTCTATGCAATGATTTTGCAGGAATATTGCAAGGAAGAAATTGACATAAATAAAGTGATTAAAATCGCCCTAATTCACGATTTAGTTGAAGTGTATGCAGGGGACACCTTTGCCTACGATGAAAAGGGCGAACAGAGCAAAAAACAGCGAGAGACTGCGGCGGCGGAAAAACTGTTTGGTATATTAGACAAACAGCAAGGTGCTGAAATTCGTGCTCTTTGGGACGAATTTGAAGAAAAGAAAACCCCGGAAGCCCGCTATGCCAATGCCTGCGACAGAATTCAGCCCTTAATTCATAATTATTTGAATGACGGATTCACTTGGAAAGAGGGAAATGTTCACGCTCCTGCGGTGCTTGAAAGAATGGCTATCATAAAAGAAGCGACACCTGAACTTTGGCAGGTAGTTGTCGGTATTATTGAAGATTCAATAAATAAAGGCATACTGAAGCCCTGAAAGGTGCAGTTTACTGCATCTTTTCTTATTTTTATACAAATCTTAACTTTTTCTTAACTTTTTTGAAGACAAATTTTAGAAATTACCTGTTATATTGTAGGTGCTTAGGAGGTTAATCTATGTTCACGGTTTTAGTTTGCGATGATGACAAGGCAATTTTAGACTCCCTTGAAATTTACCTTAAAAATGACGGTTACAAGGTGTTAAAGGCAGACAATGGTATTTCTGCACTGGAGTTAATCAAAGACAACGAAGTCCATTGCTGTATTTTTGACATTATGATGCCGGGACTCGACGGACTTAGTACGACACTTAAACTGAGAGAAAAAAAGAATATTCCCATTATTCTGCTTTCTGCAAAGAGTGAGGACACGGACAAAATCACCGGCCTTTCCTTCGGTGCAGACGACTATGTTACAAAACCCTTTAACCCTTTAGAGCTTCTTGCAAGAGTAAAGTCACAAATCAGAAGATACACGAGACTGGGCTCTATGGAAATCAAAGAAGGGGTTATTGAAACGGGAGGTCTTTGCCTTGATGTTTATGCAAAGCAGGTTACCGTTGACGGTGAAGAGGTGAAACTCACCGCAACGGAGTTCGGAATATTGAGAGTCTTAATGGAAAATCTCGGCAGAGTCCTTTCGGTTAGCCAAATTTATGAAAAGGTTTGGAATGAGCCGGCATATAACACAGAAAAAACCGTCACCGTTCATATTCGCAGAATCCGTGAAAAAATTGAGATTAATCCCAAAGAGCCAAAATATTTAAAGGTGGTGTGGGGCGTTGGCTACAAGGTCGAAAAATTATAAGCTCACAAAAATTATCGCATTTATTCTCGCAACGGTTTTTACTTTCACTTCCGGTTATTACATCTATGTTTTCGTTAAAGGCACTTTTTTTTACAATGTTTATAAGACAGAAAACTTTTTCCAAACGAATGTTTTTATGCACAACTATTTAGGCTTTAGAAATAGAGTACTTTCAGTGGGTGAAATAAATTCCTGTGAAAATGCAGAAGATTATTATAAAACATCGTTAGGAAAACGAAAACTGAAAGAGGCTAAAGAAATTGGGAAAACAGTTAAAGATGCCTGTGATTATCTTGATAAGGCAAAGGTAAAAGTTTCCGTTACTGAAGGTAACAAATACCGCTACACATGGAATGACAACAGTGGAAAAACTCACTATTTTTCTTACAATGGTGATGAAATTGACAACTACGACTATAACAGTTTAGATTACACTGAAGAGTATTACATTGAAGAAAATTTTCAAATGGATACCTATGAAACAACATGGCTTGATTACGAAACAACAAAACCTCAACAAAACAACGGCGATGCTACGATAAACAGTATTGCTGGTAATTTGAATCATATTTGGAATATGACCGGTGGATTAAACTATGGAGAAATGTCAAGTGAAGAACTTGTTAAAGCCGCAGTAGAGTCTACAAGCGGCTTCAACCCCGGGGAGCATTGGGACATAGGGTTAAAGTTTATTGATAATAATGACTCACTTAAATTTGCGCTTTTTTACAACACTACCGGCAAGGTTTACACCAATTGCGGTGTTAAGTATAACGATTCACATGAACAGGTAATTAAAAAACTTGGTGGAGATTATCTTGAGTACAAATATGATGATAAGTTTTACTCGAGTATTAATTATCCCGAAATGGCACCGGGTAAGTTCTTCACCGATATTGACAATGTAATTCGCTACCACAACGATTTAGAACACAGAAAAGATTATGAACTGGAAAGAGCCTATTTCTCGTTTACTCCAACCAATGACAGTCTTATCTGCGCTATGAAGTCCTACGAAACCTTTGTCCAAAAGCATTTTTCAAGTGAAAAATATGACAACGGCCAGAAGCTTACTCATTATGGCATAACTGCAATAGTAACATTTTTACTTGCCTGTGCTTGCTTCATTTATCTTCTTTTTGTTGCCGGTAAAAACGCTGAAGAAAATGTAAAAATGAATCTTCTTGATAGAACACCTTTAGCAATAAGCACAGCAGTATTAGGGTGTATCGCTCTTTGCTTTGTAGCTGTTTTTGTTTGCGTTCCTTTGAGTGAATATGAAATATTCGATCAATCCACTTACGGAAATTTTCAAAATATTCCGACTTCACTTTTCGTTTATACAACAAAGTTTTCTTTGCCCATAGTTGTTACCTCATTCACTCTTTGCATTTTAACCTGTTTTGCTTTATTGTATTCAATAGTTAAAAAACTTCGTAACAAGTGTCTGCTCAAATATACTCTATGCGGTGCCTGTTTCAGATTTGTTAAGAAAATATTGAAGTTTTTCAGAAAACTTGCTCACAAACTGGTAGAGAAAATCAAAGAAATTTACATTAAAGACTATGAACAGGGCAACGGTAAAAAGTTCTATATTCTTTCATTTTTAACTATCTTTACCCTTTCGCTGATAAATATTGTCTTTATCTTTTTAACTGCTTTTGCAGACGAAGCATTTTTAGTTTTACTTATAATCATCAATATTTTGGTTGCTCTCTACCTTGCTCTTCTCGTCTTTTGCTTTGACAGAATTGCATGCGGTGTAACGAGAATTAAACTCGGCTCACTTGACTGCAATATAAACACAAGGTTTATGCCTCCCTATTTCAGAGCCCTTGCAAAGGAAATTTCAGGTGTTCGTGACGGTCTTCAAACTGCGGTAAATCAGGCAATGAAAGACCAGGCGATGAAAACAGAGTTAATTACAAATGTTACCCATGACATTAAGACTCCTCTCACCTCTATTATTACCTATGTTGACCTGTTGAAGAGGGCTGAAAGTGAAGAAGAAAGAGAAAACTATCTCAATGTTCTTGAAGAAAAATCCCTTAAAATGAAAAAACTCATTGAAGATTTGGTGCAGGCGTCTAAAGCGGCAAGCGGTGCCGTTGAGGTGAATTTAGCAAAACTTGACCTGGGACTTTTTGCCTCCCAAGCAGTGGGGGAATACAGTGATGAGTTTGCGGAAAACGATATTGAACTTGTGCTGAAAAACCCCGACAATGCAGTTTTTGTAAGAGCAGATGCAAAACTCACCGACAGGGTAATTGAAAATCTGATTTCCAACATTAAAAAATATGCTTTGAAGGGTACCCGTGCCTATGTTGAGGTAAAAGAAAATGAAGGTTTCGGTGAAATCATTTTCAAAAACACCTCCGCCGATCCTTTGGAGGTTGATTCGGAAAAACTCACTGAAAGGTTTTACAGAGCGGATGCCTCAAGAACAGGTGAAGGCAACGGTTTAGGCCTTTCAATAGCAAGAGATTACTGCATAGTTCAAGGTGGTAAATTAGTAATAGAAACCGATGCAGACCTGTTCAAAGTAAAGATAGTTTTACCCATGTTTGTTGACTGAATTCTTAAGCGGAGAGCTAAAAACTCTCCGCCTTTGTTTTTGTAATAATATTGTAATAAATAGTTAAAGATTTGTTATTGAAAAAAGGTGTAATTTGTTATATATTATTAGTGGATGATTAAAACGATGCTTACTAAGAGGGGTAAAAATGAAAGGATTTTGTAAATTTTTAAAAATTGTTACATCACTTTCACTGTCTTTGTGTTTGGCAGTTCTTTTGCTGAGCGGATGCGGTGACAGAGGTTTAGATATAGAAAGCAAAACAAGTACCGAGGAATTTTCTAATTCAAGCTTTTTTGAGTCTTCAAGCAGTGAGTTTTCAAGTTCCGTGCCGAAAGAAAACAGTACAAGTAAAACTACCACATCTAAAACAACACTGCCGTCTTCAACTTCACAAAAAACAACGGCTGCTCAAACAACGGCAGTGGACAATATTACTACCGGCTCATCAAGTCAGTATATTTTTGACTGTTTTGATGACTGCGCTTTTTTAGGTAATTCACGCCTTCTTGCCCTTGGCAATTATTCCATTGCAAAAAATGTTTATGCCAAGGTGGGCTTAACTGTAAATTCAGTTTTTACAGAAAAAATTGAAGGCGGTTCGGTGCCCGTTATTGATGAACTTACAGGCAAAAATTTTACAAAGGTTTTCATTATGTTCGGTGACAATGAATGTGGCTGGGGTTCTTTGACTAAATTTCAAGAATGTTATCGTGATGTTGTTAACGGCGTGCGACAGCGTGTGCCCGGAGCAAGGATATATTTACTCTCAATTTTGCCCATTTCTCAAAACAGAAGTGAAAAGAATGTTTATGGCTACAATATGGGTGCCATTGGAAAGTGTAATGAACTCATAAAAGAACTTGCGGCTCAAGAGGGGCTTACATACCTTGACTGTGCTTCAAGTGTTACAGGTGCGGACGGCTACCTTCCGAGCGAATATTCCACTGACGGCTGTCATATGAAAAAAGAGTATAATGTTCTTTGGGCAAAGTATATTGCAGATAATATGTAAGGAGAGTACGAATGAAAAAGTTAATATCAGTTTTTCTTGTGGTAATTATCGGTGTGGTTTTCGCTTCCTGCGACACTGCCGTTAAAATCGTGATAGATGATGTAAATTCTTTAGGTGAGGAGTTGGTGTCAAAGTTGACCTTTGGGGATGAGCTTGATAAATCAACTGCAGAATACACTTTAACCAAATATGGAATCAATGAAGAACTGGTTGTTGACTGTGCAAGGTATGCAGGTTCCGGTGCTACCGCAGATGAGGTAGCGGTTATGAAATGTAAAGATGAAAATTCATTAAACGATGTTAAGCAGAGCATAAGTGACAGAATTCAATATCTTCACGACGGTTATTCCGACTATGGCCCCGAAGAGGTTCCTAAAATCGATAATGCCAAAGTTTTAACCTACGGAAATGTAATCGTGTTTGTCATTGCCGAGGATAGCGATAACACAGAGCAGATAATAAAAGACTTTTATGTTAAATAAAGTTAAGCAGCGATTAAATCAATCGCTGCTTTTTTAATCGGTGTTTACTTTTCAATACCCTTAAATGAGAACTTAAACTCAAGGCCTTTACTTGCGTCAACTTCAAACTGCTTTAAGGTATCGGGACCACAACTTGCGGTACCCGTACCTCTGATAAAGCCGTCAATATTAACCACCGTGGTGTTCTCGTCTTTAAGATCCTCTTGATGCTTTGCATCGTTAAGTGATTTTTGAGTGAACTTTCTTGCGTTGAAAATAAAATACTTATCTTCGTACATAAACTTAAGACCGTTACCTTTTTCATCACTTACCGCTAAATAACGGCAGTCACATCTGTTGCCGGAATCTTGCGGCATAATGTAGGGCTCGTGCATTTCATCAACCGTTGTGTTATATACACCTACAATTGACTGGGCATACATATCCGGCATATTTTCTTCACTACCCATACCAAAATACTCAATATTTTTGAATTCCCTCGGCATTTCAAGGGTTAAACCAAATCTGGGCAGGTGGGCAAAACTTCTCTTCTTTGCACAGGGCTCAAGTTCTGTTTCAACCTCAATTAAACCGTCCGCATAGATTTCATAGTCCACCTTAACCTTTGCCAAAGTGCCCACAACCTTTGAACTCTTAAGTCTGTACTCAACTTCAATTTCTACTTTGTCTTTTTCAATTTCAACTTCAAAGTCGGAAACACTGTAGGTGTAATTGTTAAAGCCTGCCTTTTCCCAGAACTTTTCATTTATCCAAACATCATTGTCGAGAATTGCTCTGCCAATGTTCGGAGCAAAGCCCTTTGCACCTGAAGGAGTTTGGTTAATCAATTCGGTACCACCAAAAACATAACTTTCAATTTCACCGGTTTTTTCATTAAAGGTAACACTGCCGTTATTAAACTTAACTGAAACAATGCCGTCTTCTGTGCTAACGTTGAGTTTATCTTTAGATTTTTTTAAATCAAACTCAAAGTCATTCTTTAACTCAACTTGCTCAAAGGCAACTTCATTATCACCGTCATAGTAATAGATATTAAGGTGAAGGTCGCACTTTTCTTTTGGTGCATTAAAGTTAATTTTTACATCTATGCTTTGCTCGGCATCAATGTCAAGAACAAGTTCATCTGTGGCAATAAGAATATTGCCGTTTTTAACGATTTCCCAAACCGCTGTAATGTAGGAAGTGTTTAAGAACCTGTTGGTGTTGGTAAAAGTAATAACATTTTCCTCAAACTTTGCACGAACGGGTCTGTAAACATTCTTCATCTGTTTTGCACCGGTGTGAAGTCTTCTGTCGGGGTAAACAAGTCCGTCAACACAGAAGTTACCGTCATGTCTCCATTCACCGTGGTCGCCGCCGTAAGTGAACTTATATTTTTCACTGTAGTGGGTTACCGCATGGTCGGCCCATTCCCAAATACAGCCACCCATAAGGTTGTCATACTTGTAGAAAATTTCCCAATATTCCTCAAGACCGCCGGGACCTACACCCATTGCATGGGCATATTCACAAAGGAAGAAGGGCTTGGGAGTCCACTTTTTGCCCCTTGTATGTTTTCCGACCTTTTCACAGTTCTCGTGATTTGTGTACATTTCAGAAACTACATCGTATGAATGTCTCCTTGTTCTAATAACACCTTCGTAGTGTACCGGAATTTCGGGGCAAACCTCGTGAAGATATTCATAACAAACATCTTGACATTGGTAGCCGCCTGCTTCGTTACCCAGTGACCACATAATAATTGAAGGATATGAACGGTCTCTTTGGTACATTCTTTTAACTCTGTCAAGGAATCTGGGAGCATACTTAATTTGTTTTGCAATTAAGTCATAGTCATTGTGTGGCGGGCAGTTACAGCCGTGACATTCAATGTCCGCCTCGTCAACAACATAAAGACCATAAAGGTTACAAAGCATAATAAAATGAGGGTCGGGCGGGTAGTGGGAAGTACGAACTGTGTTACAGTTAAGAGATTTTATGATTTTAACATCCTTTTCAAGATCCTCAAAACTCATAACATAACCGTTTTTAGGGTGTGTATCGTGGTGGTTCACACCCTTAACTTTTATCTTTTTGCCGTTAACCGTGAAAATGTCTTTTTTAATTTTCACTGTCTTGAAACCTATAAAGTTTCTCACAGTCATAATTTCCTCATCACCGTTATAGAGTGAGGTATATGCGGTATAGAGTGTTGGAACTTCAGCATTCCAGGCAATTACATCAAGATTTTTAAATTCAATTGCACAGGTTTCTGTTGCGGGAACAGATTTCTTTGAAACAAGATTTTTCTTTTTATCATATATTTCGGTTACAACCGTGTAGTTGTCGGTATCACCGATAACTTCGGTATTTACCGTTAAATCAAAACCCTTTGAGGTTTCCTTGGTTCTGTAGTAAATGTCATTAAGGAATACTTTATCATATTCGTAAAGAAGAACATCTCTGAAAATGCCGTTTTCTCTGAACATATCTTGACATTCAAGGAAAGTGCCGTTTGACCATTTGTAAACAACACCTAAAAGTTCATTTTGACCTTTTTTTAAGAACTTAGTAATGTCAAATTCAGCAGTATTATGAGCACCCTCACTGTAACCTACAAACTTGCCGTTTATGTATAAATCCAGTGAGGAAATTACACCCAGGAAAGAAATAATAAAAGTTTTATCCGTTTCATCTACATCAAAAAATGTTCTGTAAACTCCTACGGGCTGTTCATCGGGAACATGGGGCGGGGGATTATCAAATGCGTATGGACAGTTAATGTAAGCGGGTGCTTCAAAACCGCTTCTTTGCCAGGTTGCGGGAACCTTGATTTTGTCAAAAGCAAAGTTATCGGTGTCAATTAAATCCGGCATTTCGCTGTTACTTGCAAAATACTTAAAGTCCCATTCACCGGAAAGAACTTTAACCATATCAGAGGAATATCTTTCCTTTTTCAGCGACATCTTCTTAAGAGCATCCTTGCTCTTGTAGGGGATTTGATAACCTCTGCCCTCACGCTTGTTTAGGTCAATGATTGAAAAATCATTGTAATTTGTGCGGTTGATTTGGTACTTCATTGTTTATTCATCTCCTTGAGTTTATTTACCATAATTTTAGCGGCTTTGTAGATGTCTCCACAGCCCATGGTGATAATGCAATCACCGGGTTTTGCATTGTTTACACAGTAGTCAGCCACCTCTTCAAAGGTATTAAACCAAACAGAGTTGGGGATTTTTTCAGCTAACTGACTTGTATAAATATCGTAAGTGTTTACCTCACGGGAACCCATTATCTCAGTCATAACACATTGATCCGCAAGGGAAAGCACTCTTACAAACTCGTCAAATAAAACATAAGTTCTCGAGTATGTAAAGGGCTGAAAAACAGCAAAAACTTTATTGTAGTTCATATTCATAACCGTGTTAATGGTTACTTCAAGTTCAAGAGGGTGGTGTGCATAGTCGTCTAAAACGGTTATGCCGTTAATTTCCGCAAGCTTTTCAAATCTTCTGCCTGCGCCCCTGAATTCTTTAATTGCTTCGGCACAGGTCTCAAAATCTACTCCCGAGTACATTGCCGCAGCAATAACCGCAAGAGCATTGTAAATGTTGTGCTTGCCAGGTATGGAAAGGGAAATATTACCTAAATTCTTACCCCTGTGAACTAAATCAAAAGACTCGTATTCATTATGGTTTTCGCAGTTTACCGCCCTAAAATCACAATCTTCACCTAAACCAAATGAAATAAGGGGTTTACCGCAGTTTTCACCTGCTTTAATTGCAACCTGTGCACAGTCCGGGTCATCTGCATTGTAGATAATGACTTTTGTTGCCATAGAGGCGAATTTTAGAAATGAATTCTTAAGATTTTCAAAGGTCTTAAAATAATCTAAATGGTCTTCGTCAATATTCAAAATAACCGCCACATCGGGGGTAAGTTCAAGAAATGTATCAACGAACTCACAGCTTTCACAAACCATATGCTCACTGTGCCCTACTATCCCGTTAGTGCCTGTCAGGGGCAATTTTCCCCCAACAACTGCCGTTGGGTCATAGTCGGCATGAATTAAAAGTTCCGTCAGCATTGCACAGGATGTGGTTTTACCGTGTGTTCCGCAAACGCAAATGCTGTTAGAGTACATCCTTGTAATTGCTCCTAAAACCTTGCTTCTTTCAAATGTGGGTATGCCGGAATTTTTAGCCGCTACCAATTCGGGATTATCGGGTAAAAGAGCAGCGGTGTAGACAATCATTTCGGCACCTTCAATATTTTCCGCCCTTTGTCCCAATTGCACGGGAATTCCCAATGCTCTGATTCTTGCAAGGGTGTCGGTTTCGTTATTATCCGAACCGCTTAACTTATAACCCTCTTGATGCAATATCTCAGCAATGGGACACATTCCGGAGCCGCCTATACCGATAAAGTGTATTCTTTTTACCTCTTTTAGGAGGTTATCAATTTCATACATAATTTTCACCATCAAAACAATTTAAGCCATTATACTACATTAGTCAGTAAAAATAAAGGGCTTTTGAAACAAAATTAATTTATGCATATTTTTGTGTATATTTTAATTTTTATGCAAAATCTATTGAATATATTTAGTTACGGTGATATAATAAATCATCTATGAGTTAATCGGAGGAAAAGAAATGACTACTTCCCAAGAAAGAGAACAGGCTTTTATTCTGCTTTTCGAAAAATCTTTCAATGAAGATGTTGAAAGTCAAAAACTATTCGATTTAGCGGTTGAAAGTGAGATTATCACATCATCCTCTTACACAATAAAACTTTATGAAACAACATTGGAGAACATTGAAGAGATTGATGAGGGCATTTCAAAGTATCTGAAGGGATGGACTCTCAACCGTGTAAGCAAGGTGGCTCTTGCCATTTTAAGACTTGCGGTTTGCGAACTGAAATATTTTGAAAAGGTGCCTGTCGGTGTTGCAATAAGCGAAGCGATTAAACTATGCAAAACCTATGCAAGTGAAGAAGATTCTTCATTTGTCAACGGTGTTTTAGGTTCCTTTGCAAGGGGCGAAAAGTAATGTTTACTCTCGGCATTGACACAAGTAACTACACAACCTCCTGTGCGATATATAACAGTGAAACCAATGAGATTATTCAGCAAAAACAACTGCTTCCCGTTAAAAAGGGTGAAAAGGGTATTAGGCAAAGTGATGCTGTTTTTCACCACACGGCACAGTTACCCACGCTCCTTGAAAAACTTTTTTCGGTAAGCTATGAAATTGAGGCAATAGGTGCTTCCCTGCGCCCCCGTGATGTTGAAGGTTCATATATGCCCTGTTTTACAGTCGGTTATAACACGGCACACAGTTTGAGTGTTGTGACAAAAAAGCCGTTGTTTCCGTTTTCACATCAAGTGGGACACATTTTAGCCGCATTATATTCCGCAGATAAATTAGATCTTATAAGCAAAAAATTCATTGCTTTTCATATTTCCGGCGGAACCACCGAGGCACTTGTTGTAACTCCGAGTGATGAATACTTATTAAACACGGATATTATTTGTGCTGCAAGTGACTTAAACTTCGGTCAACTTGTTGACAGGTGCGGTGTAATGCTTTCCTTAGACTTTCCCTGCGGAAAAGAACTTGAAAAATTGGCATTTAACAGCACAAAAACATATAATCCCAAGATTAGCATAAAAGACGGAAATCCCTCTCTTTCAGGTGCCGAAAATCTTTGTGAAAAAATGTTTGAAGAAAATGAAGAGCCGAAAGATATTGCTAAATTTTGTCTTGATTTCATTGGAAAAAATCTTGAAAGGATGACAGAATTTGCCTTTGAAAAACACGGCAACCTGCCCCTTGTGTATTCGGGAGGAGTAATGTCAAACACAATCATTAGAGAAAGACTATCACAAAAATTTGATGCCTATTTTGCTGCCCCCGAGTTTTCCTGTGACAATGCGGCAGGTGTAGCCATTGGGGCATATTTGAAAGGAAGATGTTGATGACTTCCTACGATGTTTTAAGTGTCAGCGCACTTAACAGATATATAAAATCCACCTTTGACTCAAATGAAATATTGAAGTCAATCTACATTAAAGGTGAAATTTCTAATTTTCGCTTACACACACAGTCCGGTCATTGCTATTTCAGTTTGAAGGACGAAAAATCAAGCATAAAAGCCATTGCGTTTAGAAATGTTGCTTCCCGTTTGAGATTTAATCCGGAAAACGATATGAGTGTCATTGCTCGTGGCAGGGTGACTGTTTATGAAGCGACAGGTGAATATTCACTTTATGTTGACGATATGCAGCCGGATGGCGCAGGGGCTTTGGCAATTGCCTTTGAGCAACTGAAAAAGAAACTTGAAGCAAAGGGGATTTTTGCACAGGAACATAAAAAGCCCATACCCAAGTTCCCCGAAAGGGTTGGTGTGGTAACCTCCGAAAGCGGTGCCGCATTCCAAGACATTATAAATGTTATTTCAAGAAGATACCCACTCACTGAAATAATTATCAGTCCCACTTTAGTTCAAGGAGCGGGAGCCGCCGAACAAATCGCCACTTCCATCAAGCTTTTTAATGATAAAAAGGCGGCAGATGTTTTAATCGTAGGTCGTGGGGGCGGAAGTGCGGAAGACCTTTGGTGCTTCAACGAAGAAATTGTTGCAATGGCGGTTTATGAAAGCGAAATACCCATAATTTCGGCAGTGGGTCACGAAACGGATTTTTCCATTTGCGATTTTGCTTCGGATTTAAGAGCCCCAACGCCCTCGGCGGCGGCAGAACTTGCAGTGCCGGACATAAGAGACATTTACAATACTGTAAACTCATTAAATATTCGTGGAAACATTGCGATAGATCAGCATATTACCAATTTGGAAAATAAACTCTCAATTTTAAGCCAAAAACTTGAAACACAAAACCCGACAAATTATATAAACAATCTTTCATACAGATGTGATACCGCATTTACAAAACTCGAAAATTTTTATGAAAAGTTTTTAACGGAAAAGCAAAATACCCTTTCTCTTTTAGCGGCACGCCTTGATGCGTCAAGCCCCATTAAGATACTTTCAAAGGGCTATGCCCTCGTTACAAAAAAGGGTGAAACAGTTAAGTCTGTTTCTTCCCTTGCTGCAAAAGACAAGATTGATGTTCGCTTAAATGACGGTACAGTAGAATGTGAGGTGCTCTAAATGGCAGAAAAATTTGACTTTGAAAAATCCATTGCTCGTCTTGAAGAAATAGTTGCTGTTCTTGAAAAGGGAGAACTTCCCCTTGACGATATGATTAAACTTTACGCAGAGGGTACAAAAATCGCAGGTGAATGCAACACCACATTAGAAAAAGCACAGCTTAAAATTTCAAAACTTACTCAGGATAGTGAAGAATAATATGTCAAACTTAAAGGAACAACTTTCTTTTTATCAAAGTGAATTTGAAAATTTTGCAAATGATTTTTTTGCAAACCAAATTGATTTTGATTTAAATTGCTTCGGTGCCGAGAAAATGCTCGAAGCGATGACATATTCCTTCAAAAACGGGGGCAAAAGAATCAGACCGATTCTTTGCCTTGAGTTTACACGCCTTTGCGGCGGAGACTATAAAAAAGCCTTTTATTCAGCCCTTGCAGTGGAAATGATTCATACCTACTCTTTGATTCATGACGATTTACCCTGTATGGATGATGATGATTTTAGACGAGGCAAACCCTCTAATCATAAAGTTTTCGGTGAAGCAAATGCCCTGCTGGCAGGGGATTCTCTCTTAACAGCCGCTTTTCAGGTGATTGCATTGTCGCCCTTAACCGATAAGCAAAAGGTTGAAAGTGTTCTTGTGCTGTCAAAGGCAGCCGGTGGTAACGGAATGGTTGCAGGGCAGGTTTGTGATCTTGAAAATGAAAAAGAGCAGGTGTCCCTTGAAGAAGTTATTGAAACAGACAAGCTTAAAACAGGTCAACTTATAACAGTAAGCGCACTGCTGGGCTGTATTAGCGCAAATGCAGATGATAATAAAATCAAAGCGGCAAGGACATTTTGCCAAAATATCGGACTTGCATTTCAAGTAATTGACGATATATTAGATAACGAAGGTGACGCAACTCTTTTGGGTAAGCCCACGGGCAGTGACGAAAAAAATAAGAAAAGCACCTATGTTTCAATACTTGGAATTGACAAAGCCCGTGAATACGCCGTTTCTTTAACAGACACTGCGTTAAAGTCATTAGATACATTTGAGGATAGCGAGTTTTTAAGTGAGCTTGCACTATATTTACTTGATAGGAACCATTAACAATGAATGATGACAGTTTCAAAATATTAAACAGAATAAATTCTCCCACCGATCTTAAAAAACTTGAAAAAGATCAGTTAGATGACCTATGTTCAGAAATCAGAACAAAGCTTATAGATACAGTTTCAAAAAACGGCGGACATTTAGCCTCAAACTTAGGTACGGTGGAATTAACCATTGCCCTTCATCGAGTTTTTAACAGTCCCGAAGATAAGATTTGCTGGGATGTGGGACACCAGGCATATACCCATAAACTTCTGACAGGCAGATATGAAAAATTTGACACATTAAGAACTGAAAAGGGAATTTCGGGTTTTGTAAGACCCGATGAAAGTGAGCACGATGCCTTTTATGTGGGTCATGCGGGAGTTTCCGTTTCACAGGCCTGCGGACTTTCCGCCGCCTTCAAGCAAAAGGGCTCTAAAAATTTCGCAATAGCGGTTTTGGGAGACGGCTCTTTCACCAACGGTATGGTTTATGAAGCATTAAACCATGCGGGTGAAATCGGTAACAGACTCATTGTTATCCTAAATGACAATGAAATGGCAATAAGTGAAAATGTGGGCTCAATGGGCAGAAGACTTGCCAATGTTCGTGCAAAACCGGAATATTACAGGTTCAAGGCAAAAACCGAGAAGATGCTCAACAAAATTCCTCTTGTGGGTAAACCTTTGGCAAAGTTTCTTTTCAAGATTAAAAATGTATTCAGAAAAATGGTTTACAAAAGCACATTTTTTGACGATGTGGGCTTTAGATATATCGGCCCCGTTGACGGTCATAATATTGACAATTTGGTTGAAGCAATGGAATCCGCAAAGCTTATAGGTAAGTCCGTTGCCATTCATGTAAATACCGTAAAGGGCAAGGGCTATGAATTTGCGGAAAACTCACCGGAACATTTTCACGGTGTGTCGGAGTTTGACATAAATACAGGGGAATCAAAAAGTTCACAAATCAGCTATTCCCGGGCTTTCGGTAAAGCCCTGTGTGAGTTTGCCCAAAATGACAGGCGTATATCTGCGGTTACGGCTGCTATGGCTTTGGGTACCGGTTTAGAAGAGTTTTTCAAAACCTTCCCCGAAAGGTCATACGATGTTGGCATAGCGGAAGAACATGCGGTTACATTTTGCTCCGGACTTGCGGGTGCAAATCTTATACCTGTTTTTGCGGTGTATTCCACTTTCCTACAGCGCTGCTATGACCAGTTAATTCACGACGGTGCGCTTCAAAGAAGAAAAATGATAATTGCCGTTGACAGAGCGGGTTTTGTTGGTGAAGACGGTGAAACCCATCAGGGTATTTTTGATGTGCCCATGCTTTCCTCCATTCCCAATACCACGGTTTATTCTCCCGCCACTCATTCTGAAATTTCAAAGTGTCTCTATAATGCTCTCTACAAGGACGAAAATTTAGTGGCAATTCGTTATCCCAGAGGCAGTGAGGTTGAAGAATATGCTCATCTTCCAAAGGGCGAAAGTTGGGAAGTTTTCGGAGATGAAAATGCAGAAATCTCTTTGGTTACCTATGGCAGAACATTCTTTGAGGCAATGAAAGCTTCAGAAATTCTGAAAGAAAAGGGAATAAATATTAAAGTTATCAAACTGTTACAAATATCTCCCATTCCCATAGATTCGGTGAAAAGCGCATTAAGCAGTAAAAAGGTATATTTTCTTGAGGAAGGAATTGCCACAGGCGGAGCAGGACAAGTGTTCTCTGCTTACTTGTTAGAGAACGGCTTTTGCGAGTATTTTAAGCATATTGCGGTAAATGATGAGTTTGTGCAGCACGCTACTGTGGAGTCCCTGTTCAAAAAATATGGGTTTGACTGTGAAAGCATAGCAGAACTTATTGAAAAGGAATCTCAAAATGAGTGAAAAAGTCAGATTAGATGTTGCCGTGTTTGAACGAGGTCTTGCGGAAACCCGTGAAAAAGCCAAGGCAATGATAATGGCAGGCAGTGTTTATGTAAACGGACAGAAGGCACTGAAAAGCGGTGTAACCGTTTCTGCCGACAGCGTTATTGAGGTTAGAGGAAAAGCCATTCCCTATGTGAGCAGGGGAGGGTTAAAACTTGAAAAAGCGATAGAAAGTTTCAACTTAAGTCTTTCCGACTATATCTGTATGGATGTGGGTGCCTCCACCGGCGGTTTTACCGACTGTATGCTTCAAAACGGGGCTGCAAAGGTTTACTCAATAGATGTGGGCTACGGTCAGCTTGCTTGGAAATTAAGAACCAATGAAAGAGTAATTAACCTTGAAAGGACAAATTTCAGGTATGTAACTCGTGAACAGGTACCCGATGAAATTGACTTTGCGAGTGTGGATGTTTCTTTCATTTCATTGAAACTGATTTTACCCGTAATGAAAACTCTGCTCAAAAGTGATGGCAAAGCGGTCTGTCTCATTAAACCCCAGTTCGAAGCAGGGAGAGAAAATGTGGGCAAAAAAGGTGTAGTTCGTGACAAAAAAATACATATTTCTGTAATAGAAACAATCACCGACTTTGCTCTTGAAAATGGATTTAATTTACTATCTTTGGACTTTTCCCCCATAAAAGGTCCCGAAGGAAATATTGAATATTTAATGTATATACAAAATGCAAGTGAAGGTGAAAATCTCTGTGAGGTTGATATCAGCGAACTTGTGGAAAAATCCCATATAACACTTGAAAAGGGGTAACAGTATGAGAGTGGCGGTTATTTCAAATCTTACTCGTAAAGAGGCGGGTGCGGTTACGGAAAATATCTGTAAAGAACTTTCGGCTTTAGGAGCGCAGTATTACTTAACAGCCGACTGCAAAAAGGAACTTGATATTACAGGTGCCGAGTACGGGACACAGGAGGAAATTGTTTCTCTTTGCGATGTGGTAATAGCAGTGGGGGGCGACGGCTCAATTATTCATGCGGCAAAGTTTGCCGTAAAATATGATAAACCCATTCTCGGCATAAATTCAGGCCGTCTTGCCTTTATGGCAGGTCTTGAAAATGATGAACTTAATCTTCTTTCCTGCCTAATAGACGGCAAATATACCTTGGACAAACGCTTCATTATTAAGACTTCAATTTTTGAAAAAGATGAGCTTGTTGACGAAGATTATGCCCTAAATGAATGTTACATAACCAACGAAGAAAAGCAGAGAATGTCTCTTATTGATGTGGCTCTTAACGGCAAGACTTTTAACAGTTATTTGCTGGATGCAATTATTTTGGCTACTCCCACCGGCTCAACCGCCTATTCACTTTCTGCAGGTGGCCCCGTGGTTGACCCGGAACTTGAAAGCATTTTATTCACACCGGTTTGTCCCCACTCTTTGATGGGCAGAAGTATCATCTTCAGACCGGACGATTTAATAACGGTTTATTCCCCGGAGGGGGTTACCCTGCTTTGCTCTAATGACGGAGAAACACCGAAGAAAATCAGCAAAAACGGCAGAGTCGAAATCTCCAGAGGTGAATTTACAGCAAACTTTATTCGCATTAAATCAGACAATTTTATTGACATTCTTTATAAAAAACTGGCACAGCGCAAATAGGGGAGTACGTTATGAAAAAGAAAAGACATGAAGCGATACTTAAAATAATTGAAAATAACAGTATTTCTACACAAACGGAACTTCTCGAAATGCTGAATGCTCAGGGATTCAATACTACTCAAGCAACAATTTCAAGAGATATTAAGGACCTTCGCCTAATTAAAAAAGCGGATTCCTTCGGCAGAATCTGTTATGCATTTGACAAAACCGACAACCTTGAAATCAGCAGCAAATACACCTCGGTTTTCAAACATTCTGTAATTTCCTCCGAATATGCGGGAAATATGCTTGTGGTTAAGTGCCATACAGGTATGGCAAATGCCGCTTGTGCTGCCCTTGATGTTATGAATTGGGACGGAATTGTGGGCACACTTGCGGGAGATGACACTATTTTTATTCTCTGCCGTACAACCGATGTTGCAGAGCAGATTAAAACTGCGATTTATAAAATGATAAAATAGGGCGGATAGCTTATGTTATGTGGCTTAAAAATTGAAAATATTGCCGTAATAGAAAGTGCTTGCCTTGATTTTACAAAAGGACTCAATGTTTTAACAGGTGAGACGGGTACAGGTAAATCAATAGTTATTGACTCCATAAATGCAATTTTGGGAGAAAGAACATCTAAAGATTTGATTCGTACCGGCTCTTCAAACGCAAGAGTTGTTGCAACATTTTCTAACCTTAATAGTGTAGTTAAAAACTACCTTTATGAAATGGGAGCGAATACCGAGGACAACAGTTTAACCATAGTTCGCAGCATTTCCCTTTCGGGCAACAACACCTGCAAAGTAAACGGCGTTTCTGTTACGGTTACCCAGCTTAAACAGTTGGGAAATCTGCTTATAAATATACACGGTCAGCACGATTCACAGGCACTTCTTTCTCCGGAAAATCACTGTAGATTTATTGACCTTATGGCAGAAAACCAAGAGCTTAAAAGTGAATATAAAGATGCCTTTTCCTCCCTCATCAAAGTCAAAAAAGACCTTGACAATCTCTATGATACAAGGGATGAAAAAATGGCAAAACTTGACTATTTGAGTTTTGTTATTGATGAAATTACAGGCGCTGACATTCGTGTAGGTGAGAGTGAAGAACTTTCAAAGGAAAAATCACTTATCCAAAATGCCGTCTTTGTAAATAAATCGCTGAATAAAGTATATGCATCACTTAGTGGAGAAGAGGGGCTTGCTCAGGCACTTATGGAATGTTCCGATACCCTTGAAAAAGCGAGCGTTTATTATTCGGATGCCGTTCCCACGAGTAAAGCAATTAAAAACCTTGCATTCGAACTTGAGGAACAAACAAAGGGTGTCAGGGCACTTTCAGATTCCTTTACCTATAGACCCGAACGCCTTGCAGAAATAGACGAGCGCCTTGATTTAATTTATCGTCTTTCCATGAAATACGGCAAAACAGAGCAGGATATACTTGATACTCTCGAAAAATCTGTTGTCGAAAAAGCGGAAATTGATGTTTTTGATGCCAATATCGCAAAACTTGAAAAGCAGTTATATGATTATTCCGATAAAGTGAAAGCCCTTGCGGAAAAACTAACAAAATCAAGAAAGAGTGCTGCGGAAAAATTTCAAAAGCAAGTTGAATCTGAACTTTGCTTTTTAGATATGCCCTATGTTAAATTTTCCGTTGATTTCAAAGAAATACCCCTTACCTCAAAGGGTGCTGAAAATATAGAATTTCTTATCTCCGCAAATCCCGGTCAAGAGCCGAAACCCATAAGTAAAATTGCTTCCGGCGGTGAACTTTCAAGAATTATGCTTGCCATTAAAAATACTTTGTCGGACAAAGACGATGTGGATACCTTGATTTTTGATGAAATTGACTCCGGTGTCAGTGGTTCTGCGGCGGAAAAAGTCGCATTGAAACTCTATGAGGTTTCAAAGGGCAGGCAGGTAATCTGTGTAACCCATTTGGCAAGAATTGCCGCCCAGGCAGACACTCACATTAGAGTGGAAAAAGAGTTTGAAGATAATAAAACTTATACAAAGGTTGCCGTTCTTGACCTTGAAAGCAGAGCACAGGAACTTGCAAGAATAACCGCAGGCACGGGAATAACGGAACTGCAACTTGAAACCGCAAGAGAAATGATACTGAAAGCAAAGGAGAAATAATTATGAAATTCGGAGTATGCTGTGGTACTGATTTAGAAAAGATTAAACTTCTTAAAAAGTACGGTTATGATTTTGCAGAGTCCCATTGTCAAGAACTGGCCAAAGCAAGTTTTGAAGAGCTTGATGAAATTAAAAAGGTAGGCATACCCGTTTTAACCGCAAACTGTTTTATCGGTATCAGGGTAGTGGGTAAGGACAGGGACGAAAAAGCAATAAAAGAATATCTTTCTCGGCTCTTTGAAAAGGCGGACTATTTGGGACTTAAATATTTGGTTTTCGGCTCTGCCGGTGCAAGGAATTTCAAAGATGGGGAAACCAAAGAGGAGTGTGAAGAGAACATTGTTTCTTTCCTTCGTGACTTTGTTTCACCCCTTTGTGAAAAGTACAATATTTATATTGCCATTGAGCCCCTTCGCCCGGAAGAAAGCAATGTTATAAACAAAGTCAGTGAGGGCATAGAAATTGCCAAAAGAACGGGTTCCAAATATATGAAAGTTTTGGCAGATGTTTATCATATGGTCTGTCAGAACGAGTCCCTTGAAGAATTGGTTAATTATGGCGATTGGCTGATTCACGCCCACACCTCAAACCCAACACCTAAGGACAGCGAATACAGAAGAGTTTTCCCTAAAATCGGCGATGAATTTAACCAAGAGGATTTCATAAAGCCCCTTATTGTCGCAGGTGTTGAAAGCTGTTCAGTAGAAGCAAGCACCGTTGACTTTGAAAAGGACATAAAAGATGCTTTTGAAGTATTAAAAGTGTATAGATAAGTTAAAAACCTATGGTCTTTCAGCCATAGGTTTTTAGTTTAAAGTTTCCCGTTCCCCGTTTCAAGTTTGTATCACAGCAGTAATTTGGAATAGGGCAAAATTTCGTAGGGGAGGGGTTTCCCCTCCCGCTTTTCATTTTTCATTTTTGTCGCAGTTGGATAGTACAAAAATTAGCCTCCCTATGTAGGGAGGTGGCGGCAAAGCCGTCGGAAGGTAGGGTGCGTTAAGCAAACGCACATCTGCGTAAGCAGATAATAAGCGAAAAAGTTTCCTGTTTCCCGTTCCCCGTTTCAAGTTGTTATGAAAAAACCTAACTCCTAGCCTCTATCTTCTAGTCACTAGAGCATAGCGTCCTAATAAATATTAGCAAAACTATTGACAATATCAAATTATTTCGTTATAATAGTAGGCAGAAGAATAAAATCCGAAAATCGCTAATATTTTAGGGCGATTTTTTAATGAAATAAGCACCTAATTTTGAAAATGGCGGAATTTTTGGCAAAAAAGGCGGAATTTTTGATGAAAATGGCGGAATTTTTCAACAAAGTAAAGTAAAGTAAAGAAGAGTAAAGTAAAGGAGAGTGAAGGAGAGTAAAGTAAAGAAAAAAATTTTGAAAAAATAGAAATTTTAAAGTAAAAAAGGAATATTTTTAGAAGCACCCCCCCACACACACACCGAAAAAGTGAAATTTTATTTAATGAGATTTACAACAGTTTTGCAAAAATTAGATTGTCAGGTAATTTGAAATAATTATCTTAAAATTAAACCTCCCCGCTTTAAATCACAAAGCAGGGAGGTAATAAAAATTACTCTTTACTGTGTTATGCTTGGCAACATTCTGAAAATGCTTCTAAAGAATGCGATGATTTTATCAAAAAATCCGCTTTTAACCTTTACCGTTTCAATTTCGGACTCTACAGTGTTATTTCCGGCATCTTTTGTTTTACACTGAACCGTAAAATCAGCGGTGGCTTGTTTTACGGTGAGAGAATTACCTCTGCCCGACTCATTGCCGTTAACATACCAAACAATTTCAGCACCTTCTGCGGAGTTTTCAACATTTGCCGTAAATGTTATTGTGGTTTTGTAGTCAACTGTACGACTTGCAACATAGTTTTTAATACTGATTACCTGAGACCAAACTGCATAAAGCGTAGTGTTTTCTGTTAGGGTAATATTATTTCCTGCGATATAGGTTGCCGTAGTGGCAGTACTGCTTAGAGACCAACCGAGGAAAGAGTGACCGTTTCTGGTGGGTATGGTTGAACTGATTATATATCTTTTACCGCCTGTTTGTGTCTCAGGTGCACCGGCGCCACCGTTTGCATTGTATGTAAGGACATAGGTTTCATTTCCTGAGGGAAGTTCATTAAGGTTAGAAACTTCTATAGCCGCACGAATGCCGTAACAAGTATTGTCCATAGTGTATTCGTATTTGTTTTTAGTGTAGCCACGCTCGGTGACATAGCAAGTATCATAGGAATTAGGACCGGGAGTGCGTAAGCGCCAATGTGAGTTTCCTTCATATTCTTCGGTGTTACCGATAAAAAGACCTTGGCACTTTGCATAGTCCGTTCCCTGTGCCCTTCTTGCCTCATCATTTTTACCGGCATTACTGCTGAAACCATAGTTTGTGTTCAGCGCATCACTGTATGAAAGAAGGAAAACCTTATCATCTGTATCATCACAGTTATATTTGTCATCCGCCGGATATGCTTTGTTTTCAAGGTGCATAATTTTAATGTTACCCTTATCAGCGGAAGAGAATGCAGTATTGTAAAAGTCATTATTAAGCCAAGCTCTTATACTGCTTTGAGCATAGTTGCTGGTATAGTATGTTTTTTCACTATTTCCCCAATTTTCACCGCCATATTCAAGACAGTAGTTATTGAATGCCTGGGAATCAATAATACTCTCGCAAAGTATAAGCCCTGTGGCAGGGTCAAGCACACGCCATTTTATCGGTTCAAATTTAAACCAATATGTGTTGTTTGTTTCATAGCCGTTATCATCTTGATATGAATTTGATGCTGATGATTGGCGGCCGATGAATATAGTCCTGTATTCCGTGAACTTTACGGCTCTGTACTTTATGCCGTCAACGGTTACATCTGCATATTCCATAAAGTCTTTGGCAGTCATTCGTCCATCGTCCAAGGTTCCTTCTCCGCTGTAATAGCGGTAAGAAATCCAGTTCAGGGTTTTGCCGTTAAGTTCATTCAGTGTTGCAGAGTCTGTAACCTCACTTTGGGGATATGTGCCGAACTCAACCAAGTCCCCAACACTGAGGGAAACTGCGGAAGCTTTTAAATTTGCTACACTACCCGATATGGTAACAGCGCCGAATACCATAGCCAGGGAAAGCATTACCGAAATTGCTTTTTTGAATGTTTTCATTGAAATTTCCTCCTATTTTGTTAAATAAACAAAAAACACCAACGGCAAATACCCGTATGGTGTTAACTGACAAATTTAATAAACCTTGTGCAAAGAAATGACAGGGCAGAATTTCCCTGCCCATTTTGTGCGCTTTCACTTATCTGTATGTTAAGACTGTAGCAATATTTTATATCAGTCATCTCTTTTACAATAATCTAAATTTATTACGGTGAAATATTACCACATTATTAAATATTTTGTCAATACTTTGGAGAAACATTTGACCTATTTTTTACAGTCTTATTTTGGGCTTTGCCTTAAATTATGATAAACAATTAAGACACATATTTGAAAAGCAAAAATTTACCCCTACGGCAAAACCATAGGGGGTAAATACTGACTGAAACTATTTACTTATACTCAAATATATGTTTTCCGCCCTCAACTTCAAACTTAAACTCGTCACCCGTTACTTCTTTTCCGTTATAGGCAAGCACACCGGAAAGTTTTGGAAGAACGATTTTTGCTTTTATTCCTTCGGGAACGGAGCATTTATAAATTAAATTATTTTCGCTGTTCCATTCGCTTTTTATTTCTCCCACGGGACTGATAAAGCTTGCTTTAACATATTTCATATTCTCCTGTCCTTCGGGCAGCTCATCCGCAGTTCTCAGGTCAAATCTCGGCTCTAAAAGAATTTCTCTAAAGCCCGGCTTTAACGGTCTGATGCCCACCATATAGGCGTACAACCATTCACCTATGGCACCGTAGGCATAGTGATTAAAGGAGTTCATACCAACTTCACCGAAGCCCTTTTCGTGGGTGTAGGAATTCCAGCGTTCCCAAATGGTGCTTGCACCTTGAAGAACGGAATAAAGCCAGCTTGGTTCTTTAGTCTGTAAAAGGAGATTATATGCCATTTTGTCCCTACCGAATTTTGAAAGGGTGGGACACAGGTTATAAGTGCCCAAGAAACCGCAGGAAAGTAAATCATCGTTGTCTTTAATCTGTTTTTCAAGTTCGTCAATAACCTTGAGTTTATAATCATCATCAATTAAGTTAAATGCAAGGGCAAGTATTTTATTGGTCTGTGTTTTTTCAACAAGTTCCCCGTTCTGCATAAAATTCTCATTAAAATATTTTTGTGCTTCTTTCCTTAAATTCCTGAATTTTTCTGCCTTGTCCTCTTTTCCAAGCACTTTGCTCATATATGCCATTAAATCGCAGTCATGAACAAAATAGGCGCTTGAAATAAACTCATTTTTACACTTGTCATAAGCGAGCCAGTCACCGTAACGAGGAATGGGACCGGAATAACCGTACTTTGTAACCAGCCCGTCCATATACTTTTCCATTGACTCAAAATGCTCACGAAGAATGTTGTCATCACCGAACATTATATAGAGGTTGTATGGAATTATAATTCCCGCATCTCCCCAAGCGCAGGCATCCTCACCCTTGCAGTAGCCGACACGGGGACTGATGTCACCGTAACCGCCGCTTTCACTTTGTGAGTCACGAATATCTTGAAGCCACTTTCTAAAGAATGAATATACATTTGCGTTGTATGAAGCGGTAATGCTGAATGCTTGTGCATCACCTGTCCAGCCAAGGCGTTCGTCCCTTTGAGGACAGTCTGTGGGAACACTTAAAAAGTTGCCTCTTTGTCCCCAAATAATGTTAGAAAGTAGTTTATTTACAAGAGGATTTGAAGTTTCGATTTTTCCCGTTTCTTCTATGTCATTACCCACAACCTGTGCGGTTAAATCTAAAATATCAATTTCATCATCGGCACTTATTTCAACAAATCTGTAGCCGAAGAAGGTAAATCTGGGAATATACTCAAACTCATTTTCATCTTTACAAAAATAAAACGCCTTTCCCAAAGCAGAGCGATAGTTTATGGTGTAAACACTGCCTTCCGGGCCGTCATTACCCCGTGACATTTCACCGCTGTCATTCAGAAATTCAGCATATCTCATTTTAATTTTAACATCTTTTTTGCCCTTTGCCTTAATTGCAAGTCTGCCCACTGTTTCCTGACCGAAATCCACAACGGCTTTAACGCCCTTTTTCACCTTAACGGGAAAGTCTGCAGTGTTTGAAATTACATGAATTTTGCCGTATTGACTGCCGTTATATTCAATTCCGTCAAAAAGTGAAATGTTTTCGGGCTTTAGTGCAAGGTGTTTTCTTTCGGTAACTCTGGGGCCTATAAACGGAGTAACTTCTCCCTCATAGTTAAAAATATCTGCCTTTTTCCATTCAGAAAAAGAATAGTCAACTCGTGACATTGCTTCAAAACTGTCTTTACGGCTGTCATAATATTCTCCGTCCCAAATATCTGCCGTTCTCACGGGGCCTCCCACAGTGACGAACCATTCGGAGTCTGTTGAACAAATAACATTGTTGTTATTTACAATTTTACAGGCAAAGGAAGGGGTTTTATCACCGTAAATTCCTCCCGCAATTCTGCCCGCATACCAGCCGGGACTTACAACTGCCAAAATTCTGTTAATACCTGTATTTACCAAATCGGAAATATCATCGGAATAGTACCATGCCCGCTTGTTGTAGTCCGACCAACCGGGAGAAAGTTCACCACAGTCAAGTCTTTTGCCGTTAATATAAATGTCACAACATCCGAGGGCAGAGAAACTTAAAACAGTTTCTTTTTTGTCTGCAATCTCAAAATCAGTTGCAAAAAGGGGTAAGCCCTTCAGCGGAACCAAATCACTGTGCTGAAAAAGAGGCGGTCTTTTAGTTCCCCAAGGGTTATTGGTGTTGCTTGTGTAGTTTTCAAATTCTGTGGTTATGAACTTTACATTTTTCATTTTAACACTTCCTTATAATTCAAATGCTTTCATTATTGTATCGGCAACCCTTTGACTTGATTTTCCATCGGTATCAGCAAAGAATTTATGCTTAAATGCTGGAATTTTATCATTCTCAAAATCTTTTTCTTTTATGGCATCTGTTAATTGCTCCTGCGTAAATACAATTTTACCCGGAACAAAAGTTTCAAATTCACAGTAAAAATCACGCTCGGAAATATATTGATACAAATCGTAAGCCAAAAACAGCATAGGAATATCTAAAAGTGATGCTTCAAAAATACAGCTTGAATAGTCAGTAATAAGCAAATCCGTAACAAAGAGAAGGTCGTTAAGCTCGTCTTCATCGGAAAGGTCAATTATGTTATTTTTATATTTTTTACTTATCTCATATCTTTCCGTACAGAAGGGGTGAAGCTTTATAATAACGGCATAATCTTCACCCAGCTCGTCAATAAACTGTTCCGGATTAAATGCGGAAAGGGGATAAAAGGCACTCTTTTGACCGTCACCCCTAAATGTGGGGGCAAAGAGAATAATTTTTTTGTCTTTAAGTTCCGGTCTTTTTGAGTAAAACTCATTCTTAACATTTTTTGCGTATTCTTCGTCAAAGAAAATGTCCGTTCTGGGAATACCTATGGGAAGCACTTTAGAATCACTTATACCGAAGCCCTCCGCATAGAATGTAACAATATCTTCCGAAGAAACTATGGCATAGTCATACATTCTGTGGCTGGGACTGGTTTGTTTCGGACTGCCGGATTTTCCTAAACGGGAAAAACCGAAAGTTTTAAATGCACCGCAGGCGTGCCATAACTGAAAAAGTTTTACTTCCTCTCTTTTTTCAACAGTGTTTAAGAGATTGTAATAGTCGTCAACTATAACTATCTTTGATGTTGCGTAAAGCTGATAAAATCTCTTTTTATCTTTGCTTTTAGAAAATCTGTCAAGTTCACTGCTCATTAAGAACTGAAAATCAATATCTTTCCTGTTTTTTATCAAGTCATAGACAAATTTTTCATTTCCTCCAAGTTCGTCTCTTCTGCCGGAAATGAAAGAAATTCGATTTTCGATTATCGGTTTTTTACAAAGTCTTTTGTAATACCTTTCGTAGTACCTGTCATTAAGAGAAATTAAACGAACTGCTTTTTCGTAGTTTTTAATTTCACACTTTAAGAAGTTGGCAATATTTGCTTTAAACTGAGCAATAAATACTCCCACAAATCCCTCAACAGGGGGTTGTTTTCTTTTTGGAACTAAACCAACGGTTGCCAGAAAAGCATCAAAAGCAAAGTAGGGTAAAAGAAGAACTGCACAGCCGAGAATTATGAAAGTGGTGAGCTTTTCGAAGAAGGTTTTAACTGTTCCGCATTTGTTTTTTTCTGTGGCACTTGTGTCTGTTTGTATTCTGATTCTCTTTTTCTTTGGCTCAAGAATGTATGAATACACATTTTCGTTTTCACTTTCCTCTTCCACAGAGTCATTTGAAAATACGGAAGCACCGTCAAACCTTTCGTCAGCCAAATACTTTGTATCAATGAGCTTTGTGTCCGCATCCGAAACAAAATACCCCGTGTTTTCAAAGCAAAGTTCACCGAAACTCATTTCAAAAGATATGAAAAAGTCTTCACTGTTTTCTTTGTCGGTGAATATATAGTCGAGTAAATATGTATAAGAACAAATTGATACAACCTCATTATTATCTTTTGAAAAAGTTCCCCTCACAAGAAGGGGAAGTCGTCTTATATCTTCACCTCTGGTGAAAAGAACCCTTACCTTCGGTGTGGGTAAACTGTTGGGGTAAACAACCACGACATCAAGCTTACATTTGTTCTTGTTGATGGTGATATTATTCAGCATTAATTTCGGTTCAGACATATTTGCCTCCACTTAATAAATATGTAATGATTTTATCATACAGCAATAATTCAGTCAAGGAAAAAAGGATAAAACTATTGTAATAAAAGGTGATTTATGATAAAATATTTAGAAATAATATGCAGGGGTGTGCTTTATGAAAAATATTCCCGTTGTTAAACTCGGTTTAATTGCAGTTTCCCGTGACTGCTTCCCAATTGAACTTTCCGTGTCTCGTCGCAAAGCCATTGCAAGTAAGTTGGGGGACTCAATTTACGAATGCCACGTTACCGTTGAAAATGAACTTGATATGCTTAAAGCGGTTGAGGATGTAAACTCCGCAGGCTGTAATGCCCTTGTGGTTTTTTTAGGCAATTTCGGGCCTGAAACTCCGGAAACTCTCATTGCTCAGAAATTTGATGGACCTTGCATGTATGTAGCCGCAGCAGAAGGTGACGGTAATCTCATTGACGGCAGAGGTGACGCTTACTGCGGAATGCTTAATTGCTCATATAACCTTAAAATGAGAAAAATTAAGGCGTACATTCCCGAGTATCCCGTTGGTACGGCAGATGATGTTGTCAAAATGATAAAAGAATTTATTCCCGTTGCCCGTGCTGTAATAGGTGTTAAGAATCTTAAAATAATTTCCTTCGGTCCCAGACCTCAAGATTTCTTCGCCTGCAATGCACCAATAAAAGGGCTTTATGAACTGGGAGTTGAAATTGAAGAAAACTCAGAGCTTGACCTTCTTGTAGGCTATCAAAACCATAAAGACGACCCGAGAATTGACGAGGTTTGCAAAGATATGGCACAGGAGCTTGGTGTTAGCGGTAACAGTTATCCCGAACTTCTTCCCAGAATGGCACAGTTTGAGCTTACACTTTTAGATTGGGCAGAAAGTCACCTCGGTGCGAGAAAATATGTCGCTTTTGCAGACAAATGTTGGCCCGCATTCCCCGAACAGTTCGGTTTTGAGCCCTGCTATGTTAACTCTCGTCTTGCTTCAAGGGGCATTCCCGTTTCCTGTGAGGTTGACATTTACGGTACACTTTCCGAGTATATCGGTGCCTGTGTTTCAATGGATGCGGTTACTCTTCTTGACATAAACAATTCCGTTCCCGCTTCAATGTACGAAGAGAGTATTAAAGGCAAATTTGACTACGAGCATACAGATACCTTTATGGGCTTCCATTGCGGTAACACTCCGGCTTGTAAGATGTGCGAGGACAGAGCCATTAAATATCAGCTTATTCAGCACAGACTTCTTGAGCCGGCGGGAAGTGAACCTGATTTCACCCGTGGTACTCTTGAAGGAGATATTGCGGAAAGTGACATCACCTTTTTCCGCTTACAGTGTGACAGTGAAGGGGATTTAAGAAGCTACATCGCCCAAGGTGAGGTACTTCCCGTTAAAACCTGTTCCTTCGGTGGCATCGGTGTTTTTGCAATTAAGGAAATGGGCAGATTTTACCGCCATGTTCTCATTGAAAAGAGATTTCCGCACCACGGTGCAGTTGCCTTCGGTCATTATGGTAAGGCCATTTACGAGGTTTTCAAATATCTCGGAGTAGAAGATATTGCTTACAATCAGCCTGCTTCACTTCCATACCCAAAAGAGAACCCCTTTAAGTAAGAATGATGGTGGCTCCCTGTCTAAGGGAGCCACTGAAAAGATTTTGACAAAAGCAAAAAAAACACTTGACAATTTAAAGATTGTGTTATATTATATCAAGGCGTCAAAAATCTAATATAAACGATCCATTAGCTCAGGCGGTAGAGCACTTGACTTTTAATCAAGGTGTCCGGGGTTCGAGTCCCCGATGGATCACCAGAAGAAAGCTCCGGAACCCTAAAATATTAAGGGCTCCGGAGCCTGTTCTTTTTGCCGTCATATTTTTGATTACAATTTATGAGTTGCGATACATTTTTCATTATGCTATAATTCACTTATTAAGATACAAACTTTTTGCTCAAAACTGTTTGCAAAAATATTCTATGGGGATGATGATTGATATGTCGTTTACTGTTGCTTTTTTAAGATTTACCGTTGCAGTTATGTTTGTTGTTTCAACCCTATTTCCTCAACTTGGTGAATTATATTCCAAAGCAAAGTTAAAATCCGAGCTTGCGTTGGGTTGCTATGAAAGTCATTACATCGTTCCCCCTCTTACCGACATAACCATAAATGGAATATCGGTGGACGAATATGCTATCGTAACCCCTGATTTGACAGAAGGCACCCTTTTTGGCGATGCGGTGCAAACACTCAGTGACGGACTGCATAGAGCATGCGGAAAACACCTGAAAATATCTCAAGACAATGCACCAAAAGCATTTATTATCGGTGAGATGCTTGACGGAGCGGGGACAAATGAATTTCGCCTTACAGTATCGCAGGGCAGAATAATTATATCAGGTGGCTCAAATGTTGGAATATCTCGGGGTATAACCGCATTTATAAATGAAGTTTTGATGAATTCAACCGGTACTTTTGAATTGAATGACGGTTACGAATTTATAAAGACTTATACCGATTATGCAACCTATGAAACCTTCGGCGCCGTTGGTGACGGTAAAACAGATGATTTTGATGCAATTATTCAAACACACGAATATGCAAATCTTAACGGTTTGACGGTACTTGCCCGTGAAAGTGCAAATTATTACATCGGTGGTGAAGATAAAACCGCTGTAATAATGACCGACACGGACTGGTCAACCGCTCACTTTGTTATTGACGACAGAAATGTTATCTCCCGTGGTTCCTGGGTTTTCTATGTTTCTCCATCTGCCGAAACGGTAAATCTGACGGGAAACATATCCGAATTGCACAAAAGCGACACTCACCTCGGCATTACTCTTGAAAATGACAGTTTGGTTGTGCTGACGGATTCCAATGTTAAACGATATATTCGTCACGGCGATAATAAAAATGCCGGAAGCGATCAAACCGATGTTTTGTTCGTTGACAAAAACGGAGATATTTCGCCGGATACACCGCTGGTTTGGGACTTTGAAACCATAACATCTGCGGTGGCTTATCCTGTGGACACCAAGCCCGTAACCATAAACGGAGGCAGATTTACCACCTTTGCGAACAGTGAAGAATCAAAATATAACTATTATGCCCGTGGTCTGCTTATCAAGCGTTCCGGAACAGTTATTGACGGTTTAATTCATACCGTTGAAAAAGAAGGGGAAACCGGGGCTCCCTATGCCGGATTTATCAACATTTCCTCCTGTGCAAATGTTGAGGTGAAAAACTGCACCTTTACAGGCCACAAGACCTATGTGACCACTGGCTATGCCGGTACCGCCGTTTCAATGGGTTCTTATGACATAAACATCACCACCGCCCACAATGTGAAATTTCTTAATTGCAACCAGACAAATGATATAACCAATATCAAATATTGGGGAATTGCGGGCTCAAACTACTGCAAAAATTTAGTTTATGACGGCTGTGCTTTCTCCCGTTTTGATGCACATCAGGGGGTGGTAAATGCCACGATAAAAAACTCTGTTTTGGGACATCACGGAATACAGTTAATCGGTTTCGGTACGGCACTTATTGAAAACACAACTGTTCTTGCACTTAACTTTGTTTCACTGCGTAAAGATTACGGCTCAACCTGGAATGGGGAAATAATAATACGCAACTGTAAGTTTTATCCTTTGGAAAATTCAAGGACAATTATCGGTTGTGAAAATCCGGAAAATCACTACTTCGGTTATACCTGTTATTTGCCGGAAAGAATTAAAATTGACGGTTTAACCGTGCGCATAAGGGGATATATCTATCTCTTTTCTGAAGTGAATTCTAAACACAATTCCCCGTCATATACACCGGAGTATCCAATTATCCTTCCCCAAGAAATCACCGTCAAAAATTTCAACAGTCTGCCCTGCGGTAAACTTTTAGTTTCAAAAAACAAGAAAATGTTTGATGGTGTAGAAATTGAATTTATTGAATAAATATTTTTAGACATTTGGTGTTATATTTTGAACTTACTATATCTTATTTCTAAATAACCCCACCTCATTGCTGAGGTGGGGAATTTTTTATTAACCACCAATCCCAACAACTTAAAACGAGGAATAGTGACTGGGACGCTACGTTCTAGAGTTTAGGAGTTAGGATTTAGCAACAGTAAAAAATAACCCCTAGTCATTAGAGCTCGCTTGCGAGCGGCCTAAAGCAAAGCGTTCTTGCCTCTAATCCGGCACACCCGGCTAGGTTGAAATAAAGGGAAAAGTTGGAGAAAAAAAGTTCTTGACAAAGTTTTATGTATATGATAATATAGCAAGGCGCCCCTGA
>CAYFRJ010000012.1:10483-39901 GCA_964345625.1 uncultured Clostridium sp. | reverse complement strand
TTATTTACATAAAAAAACAATGCACCCAGAAAGTGAGTGCATTATTTTTGGTTGCGGAGGAAGGATTTGAACCTCCGTCCTCCGGGTTATGAGCCCGACGAGCTACCAGCTGCTCTACTCCGCGATATTTCTAAGTGCCCTATCATTATATACAGTTTCACCTCAAATGTCAAGCGATTAAATTAAAAAGTGAAAACTTACAGCAAAATGCCATTGTTAAAAAGCAAGTTTAACAACTGATAAATAAATTTTACTTATCAAAAACTAACTGTTTACTTTTATTCTTGACACTATATATAAAACTGTGATATTATCTATTTATTATGAGTTAAGGAGTGGTATTTTTGCCGGACTTCAAAGAAAGTAAAATTATGTACGGACTTGCCCTTATGGTTGTGGCGTTTGTTATAGCACAGTCATTATTCTTTATTATCAAATCATGGAAACATGCAAAAAAACTCGGAATCGGAACGGAAACGCTTAAAAATACAGTAGTTTCCAGTCTGCTTTTCACAGTTGCACCTGCCATTTCAATTCTTGCAACGGTTATCGTTCTTGCAAATGCTTTGGGTATAGTTATTCCTTGGATTCGCCTTAGCATTATAGGAAACCTTGCCTATGAAACCACGGCTGCACAGACGGCTGTTGAGGCGATGGGGGGCAACCTTGCAAAACCCATTACGGACCCACAGCAGTTTTCGACGGTTACCTGGGCTATGACATTGGGCTCTATTGCACCAATTATATTCCTCCCCTTTGTTTGTAAGAAACTTCAAACAAAAATCGGTGATACTGTAAACAAAAGTGAAAAAAATGCAAAACTGGGTGATGCGATTTCCGCTGCCGCATTTATAGGTATAATTTCCGCATTTATTGCAAGAGCCATCGCAGGCACAACTCCCGACGGAGTGGGGAATGCGGGCTTTATGTCAATTTCGGTGCTTATCGTTTCCATAGTTGCCATGGTTATTCTTGAAGCAATTTGCAAGAAATTTAACCTTGAAAAACTTCGTTCATTCACAATGCCAATTGCAATGTTTATCGGTATGGGCTCAGCGATTCTCTTTGAACGCTTCCTTCCCGCAGACATTACAAACTTTGTTTGGAGATAACAGAAAGGAGTAAGAATTATGGAAAAGAATTATTTTGACAGAGTTCACAGATGGGGAATTCTTTGGGATATCGGCGCATTGCTTATGTTCCTTTCTATTCCGACTTCGGTTTCGGTGTATTTAGGCGTTTGGCCCGAACTTTCACTACTTTGGAAGGTACTTTCAAAGCTTATGCTCCTTTATTGGGTGACAGGAATAGTTGAAATTATCACCTATGTTCCCATGCTTGGTGCAGGCGGTACCTATCTCAGTTTTGTTACAGGTAACATTTCAAACCTTAAACTTCCCGTTGGTCTTGCCGCTATGGAAAATGCGGGAGTTCGTGCAAACACGGAAGAGGGAGATGTTATTTCAACAATCGCCATCGGCGTTTCTTCCATTACCACCACACTTATTATTGCCGTGGGTGTTCTTATTTTTACCCCCGTTTTACCCCATATAACCGCAGAGGGGTCACCTTTTAAGCCCGCATTTGAGTGGGTTCTTCCCGCACTGTTCGGTTCCCTTGCTGCAAGTTACTTTGCAAAGCATTGGAAATTGGTACCTCTTCCCGTTATTGCCGGTGTTATCGTTCTCATTTTTGCCCCCACAATGGGTGTAGGTACACTTATGTTCATCACCATTGTTGTTGCAGTTCTTTGTGCCTTAGTAATGGTTAAGAAAAATTGGTTATAATATTTGAGCAAATGCCTAAATAAGTTGTGCATTATCACACTTGATATTAAATCTTATTTGCTTTATAATAAAAAAGCAACATATACAACCTTTTGAAAGGAGTAATTCTTATGATTAATTACACTCGTGAAGTACAGAATATGTGCTGCGTAGCAAAGGGTCCCAACCACGGTCCCGCACCCATTCCCGAGGAGGGCAAATGGGTAAAGGCATACGAAATAAAGGACATTTCTGCTTTCACACACGGTGTTGGCTGGTGTGCCCCACAGCAGGGTGCTTGCAAGCTTACACTTAATGTTAAAGAAGGTATTATTGAAGAGGCACTTATTGAAACACTGGGCTGTTCAGGCATGACTCACTCAGCCGCTATGGCAGCGGAGATTCTTCCCGGCAAAACTCTTCTTGAAGCACTTAACACAGACTTAGTTTGTGACGCTATAAATACAGCTATGCGTGAGCTTTTCCTTCAAATTGTTTACGGTCGTTCACAGTCCGCATTTTCAGAAGGCGGTCTTTCCGTTGGCGCAGGTCTTGAAGATTTAGGTAAAGGTCTTCGTTCACAGGTTGGTACAATGTACGGCACAAAGCTCAAGGGCGCTCGTTACCTTGAAATGGCAGAGGGCTATGTTACCCGCCTTGCCCTTGACGAAAATGACCAGATTATCGGTTATGAATTCGTTGCACTTGGCCTTATGACAGACTTTATCAAAAAAGGTGACGATGCACAAACCGCATACGAAAAGGCAATCGGCACTTACGGCAGATTTGCAGATGCCGTTAAGTACATTGACCCCCGTAAGGAATAATTCGTAGGAGGAGAATGAATATGGCATTATTTGAAAGCTATGAGAGAAGAATTGATAAAATCAATGCTGTTCTCGCTAAATATGGCATTTCTTCAGTTGAAGAATGTAAAGAAATCACTCTTGCAAAGGGCATTGACTGCGACAAAATTGTAAGAGAAACACAGCCAATCTGCTTTGAAAACGCAGTTTGGGCATATACGGTTGGAACCGCCATTGCAATCAAATCCGGTTGTGTTAAGGCGGCAGATGCCTCGGCAGCCATAGGTATAGGCCTTCAGGCATTTTGTATTCCCGGCTCCGTTGCTGAAAACAGAAAGGTTGGTCTCGGTCACGGTAATCTGGGCAAAATGCTCCTTTCGGAAGAGACTGAGTGCTTCTGCTTCCTTGCAGGTCACGAGTCCTTCGCAGCGGCAGAGGGTGCTATTAAAATTGCACTTAATGCAAACAAGGTAAGAACAACTCCTCTTAAGGTTATTCTTAACGGTCTGGGTAAAGATGCTGCTTTGATTATTTCAAGGATTAACGGTTTCACCTATGTTCAGACAGAGTTTGACCCCTTTACGGAGGAAATTAAAGTGATTGCAGAAACTCCTTACTCAAAGGGAGATAGAGCAAATGTTAAGTGCTTTGGTGCAGATGATGTTATAGAGGGCGTTGCCATTATGAAACTTGAGCACGTTGGTGTTTCTATTACAGGTAACTCCACCAACCCCACAAGATTCCAGCACCCGGTAGCAGGCACATACAAGAAATGGTGCATTGAAAACGGTAAAAGCTATTTTTCAGTTGCTTCAGGCGGCGGTACAGGCAGAACACTTCATCCGGACAATATGGCTGCAGGTCCCTCAAGCTACGGTATGACCGATACTATGGGCAGAATGCACTCGGATGCACAGTTTGCCGGCTCTTCTTCTGTTCCCGCTCATGTTGAAATGATGGGACTTATCGGTATGGGTAACAACCCCATGGTTGGTGCAACTGTGGCATGTGCGGTTGCGGTTGAAGTGGCAAGTAAATAGTTTTAATATCACTAAATCCGTCATTGGAAACAATGGCGGATTTTTTATTTGCATCATATACTTAATAATGCTATAATGACCTAAATTTTTCAAAGTTGATTTTTGGAGGAATTTATGAGAATATTACAACCGGGTGAAAAGTTGGGCAGAGCCACTCTTAAAAAGTTTGCAAGAATGGCGGCGGAAAGTTATGTAAATGACCCCGTTCACTGCTATGCAACAAAAAATGAAGAAAAAAGAAAGAAATATGTTTATCATTTTATGATGTGCAGACTGAGCACCTCCTCCGGACAAGATTATATATACATTGACGAAGAGGAAAGGGGACTTTGTGTTTGGCGAAAGGCACACAACGAGTACACCATGTTTGACTTTTTAATGTGTCCCAACTGGGTGTTCCTTGCTTATTATTGGCCCAACACCATTAAAACATTAAAGGCATACAGCCACCTTGATGTAAAGGTTTTTGATGAAAATACCTATATCATTTCACCCGTGTTTGTTGATGTAAATCATCAAGGAAAAGGGATAGCCACAAAGCTCATAAAAAAGGGAATTGACGATTTAGTTCCTCTTGGTTATCAGTTAGGGCTTGAGGCGCAGAATCCCAATAATGTAATATTTTATGAGAAACTCGGTTTTAGAACAAAGGAATATGTTTACTTTAAGGGCGAAAAAATTCATAACTACTATATGGTATATGACCCGAACTGTAAGATGAGTGAGGAAAAACTTTAATTGAGTGTTGACAAACCCTGCGAGATACTTAAATAAAAATAAGCACTTGCGAAAGCAAGTGCTTAAATTATGCCCGATTATTTTTTTATAACAAGCAAGCAGTTAAATTCTTTTCTTATAAGCTTTGCACGAGGTCTGAACAAATCCGCAGGAACGGTGCGAAGAATAAATTCATCATCTTTCTTCGTGTAAATTACACTTGAGCCACCGCCGTCAAGGTTTATTACCCTGTCGGCACCAAGGGAGATTAAAAAACTCCCCAAATCAACAAGGGTGGCTCCGTTTGAGTATTCGGGAATTCTTCCGTCTGCCACAAGTAAAATAACTTTATTGTCTTTAGTAACTCCCACCGCAGTACGAGGGTGACGAATGTATGAAAATGGCTCAAGGGGTGAAAAATCAAAGATTTCTCCGTCTTTTACTATCATTTCCCGTCCCGCTACCGCATGGCGTAAATCCTTAATAATATTCGGACTTTCGGTTATATCCGTAATGATAGGTCTGCCGTCTTTTTTTATACCTAAAAAGGGCCTCAAACTGTCCGGGTTAGCAATGAGTTTACCGTTTTTAACACAAAGACCGCTGGGGTGGTAATCACCCATAATTTCAAAAAAATCCGCATTTGCCGCCGCCACAACGGGCACGCCGTTTTTGACGGCGCTGTCTATCATCTCGGGAATTGTCGCTTTCACATTTCTGCTTTCATAGCCGTCATTTGGGGTACCCACATAAAGACTTGCTTTATTGCAGTCAACGGTGAGAGTGAAAAGATTAACCGGCAAATTATCTTTATCGGTACAGATATAATGAGTATAAGCAACTCCCTCATCAAGAATTTCTTCCTGCTTATTTTGAATTCTTAACTTATGGTCATACTCAAAAATGAGTCTTTCTTCATTTGCGAAAATCGGCACAAACTCAAAGACCTCTTTGAAAAATATAGGAAGTTTTTTGAAAAGTTTATATTTAAGTGTCAACTTGTCATTTTCTTGAATTTCTTTTTCACCCACATAAAAAACATGTGTCTTTCTGTCGTATGGCTCAAAGTCATTGGAATGGCTAACCCGGCTCTTGCCACTGTATAGCAAACTGACATCATAGACAGGTCTTTTCGTCTGTACCACAATTATAATTTTACCGTCTTTTTTAAGGTATTCAACACATTTAATAAGCATACTACCTCCTGAAAATGTCAAAGAGATTTCCCGCACCCAGAGTTTTTACCAACATTTCACTTGAAAACTCAAGGGAGTTTTCAAGAATCACATCTTTTTTCCTCGGCATCTCTTTTTCCTTTACTTTACCCAGTCTCGTTAAGACATTCATAGCGGTTCCAAGGGCATCATCTGCTTTCTCGGCATCGGCAACGGTTGCGGACAAAACCTTTTCCGCCTTTTCTATGGCAAGGTCAAGTTCCTTTTTCTGCTTTTGGCTTACCCAAAGTAAATGCTTTTCAATTTCTGTTCTTGTTTTAATTAAACTCGGGTATATATTTCGTCTCAATTCGTGAGTATCTTGAAAATAGTTAAATTGAGGGTATTTTTTAGGGTTTGTATGAACATCCTCAATCTCACCTAAAATAATTGCTTTAATAAGGTTTAATACCGCAGAGTTTCTTCCCACTTCGTGATACTGGTCAAGGAAAATCCAAGTGTTTTCGGGGATTAAAGCGGCGCCCGCATCAATTCTGCCGTCAGGGGAAATATATTCACTCTTTGGGTAATTTTCCGGCAGTTTTTCCCCGTTCGGTGCCCCGTAGGCACCCAAAGTTGCTCCCTCAAGGTTTACAATTCCATCGGAATTATATTTTTTTTCGGATCCCATAATCGAGAACATTGAGTACATTCTTTCTCCGAAATTAAGGTTTGAACCGGCAATGAAGTTTATCTTAACCCCGCTATCCTTTGCCTTTAGAAGATTATCTTTTAAGTTGAGGCGTGCCTGCTGAAAACGGTCTGTTCTGTCCTTTAATGTCCAGTAGTTCGGTGCGCTTAAATATCTTGTGGCAAGTTCGTCATAGCGGTAATGGGGGAGTATGGCCCAAACCTGTGGGCAGTTCACCATAAAATTATCAACTGCAGAGCTTGCAAAACCGGAAAGCATAGCGTTAAATGCCCCCTTGGGCAAAATGTGAGAAAGGGAGTTAAATGCGTAGCCCTTAGTACCTCTTCCCGTTTCTTCCTTTACCACGGTAGGCAGAAACTCATGTCGCAAAAAACTATTTTCAACATTAAAATTCCTTGCCATAAGGTCTGCGGAAATATCTGTTCCGTTGAGGCAGGCAACCACATTCACAATTGCCCCTATCTTTTCGTGACCAAAGAGATCAAGGTAAGCGGTTAATATTGAACCACCTAAACTGATAGGCATTAGTGTTGCCTTTTCACTCCTTGTTTGAACAAGAACCTCGTCAATATATTCATCAAGTACCGCTGCGGACTTCAAAGGGTCTCCCACTAAATTAAAGGTGTAAAAGAAAATATTTTCCTTTCCAATCTCATCTGCCAATGATTCAAGGGGGACCATCGTGTATGCCCAATTCAGTTCCTCGGGTGTCATTTGAGCCAGAGAATAATACCTTTTTGTTTTAAGATTTTCCACAAAATCTCCGCTCATATTACATTTCTGAAATGAGAGAACTTCTTTGACCAAATTGTAAGCAGACTCATACACTCCGCTTTTTCCTTGAGTTACGGCACTTTTCAAAAGTGCCTTTGCAAGTGCAGGGAAAGCGGCTTTTGCACCCCTTACATTTGCAATTATTAAAGAATCTCCTATATGTTTGCCGTTATCATCTAAAACCGGATTATCATTTTTATCATAAAGGTAAGTCATTGAGTGACTTATGCCGGGTAAAATTATAACAGGACTATGCTTTTTCATTTCATCACCGCCTGCTTAATAGTAGCACAACGGCGCTTTATTTTCAATATATAATTATTGACTAAAAACTTAAAAAATGTTATATTTAATGTAATAACAGCCCCCACATTGGTTTGTGGGGGCATAGGGGCGTTGAGTATGGTAAAAGTAATAGTCTTTGATATGGGCGGAGTGCTTATAGACTTTAGCCCGAGAGAAACCTTGCTTAAACATTTAGGCAATGAAACCACTGATATCATAATGGAAAAGATTTTCTCAACACCTTTGTGGCGAGAACGAGACAGGGGCATTTTAACCACCGATGAAATATTTGAAATGGTGGGGGAAGAAATCCCCGAAGCCCACTACGAAAAAGCAAATGAAATGCTTCAAAATTTCTTTCCCCATATGCCGCCCTTTGAAGAAAGTTTTGAAATCGTAAAAACGCTTAAGAAGAATGGTTACCCCATTTATCTTCTTTCCAATGCATCCTATGATTTTTATGAAAACAAGCATTTAATTCCCTGTCTTGAACTTTTTGACGGTTATTTCATTTCAGCGGACTATCACCTTTTAAAGCCTGAAAAAGAGATATACGAAAAATTCCTGCAAAAATTCGGTTTAACCGCATGTGAATGTGTATTTATAGACGATGTGCCCGAAAATGTTGAGGGAGCAAAGAAGTGCGGATTTAATGTAATCTGTTTCAACCACAAAAATTTTGAAGTGTTAAAGCAAGAACTCAGAAACCTTGGAGTAAATATATGAACTGTTTTACCGACATTGCAAAAACCATACCGGAATTTAAGACTCTGGTAAATGCAATACACAAAAATAGAGTGCCTGTGGGAACCACGGGTTTGTCCTTTATTCATAAGGCTCATGTTGTTGCCGCCCTTTGTAGCGGATTCAAAAGAAAGGGCTTGGTTTTAGTGTCGGATGAGGCACAGGCAAGCAGAATGTCGGCAGACCTCAATGCCTTCGGTATCAATGCCCTTGTTTACCCCGCCCGTGATTTTTCTTACCGCATAAATGAAACTGTTTCAAGAGAATATGAGCATGCCCGCCTTAAGGTGCTTGACAAAATGCTTACAGGTGACTACGATGCGGTGGTACTTTCAGCCGAGGCAGCGCTTCAACTCACGGTACCCATGAATGTGCTTATGGCAAACTCCATATCCCTTGGGGCAGGGGAAGACTATGAAATTGACTACATCGTAGAACTTCTCATTAAGAACGGATACACCAAATGCACACAAATTGACGGTGCAGGTCAGTTTGCGGTGCGAGGCGGAATACTTGACTTTTTCCCTCCCGACTCCTCTAATCCATGCAGAGTGGAATTTTTCGGAGATACCATCGACTCTATCTTTTTCTTTGACCTTGACACCCAAAGAAGAACGGAACTTTTAGAGGAAATAAGAATTACTCCCGCAAAGGAAGTTGTAATCACCGAAGAACAACTTATTTCCGTAATAGAAAAACACATAAAGGAAAAGAGAATCCGCGGTGACGGTGGCAAAATGCTTGCCGAGGAAATAAAAAAACTTCAAAGCGGAATAAAAATCTCCTCTGCCGACAAATATCTGCCCCTTATTTACCCGAAGTCAAAGGGAATATTTGACTATGCAAAGGGAGATATGCTTTTTATTTGCGACTCTTTTAATGTCAGAGACAGGTTCAAAGCCGTTACAAAACTTGAACTTGAAACCATTAAGGCTCTTTTCAAAGAGGGTGAACTTTGCAGAGGTCTTGACAGGTATATACTTGAAGAGTTTGAAATTGATAAACTTTATATGGATATGGGAGCAATATACCTTGACAACCTCCCTCGGGGCAGTTTTGACACTCCGGTAAAAGAACTTATTAACTTTTCAGCCAAACAGTTAACACCCTGGAATGGCTCATTATCCGCTATCACAGAAGACCTTAAGTTTAAGATGAGCCGTCAACCCTACACCTGCGTAGTTATGGCAGGAACAGAAAAGGCGGCAAAAACCTTGGCGCTGGATTTATCGGCTGAAGGGCTTTCCTGTACCTATTACTCTACCGCCCCCGAAAAATTTCCCATTGGAAAAGTCAGTGTAATACCTGGTGGATTTTCATACGGATTTGAATATACCTCATCTGCCTTTTCAGTTTTTACCTACCGTACACAAATGCGTGTAAAACCCAAGAAGGCAAGAAAATCAAGTAAACACGCCTTCAGCAATCTAACTGAACTGAATAGAGGTGAATATGTTGTTCACTCCGTACACGGTATAGGTGTATTTGAGGGCATTAACGGTCTTGAAACCAAGGGAACGATTAAGGACTATTTAAAAATCAGATATGATAAGGGTGATATACTTTATGTTCCCGTCACTCAGCTTGACCAGGTGGCAAAATACATAGGTGCAGCAAGTGAGGATAAAACAATTAAACTCAATAGACTCGGTGGCAGTGACTGGCAAAAAACTCGAACAAGAGTTAAGGCAAGCGTTAAAAATATGGCAAAGGAGCTTATTGAAATTTATTCCACTCGCCTTAAAATAGAAGGTCACGCCTTTTCCCCGGACATAGATATGCAAAATGACTTTGAAAGAAGGTTTGAGTTCGAGGAAACGCAGGACCAACTTCGCTGTGTCAGGGACATTAAAAGAGATATGGAGAAGCCCTACCCCATGGACAGACTCCTTTGCGGTGATGTGGGCTTCGGTAAAACCGAGGTTGCTCTTCGTGCGGTCTTTAAGTGCATTGCCGATGGCTTACAGGTGGCTATTTTAGTGCCAACCACTATTCTTGCTCTTCAGCATTATCAAACCATTTTGAAGCGTTTTGAAGGCTTTCCCGTTGAAATTGCCATGCTTTCAAGGTTCTGCACAAAAAGGGACATAGATAAGACAATCTTAAACCTTCAAAGGGGCTATGTTGATGTTGTTGTGGGCACACATCGTTTAATTTCAAACGATGTTTCCTTCAAAAACTTGGGACTTATTGTTATTGATGAGGAACAGCGCTTCGGTGTGGCACAAAAAGAAAAATTAAAGGCACAATATCCCAATGTGGATGTTCTTACTCTCACCGCAACCCCCATTCCCCGCACATTGAACATGGCAATGACCGGTATTCGAGATATGTCGGTAATTGAGGAAGCCCCTCAAGACCGCCAACCTGTTCAGACCTATGTTATTGAGCACGATATGGGCATTTTAATTCAGGCAATGCAGCAGGAATTAAGAAGAGGGGGACAGGTTTATTACCTTTATAATCGTGTGGAAACCATTGAACGCAAGGCAGCGGAAATACTTGCGAAAATCCCCGATGCCCATGTGAGAATTGCCCACGGTCAAATGAATGAGGAAGAACTCAGTGATGTTTGGCGTGCCCTTCTTGACGGAGAAATAGATATACTTGTTTGTACCACAATTATCGAAACCGGTGTGGATGTGCCCAATGTCAACACTCTCATTATTGAAAATGCAGACAGAATGGGGCTTGCCCAACTTCATCAAATCAGAGGCAGAGTCGGTCGTTCCCCAAGACGAGCAAGCGCTTACTTCACTTTTAAGAGAGGTAAACAGTTAAGTGAAATAGCGGAAAAACGACTTGAAGCAATCAGGGAATTTACCGAATTTGGAGCCGGTTTTCATATTGCAATGCGAGATTTGGAAATTCGTGGAGCAGGAAACATTCTCGGGTCAAACCAGCACGGCCAAATGGAAAGTGTTGGTTACGATATGTATATTAAACTCCTTGAACAGGCAATAAGCGAGGAAAGGGGAGAGGAGATTAAAGAAAGCGAGAAGGAATGTCTTATTGACCTTCCCATTCCCGCCCATATTCCCGAATCCTACATTTCAGCTATGCCCACCCGTTTACAGATTTATCGCAGAATTGCGGATATTCGTAACGAGGAGGATGCATTAGATGTTACAGATGAGCTTATTGACCGTTTCGGTGATCCCCCCTCCACAGTATCGGGTCTTATTAAAATTTCCCTTATTCGTGCAAAGGCAGTGAAAGTAGATATTTATGAAATCTCCATTGAGGGTAACCGACTGGTGTTTAAACTCTCCGATTGCAATATGGACACAATGTTCAAACTTCGTCACAAATACGGTGAAAGATTTACCCTTCACAACAAAAATGACAAGATATACTTTTCCGTTACAGTTACCTCAAAGGATGACAAACTGCAGCTCATTGATGAAATAATTGACACCGCCGTAAAAGAAGAAAAATAAGTAATTGAAAAGTTATTTTCATAATGGTATAATAACATCACTATAGCAGAAGGGAGTGTGACAATTGAAAATGTCAAAGGGTATTAAAATAGCGATTTCTGTTTTTGTTGCACTTATAATTTTCCTTCTGGGTTTTTTTGTCTTTCGTGAACAAATATATATAAAATCCTGTGTTTCAAAGGTGAGAGAAAATCAGTTTTATTCTGCCCGCACAACCATTAACAAACTTTCAAGTGACAGGGCAAAGGTCTTTGCTCAGTATATTGATCTTAGAATTGACATTAACTCAAACTACTCAAATCTCCTTGCAAGTTTTAATAAAGATAAAGTCACACAGTGGGAAAGAGAATGTGAAAATATTAGAGCAAACTCTCACCTGCTTCCTGAAGAAGTAATGAAAGATGTTCAGTCATTAGGTACGGCAATTTCAAATGTTTTGCTTTACTACGAAAGATATGAGGACATTCGAAAAGATGTGCTTTCAATGACAGAGGTTTTTAGTGAGATTAACAGAATTTGCAAAAAAGACGCAAGCGGAACAAACACCACCTTTACCGTAAAACAGGTGCTTTCAAGAGTAAAGGGTTGGGAAGACAACTATAAAAAAATAAATCAGTTTATGGTTGATTTGCCCGGCGGTGAAAAGTCTTATCTCCTTAATTATCTCATAAGTGAGGCAAGGGGAGAGTTTCAAGAAATAAGGGACTATATGCAGGTTATCTTAAACGGCGGATATACAGAAACCGATAGGGTTCGACTCAATACCGACCAAACAAAAACCTTTCAGTCCATAACAAATGCCACGGGTGTGTCCCTAAATGTTGCAAGAGGGCAGGAATATGAGGCATATCTCTATGAGGAAATCTGCAGAACATTAACCGAGCAGTTGGCACCTTTTTATTACGGAATAAATTAGAAAAATCCCTTGCTTCGGCTGGGGATTTCTTGAGTGGTAAAAATATAAGCGGTCTTTTCAAAAGACCGCTTAATTTATCTTATTTGTCGTCCTTGTTGATAATGTCGTTAATCATTACGAAAAACTTGTCGTCATCGTCAATGTCGTCAACAGGGGATTTAGGTGCTTTTGTGTCGGGAATTGAGGGAGCAGAGGAAGAGAATACATCTTCGCCGTCCTCAAACTTTGGTATTGCGGGAATACCGCCTGCCGCTTTTTTAACCGGAGGTGTATCTTCAACTGCCGTGGGTGCTTCATATTCTGTTCTTTGTGAGTAGAAGGGATTTGAAGCTGCCTGAGTTGCGGCACCGGGGTTGACGGAATCAAAACCGGTGGCAATAACCGTAATAACAAGTTCGTCATCAAGTTCGGGGTCAAATACAATACCCCAAGTGATGTTCGCATCATCACTTGCACTTTCTGTAATGATTTGAGCTGCTTCTTCAATTTCTTCAATATCAATGTCTTCACTGGCAACGAAGGAGATAATAATGCCCTTTGCACCTGCGATAGATGTTTCAAGAAGCGGGGAGGAAACAGCCTGATTTGCCGCAAGAACAGCTTTGTCGTCTCCCTTTGCCTTGCCAACACCCATATGAGCATAGCCGGCGTCCTTCATAATCGTGGTAACGTCTGCAAAGTCAAGGTTAATAAAGCCGGGAACCGTAATAAGTTCAGAAATGCTCTTTACACCCTGAAGCAATACTTCATCAGCCGCTGCGAAAGCGTTAACCGCAGGGGTGGTCTTACTGCCACCGTGTAAAAGTTTTTGGTTAGGAATTACTATCAAGGAGTCAACATTGGAAACAAGTTTTTCAATGCCGGCAATTGCTTCTCTCATTCTTCTTTTACCTTCCCAGTTGAAGGGCTTGGTAACTACTCCGATTGTGAGGCAACCTTCATCTTTGGCAATGCCTGCGATAATGGGGGTTGCGCCGGTACCCGTACCACCACCCATACCTGTGGTAACAAAAACCATATCTGTGCCTCTGATAGCAGCGATAATATCGTCTCTGCTTTCTTCAGCTGCTGCGGCACCCATTTCGCTTTTACCACCTGCACCTTGACCGTGGGTAATCTTTTCGCCGATTTGAATTTTGTGTGTTGCCTTCGACTTGGAAAGCACCTGCTTGTCTGTGTTGATAGCAAGGAATTCCGCACCTTGAATGCCGTTTTCAACCATTCTGTTAATTGCGTTTCCACCGCCGCCACCGACGCCTATTACTTTTATCTGAACTGCGCTCTCAAAATCGTTATCAATCTCAAATGCCATGGTAATACCTCCATAAATTGTTAAAGATTTATACACCATAATACTATCATAAAGATAGTTAAATTACAAGTTATTTTTGAAATTTCCTTTATGTCAATAAGTTTTATACTTTATTTTACCGAAAGTTTGCTGATTTTTATCTAACTTATTGCCGTGACCGGTTCATTTTCAGCACTTTCTGAGTTCTCTTGTCGGTTTTTCTCAAACTCCTGCACATCTTCAAAATATTGTACCAATTCGGGAATATCTTTATAGTCCTTTGGTGCGAAAATTGCTTTACCGCTCATAGTCACATCAAGTTCGCCGTATTGAGAAGGGGAGAGTTTATTTTCCTCGTCAATGGTCTTTTTCGCAAGGGAAAGTTTTTTACTTATTGTTTCGCTGCTTCCTATGTTTATAACTATTCTGCCGTCATAAATCAGGTAAATTCTATCAAGACCGGTAATATCAACAATATCAATCTTGTCAAGTTCATTTTCACTCAGGGCATTGCTTATTTCAATAAGCACATTCTTTGTGGGGTCTTCGCCTACTCCCTCATTAAATGAAAGTTCTTTACCTATCTCATAAGTGGGGAAATAAGGCCTTCCCTGAATAACAATTGACCCCTCGGGAATTGTGCCCGATGTTTCAAGAATTTTAAGTTCTCCGTTTGTAACGGCGAACACACCCCTTGACATTTCAACTGCAAATATTGCCTTTGCGGTTTCTGCGTTAATCATAACGGTTGAGGGCATTTTCTTTGAAACCTTTACATTGTCGGTGTAGGGGAGAGTGGCCTCAATGCAGTCTTTGGAGTGAACCTCGTCGACGGTGAAAATGCTTTGATTCATCTTGATATCCGAGGCGGTAATTACTTCCTCTTTGGTGTAGGGAATTTCTCCCGTAACCTTGAAGCCGCGAACTCTGAACAGAGAGAGAATACCCACTGTAATCAAAGAAATTATGCTTAGTCCCACCATACAAACAAGGGCTATTCTGCGCCGCCTGACCTTTTGCCTTCTATTCAGTTTTTTGCGTGCAGACTTTTTGCCTGCCGAAGTTCTTTCAGACATACGCCAATTCTCCGAAATTTATACTATTTCACATAAAGTGTTGTAAATACGCTGCGTAGCATCAATAACTGCCATATCCCTTGCGTTTTTGCCGATTTCTTTAAGTCTTTCGGGGTTTGCCAAAAGTTCATTTACCATTTGAGTTAGTTTTTGTGCATTTAAGTCCTTTTCTTCAAGTATCATAGCTGCATCATTATTTACCAGTGCCATTGCATTATAATATTGGTGATTTTCCGCAACATAAGGGGAAGGAATAAGGATACTTGCCTTGCCCGTTGCCTGTAATTCACTTAAAGTGCTGGCACCCGAACGGCAGATTACAAGGTCAGCGGCACCGAGAGATTTTGGAATATCAATATATTCACAAATGCGAATGTTATCTTTTTCTCTAGGATTAACTCCCTTTTCTTCAAGGCGAGGGGCAAAGTCCGTTCCGCTTTTACCCGTTGCATGAAGGAACACACAGTCGTTGTCATTTGCTTTATTTAGAATAAGACCGAAAATAGCATCATTTATTGGCTTAGCACCAAGGGAACCACCCATTGAAAGAACAAGGGGAAGGCCCTTCAAATCAAGTTCTTGCCTTGACTTTTCCGCATCTGCCTTTAAGATGTCTCCTCTTATGGGAAGACCGGTAACTACACAGGGGTTCTTTGACTTCATATACTGCTGCGCTTTTTCGCTTGTGAGCATTACTCTGTCAACTTTACCTGCAAGGGCTTTATTTGTAACGCCGGGGAAAGCATTTTGTTCGTGAATTGCGGTGGGAATTTTCATTTTAGCCGCCATTCTCAAAACAGGACCGCTCACATATCCCCCGAAGCCGATAACCAAGTCCGGCTTAAAGTCTTTAATAATTTTTTTCGCTTGAGCGGAACTTTTAAGAAGTTTTGCGAGAGTACCTAAATTATGCTTAATGTCCTCCCACTTAAAGGAGCGGTAAAAACCGCTTATGTCTATTGTGCGAAGCTCATACCCTGCTTGAGGAACAAGTTTTGCCTCCATTTTTTCTGCGGTACCCACAAACACTATTTGAGCATCGGGGTGTTTTTCCTTTATGTAACCTGCAGTGCCAAGGGCAGGGTTAATGTGACCACCAGTACCCCCTGCGGCAATGAGGATTTTTTTATTACTTAGCATTTTGTTTTCCTCCGGTTATATTGTCCCTTGCAATTCCAAGCACCAAGCCTAAACTCGTCAGTGTAAAGAACAGGGAAGAGCCTCCCGAACTGAAGAAGGGTAGAGAGATACCGGTGTTTGGCAGGGTGGAGGTTGCGACCATAACATTTATAAGAACCTGAAGTGAAATTTGAACCGCTATTCCTATGCAGTAAAGGGAATTAAAATAATTCTTTGACTTAAGACCAACCGAAAAGATTTTAATAACCAAGAAAGCAAACAGGGCAAGCATTACAAGACTGCCCACAAAGCCCAACTCTTCTGCCAAAACCGCAAAGATAAAGTCGTTTGATTCCTCTTGAAGGTTACTGATTTTCTGTGCGGAATTGCCGTAACCCTTTCCGAAAAATCCGCCGGAACCGATGGCGTAAAGGGACTGAAGAACCTGTCTTGCACTGTCTGTTTTGTCATAATATGTAAGCTCTTGACTGGATAAAATCTTTTTCCAAGTGTCAATTCTTGCTATTTGATAGTCGTGAATACCGGGAATTGCCCTAAGTATATCCGTGTTAAGTACACAAATAATGCCCACAACAAAAACAGCGCCTACAACCAAAAGAAATACTTTTTTATTAGCGCCTCCCAGCCAAATCAGGGAAAGACCTAAAAGACCGAACATAATTGCACCGGAAAGGTGCTTTTCAAGTAAAACCAAAATCGCCACAAACACAGTGAAGATCATAAGCAAAACCATGGTTTTTGGTTTGTGAATTGTCTTTTTATGCTTATCAAGCAAATAAGCCATATACATTATGAAGAATATTTTTGCAACTTCACTGGGCTGGAAAAACAGGAGCCAACGGTGAGTACCGCTTCTGGTGGGTGTCAGGAAAACAATCACGAGAAGAAACAGGCCGACTCCCATAACAAGGGGAGCAAAATATTTATAACATTTTGTGTTCATGGAAGCAAAAATCATCATTGAAACCACGCCGATAACAGCATAGACAAACTGACTGATTTCCGCCCATATAGAATTCATGTAGGGCTTCAAACTTGCGGAATAGTGAACACCAAGACCAAAGGCGAGCAAAGTGAAAATAATTGCCAAAAGAACGAAATCAAAGTTCTTAATGTTGGGGCGAGTGAAAGGCTTAATGTTTTTGAAGCCGTTCGCCGTGCTCACAATATATTCACGGGCTAAATCCGAAAAGAATTTTTTTATTTTATCGGAAACAGACTGTGTATTTTCCATTGCAGGTTCACCTCCCAACAATATGTTTAAGTAAACTGTTTTTCTAATCTGTCATACAGAGCATATATTATTTCTTCAAGTTTCATTGCTCTGCTTGCCTTAAAGAGAATGCAGTCATCTTCTTTGACCGTATTTGCAAGAAAATCCGTAACATCCTCAGGGTTAGTGAAAGAATATATCTCTTTTACACCAAGTTTTTCTGCCTCTTTGGCACTCCATTTTGCCCTTTCGCCGTAAGTGACAAGAATGTCAACGCCGTTGTCAAAGGCATACTTTCCAACCAATCTGTGGGCTTTTTCGGAGTAATCTCCAAGTTCTAACATATCTCCCACAACTGCGATTTTTCTCTTGCAGTCCGTTTCACCCAACACACTCATAGCTGCTGCCTGGGAGTCGGGACTTGCGTTATAGCAGTCCTCAATAAATGTGATTGAGTGCTTTTTAACAATTTTCTGTCTGAGTCCCGTTGTTTTATAGCCCTTTAGGGCTTCAAGACCTTGCTCAATGCTTATTCCATGGTAATTTCCCACAGCAAGAGCGGCTAAAGAATTATAAATGTTGTGGCGGCCCGTAAAGGGTAGGCAGGCCTTTACGGTACCACCGATGAAACCACAGGCAAATTCGGTTTCATCAAGAGAGGAGGTAATAGCTTGTGCATTGTATGCACAGTATTTAGCATTTAATCCGTAATAGGTTACGGGGTGGTTACCTGTTTCCGCCTTTGAAAGCATATCATCATCACCGTTGAGAAACAGGGGAGTGGTGTCATTCATTCCCTCAAGAATTTCAAGTTTTGCCTTGAGAATTCCTTCCCTTGAGCCAAGGTTTTCAATGTGGGAAACACCGATATTTGAAATAACCGCACAGGTGGGTTTTGCAGCGGCAGTTATACGGGAAATTTCACCGAAGTTATTCATACCCATTTCAATAACCGCTGCCTCATAACTCTTATCCAAATTAAAAAGTGTAAGAGGAACACCGATTTCGTTATTTAAGTTGCCCTCATTTTTAAGTGTTTTGTATTTTGAGGACATAACGGTATGAATCATTTCTTTAGTTGTGGTTTTACCAACCGAGCCGGTTACTCCCACAACGGGAATATCAAATAATGACCTATAATAGCCTGCCAAGTCAAGAAGTGCTTGGCGGGTATTTTTTACTATAATTTGTTTATTTCCAAGACTGCAGTCTCTGCTTACCACAACACATTTTGCCCCGTTTTCGAGGGCGGTGTTTACGAAACTGTGCCCGTCAAAGTTTTCGCCGACAAGGGCAATAAAGAGACTGTCTTTAACAATTTTTCTGGTGTCGGTGCAAACTCCGTTAAACTGCCCTTCAAGTGAACAGGGGGAACCTAATGCAGTTGTAATTTCACTAAAGTAAAGGGGGAGCATACCGCACCTCATTTCAGTAATTCTTTTATTATTTCTCTTTCATCATAATGAATTTTACCGCTTGCCAAAATCTGATATGTTTCATGACCTTTGCCGGCAAGTAAAATCACATCGTTTTCCTTTGCGATATTCAGTGCTTTTTCAATGGCCTTTGTGCGATTTTCTTCAACAAAAACCTTTGAATTATGGCCTTTGCCGATTCCCGCAAGAATATCATCTATTATTGCCATAGGGTTTTCCGAGCGGGGATTATCTGAAGTGACAATCGTAATATCCGAGTTTTGAGTGGCAATGTCACCCATAATCGGTCTTTTTGTTTTATCTCTGTCACCGCCACAGCCGAAAACCGTGATGATATTACCAACGGTTGTCTGTCTTAATGCCTTCAAAGCGTTTTCAAGGGCTCCTGCGGTATGGGCATAGTCGATAATAATAGTGTAAGGAACATCAGCCTGCACCACTTCCATTCTGCCCGGCACACTTTTGCAATCGGCTATTACATCAAGAAGAGTATCTAACTCAAAGCCGAGTTCCAAAAGGCAAACAATGGCGCACATTGAGTTATAAACGGAAAATTCACCGGGAATTGCAAAATGAACTCTGCCGATTTGTGTGTCGCTTACTATTTCATACTGAACACCGTTCGGCTTAAATATAATATTTTTTGCACTGTAATCACTGTGATTTTCCTTTGCGGAAACTGTGACTATTCTGCATTTAACATCTGTCATCATCTCTTGTGCATAGTCGTCGTCTATATTGAAAATACCGATATCCGACTGATTAAAGAGAATTTTCTTTGCCTCAATATAGTTTTCGAAACTTCCGTGGTAATCTAAATGGTCTCCGGTTAAGTTTGTAAAAACGCAAGCGGTAAAAGGAATGGGTGCCACTCTATACTGGTGCAAAGCTTGGGAAGAAACTTCCATAACACAGTGGGTGGTTTTGCAATTTACCATTTCATTCAGTAAAGAAAACAATTCATAAGGGTCCGGTGTGGTGAGAGAGGCGGGAAGAATTTTATTTCCGACAACATTTTGTACCGTACCCAACATTCCCACTTTGTAGCCCAAAGTTTTAAGCATATCAAAAAGCACAAAGCAGGTGGTGGTTTTGCCGTTTGTTCCCGTAATACCAATCATCTGAAGTTTCTTTTCGGGGTTTGAGAAAAATGCGGCACAAAGTTGAGAGTAAGCAAGGCGTGTGTTTTCAACAATAATTTGGTTTTTAAGACCTAAATCTTTGCCAACAATAACCGCACAGGCACCCTTTTCAAGAACTTGCTTCGCTATACTGTGGCCGTCAAAATTTGCTCCTTTAATGCAAACAAATACACAGCCGTCAATAACCTTGTTTGAGTTGTCGGTTACAAGAGTAACCTCTTTATCCTCAACGGTGGCGGAAATATTTACTTTTGAAAGAAGTTTTGAAAGTAACATATAAATATCTCCCATGGTGAGAACACTTTAATTCAAGGTTGCGTCCCCAACATTTTCATAAGATTTGAAGTAAACCGTGACAATCGTGCCGTATTCAACTTCGGCACCGATTTCGATATTTTGGTCGTAGGAAACCACTCCGGATTCTCTGATGCCTGAAATTCTCACATTCAAGCCCTCTGAAGCGGCATATTTTTTAACTGCACTGATACTCATTCCCGAAAGGTCGGGGACTTTAACCGTAAGTTTGTCGTCTTCCTTATCGGTGGTGTAAATTGCTATGACACCACCCTGGGGAATAGTTTGTCCTCCTGCGGGGCTTTGGCTGACAATTGTGTCGCCGTGACCTACCGTTCTGACTGTGAAGCCCGCTTTTTTAAGTTGTTTTGCAGCTTCATCAGCATTTTTACCCACAACACCGGGAGTTTGAGTATCAAGTTTTTCAAGTTCCTCTTTGGTGTACTGCCTTTCCACATCAAGGTACTCAAGAACAGTTTCCATCACCTTTGCGGCGGCAGGGGCACATATAGTTGAACCGTTAATTTCTCCCTTTGGCTCGTCAACAATTATGAGAAGAGCAACTTGCGGGTCATCTGCGGGGGCAAAACAAGCAAAGGATGCAATATATACACCTTTTTCTTGGAATTTCTGGGTAGTACCGGTTTTTCCGGCAATTCTGAAGCCGGAAACATAACCGTTTCTGCCCGTACCCTTTATACAAACATCCTCCATCATAGAGGCCACTGTTTTTGAGGTTTCTTCCGAAATAACCTGTCGTCTTACAACAGGGGTTGTTTTCTTTATTATGTTGCCCTCACTGTCAAGTTCCTCGTCAACGAGGTAGGGCTGCATCAAATAACCGCCGTTTGCAATGGCAGAAAGTGCAGTGATAACTTGAATTGGAGTAACGGTAAAGGTTTGACCGAAACTTGATGAAGCAAGACGAACGTCAGTTAAGTCTTCTGCCTTAAAGTAAATGGAGGAACCCTCCTCATAACTTTCAATTCCGGTTTTTTCCGTGAAGCCGAATGCCTCAAAATATTTATAAAACTTATCTGCTCCGAGAAGCTGACCTGCTTTGATAAATAAGGGGTTACAGGAGTTCATAAGACCTTTTCTCAAGTCTTGGGCACCGTGCCAAGAGGAGTGGCAACGGAAAGTTCTGTCTTTTACGGTTGTGGAGCCGTTACAGTAATAACTGAAGTCATCTCCAAGTACATTTTCCTCAAGCGCTGCGGCAGAAAGGAACACCTTAAACACAGAACCGGGGTGATATGTTTCACTTACACAGTAGTTATTCCACTGCTCAAGAATGAAATAATGTTTAAGCTGTTTACTGTGTAGGGCAACCCTCTCCTCGAAATCTTCAACATTTGCGATTTCATATATTTTCGCATCTACAGCGTTTTTAATCTGTATAGCCTTATTTTTCGGGTTATTTGCTTTTTCTATATCCGTTAAATATTTTTCTAAATAAGAAAAATTATCATTTTCAGTCGCTTTGGTAAGTAAATTTGAGTAGTATTCGTTCAGTTCATTTTTATTCGCAAGGTCATATCCGCCTTTATATCCAATGGCATCCATGGCTAAAATCGCACCGGTATTAACATCCATTAAGATACCGTAGGAACCTATTGCGGAAAATTGTTTGTTTATTTCATTAAGTTTTTTATTTAGTGCATATTGACAGGTTTTGTCAATTGTAAGTTTTAAGTTAGAGCCGTCATTGGCAGGGTAAACATTTGCATTATCCTCGTCAAGATATGTTCCGTAAGAGGTTTTTCTGCCGTCTGAACCGCTGAGAATATTGTTATAGTATCTCTCAAGACCGGAAACTCCCACACCGTCCGTGTTGAGTGTTCCTATCAGACTTGAAGCAAAGTCACCCATGGGGTAATATCTCTTGCTGTCCTCTTCAAGACCTATAACAGAGGAGTAATTGAACTTTTTAGGTACAGTTTCTCCGCTCTCGTTTACAATTTGCGTTCTGAAAGTGTTGTGGTAAAGGCAAGCGTGACAGTTTCTGTTATTCTTGTCACCGCACAGCACCAACTGACTTTCGGCATATTCAAGTTGTTTTTTAATGATAACTTTATGTGCAACGGTTGTATCTGCACCCTCTTTAAGGGTAGTAAGTTCCATAAGTTTGTCATAATCAAGGTCAAGAACCTTTGCAACGGTTTTACAAACATCTTGTCTGAACTCTAAGTTAAGCATTCTTTCCGGAACTAAATAAACCGAATGGGTTTTGGCACTTTGTGCAAGAATTGTACCGTTCGCATCATAAATTGTACCCCTTGTAGCATGAATTACCTTTTCACTCCACTGGGAAGAGGTAGCGCTTTTTTGGTACTCGTCGTGTTTAATTATTTGTAAAAATCCGAGACGGCAAATAGTAATTAAAGTTGCAATTATCAGTAATATTGCAATGGATTTTGAGCGAGAAGCCAAAATAGATTTGGATTTCTTGCCGTTTTTCATTACTTTGCCACCTCCTTATATAACTGAAAAAATGCTGTCCCAAAACAGTTGAGACAGCATGTACAGGCACTTATTCTGCCTGCATATCTGCATTCAAAACTTTACCACCGGAAACCACTACCTTGTCGCCATCCCTGTCATCAAAGTAGTGTATCTGATACCGTTCTGCTTTTTGCATACCTAAAACCGAAACCGCATACTCTTGAATTTTGTCTGCACTCACCAGGGAGCCCAGAGCCGCATTCAAACGAATGCTTTCCGAGGTAGCACAGGCAACCTGTTTTTCAAGAACATTGATTGCGTTTCTGTTTGCCAAGATTGTTGTGTTAAGTGTCATTATGATAAGTCCCATTATCATAAGAGAAACACTGATTAAAACACCAACTATTGCCATTTTTAATCTGTTTGCATTCAGATTTTCCTTTTGGCGCTGAATCGGAGCGTTGGTCTGCGTTCTAACTGGCTCTTTCTTTTCAATTTTGGGGGCAGCTGTGGATGTGCTGAATTGGGGAATAAAATCAAAATCTTCCATAGTCTTTGCCTCCTTCTTAAAGTGACAGCTTTTCTGCTGTTCTGAGTTTCGCTGACCTCGCTCTTTGGTTTTCTTCGGTTTCTTCCCTTGAGGGTGATACTGCTTTGAACATCTTTGCCTTTGGCGTATTTCCGCAGACACAAACAGGGAAGTTTTTGGGACATGTGCATCCTTTTGAAAGGGGAGCGAAAGCGGTTTTTACTATTCTGTCTTCTATTGAGTGGAAAGTGATTATACTCACTCTGCCACCTACATTTAAGCACTCAAACATATCGTTTATTGCTTGGGAGAGTCCATCCAATTCTCCGTTTACATATATTCTCAATGCTTGAAAGCTTTTTCTTGCAGGGTGTGAATCTCGTCTTGCTGCTGCGGGAACGGCATTACTGATAATGTCGCTGAGTTCCAATGTGGTTTCAATGGGTTTTATTTCCCTTGCCTTCACAATGGCGTTTGCAATGCGAGGTGCAAATTTCTCATCACCGAAGTTAAAAAGAATTTTGCTTAAGGTTTTGGCATCTAATGTGTTGACAACATCCTTTGCACTTGTGCCCGTCATCGACATTCTCATATCAAGGGGGGCATCCTTATGAAAGGAAAAGCCACGAGCAGCATCGTCCAACTGGTGCGAACTGACTCCAAGGTCTGCTAAAATTCCGTCTACCTTGTAAATGCCCAATTCGGACAATATAGTTTTTATATTGAAAAAGTTATTATGTACTATAGTAACATTACTATACTTACCAAGTCGCTGATTTAAGATCTTAATTGCCTGAGGGTCACGGTCAATGGCAACAAGCCTGCCGGTGGTCAACTTTTCCGCTATTGCGCCCGAGTGACCACCACCGCCGGCTGTACAGTCAACATAAACTCCATCCGCTGTTATGTTCAAAGACTGTATTGTTTCATTAAATAATACAGGTATATGGTGAAATGCATTATTCATAATAATGTGTTAATCCATAGTAGGGGAGATATTGAATTTTGAAAGGTCGGGCATTGCCTCCGGCTTGAACTGTGCGTTCCACTTTTCTTCGTTCCAAAGTTCAATTCTGTTGGGCTGGCAAATTATGAGAGCTTCCTCTTCCATCTCGGCAAAATCCAAGAAATCCTGTTTAAGAGTAATACGGCCCGCTTTGTCAATAACACACATATCAATGTGGTCTGTAAAAAGGTTTTGCATAAAAGCAAGCTCGGCACCCGTGTAGGTCTTTGCTATGCCGTTATAAACTTTCAAGTAATCTTCCTCGGAGTAAACAACAACACAGTCATTGTTTTGGAAATTCTTAAAGAGATAAACCACATTGCCGTACCTTGACCTAAAGGGTGCGGGAATTACTATTCTGTTCATAGAGTCAAATTTACGAATCTCACGACCGCCCAAGCAATCAGGCTGAATACCTGCTGACATTATGGTTTCCTCCTTTCAAATTCCTTGAGATTACCTTTTGGTGACAATAAATGGTTAAAACTCCCATTAGTCCCCAATTTCTCCCAGTGACGGTATTATATATTATATTTTCGGTAAATGCAAGCATTTTTTTAACTTTTTTTCAAAAAAAGTCAAATTGCTTCAAAATTCAGCCGTTTTTAGTTAAAAACAGGACTTTTTAAGGGTATTAAAAAAAAAAACTCCCCAAAAGGGGAGGAAGAATTTAAATTTTGAACCGGAAATCTCTAAAAATATGAAAAGAATTCTTTTTAGCAAATTTTTTAATTTTTTTCTTGCAATTACTATTTTTTTGTGCTATGATACCGAAGTGTATGATAGAAGGAGGTGTAGATATGCCTAATATTAAGTCAGCAGAAAAAAGAGTCAGTGTTAACAAGGCCAGAGCAGCACGAAACAAGTCAAGAAATACAGCTCTTAAAACCGCTATCAAAAAAGTTGATGTAGCAGCGCAAGCAGGCGCACCTGAAACAGCAGCACTTGCTAAGGATGCTATTAAAAAGGTAGACCAGGCTGCAGCAAAGGGTCTTATACATAAGAACAATGCTGCACACAAAAAGTCGGCTCTTGCAAAACTTGCAAAATAATTGACTTTTATTCACCGTGGTTTTCCACGGCAATCGGGTAGTTTTGTCTACCCTTAAGTTGTTGACAATCCGGATTCGGTTTGATATAATTATGCTGGTAGTTTACTACAATAATATTTTAGGAGGAATCATAATGGAAACTATTAAAAAGGTATTTAAAGTTGTTGCTATTATTGCAGCCATCGCAGCTGTTGTTGCCGGAGTTGTAGTAGTAATTAAGAAAATCAGTGAAAAGAACTGCGCTTACGACAGCGAAGAGAACTATGTTTCTTGCTCCTGCTGTGAGGTTCCTGCAAAATAATTAAACTCGTTGGAGGAAATTAACGTGGTATTAGACAAGATTATTGACATTATCAGCGAACAGTTTGAGCTTGATAAGTCAGTCATTAAAGAGTCTTCTAAGATTATTGACGATTTAGGCGCAGGCAGTCTTGATATGATTGACCTTGCTATGTCTATTGAAGATGAGTTTGGTTTTGAACTCCCCGATGACGACCTTGAAAAGATTAAAACTGTCGGTGACCTGGCAGCTTTTGTTGAAGCTCATAAGTAATAGTGAAATTTCCGCAATATCTTTGATGTTGCGGTTATTTTTTTAGGTGGATTATATGATTATTAAAAATGCAACAATTTGTGATAAAGATTTTAAGTTAATCAAAGCTGACCTTGAGTTTAAAAATGGGGTTATCACCCAAATCGGCAAAATTCAAGGGGAGGGGGAGGACTTTTCCGGTAAAGTAATCTTTCCCGGCTTTATTGACATACATATACACGGGTGTAACCGTGCAGACTGTTCTAACGGAGCAGAAAAGGAAATTCAGGTTATGAGTGAGTTCCTTGCTTCAAAGGGTATAACCTCTTTTTGCCCCACCACTATGACGGTGAGCAAAGAAAAAATCAGAAAAGCATTTTCCGTAATTAAAAACACAATGGGCAAAGAAAAGGGAGCAAAGATTTTAGGTATAAATATGGAAGGCCCCTTCATTTCTCAAGAGAAAAAAGGAGCCCAAGCAAGTGAAAATATTTTAAAGCCCAATGTAGAATTTTTTGAAGAGATGAACGCAATCTGTCCGGTTAAACTTGTGAGTGTCGCTCCCGAGACAGAAGGGGCAGAGAGTTTTATAAAAAAAATAAAAAATATTTGTACCGTTTCAGCCGCTCACACAATGGCAGATTATGAAAAAGCGGTTACATCTTTCAGCTGGGGGGTTTCCCACTGTACCCATCTGTTTAATGCTATGACACCCTTTACCTCCAGAGAGCCCGGTTTAGTTGGTGCCGTTTTCGATTCCGATACAGTTACCGCAGAGTTAATTTGTGACTTAATACACATTGCACCCGCAACACTTCGCACCGCATTTAAGGTGTTAGGTAAAAATAGAACAGTAGTTATTTCAGATGCCATGATGGCGGCAGGACTTGAAGATGGAATATATTCCTTGGGTGGACAGAAAGTAATAAAAAAAGGTGCGGCTCGACTTGAAGATGGTACTTTAGCCGGCTCTGCCTCAAACCTCTTTGAAGAGTTCAAAAATTTAATTTCAATCGGTGTGGATTTTGAGCAGACTATTCGTTCTTTAACCATTAACCCGGCGAGGGTAGTGGGAGAAGAAAATAACATTGGTTCAATCGAAGTCGGTAAGAAAGCAGACCTTATAGTTACAGACGAGAGTTTTACCGAGATTGAAGCCGTGTTCATAGACGGTTGCTTTGTAAAATGAATGTAAACTTGCAAAAATATTTGCAGGTGCATAGGTAACAAAAATATTATGCATTTTAGGTGCTGTAAAGCGTAACGGCTTTACAGCACTTTTTTGTAAAGTTAACCTACTTGCGAAAGTGAGTAACTTGATGAAAAATGTGAATAACTCGGCGATAAAATTCTAAAAAAGCATTAAAAACGGTAAAGTTTTTCACTTTACCGCTAAATTTGAAGAAATTATATGCATTCCTTGAGTGAATATAAATTGCAAGAATTATGCAATTTACCTTCAAAACAGCCTGTTTAAGTCCCTCTTGACACGCCGGTCTATATGTGATAAACTTATCAAGTCGATAAACCATAGACCGATGAATATCATTGCTTTGGGAGAGGATAATATGAAGTCATCAAGACTGGGAGAACAAGAAAAAAGATTTATGGATATAGTTTGGAGTAATGAGCCCATTTCCTCCGGAGAATTGGTAAAGGAATGTGAGAGTATACTACAGTGGAAAAAGTCCACAACCTATACGGTAATTAAAAAACTCTCCGAAAAGGGTTTTGTAATCAATAACGATACCATAGTCACTTCTTTAGTTTCTGAAAAAAGGTATAACAATTTGATTGTCAGAGAGTTTTTAGACGAATGTTTTGACGGCTCCCTTCCCGCCTTTATGGCTGCTTATTGTAGGGGAGTCCAGCTAACAAAGGAACAAATTATTGAGTGCTATGAAGCAGTAAAAAATTATTAAAAAAGAGGGCGTCAAGCCCTCTTTTCTCTATACCTTAAAAGTCCTATTATTATTGAAGTCCCAGACAACATTTCAGTTATGCAAGCCACATAACTTTGACAGCTTATGTTATATACTATCCAAATTAAAGAAATTGGCAGCGAAAGTGCTCGCAGGTCCTGAGCTTTGGGAATCCACATAACATAAGACGAATAAATCATTGCTGTAAGTGGCAAAACAGAAGCTATTCCCTCATAAGTAAAGACAGCGCTTATAAGTGTAATAATCGCAAATATTGTGGGACAGGCTATATGGTCAACATATTTGTTTTTACCTCTGAAATAGTAAACTGCGTTTCTTACCATTCCTATAAAGTTACTTACCGCACCGCTGTAGGCACCTATCATCAAAAACTGAACAGCAAAAAGGAAACCGGAAAAGGTATGCATTGTCACAATTCCCCTGTGGTTTTTGCACTGAAAGGACAGTAGTAGCAAGACACTTGCTACTACTGAAATAAATTGTGAAACTACATACTGCGTATCTAACACAGGGAAAAGTCTGTCAATCATCTGAGACCGTAGTTCTCCAAAACATAGTCCATATCCTTGTCGCCTCTGCCTGAAAGGTTAACAAGAATTGAGCCGTGATTACGCTCTTTGGCAAGCTTCATTGCGTATGCCAATGCGTGGGAGGACTCGATTGCCGGAATAATTCCCTCAAGTTTTGAAAGAGCAAAGAATGCGTCAATGGCCTCATCATCGGTAACTCCCTCATATTTTACTCTGCCGATTTCATGAAGGAATGCATGCTCCGGACCTATTGAAGGGTAGTCAAGACCGCTTGCCACGGAGTAAACGGGAGCCGGTTCACCATTTTCATCTTTAAGCATAATTGAGTTAAAGCCATGCATAATGCCCTCTTCACCGTAGGTTAATGAAGCGGCATGGTCGCCGAGCTTTGTGCTTCTGCCAAGGGGCTCAACACCAATAATTTCAACAGGGTCTGCAAGGAAGCCCGCAAACATACCCGCAGAGTTTGAACCACCGCCCACACAGGCCATAACAGTGTCGGGAAGTTCGCCCGTCATACCCAAGAACTGCTCTCTTGCCTCAATGCCCACAACTGCCTGGAAGTCACGAACCATCATGGGGAAGGGGTGGGGGCCTAAAACGGAGCCAATGCAGTAAATAGTGTTTTTGTAATCATTTAAGTATGCCTCAAAAGCAGCATCAACCGCTTCTTTAAGTGTTTGAAGACCGTGGGTTACCTCAACAACATTTGCACCGAGAATTTTCATTCTTGCAACATTCGGTGCCTGCTTTTTAATATCAACAGCACCCATATAAATATCACATTCAAGACCGAAGTGAGCGGCTGCCGTGGCAAGTGCAACGCCGTGCTGACCTGCACCTGTTTCTGCTATAATTTTCGTCTTGCCCATATACTTTGCAAGAAGAGCCTCACCCATACAGTGGTTTAGTTTGTGAGCACCGGTGTGGTTCAAGTCTTCTCTTTTTGCATAAATTTGAACACAGCCAAGAGAATTTGAAAGACGCTCTAAATGAGTAATGGGTGTGGGTCTGCCTTGAAATTCTCTTCTTATTGTACGAAGTTCCGAAATAAATTTACTGGACTTGCAAATACTGAAATATGCTTCATTAATTTCATCCATCGCTGCTTGAATTTCCGGTTGAACAAAGGAACCGCCGTATTTTCCGAAAAAGCCTTTTTCATCGGGATATCTCTTAAAATAGTTTGTAAAATCAAAGTTTGACATAATAATATTCTCCTTTAAATTGAATTTTTAAGTGATTTGAATTTGTTTAATTTGAGTTGATTTGATTGTGTTGTTTTTTAAGTTTCACCATCGTTTCACAAGTAAAAACATAATGAATTCTCCTAATAAAAAAACGCCCTTGACAGAAAATCTGCCAAGGACGAATAAATACATTATCCGCGGTACCACCTTGATTGCGTAACGCCACTTTCAGAGTGCTGACACAC
>CAYFRJ010000012.1:0-10473 GCA_964345625.1 uncultured Clostridium sp. | reverse complement strand
GACACACCCATGCTCTGTAACGGGAGCTTGCCGTCGTCAGCTACTTAGTAAAACTTTTCACTGCGCCCTCTGCGGTCCATTTGACAACTTGTTTCTTGCTCGACTCTCAGCACCACGAGCTCTCTGTAAAGGCATTATTGCCGTTATCTCCGCATCAACGGTTTTAATATTGCCAAAATGATATACCATAAAAATGCATTTGTCAAGGGGTTTTTAAAAAATTTTTTCAAGCCAGGTTATACAAAGGTCAAACCACACTGCACAGTGCTTGTTGTACTCAAGATCTTCCTTTTTATCAAAGACCATACTGTCTGCAGTAGAAAAGCCATGATAACCTTTTTGGAAAATGTGCATCTCAAAGGGAATTTTATTTTCATCCAGTGCCCTTGCATATTCCAAAGAATGTCTTATGGGTACCAAATCGTCCTCACTTGATGCAAAGATGAATGCGGGAGGAGTTAAACTGTCCACCTCTTTTTCCAAGGAGGGGACTGGGTGCGCCAAAATTTTGCCGATTTCCTCCAAAATACAGGGGTAACCGAGAATTTGTGCATTAGGCCGTTCTTTGCCCATGGTTGCAAGGGCAGCGGCAAGGTGACCACCTGCCGAAAAACCGACAACCGCAATTTTATCTTTCAATATTTTCCATTCTTCAGCTTTTTCTCTGATTAGAGTTAATGCCTCTTCGGCATCCTCCAATGGCTGCGGAAATTTTGCCGCTTCATTAAGAGAATATCTCAAAATGAAGCAGGCAAAGTCCTTTGACAAAAATTTAAGAGCAACAGGCTCTGCCTCCCTGTCGGAGCAAAAGTAGTAGCTTCCGCCGGGTATGATTAAAACTGCCTTCTTAAATTCCTTTGTCTTCATTTCCTCAAAACTGTCGGGTAAATATGCGGTTAAAGTAACATTTTCGTTTGTAAGATTTAATGTAAATGTATTCATAATATCAGTAATAAACCTTAAAGGTTTTAATCTCAAAAGGTGTAAATCTAACGGTGTCGCCAACAAACTCTTCCTGGGTTTCTTCCAGCATATTGGTTAACTCAACCTTCTTAGTGCCCTCAAAAAACTTGAGTTTTGCGAGGGTGCTTGTGCCCTCCGCTTCATAAAGACGGGCAATAAATGCCTTTTCGTTGTCCTCACAGGGCTTAATTGATTCAACTATTATATTGTCATTTTCCGCAAGTATAAGTGCCTTTGCCTCAAAGTCACCCTTGCCGATAACACAGGGAACATTAAGTTCATAAGCGGGTTTAATAACGGCACTGCTTGAAAAAGCACCGCTGTGCGGCAGGAAAGAATATACCGTAGAATGAATTCCGTGGTCTCCCTCAAAGTCCGGTCTGTTACCCCCCTTGTGAAGAGAAAGACGAAGGGAACCACCTTTGGCACTTATTCCGTATTTACTGTCATTGAGAATTGAAACACCGAAGCGGGTTTCCGAAAGGTCGGTGTATTTGTGGTTAACAACCTCAAACCTTGCCTTTTCAATGGAATTGTTTCTTGTGGTAGGCCTTAAAACATTACCGAATTGAACCTCAAAACGAGCAAAATCACTTTGAATTGAAGTGTCAAATGCTGCCTTCAAAAGACGGTGATTGTCATTCCAGTCCATAACAGTGTCAAAGCGAACTTCCTTTGTGTCGGCAAAGAAAATCATATCTTGCTTAAGGGTTGACTTTTCAGAAATTGAATATTCGCTTCTGATAACCGTTGCCACACTGCCCACGGAAACCACCTCTCTGCTTAAAAGCTTTGAAGTGTCCGCAAATTTTACCTCAATATCTGCGTCAATGTCCCAGTTGTCCCAAGCACTGGGTAAATCCTCCGCCATAAGAAAAGTGCCCAAGGGATAGCCGTCGCCACGAAGTTCTCTTCCGCTTTCCTTGTCAATAAAGGAGGAAATATAGCCCTTTTCGTCAAACTCAACATTTGCAAAGGGAGTTTCAAGGTTATTTTCTTTTAATTCAAATGCTTTTTCCCCTGCAATATCACCCTTAATAAGTCCTATTGAAACAGTTGAAAATGCAGGAACTTTAAGACCCGAAAGAATTAAAACACTCTTGCCGTGAATGTTTGTGTATCTCTGCTGTTTGCACTCAACATCTGCCACCAAGCCCTCATCACACTCAATGAAAATCGGGTCATTTCTGTCAAAAGAAAGGGTATTGGTTATGCTGATTTTATCTCCCTTTCCCTTTGTTTCTTCCGCAATCAACCTTGCCGCATTGTCAAGCACCCAGCCGGTTTCCTCAAGGGAAATTTTATGTGCGGAGGGGATGCAGGTTCCGGGAAGAATGTCATGGAACTGATTCAAAAGCAGTTTTTCATAAAGGGGATGAATTTTTTCATCCTTTGCAACTTCATTATTTTTAACAGCATTTGAAACCGTTAAAAATTCAAGGTCACGAAGGGCAATTTCCGCTTTTCTGTTGTTATGCTTAATTTGGTGCTGGTTTGTTAAGGTGCCTCTGTGAAGCTCAAAGTAAAGTTCGCCCCTGTGAGTTGAAGGGTTGACCGCTTCCTTCTCAATTTTCTGCATATACTTGCCAACTGTTGTATGCTTTGCCTTTGGAATACCATTTAAGTCCGCAACTCTCCTGGACATTTCCAGCATTTCAAATTGAGGGCCGCCGCCACCGTCACCGTAGCCGTAGGAAATCAAACGGTTTTTAGTTACATTTTTTTCCTTAAGGGGAAGTTTTCCCTTTTCAAAGGGCATAGAAACAACTTCAGCAATGTTTTTCGGCGCAGGCCAAATGTGAATTCTGTTAAAGTGAACGAACACTTTAGTGCCGTCAATTCCCTGCCAGTAAAAGGTATCGTACGGGAAAATGTTTGTGTCGTTGGCATCAATTTTAGTGGTACAGAAATAGTCAACACCACAGCCTTTCATAATCTGGGGAGTAGCTGCGGAATAACCAAAAGTATCGGGAAGCCAGAAAGTGTTGGAGGTATATCCGAAATGCTTTCTGGTAAATCTCTGTCCCCAAAGGAACTGCCTAATCATAGATTCTCCGCCGGTGATATTACAGTCACATTCAACCCATACACCACCGTTGGGTTCATATCTGCCTTCTGCCACTTTCTCTTTAATTTTTTCAAAAAGTGCCGGGTAATGTTTGAGTATCATATCTCCGTGACAAGCAGAGGACTGAACAAAAGTATATTCGGGGTACTGGTCCATAAGTGAAATTTGGTTTGAGTAGGTTCTTGCACACTTTTTAACGGTTTCCGCTACCTTCCAAAGCCAAGCGGTGTCCATATGAGAGTGCCCTATCAAACCTGCGGTACCCATTTCAGGACCGTTTTTAACCGCAAGTACTTCCTTTAAGTACGGGTGAACATCTTTGAGGCATTGTCTGAAAGTTTCTTCATTTGTATCAACAACGGAGTAGTAAACGCCCGTATGTACCTTGTAAAGAGCATTTACAAGGTCGCCCCTTCTGAATGAAGAAGGGTCAAGCACTTCACAAAGTTCATTGATTGTCTTTAGGTCAAAATAAAATTCGTGAATAAATTCATCCTTAACGCAGATTTCAAATCCGCCGAAAGTATAAGCGTAGTCAAGAGGAGGAGCCTCTTCAAGGGGAAAGCAGCCCTTAAATAAATGACCTGCGTATGCCTCCACGGCAATTTCAATAACCTCTCCTGCTTTAACATTTTGCTTTACTAAGTCGCAGTAATGGTTACCGTGACCCGTAAAGGTAATTTTTTCATTAAATGTGCCGTAGGGGAGTCCGTTTACGAAAAGGAGTGACTCCTGTCCTTGAACATTGGGCTTAAGGTAAATGTCCCTACCGTCAAGCTCTTTGGGAACGGTAAATTCCGCCTTGAACCAGCAAAAACTTTCTTCAGAACCCCATTTGCTACCAACCTCTGCCTTTTCCCATTTTTTGTCATAGGGAACGCTGTGCAGACGGTCAGTGGTTTCGTACTTTAAAACATTGTCAACTTTTGCCACCGTTTCAAAAAGAAGTGGGTTAAGTATCGTTTCAAAGCGTTTGAGTTTAGAGAGCATTCTTTCAATTTGTTTTTCGCAAAGCATAGTAAAACCTCTACTTAAAATTTATTTTTAGGGCAAACCCGCATACAAATACCGCATACGGCACCCCTGCCGATATGTTGAAACTCTTTTTTCATATATTCGGAGCATTTCTCCGCATTAAAAAAATCTTCCCTGTCAATTCCTTCCGCATAGGGTTTTCCGCTGATGGCTCCCGCAGGGCAGGCATCTTTACAGCGGTTACATTCACCACAGACATTTTCAACTTTTTGAGTATTTACCTCAAGGGGGCAGTCTGTAAAAATCGTACCCAGTCGCACCACAGAGCCGAATTCTCTATGGATAAACAAAGAATTTTTACCGATTCCCCCAAGCCCGGCAAGGCAGGCACCCTTTTTATGGGAATATTTACCGTGGTAATTCCAGCCCTCTGTGTTCATACTTTGAGATGCGGCAATGGTATAATAACCGTAGCCCTTACTCTGTAAAAATGTACCGGTTTCAAGGGAAAGTCTGTCAATAAAAGCATTCATTTGACGGTAGTGGTGAAAATATGTAAGGGTGGGAGCGTCTTCGATTTCAGCAACGATTTCCCTTGAAAGTCGCATAACTATACTTATGCCGTATTTCATAGGCCCGTCGTCACAGGTAAAAAAGCCCACATCACTTGCACCTTTTGACAGAATGAATTCTTTAACTTCCTGTGAAATACTCATTTTTTCATCGCCTCAAAGCAAAGCCATCCGCCACTTTCGTGCCTTTCAATGACTTCAATTCCATTTTTTTCAAAGGCATCAAGTACATCCTGCTCCCGTGGGAGAATTATACCGGAAGTAATGAACACCCCGCCGTTTTTAAGGAAACTCTTTATATCTTTGCAAAGTAAAATCACAATATCCGCAACAATATTTGCACAAATAATGTCAAATTTTCCCTCAACCTTGTCAGTCATTGAACCTTGAAGAACTTTATATTGCGGCTCCTTAAAACCGTTGATTTTTCCGTTTTCTATGGCGGTTTTTACAGCAAGGGCATCAATATCAACCCCCACCGCACTGTCAACACCTAAAAGCAGAGCACAAACAGAAAGAATTCCGCTGCCGCAACCTATATCAAGCATTGTTTTGCCCGGTGAGGCATATTTCTCAAGGGTTTCAAGGCATAGCCTGGTTGTGTCGTGGGTACCGGAGCCAAAGGCAAGTCCCGGCTCCAAGTGAATTACCGCCCTGTCACCCGCATTATATTCCTGTTCCCATATAGGGTGAATTAGAAGTTTTTCACCCACCGGCATAGGCTTAAAATATTTTTTCCAGTTGTTTTCCCAGTCCGCATTTTTGCAAATTACCTCATCAATCTCGTGGGTGATATTTTCGCTTGTATATCTTTCCTTCAAAAATGAAATTGCCTCGGCGGGATTTTCTTCCGGCGAAATGTAAATATGAACTATGCCCACATTTCTGTCCTTTGCAAGCAGTTCTTCATCAATAAGGTCAATGTTTGCTATTTCTTTTGCTTCCTGCTCAAGAAATCTGTAGTCCTCGATATAAATGCCATAGGGTACCACCATTTGAGCTATATCACCTGCTCTGTCAACATCTTTGGCAGGAACTGATATTTTAATTTCGGTCCAGTCAGACATAACAGTACCCCTTACAAAAGATTAACATCTAATTCATTATTACGCCCATGGTTATACAAAATTCTGTTATCAAGTGCCCACTGTTTGCCGGTAAATTCCCCCGGCTCAACATCAAATACTGCACTTGCAAACTCATAAATCTTTGCGTCAAAGTTATCTATTTCACTGAGTACCAGCGCCTCGATAATCATAGGCAGTTTTGCCGCTCCAAACTCCGGCACACCATGGTGAGAAATCAGCATATGCTGAAGAAGGGTAATGGTTTCCTCTTTAATTCCAAGTTCCTTGCCCATAATTGCCAATTCATTGGAGCCCATCACAAGGTGCCCTATAAGATTACCCTTTACGGAATAGTCTCCCGCAATTCCTGTTTCTGCGGAGTTTATCTCGTTAATTTTTTCAATGTCGTGAAGGATTATTCCCGCACAGAGAAGTTCGTAATTTACATAGGTGTAAATATTGCAGATATTATCGGCAATGCGAAGCATAGTAAGGGTATGCATTAAAAGTCCGCCCCTTATTGCGTGATGAAGTCCCTTTGCCGCAGGCCAATAAAGAAGTTTTTCCCTGTATTTGTCAATAACCGTGGTTAAAATTAACTTCAGTTCTTCATCCTTAAAATCCTTTACTGTTTTCTCAATCTCGGCAAGCATAACCTCCCCTGAAAGACAGGCGGAGGGCACATAGTCATCTACATTAACATTGTCTGCCGGGGTAACCTTGCGAATTCTGTCAATTCTGAACTGCATCACTCCGTTAAATTCTGAAAATTGACCGCGAACCTTAACAAAGTCAAATTTTTCAAACACCATTCCGGGACTTTCTCTGTAGTCCCAAAGTTTTGCGTTTATCTCGCCGTCATTATCCGCAAGGGTAAGGTCAAGAAAGGTGGAACCTTTGCTTGTAACTTTCTTATCAATGGTTTTAATTAAGCAGTAGCCCTCACTTAATTGAGAAGAGGGTATTAAAGTAAAATTCATTATATTTCTCCGTTTAGACTGTATTTTTCACTATAGGCTTCATATACTTTCTCAAAATCGTCATTTTCTGTTTTGTACTGTCTTAAAGATTCGTGAATATTCATATTGTTATTTGCAAGTTCCATTACCGCACCTGCAATATTTGAACAGTGGTCACTGACGCTTGAAAGGTTAGAAAGCAAATCTGACCAAATAAAGCCTGCCTCAATAGAACAATTGCCCTGTTGAAGTCGTAGAACATGGTTAGTACGGAACTGCTCTCTGATGCTGTCAATTACCTGTTCAAGGGGTTCAACATTTAGAGCACAGGGAATGTCGGTTGTCGCAAATGCCCTGTATGCAAGGGAAACAACTTCCTTTACTGCATCAGTCAGCACATCCAGTTCCTCAAGTGCATAAACCGAAAAGGACATCTTTTTCTTATAGAGTTCCGTAGAACTTTTCAAAATATTAACGGCGTGGTCGGCAATTATCTCAAAATCGCCAATCATCTTCAAAAGTTTTGTTGCTTGGGCAGAGTCGTCGTCTGAAATTGCGGCAGAACTGATTTTAACCAAATAGGAACCTAAAATATCTTCATAATAGTCGCTTTTTTCTTCAGCTTCAAGAATGCGTTTTGCAAGTTTATCGTCATAACTGAATATTACTTCCAGAGAGTCATTGATAGCTTCAACCGCAAAGCTTGCCATATCAATTGTCAAAAATCTGCACTGCTCAAGAGCAACCGAGGGAGTATTTAGAAGGCGCTCATCGAGGACTACTTCAAAGTGGTTGTTCTTTTCCGGAATTACCCTACATACAAATTTTTCAAGTAAGCCGGTGAAAGGAAATATTACAATTGCTGTAAGCACATTGAAAATTGTGTGTGCCGCCGCAATCCCGTAGAGAGGAATCGGCGTTTCAAGAAATGCTGGGGCAAGTGTTGCTCTTAGTACTGAGTAAACAGAAAGCCAAATAACAGTACCCACCACATTAAATGTTAAGTGCGACAAAGCGGTACGCTTACCGTTGGAATTTCCTCCGAAACTGGAGAGAATGCCCGTAATGCATGTGCCGATATTTTGTCCCATTATTATCGGAATGGCAGCTGCCCAGGTGATGTTACCTGTTATTGCAAAGGCCTGCAAAATACCCACCGAAGCAGAACTTGACTGAATTACGGCGGTACCCAGCGTACCCACAATCATACCAAATAAGGGACTGCTGAATTCGGCGAATAATACCCTAAAACTTTCTGTTTTTGAAAGTTCGGAAACTGCCTTGCTTATAACATCCATACCGAACATAAGTGTAGCAAAGCCAAGAAGAATAGTTCCGAAATCTTTGGTTTTGTTGTTTTTTGTAAACATCAGCAAAAAGATACCCACAAAGGCAATGATGGGAGCAAAGGTGGTGGGCTTAAAAAGGGAAACTATAAAAGAGTCCCCCTGTATACCATTCAGCGAAAGAAACCATGCGGTGACAGTTTTTCCTATGTTGGAACCAATTACCGCATTGATCGCTTGTGAAAGGGTTAAAATCTCTGAGTTTGCTAACCCCACAAGCATCACTATTACGGTACTGGAACTTTGGGCAATGCCTGTAACCACAAGTCCTGTGGTTACACCCGCAACCTTACCGCCTGTAATTTTGCTGAGCATTCTTCTAATGTTTTTTCCCGCTCTTCGTTCAATGGAAGAACTCATGGTGGTCATTCCAAAAAGGAATAAACTAAGTCCTCCGATAAGGTAAATAATGTCAAAAAAATTCATTAAAAAATCACTCCGTCCCTCAAAAATATACTGTGGTAACTTTAACACATAAAACAGCGTTTGTAAAGGGATTACTTAACCAAACTCAAGGAATCTCCGTTGTCCCGAAGCTCTATGAACACAGGTCTTTCGTAATCCGTTCGGTTGGGGGTATGAAAGGTGAGCCAAAGTTTGTTTCCGTCATTAAAAGTCATTCCATGGCCACCGTCATCAGTTATCAGTGGCGGCAAATGCTCAAACTCGGTTCCCAACTCTCCGTTCTCAAATTTTACCAAGCAAACCGAATACAGCTTATTGATAAAAGTGGACCAAATCATAAACAATTCTCCGCTTTTTGAACGGTACATAAAGGGGCCATCGGTTACAAAATGATTCCATTCCGGGTTTTTCGCTGCAAAACTTGGAGAAGAGGCACTGAAAAGGGTAACAGGTTTACCCACAGAACACCTTAAATCTTCACTTAATTTGATATAACAAATTGTTCCGTCAATTATCTGTGTATGCTCGTGGCAGAAAACCAAATAGGGTGTGCCGTCCTTTGCAACATAAAGGGTTCCGTCAATAGCCTCCCACTCAAATGGAGTTAAGGCTCCCTCACTGTGAGGCACAAAAGGTCCCTGCAAATTATTGCTTTTTAACGCATAAGTGCCCCTTAATCCGTTTGGTTTTGTGAAGGTGGCAAACATATAGTAGGTACCTTTGTATTTATGCACTTCGGGAGCCCAATTTACCGCTGTATTGAGATTATGCTTTTCGGAATTAAAGCATTCAATGGGCTCACTCCAATTTTCCATATCCCCTGAAACATAGACATCAAAGCCTCCCACGCCTTGACCAAAATTTTTTGCCCTTGTACCGTAAAGATAAAACTTTCCGGCTTCCTTCACAACAAAGGGGTCTCTTATGTTGATATCTTCTTTTTTCGTAAAAATCCCTCCTTTCCCCATACACAATCATTCTACCACTAAAATTTCATAAAGTAAATGAAAAAAACGGAAAAAAACCAACATTTTTGTTTACTTTTCATGGGAAAAATGGTATTATGCTGTAAACCGGTATTAGGTAAAACAATTTTTCCTTATGTTCCCCACAAAAATGCAAAGCCAAACCGCGAGACAGGTATTGAAAAATAAACGCCCAAAATAACACAGGAGGAAAGACTATGAATTTTTTTGACCAACTTAAAAGAAAAGCAAAAAGCACCATTACCGATGGGGTGAAGGACATAGCGAATAAAGCTGTCACCAATGCTTCAAACAAAAGCGAAACCTTTACTTTTGCAGACCTTCCTCTAAACCTTGAGCAACTGAAAGCATTGCCCGAGGCGAAACTTAAAACTCCTTTTCAAACTGCGGCACTTACAGTGGTTGCCCTTTGTCGCTATAAGGAAAGTGTTGACGAGTGTATTGAAATGCTGAACTTTCTCAAGGGGCCGGGAAGCGTTTCGCAGTACGAAATTCAGTTCTTAAAAGATCGCCTCATCGGCAAAGAATACAAGCCCTTTTCCTTTTTTGAGGGTGCCACACCTGAGAATAACTACACACCGAAACAGCCCTTCAAAATTACGGTTTATGAAAACCCCTATTCATACCCGCAGGAGGGTTGGGCAACACTTTGGGTGCAGAGTGGGGGAGCAGACAGTAAAAGAGAAATCAAACTTCGCAACAAGCCCAGCACAGGAGAATGGTTTTTAGTTGACAACCTTATTCTCGGAGATATTCGCACTCCCGTAGAGGCAGATCCCTGGGCATAAAAACTTTTGTTTTTTGTGCCGTTTCACACTTGACAAAATACACCGTTTAATGTATAATCCGTAATTGTCGTATGAAGCGGCACTTGTATGGTGGTTATAGCTCAGTTGGTTAGAGCGCCAGGTTGTGGCCCTGGAGGTCGAGGGTTCGAATCCCTCTAATCACCCCATTTTTTTGCTCAAAATGTATTGGGGCGTAGCCAAGCGGTAAGGCACGGGACTTTGACTCCCGCATTCGCTGGTTCAAATCCAGCCGTCCCAGCCATAATTACAGTACGATTTAGCAACTGTGCTTGAAACCCCTTGTATATCAAGGGGTTTTAGGCATTTTTTGAGGCAAAAAACAG
>CAYFRJ010000011.1:0-42611 GCA_964345625.1 uncultured Clostridium sp. | reverse complement strand
TCAGCTGGATAGAGCAACTGCCTTCTAAGCAGTAGGTCAGGGGTTCGAGTCCCTTGCAGCGCGCCATTTTTTTGCTCCCAAATCCTTAATTCAGTGGATTGGGGGGTTTTTTTTATTAGTTTGTCATAGATGTTTTACTAATGATAACTATGTAGAAAAGCACTGCAAAAACAGCACCTAAATTTAAGGTGCTGTTTTTTAATATTCAAATTCGCCGTGAAATACACTAACAGCGTTACCGACTAAAATTACTCTTTCATCGGTGTAATTCACCGTCATATCACCGCCTAACAGTTTAACTGTTATGTCCTCACCTTTTTCGCAAAAACCTTTTTCACAAGCGGCAACAACTGCAGCACAGGCGCCTGTGCCGCAAGCAAGAGTTTCACCGTTTCCACGTTCCCACACTCTTACTCTTAGATTATGCTTGTCAATAACGCGAACAAATTCAGTATTTACCCTATGAGAAAATTCAGGGCTATGTTCAAATTGGGGACCAATTTTAGTAAGATTCAGTGTTTCAATTTCATCGCTGATAATAACAAAATGTGGATTTCCGACATCAATGCAAGTGCCGGTATATTTTACATTGTCAACTGTTATAGTTTTTTCTTTTTGTGTAATTTTTGCCTCTCCTAAGTTTACTCCGGCAGAATTTACTTTGCCGTCACGAAGATAGACTTGTACTGTATAAACCCCACTTTTAGTTTCAATATTGATATATTCACTTCTCACATAGTCATTATCAAAAAGATACTTTGCTACACAGCGAATATTATTACCCGCCATCATCCCTTCACTGCTATCTTTATTGAAGGAACGCATTTTCACATCTGCAATATATGACTTTTCAAGAAGAACAATTCCGTCACCGCCAATGCCATAATGTGACTTGCAAAGTGATACACAAAGAGACTCCGGACACGAAATTTTCCCGTCAAAGTTTTCAATAAAAATGTAGTCATTTCCACAGGAATGCATTTTAGAAAATTTGATTTTTTGTCGCCATGGTCTCATATCATTAATATCAACAAGCTCGGTGTTTTCCAATGTAAATCCGCTTTCAATAATATCCGCTAATGCATTGGCAGTATCAAGTGAAGTAAGACAGGGAATTCCAAGTTGCATTGCTCTGTGGTGAAGTTTACGGAAGTCTCCCACAGTTTCGTCTTCAACTGCTCCCGTGTAGATAACATAATTTAAATTTGACTCTTCCAGAAGATTCATTAAGTCATTACTTTCGCAGGCATTGTCAACAGAAACAACAGGTGTTCCTGCATTAGAAATCGCCTTAGCTGTACCGGTAGTAGCATACAATTTGATCTTCAAATCAAAAAATCTTTTTGCCAGTGAAATAATTTCCTGGTAATCGTTTTCTTCAACAGAAAGTAATACACTTGCACCGTTACCATCAACATTTGACGGTACCGAAAATCCGGCTGCACTAAGTCCCTTGAACAGAGCTTCTGCCGTTGTTTTGCCGATACCTAATACCTCTCCGGTTGATTTCATTTCAGGACCTAATATCGAGTTGGCATCACTTAATTTTTCAAATGAAAATACAGGTACTTTCACTGCATAATATGGCGGTGTTCTGTATAGCCCCGTACCATAGCCAAGAGTTGATAACTTTTCGCCAAGCATTACCCTTGAAGCCAGGTCAACCATAGGAACATTTGTAACTTTACTTATGTAGGGAACAGTACGGGAAGCTCTTGGGTTAACCTCAATTACATAAAGTTCATTTTCATAAATTAAGTACTGAATATTTACGAGCCCTTTTGTTCCAAGCGCAAGAGAAAGTTTTTGAGAACAATCACATATCTTAGTCAAAAATTTATCATTTAAGTTGTAAGGAGGATATACAGCTATCGAATCACCTGAATGTATTCCAGCCCTTTCAATATGTTCCATAATTCCGGGAATTAAAACATCTTCACCATCAGAAATTACATCAACCTCAAGTTCAATACCCGGCATATACTTGTCAATTAAAACAGGGTTTTCGATACCTCCAACAAGAATTTTATTCATATATGCTGCTGTTTGCTCAGGCGACCTTGAAATTGACATATTTTGACCGCCAATGACATAGGAAGGTCTTAACAAAACAGGATACCCAAGTTTTTCAGCAACATTAAGTGCTTCTTCCGGTGTGCTGACACCTTGCCCCTTAGGTCTTGAAATACCGAAATCTTCAAGTAATGCATCAAATTTAGCTCTGTCTTCCGCTATATCAATGCTTTCTGCACTAGTACCTAAAATAGGAATGTTGTTTTTATCAAGAAAAGAAGTCAGTTTAATTGCGGTTTGTCCGCCAAAAGCAACAACAACACCAATAGGATTTTCCACCTTGATTATGTTCATAACATCTTCAGGGGTTAAAGGCTCAAAGTAAAGTCTGTCGGCTGTGTCATAGTCTGTTGAAACGGTTTCTGGGTTGTTATTTACAATTACAACATCATACCCCATATTACGCAAAGTCCATACACAATGAACAGAACTATAGTCGAATTCTATTCCTTGTCCAATTCTTATAGGACCGGAACCGAGTACCATAACTACAGGCTTACCGCTTCTGTTAAAACTTCTTGATTCGCAATTACCAGATGATGTAGAATAAAAATACGGACTATTTGCCCCAAAAACACTTGTACAGGTCTTTACAATTTGATAACTGAATTCTATGTCAAAATTGACCTTATTATTGCTTAATTTTTCAAGAGCAGCATCGGTATAGCCAAGTTCTTTACCTTTTAGGTACTGTTCTTTCGTAATGACTTTGTTTGAAATTTCTTTTTCGTATTTCGCTAGGTTGTACAACTTTTCTAAGAACCATTTATCAATTTTAGTAATGTTATAAATTTCCTCTAAAAGAACACCTTTTTTAATTGCTTCAAAAACAGTAAACAACCTACGATCATCGGCAATTGCTAATCTATCTGTTATTTTGGCATCATTAAGAGCGGGAGCATTAAGGGTATCTAGTCCGATTTCTGCTCCTCTCACGGCTTTCATCAATGCTTGTTCAAATGTGGGGGCAATTGCCATTACTTCACCGGTTGCCTTCATTTGTGTTCCCAGTTTACGAGAAAGACCGCTGAATTTTTCAAATGGCCATTTAGGAAATTTAACTACTATATAATCAACATTCGGCTCAAAATTTTTTAATGAAAAACCAGTATTATCATTTTTAATTTCATCAAGAGTATATCCCAAAACAAGTTTTGTCGTTACTTTTGCAATAGGATAGCCCGTAGCTTTTGAGGCCAAAGCAGAAGAACGAGAAACACGAGGATTGACCTCAATAACTGCGTATTCACTACCATCAGGTTTTAATGCAAACTGACAGTTACAACCGCCGATTATTCCAATAGCACTAACCATTTCAAGAGCGGCATTTTTCAGCATACTGTATTCTTCGTCACTAAGAGAAAGGACCGGAGCAGTCACAATAGAGTCACCTGTATGTATTCCTACAGGGTCAACATTTTCCATAGAACAAACAATAACTGCATTCCCATCTTTATCTCTCATTGTTTCAAATTCAATTTCTTTCCAGCCCGAAATACATTTTTCTATGAGCACTTGTTTTATAGGTGACAAATCGAGACCGGTTTTTCCTATTACTCTTAATTCATCTTCTGTTTCAGCTATACCGCCTCCGGTACCACCTAAAGTAAAAGCAGGACGAACAATAACAGGATATCCGATTTCATCTGCGACTTTCAAACAATCGTCCAAAGATTCTGCTATATCTGATGGTACGCATGGCTGACCAATAGATTCCATTGTTTTCTTAAACAGTTCTCTATCTTCAGCTTTGTCAATTGCTTGAGCATCGGTACCTAATAACTTAACCCCATATTTTTCTAAGGTGCCGTCTTTTGAAAGCTGCATTCCTATTGTTAAACCTGTTTGACCGCCTAAACCCGCTAAAAGTCCATCCGGACGTTCTTTAGCTATAATTCTTCTAATTGTTTCTGCATTCAAAGTTTCAAGATATATTTTATTTGCTAAATTTTTGTCGGTCATTATTGTAGCGGGGTTAGAGTTAACAAGTATTGTGTTAATCCCCTCTTCCTTTAAAACTCGACAAGCTTGTGCACCTGCATAATCAAATTCGGCAGCTTGCCCAATAACAATTGGGCCGCTACCGATAACAAGTACCTTTTGAATAGATTTATCTTTGGGCATAAGACACTTCCTTAAACTGTTGCTGCCATAACAGCTTTTATGGTGTGCATACGATTTTCTGCTTCATCAAATACAATGGAATTTTCACTTTCAAAAACTTCGTTTGTTACTTCAAGACCATCAAGACCGAATTTATCAAAAACTTCACAGGCAACCTGAGTTTTCAAATCGTGAAAAGCTGGTAAACAATGCATAAATTTACATTGTGAACCTGCTAAATCCATTATTTCTTTATTCACTTGGTATGGAAGAAGAGCATCAATTCTTTCTTTCCAAACTTCTTCAGATTCTCCCATTGAAACCCAAACATCTGTATATATTACATCGGCATTTATTACTGCTGACATAGGATTTTCAATGAATTCAAGAGTTGCACCGGTTTCTTTTGCTATATTTTGACATTTATCAATAAGCCTTTGATTCGGGAAATATGCTTTTGGTGCACAGGCTACAAAATTCATTCCCATTTTGGCACAACCGACCATAAGAGAATTACCCATATTGTAGCGTGCATCACCCATATAAACAAGTTTAATACCATTAAGATTTCCAAAATATTCCTTTATTGTCAAAAAATCAGCTAGTACCTGAGTGGGATGAAATTCATTTGTTAAACCATTCCAAACTGGTACACTCGCATACAATGCAAGTTCTTCGACAATATCTTGTCCAAATCCACGATATTCAATTCCGTCAAACATCGAACTTAAAACACGGGCAGTATCGGCAATACTTTCTTTTTTGCCGATTTGAGAACTTACAGGGTCAAGATAAACAGGATGCATGCCTAAATCTGCCGCTGCAACCTCAAAGGAACAGCGAGTTCTTGTGCTCGTTTTTTCGAAAATAAGAGCAATATTTTTCCCTTCACAAAGTCTGTGAGAAACACCTTTCTTTTTCTTTTCCTTTAATTCAGCGGCAAAATCAATAAGATAATTAATCTCTTCTGGAGTATAATCTAAAAGTTTGAGAAAATCTTTATTTTTTAATGAAATCATAATCCCTCCACAATTTCGTATAATTATGCATTTAATATACACTATTAGTGAATAATTGTCAAGAATTATTTATATTTATACATGATTTATTATATCATAATTTTAAGTTATAGTCCACAATTATTGACAAATTTTCTATAAAGTTGTAAAATCATATAAAAACAGAGGGCTATTTATGATTGGTAAAGATGTAGAACTAATTGAATACTCTAAGCCGGTAGATTTACTCAATACGATCACCCACTTAATTGGTGCATTGTTGTCATTTCCTGCTCTATTTTTTCTTCTTGATAAGAGCAACGGTAGTTTAGAAAAATGGTCGGCCGTAATATACTGTTTTTCAGTTTTTGCTGTATATGGCGTATCTGCATTATATCACGCTTTGCCAAACGGTGAAATTAAACGAAAAGTCAGAATTATAGATCATTCTACCATACCTTTAATGATTGCGGGTACAGCTACTCCCTGTGCTTTGATTTCTCTATATAACATCAATAAAATTCATGGTATTGTAATTTTTATTTGCGGTTGGTTTATCTATTTCTTTGGTTTGTTTTCTAAGTTTTTCTTCTTTGAAAAACTTAAAACTTTAACTATGGGCATATACATTTGTGGTGGTTTAATTATGCTCATAAGTGCACTTCCTGTAATTGATCAAATTGATGCAAAGGGTTTTTTACTTCTGATAATAGGTAGTTTAATATATGTTTTAGGGGCGATTTTCTGTGGAATTGGTGCAAAATTTGAATGGTTCCATGTGATTTTTCATGTCACAGTTATTATTGCTTCAACTGTACACTATTATTCAATATTTACTTTTGTTTATTGAGGCATAATTATGAGAAATGACAGTTCATTAAATGGAAAACTTCCAAACTATACTCGTGGTGAAGAAATTTTCAATATGGTTACTCACATTGTAGGTGGTGCATTTGGTGTTATAGCGCTTGTACTTTGTATAGTTTTTTCCATAATTAGAAATAATTGGTGGGGTCTTGGAAGTGGAATTGTTTACGGTTTATCTATGATTTTCCTTTACACCATGTCAAGTATTTATCACGGACTGATTCCGGGAAAAGCAAAAAAAGTTTTTAGAGTACTTGACCATTGTTCAATTTATGCTTTAATTTTCGGCACCTATGTCCCAATTCTATTTACAGGTATTAGAAAATATTCCTTCCCTCTATTTCTTACCGTCTCAATTATTGTTTTATTTGGTACAATTATTGGTGTAACATTTACTGCCATAGATCTTCATAAGTATAAAGTTTTATCTATGAGCAGTTATTTTATAATCGGTTGGTGCGCAATTTTTCTTGTGGTTCCTATCGTTAAGGCTTTTAATTGGGAGTTTATGTTTTGGATATTTATCGGTGGTGTGGCATATACCCTTGGTATGATCTTCTTTGCAAAAGGAATAAAGAAGAAATATTATCATTCGATATTTCATATTTTTATTTTAGCCGGGAGTTTTTTACAATTCATTGGAATTTTTAAGTTTTGCATGTTGAGGTGATTGTATGATGTATAAACTTGCTTTAATTTTATTATGTGTTGCCCAATGCTTTATGACAAGCCTTTACATTAAACTTATTAAAAACGGCTACAATAAGAAAACGTTAATTGTAAAAACTATTTGTTCATCTATTTTTCTCACATTGGGTATAGTTTCAGCTTTTCATACCGGTGGCTTTGAATCTCTCTACTCAAAACTAATTGTAACTGCATTGTTCTGTTCTCTTGTAGGTGATATTTTTTTACATGGTAACCCAAAAATTTTTTCAGTTATTCTTGGTGGTTTAGGATTTTTATCGGCTCACATATTATTTATTGTTGCTTTTATAAAGTCAAGCGAATTACCTGTTTTTTCATTAAAAGACCTAATAGTTATTATTTTAATTTTTAGCATTTTTGCTTTGATTTATTACTTGCTTAAGTTAAGGGCAGGCAAACTTTTTGTCCCTATTGTGATTTACAGTCTAGTGCTTTGCTTTATGCTGGTTAAGGCATTAAACTTAGGAATAATGATTTTTAACGAAAAAACGATCGGTTCTATATTATTGATTCTTGGAGCCACATTGTTTGTTGCTTCTGATTTTACATTGGGTATTAGTTTTTTAGGCAAAAAAACTTACTTGAAGCAAGCTTTGAATGTTGCATTCTACTTTCCGGCTCAAACATTCATTGCTTTAACAATATATTTCTTAAATTTCTAAAAAGTCTTGATTTTTTGCATTTGAATGTGTATAATACCACCATTATGCCGGTGTGATGGAATTGGCAGACGTGTCGGACTCAAAATCCGATCCTGGCAACAGGGTGCGGGTTCAAACCCCGCCACCGGCACCAATCCGATTGTATTTCAATCGGATTTTATTTGATATACATAAGAGGAGACACAAATGAAACCAACAAGAACAACCCATTTCGGCATACAAAGAAAAATTGTAGCAAATATGACTTCGCAAGGCTGGAAAACCATTCCGCACATTGGATACAGTTATGAGCCTGAGGTAACGAAATTTATTGAAACCGCTAATAAATTAAATGAAAGCGACAAATTTTCAAAGAAAATGACCGTCAATACTATTATGCTTAAAGCAATCACAGAAGGTTTAAAGGCCGCCCCAAAACTTAACGCACATATTGACTTTAACTCAAAACGAGTGAGGGGTTCACTTACCGAATATGAAGAAATTCATGCTTCTATGACTTGGCAACTCCCGAGTGACGAAATGATGACCATAAACCTCCATGACATTGGTAATAAAGATCTTGTAGAACTTAACGACTATATTAACGATGTGGCAAGAAAAATCGGTAATACAAATCTTGATGAGGTAATGTACTCAATTTCAATTGATGATACAATCAGACAATTGAAAAAAGGTAAAATCAGTCTTGCTGTTAATAGATTACTTGGCTCAAAACTTGGAAAATATAAAGTAAAGTCACTCTCCGGTCAAGAAAAGAAAGAATATTACAGCATTCCTGAGACCGACAGACTTACCAAAGAAGATATAAAACAAGGAACAGTTACAATTTCAAATATAGGATCAGTAGCCAGAGGCATTCCCGGACGAGTTACACTTCTTTCTATTATTCCCCCGCAAGTTTTTGTAATTTGTATGGGCACAATTCAAAAAATTCCTATGGTGAAGCAGGATGAAAGCGGTAATGACATAATTAAAATCGGTCAAATGATGCCGATGTGTCTGGTCTTTGATCATAGAGCAGTTGACTTCGACGAGATATTACCCTTCCTCAAAAGAATGGAAGAAATTTTCCATAATCCGGAAGAAATGTACAACTGGTGAGGTGATTTTAGTGAACAGATGTGTTATTATCGGCGGTGCAGACATTAATGATTATGCTCGTATTAAATCTCAATTTTTATCGAATGATTATTATATATTCTGTGATAGCGGACTAAAACACATTACTTCATTAAAAGTTAAACCTGACTTGATTATAGGTGATTTCGACTCATATACAAAACCAAAATGTGATACTGAAATTATTGAACTACCCGTCGATAAAGATGACACAGACACCGTTTTTGCGGTTAAAGAAGCAATTAAAAGAGGTTTTAGAGACTTTTTACTGGTTGGAGTTGTTGGAAACAGGCTAGACCATTCATTAGCAAATACTTCTCTACTCCTAATGCTTGACGAACATAATTTGCAAGGTAAAATTATTGACAACTATTCAGAAATAGAAATTCTTTCAAAACAAGAAAAAAGGATAGATGAGAGTTTTTCATATTTTTCATTATTATCGGTCTTCGGAGATGCAACAGGAGTTAATATTTATAATGCAAAGTATCCATTAAATGATGCAGAAATAAGGGCAAATTATCAATTTGCAGTAAGTAATGAGCCATTAAAAAACGGAGCAAGAGTTTCTTTAAAAAACGGCAAACTCCTTCTAATAAAAGTATATTAAACAATAGAACCACCCTTTCGGATGGTTCTATTTTTATATGTTTTCTGATTGAAAATCAATTGTAAGATTTTGGCGTTCAATTTTCAGTTGAGTATATTTAACTCCTGCGGCATCAAACATTCTTTTTGAAGATAGGTTGCCGCTTGTACCGTTATATTTGTCGGAGAGGTACAATACCTCTGTAATTCCACACTGTATTATTGCTTTTGCGCATTCGTTGCAAGGGAAAAGAGCAACATAAATTTTACTGCCCTCAAGATTTGCACCTCGAGCATTCAATATGGCATTTAGCTCAGCATGACACACATAGGGATATTTTGTGTCATATTCCTCCCCTTCTCTTTCCCAGGGAAATATATCGTCACTGCAGCCCATAGGGAATCCGTTATAGCCCATAGACATAATACGATTTTTATCATTGACAATGCAAGCACCTACACGAGTATTAGGGTCCTTACTTCTGTATGATGAGAGTATAGCAATTCCCATAAAATATTCGTCCCAACTAATGTAGTCATTTCTCTTAGGCATAGAAGTTCCTCCGCTATTTTTTAGTATTATAGCAAAGGGAACAAAATTATTCAAGTTTAATTCTCAATCTTAATGTTATTTTTTAATATGCTCACTACTGCTAAACAGCCAATAACGGTAATAATTGTTTCAGGTAACATATATCCTGCATTGTATGTAAATGAATATATAACAGTGGCAGTAAGATTTTTAGTATAGTCTCTCCAAGCAGTTACTCCGCTAAAAAAGTGACAACTGAATCTTAAAAAACTAACCAAAACTGCACCAAGAGTAATGTTTGCTCTATGACTATACTTCAAATTTCTGAAAATTCCGCCTAAACCAAGACAACCGAAAGCAATTATGTAGTCAAACAGAGCAACTATTATGTATGCACCTATTGTATTGACATAGGAAAAATTCGCTAATCCAAAGAAAAGCTCAACAATTCCAATTACTAAAGCTGACGCAAGACCGTATTTAACTCCTCTCCTATACGATAGAACTACAATAGGCACTTGAGCAAAAATTGTAACAGAGCCCCCGTGTAAGAATGCAGGCCAAGGTATCATTTCAGAAATTGTAAAAATGGCAATAGATAGAGCAGACATCATCGCACATTCTGCAATGATGTAAATATTTTTTTTGTTTTTCATAATAACCTCCAAAATAAAAGCACCCGTAAAAATACGGGTGCAAAAATACAACATTATTCCTACGCCCGAATTACCGGGATCAGGTTCATGGGTATATTCTCAGCCGAAAATCAGCACCCCTAAATATTCAATTACTCTTTTTTACTCAACTCTACCTTGCCTTCAGGTGTGTCACGATAAAATTGCGTCTTTGGATTGGGATGTTTTGTTTCATTCCAAAGCTTTTCAGCTACCGGAGCCCAGTTTGCCGCAAATTTATCACATTTTGAGCACAGTTGATCGGCAGTTTCTTGTTCAATCAAATCAGTAGATTTAGCGTTGGTTTCACTAATAATTCTTCTTAAGCAATCGGGGTTTTCAAGCATTGGACATGGCCTAAGGTGATTGTCATTAAAAGGTTGATTCTTATAATAAGCCTGAAAAAGCGGATTTTTAAGTCCTTCAATAATAGAATGTGTACGGATATTTGAATCAGAATAGTGTATGAATACACAGGGCTCCATATCGCCTTCGGAGTTAATGTGAAAATAGTTTCTGCCTCCGGCAATACATCCACCGACATACTCGGCGTCATTCTGGAAATCCATAAAGAACATTGGTTTACCGGTTTTTGTGTTTCTGACTTTACGCAGCCAAGAATACATATGGACTCTTTGCTCCGGTGTAGGAATCAATTCAACATCAGCATTATGTCCAACAGGCATATAGTTAAAGTAAAGACCAAACCTTACTCCCTTTTCGACCATAAGGTCAAGGAACTCATCACTTGTAACATAAGGAATGTTTTTACTTGTATAACAAACAGAAATTCCGTAAATGAGTCCATGTTTCTTAAGCATATCCAAAACAGCAACGCTTTTTTTATAAGCACCTTCGCCTCGTCGATAATCATTGCTCTCTTCGCTGCCTTCAATGCTGACGGCAAGAGTTATATTTCCAAGTTCTTTCATATCTTGACAGAATTTTTCATCTACAAGAGTTGCATTAGTATAAATAAGGAAAGCACAATTAGGGTTTTCACGGCAAACTGTTAAAATATCATCCTTACGAATTAAAGGTTCACCGCCGGTAAGCATATAAATGTGAGTTCCCAGAGTGGAACCCTGCTCAACGATACTTCTCATTTCATCTAACGATAGATTAGACTTGTTGCCATATTCGGCAGACCAACAGCCTTTACATCTTAAATTACAAGCACTTGTGGGGTCAAAAAGAATAATAAAGGGAATATTACACTTAAACTTTTCCCTGTTTTTACGAACTGACTTAGTACCGTTAACTCCGGCACCCAATCCGAGAGCAAGAATCATCTTTTTTAGATAATCTTTATCACATTCATTGATAAGAGATATTGCAAATTGCTTCCAAACATTTTCGTCATCAGCAACAGCTTTTCTGAAAGCTTCAAAATTCTTTGCAGGGAAAGCACCGCCCATAAATCTTTCAGCTAAATTGATAAGTTTAATAAGATTTTTTGTGGGATCTTTCTTTACATACTTGTAAATTCTATCGAATGCAACAGATGCAAATGCTCGTTGCATTTTTTCTTTAGTTGTTATCAAGTTGCATTCCTCCCCTTTTACTTTCTGACATAATATAACATAAATGAATGTTGGTTTCAAGTTTTTTTATAAATATCTTTAATTTGTTTACATTTTAATGTATAATAAGAATTGAGGTGATGTGATGAGAGTTTTAATTTTATCGGATTCACATGGAGCAGTATACAATATTCGTAAAATAATTGATAAACACGATGACATTTCTACGATAATATTTCTCGGTGACGGAGAAAGAGACTTTATGAGAATCGAGCACAAATTAGAAAACAAATCTCTAGTTAAAGTTGCAGGTAATTGTGACTTCTCTTCAGAATCAAAAAATATAGAACTTATAAGAATTGAAGATAAACTTGTGCTCTGCCTACATGGACATACAATGGGTGCTAAATACGGTGACGAATTGATAATTGAAAAAGCCAAAGAATTAGAGTGTTCTTTGGTACTCTATGGTCATACCCACAGACAAACGGTAAGGTATGAAAACGGAATTTACATTTTTAATCCCGGTAATTTAAACGAAGGATATTACGGAATAGCTGACATTACTAAAAGTGGAATATGTGTTAGCGAACTTAATATAAACAGATATAATCAATAACGCCGTAGTAAAAACTACGGCGTTTGCATATAAAATTATGCCCAAAGATCGTCATCTTCTCCATGCTCATTATCTTCGTCGTCCGGTTCAAGCACTCGAATGTCACCTAATAGCGGAGTGTGTTCTGTTAAAAACCAGGAACCGGTTGAAAGTTTTTGACGAAATCTGATTGCTCGGTCATTATCTGCACCGTTAGAACGCACCCAGAGCTCCGCAAAACCTTCATTGGTAAATGAATAAGAATTATCTCGAATAGTGATAGAATAAGGTCTTCTGGGGCTATACTCATTATACATGTTAGCGCCACTAAAGTAAGAAAACGGGATATAGTCCTTTTCGCCTAAACGATCAACGATAATCCTTTTTTCATAGTCGGTAAGCCCCTGTCCTCGCATTCTTAAGAAGTTAATCATCTCAAAACATTTTTCCGGGTTATATCTATAATTGCATAGTGCCATAACAGTTAATGACGCCATATAATAAACATCTTTACGATTTGCAATTATAAGTTCCTTAAATGCATCAATCTTTATATTCATTTTTGGGAAAGTAATAATTTTATCCATTTATATTCACCCTCATAAACTACTTAAAAAAACTGAATTCTGTTCAAAAATCAAAGTAATTATACACTATATGAAAAATTTAGTCAAGAATTTTAATATTGTAATTTTACTTAATTTTGAATTGTACAATTTATGCATGTTACACTATTATTGAAATATTTTTAGTGTACTGGGGTATTGATAAATAAATTATAAAGTGATATAATCGAAAAAGTAATTTATTACGAAAGGAAGAATAATTATGAAACAACTAAATGTCGGAATTATCGGCGCAGGCAGAATCGGTTCATTGCACGCCAAATCAATTGCCTATAATGTACCCACTGCTAAAGTTGTGGGTATTACAGATGTTTTTGCTGAAAGTGCCCAAAAGGTAGCAAAAGAACTTAATATTCCGAAAATCTATAACGATTATAAAGAGATGCTCAGTGACAGTGAAATTGATGCAGTACTTATTTGTTCATCAACTGACACCCATGCAGATATCGCTATTGAAGCGGCACAAGCGGGAAAACACATTTTTTGTGAAAAGCCCGTAGATTTAACTCCCGAAAAAGTAAGAGCTGTAATTGATGCTCAAAAAAAAGCAGGAGTTAAACTACAAGTTGGTTTCAATCGCAGGTTCGACCACAATTTTGCAAAAGTAAAAGCAATGGTTAAAAACGGTGATATTGGCGAAGTTCATATCATAAAAATTACTTCAAGAGACCCTGCACCACCTCCGGCAGAGTATTCGGCAGTCAGTGGCGGAATGTTTCTTGATATGACAATTCACGATTTTGACATGGCTCGTTTTCTGGCAGGCAGTGAAATTACTGAAGTATATGCAAATGCAACTTGTTTAGTTGACCCCGCAATCGGTGAAGCCGGTGATGTTGACACTGCAGTGATTTCCCTTAAATTTGCTAACGGAGCAGTCGGTGTGATAGACAATTCAAGAAAAGCTGCTTACGGATACGATCAGAGAATAGAAGTTTTCGGAAGTAAAGGAGCAGCAGTTGCAGCCAACGACACTGAAACAAATGTTACATTTATGGGTGAAAACGGTGTAATTTCAGACAAACCACTCTACTTTTTCCTTGAAAGATATATGCAGTCATTCAGAGACGAAATGCTTCAGTTTGTTGACGCTGTTCTTAATGACAAACCCACACCAACAAATGTTGAAGACGGTCTTTACTCAATATTAGTTGCTTTAGCTGCTAAAAAGAGTGTTGCAAAAGGCAGACCTGTTAAAATTAGCGAGATAAACTAATGGATATTTTTATAATTATTCTTAAAATTTTGGGTGTATTTTTGACTGTTTTATTTGTTTTAGTTTTTTATCCAATACTTGCAGGTCTTTATGTCCCAAAGAATTTAAGGAAAGAATTTGAAAACGACTCCCCTTTCTTTGCAAAAGGCAAAGCTCAAATTGGTGCTCATCGTGCAGGTGCGGGAATTGCTCCTGAAAATACACCTTTAGCGTTTGACATTTGCCTAAATGCAAAGAACTTCAAAGTACACGAGCTCGAATTTGACCTTCATCTTACAAAAGATGAGAAACTAATTATTCTTCATGACCCAACCCTTGACAGAACAACCGACGCTGTTGAAATTTACGGTAAAACAAATATTTCCCCTTCAGATTTAACCTTTGAAGAAATTTCAAAACTCAATCCAGGAGAAAACTTTGTAAACGATGACGGTGAAATGCCATACAAGAGCTTAAGAGGCGATGACATTCCAGAAGGTCTTCGCATACCATTGCTTGAAGAAATTATTGATAAAATTGAGGCTAATGGCGAATATCTTTATAGTATCGACATTAAAGATAAGGGTGAAAGAGGTAAAAGAGCTGCCGATAAACTCATTGAACTTATTAACAAAAAAGGCATAGCTCATAGAGTGATAGTTGCAACTTTTAACACTGAAATCACAAAACATTTGACTGAAAAGCATCCAAAAACAACTAGGTCTGTCGGAGTTGTTGAGGGAATCTTTTTCTATTTTGCTTATGCATTAAATCTAAAATTAGACAAAGAAAAACTGCCATTCAAAGCAGTACAAATTCCCTCAAATCAGTATAAAATTATCAGACCCGGAACAGAAAGATTAATCAGGTACTGTCACAGTTTAGGTATTGCGGTTCAATATTGGACAATTGATGACCTCAACGAAATTAAACGTCTTAATGACATTGGTGCCGACTGTATAATAACAAATGTTCCGGACCAAATGTTTGAATTATTATACAGAGAATAGTATAAATTTGCTGTTAAAAGCAAAAACGAAAGTCCGCAGTTCAAATTGAACTGCGGACTCTGCTGTTAATTTTAAACAATTGGAAATCCGAGTAACTGATTTAAAAATTCAATAACTGAAATGTTACCTAAACTTGCAAAAGCATCACTGATAACTTTCAAGATGCCTGCTGCTTGTCCTTCACCGCCGGCAAATAAACCACGGGAAACGGTTTCTAAAATCCAAGAAACAAATTGCATAATCTTACCTCCTAAAAAGTAATATTTGAGTATTTGCTGACTATATATTATCATATAATCTCTCGGAAGTAGATATACAAATTTGCATTATTGTCTAAACTCAGAATTTATCTTTTCCCTTGTTTCAAGAAGCCATTGTGAACTATGAGGATACTCCTTAAAAGTGATATTGCCCAAAATATTCAGAACTTTTTCTTTTCCGATTTTACTTTCAAGAAGTTTTAAAGCTCGTAAATCTTGAATTGCTTCATAAAACACTTTTAGTCTCAACGAAGGATGAACTTCAAATTTTTCTCCGGGATAAACAACAAAAGCATCTCCGGAAGGAAAATGTCCACCTGCATCGGTAACATTGTAGGGATCAATATGTTCCTTTGAAAGACAGGAATTATAAAAGTTGTAGCCCCATTGCAAAAAACCTTCTACATCGTACTTATAAAGCAAGAATCCAAGCACACGATTTCTTTCACTCGGCATAGCTATAAAACGATTCGGAACATATTCCGTGTGTTGTCCACAGCAATAGTAAACCCAAAAATGTTCAACTTTTCCAAAAAATTCTTCTGCTTCATTTTCACAAGGGATAGGAATATCAACCGCACCGCTTTTATAAAATTCATAATTAGAAAGTGCATCTATGATTTTAAATTCTCCAAAAATACGTTTAATTAATTCGGCTCTTTTTTTGTAAACTTTCAAATGCCTCTTGGATGGTTCATCTGAAATATGAAAAAAAACATTGTTTTCCAGTTTATTTTCATAGATAAATTTCTTTAAAACAACGGAAAATTGGCATAAAAATTTCTCGTATTCTTTACTTGAGGTCCTGGTTTCCCATCCAAATATTTTTTTCTCTCTGCCTTTATGGTCGGTAGCAATTATTTTAGGAGAATGTTTTGCACCCCACTGTGTAAAAAAGTGAGACATTTCAAAGTATTCAATTCCTTCTTCTTTACACAAATTAACCCATTTTTTAAGATTTTTTAAGTCAAAGTAATAATGACCGCCACTTTTTTCAACCTTAACAAGTTGCATCGTGGTGCGTTCACCACCTATTTGAGTATCTAATGCAGGTGTAAAGAGTGGTGTTAAAATACAGTTCATTCCATGCTTAGTTGCTACAGAAACAAAATTTTTGACAGCTATCCAAAATTCATTTGAAAATGCTTCAATTCCATAATAATCACATATACAGTCAGCATGAAACCAGTTTGTGTAAATTAACTCTTGTTTTGGTAAATTACCGTCAAGCACTTCAATATTGATTGAAGTGGAAACTTCATTAACTCTAAAGTCAAGATTCATTATTCCGCTTTCCCTAAAATTTCCTACAATCTCAACCCAAAAGCAATTCCACTCATTCTTCTTAATTTCAGCTTGATTTGTATTTATAAGAATATCCGGATAATTCCCCGGCTTTTTTTTAATGAAATAGTCATCACTGTCGGGGAAACTTGCCAATTTGACGGGAACATCTCGAACATAGTAGATGTTGATTTCTGCTCCATTTATTTCATCACAGTTAACAGTTGCTTTAGTGTCGTTTTCACTTCTAAAAGCAACTTGAAAAGATAGTTTTTCATTTTTAAACATTGAAAAAGATTCTATTTCCTTTGCTTTAAGCTCATCGGTTTTAAAAACCTTTTCAAGTGAAGAAATAACTCTTATTTCCATATAAACACCCTTAATAATGCAAAACAATTATGATATGAAGTAATTATTCCTCTGAAACATCTGATGTACAGAAAGCACATTTTGTTGCTTCAATTGATATTTCACTTTTACAAAATTGACATAACTTTGTTGTCGGAACAATCTCTTCTTCAGTTTTTTTTGCCTTAGCAGTAATCTTATTGATGGTCTTAACCAAAAAGAAAATCACAAATGCCATAATAATAAAATTAATTATCGCAGATATGAAATTTCCGTAGGTAAGAACTGCTACTCCCGCTTCTTGAGCTGCTTCAATTGATTCATAAACTTTACCGTCAAAAGTAGCAAATTTACTTGTAAAATCAATTCCCTTTGTAAAAAAGCCCATAATCGGCATAAATATATCATTTACAAGTGAATTTACAATAGCTTGAAAAGCTCCACCGATAATTACACCGACTGCGAGGTCGATAACATTGCCTCGAGTTAAAAATGTTTTAAACTCAGAAACAAATCCTTTGGTTTTTTTCATAATATTTTCCTCCAAAAATTGATAATTTAATTTTAATACAAAAAAACCAAAAGGTCAACACTTAAAGATACATAATTATCAAAAATTCAAAAAATTTTAATTGTTTAACTACAGACTGATAAATATTTGCTACCATTTTTTTTGTTATTGATTTATTTAGTAAAATAAGTTATAATGCTAGTACATATATGATTGGATATGATTGGAGAAATATTTATGTTTTTAGCAATAGATATTGGAAATACTTGTATTACATTCGGAGTTTATAATGGTGATGAAATTGCCTTTATATCTCGTTTAGCAACAGATAGGGCAAAATTTTCAGATGATTACGCCATTAACTTCAAAAAATTATTTGATCTTTATGATGTATGTGAAAATGATGTAAGTGGCTGTGCCATAAGTTCTGTTGTTCCTGAACTTACAGCCGAAATAAGCGAAGCTACAAAGAAGATAACCGGAATTATTCCTTTCGTCCTCGGACCCGGAATGAAAACAGGTATGAATATTCTAATTGACAACCCGGCTCAACTTGGAGCTGACCTTCTTGCGGGCTGTGTTGGGGCAGCCAATCTTTACCCTCTCCCCTGTTTGGTAATTGATTTAGGTACTGCAAGTAAAATCAGTGCGGTTGATAAAGACGGTGCTTTCAGAGGATGTGCAATTGCACCGGGAATTAGGGTATCTCTTGATGTTCTTGCCTCTAAAACTTCTCAACTTCCAAATATTAGCTTGACAAAACCTTCTAAGGCAATTGGAACAAATACCAATGACTCAATGCAGTCAGGAGCAGTACTGGGCTTTGCGTCAATGATTGACGGTCTTTGTGATAAATTCGAAAAAGAACTTAACCAAGGAGAAATGTTTGCGGTAGCAACAGGTGGACTTGCTGAAGATTTAGTAAAAAGTTGCAAGAGGAAAATTGAATATAACGGCGAACTGATCCTTTATGGTTTGAAAATTCTTTATGAAAAGAATCGAAAATAAATTTTATTATTTGCGCTGCATCCCTATGGAGCAGCAGCAAGGAGGAAATTATGCAAAACACAACATTCAAAAAGAACTTGAAAATTGCACAGTTTGCATTATTCAGTGCAATTATCGTCGCAATGAACTTTGTTCCCTACATTGGATACATCAGTTATGGTGGACTGAGTATCACTTTGATTCACATTCCTGTGATTGTAGGTGCTTGTCTTTTAGGCGTTAGCGGTGGACTCACTTTAGGCTCAGTTTGGGGAGTGAGTTGTTTACTAAAAGCTGTTTTAACTCCGCCAACTCCTTTGGAAGGAATAATTTTCAGAAACCCGATAGTTAGCATATTACCGAGAGTACTGATGGGACTTTTTGCGGCATTAGCATTTAAATTGCTAAAAAAACATTGGCATATTGCTTCGATTGCCGCAGCAGTTGCCGGCTGTTTAACAAACACCTGTCTCGTTATGGGTTCAATTTACTTGATTTATGGCGAAAAATACGGAACAGAACTTGGAATAGCCAGTGTTAACTTTGGTGGACTAACTAATTATGTTTTAGCTGCATTTACAATCAATGCAGTGGTTGAAATTGCTTTTGCAATAGTTATCACTCTCCCTGTAGTTAAAGCGTTGAAAAAGCAGTTGAATTTATAATCTTTTAGATGCAATGTAATTTGAGGTGTTTATGGAAAATAAGAGAACAGTGATAATTTCAATATCTGTTGTTTTGGCTCTAATTGTCGGTATAATCGCTTTTATGGCCTTCACCGGTAAATTTACAAGTCTTGCGGAAAGTTTCAGATCTGACAGCACTACAAGTGAAAATATAAGCGAAATTTCAACTGCAGTTTCTGTTAAAAGACCTAAGATTTCTTTTCCTGCGTCTGCTGCTGCATCTTCCATTGAGGCTGTGACGAAAGAATCAACTAGAGATCTTGATAAGTTAACCGGACTTGGTCTTAATACACTTTTTGTTAAATATGTTAAAGAAAACGAAGAAGCTTTATCTTTGCTTTTCAAAGCAACAAGAGAAAAAGGTGTGTTCAGTGCAGTTATTGTCAATAAATCGGATTTTAATGAATTTTCAAATGCATTTTATGTAAATAATAATGTTGACTGTGTTATATTGAATGGTTATGACGAGAATACTGATGACTACATTGAAACAATAAAAGAAGACATTCAAACTCTCAAAACAAATGATTTAGATGTTTTTGTTGGGTTAATTCCTGTACTATCCACAAAAGTAACTGATAATATTTCTCAACTGTCTCGAAACGGTTTAATTAATTTTGTCTTAATCGAACAGAACAACACAAAACTTGATTCATTCAAAACAACAATTTTTAAATGGTTTGATGCACCTGTAAAACTTTGGATTAATTTTAATGTAAGTGATATAGATAAAGCCTCAGGTTCAAGTGTTGAGTCATTGATTGAACTGGCCAATACTTGTGGTGAAAACCAACAATGTACTCTTTTAGGATTTTCACCTCTTAACAGTATTGTTTCAGTTAAAGGTAACAATGTAAAATTGTTAAAAGAATTTATTTCTAAAAGAGAAAACTATTTGAAGGATAAAAACTTTAGAATTACAAATTACTCAAATGCAGATATAACTGTTGAAACTTCTATAATAACATTTCGAGGAACGAGTAGTCCTCTCAATGAGTTAAAGTGCAACGGACAGGTTTTAAAAGTTGCAAAAAACGGCGACTTTGCAGTTGACTGTACCCTAAATGTTGGTAAAAACAATATTAATTTTGAACACAAAGGAAAAACCTACACATTCACGGTTAATTACAAAATTAAACTTTTAAAAAGTGTTTCTCCCACTTCAACTTTGAAAGTCCCCGGAAATATGGAAATAGAGTTTAAGGCAGAAGCTTTGAATGATGCAAATGTTACACTGTCATTTAACGGAAAAACCTATACCATGAAAAAAATTATGTATGAAGGTGATGACAGTTACTATGACGAAAATTCTGATTTTTCAACATTTAAAACTACTGTAACCACACCAAAAGAGACAAAAGAAGTTCAAAATTTAGGTAGTTTTACTGTTTATGCCAAATATAACTCATTGAGTGAAAGTAAGAAAGGTGCGGTGGTAAAGGTTAATGCAGCACAGGTTATTACTCCCCCTTCACCTCCAAGCACAACTACTACAACTTCCGAAATAGAAACCACCTCGGTTACTGAATCTACTTCTGTAGACACTACCGGTTCTACCGAATCTACCTATTCTACAAGATTTTCAAAACCTACCAGACCGAGCGATAGAACCTCAACAACAGAACCAACTGTTTCCGACACTCAAAGTGGTACAACTTCGTCCGGAGTAACCCCTCTCCAACAGTATTCATACACAAATGATTATGGTCTCGGTACTGCAAAATTTGTAGAAATAATTGACAATTATGTTGAAGTTTATCCGGGAAATACGACTTCAACAAAATCTGTTCCTGATTGTTCTCCCTTCATTAAGGGTACTATGGACTATTTTAAGAGCACCGCACAATTTGACAATGAGACATATTATCTTGTTAATTCGGGATATAAAATTCCACTGGTTCGTGAGGATAATGTTGCTAGTGGGAAAGAAAAGGTAACTCAACTAAAACTGGTTGACGGCTTCATTATGCCAAAAAATAATGTTCAAGTAGTATCTGTTTCACAAAGTAATGGTGATACCGTAATTAAACTTGCATTAAATCGAAAGGTGGCTTTCAATGCAAGGCTTTTAGGACAAACCTATGGTATAACCGGTGACAGACCTGTTAAGGTCACTTCTGTTGATTGTACCGGATTACAGTTCACTTTTTTTGATACCGAAAGTTTTACCGGCAATTTGAGTTTTTCCGGTCCGATTATCGCAAAAGGTACTTCTAATAAAGTTGAGAACAACATTGAGTTAAAGTTAGAATTCAGTAAAATGGGTGCATTCTACGGTTTTCATTACGAGTATGATGAAAGTGGATGTTTAATTATTACTATCAAATCAAAACCTTCTTCGCTTAAGAATTACACCATTATGCTTGATGCCGGACACGGCGGCAGAGATGGAGGTGCTTCCTGTGTCGTTGCTTCTTCAACTTGGAACGAAGCAAAACTAAACCTGTCTATAGCAGAAAATACAAAAGCCATTCTTGAAGCAGAAGGTGCAAGAGTAATTATGACAAGAAATGAAAATTCTTTCTTAAGTTTAACACAAAGGAATGAACTTGTGAGAAAATATTCTCCCGATCTTTTTATTTCGATACACTGCGATGCTTCGCCCTCTTCCTCATCTGCATATGGTACCACAGCGTACTATTATAGAGCTTATTCTCAACCTTTGGCTAAAGCAATAAATGAGGCCTTAGCAAATGCATACAAGAATAAAATTTACGCAGGAATGGATAGGCCTAATTACGACAGAGGTTGTCGATTTGGTGCATATAAAGTTGCAAGAGTTGAAGAATGTCCCGCTATTTTAGTTGAATATGGTTTTTGTACAAATACGATAGAGTGTGAAAAACTTCAAGATTCTTCAGTTAGAGACATACTTGCAAGAGCGACGGTAAGCGGAATTAAAAAATATATTGAGAGCGTATAATGAGAGAAATTACAGTTTTAATAAAACCTGCAGGGCATAATTGCAACTTGAACTGTTCTTACTGTTTTTACAATGATGAAGTTAAATGGCGTGAAAATAATTGCAATAATATGATGAGTAACGACACTGCCGAAAACATAATAACCAAAGTATACGACCACTGTAAAGGTGAGTCTACTGTACATTTTATGTTTCAAGGTGGCGAGCCTATGCTTGCCGGAACTGATTTTTTCATTTTTTTCACTAAACTGGCGTTAGATAGAGCAAAAAAAAGAAATGTTGATTTTTGCATCCAGACTAACGGAACACTTATTGATGACACTTGGTGTAAAATTTTCAAAAAATATAACTACTCAATCGGCGTTTCTTTGGATGGTGAAAAATCAATTCATAACAAGCAAAGATGCAATTCTTTCGATCTTGTTATAAATGGCATTGAACTTTTAAAGAAGTATAACATTAAATTTACGGTATTAACGGTAGTTACCGCCTTAACCGATGCCCACAAATTGTTTGAATTATATGATAAGTACGACATTTTCAATGTTCAAACAATTATTAGACTTAACTCGTTGTCAAACGAAATTGATGAAAATTCAATCTCCCCTCGAGAAATAGCAAGTTTTAAAAAAAGAGTCTTTAATTTGTGGCTGAGGAAGTATATAAATGAAATTGAATTTTCTGTGAGAGAAATTGAAAATTTATTTATGATTTACTTTGACGGTGAATGCGAACAATGTGGACTTCTTGGGAACTGCACACCTCAATTGGTTATAGAAGCAGACGGAACTTGTTATCCTTGTGATTTCTATTGCTTGGATGAGTTCAACTGTGGGAATATAAATGAAATTAGTTTACCTGAAATACTTAAAACTGAAAATATGCAGAAATTTATGAGTAGAAATATACCTTTGAATGAACTCTGCAAGGGTTGTGAAGTTTTTGACTTTTGTAGAGGTGGCTGTAAGCGTTATCGTTCACTTTTTAATGCGGAAAAGGGCTATTGCCCACAGAAAGATTATCTAATGTACGCTCTTGAAAAATTAAGACCAATACTATGAATGGGTGATGATTATTAACAGACCAAATTTTGTTTTTTACTTTTCTGATCAGCAACGAGCTGACAGTTGCGGTTGCTACGGACAGAAATTACCTGTTACTCCAAACCTTGACAAAATGGCCAAGGAAGGTACTTTATTTGAATATGCTTTTTCTTGTCAGCCTGTTTGCGGTCCGATGAGAGCTTGTTTACAAAGCGGTAAATATGCAACTCAAGTAGGGTGCTACAGGAATAACATTGCTTTACCTACCGACACAAACACCATTGCTAAAATTCTTACAAAAAACGGCTATGATACTGCATATATCGGCAAATGGCATTTAGCATCCGACAGAGAGAACAATTTTAAAACAAAACCAATACCTGTTGAACGAAGAGGCGGTTACAGGTATTGGAGAGCAAGTGATGTTTTAGAGTTTACTTCTCACGGATATGACGGCTATGTTTTTGATGAGAACAACAATAAACTTAATTTTAAAGGTGTGCGGTCAGACAGAATAAATGACTATGCCCTTGAATATTTAAGTAAAAGAGAAAAGAACAAACCATTCTTTATGTTTGTTTCTCAACTTGAACCACATCACCAAAATGACAGGCTTCGTTTTGAAGCTCCAAAGGGTTCAAAAAAGTATTTCAAAAATTACGAAATTCCCGGAGATTTGAAGGGAACATTCGGTGATTGGCGAATCAGTATGCCCTCTTACCTCGCTTGCTGTAACAGGGTTGATATGAACTTTGGCAGGTTGATTCAAACACTAAAAGATGAGGGTATATATGAAAATACGATAATAATCTACACATCAGACCACGGTTGTCACTTTAGAACAAGAAATTTAGAGTATAAGCGTTCTTGTCATGAAAACAGTATCAGAGTACCACTTGTAATTACCGGTGGTCCATTTACCAATGGTGGTAAAATTGAAGATTTAGTTTCTTTAATTGATTTACCGAAAACTATACTTGAACTTGCAGGTGCAAATATTCCAAATGATTTTATGGGAAAATCTTTAACAAATCTAAAAGGTCACGAGCATATATTTGTTCAAATTTCTGAAAGTCAAATTGGCAGAGCTGTAAGAACAAGTAAATGGAAATATTCTGTTTCCGCTAAAAACGCAGACAAAGGTTTTGCAGAAGAGTATACAGAAGATTTTCTTTATGATCTTGAAAATGATCCGTTTGAAAGAAACAATCTTATAGGAAATAATGACTTAAAACAAGTAAAATCTGAACTTAAAGCGATTCTACTTGAATATATGAAAAAAGCACAGGAACCTAACCTTATTATTAACGATTACGAAAAATAAAGGAGAATCATTATGAGCAAACAAAGAATTGAAACTATTTGCGTACAAGGTGGTTATACTCCCGGCAACGGTGAACCGAGACAAATTCCGATAATTCAATCAACCACATTTAAATATAACACAAGCGAAGATATGGGTAAACTTTTTGACCTTGAGGCAAGTGGTTATTTTTACACTCGTCTTCAAAACCCCACAAATGATGCCGTTGCGTCAAAGATTTGTCAAATGGAGGGTGGCACTGCAGGTATGTTAACTTCCTCAGGACAAGCAGCTAATTTTTATACTATTTTTAACATTGCAAACTGCGGTGACCACATTGTTGCAAGTTCTTCTATATATGGAGGCACATATAATCTTTTTGCAGTCACTATGAAAAAAATGGGAATTGATTTTACATTTGTTAATCCCGACTGTACGGAAGAGGAGTTGAATGCTGCATTCAGACCAAACACTAAGGCCTGTTTTGGAGAAACTGTAGCAAACCCGGCACTTACGGTTTTAGATATTGAAAAGTTTGCTAAAGTTTCCCACGAACAAGGCGTTCCTCTTATCATAGATAATACCTTTGCAACTCCCGTTAATTGCAAACCTTTTGAATGGGGTGCAGACATAGTAACACACTCCACTACAAAATACATGGATGGTCACGGTGCCGGAGTAGGCGGTGCAATTATTGACTCCGGTAAATTTAACTGGATCAAATACGCAGATAAGTATCCCGGACTTTGCTCACCTGACGACAGTTATCACGGAATAACATATACTGAAAAATTTGGACTTGAAGGAGCTTTTATTACAAAAGCAACAGCACAACTAATGAGAGATTTCGGCTCAATTCAATCTCCTCAAAATGCATTCCTACTTAATTTAGGACTTGAGAGTCTGCATGTGCGTATGCCACGACATTGTGAAAATGCTCAAGCAGTTGCAGAGTATCTTGAAAGTAATGATAAAATTGCTTGGGTTAATTATCCAGGACTTAAATCAAACCAATATTATGAACTTGCACAGAAATATATGCCAAACGGTACTTGCGGAGTTGTTTCATTCGGCATAAAAGGTGGCAGAAAAGCAGCCGAATTGTTTATGAAAAACTTAAAAATAGCTGCAATTGAAACCCATGTTGCTGACGCAAGAAGTTGTTGCTTACATCCCGCCAGTGCAACACACAGACAAATGAATGACACAGAACTTGAAGCCGCAGGCATCTCGCCGGATTTGGTTCGTTTTTCTTGCGGTCTTGAAAATAAGTTTGACCTAATTGAAGACATAGAACAGGCACTAAATAACATCTAAACGGAGGGCATTAGATATGCCAATCAAAATACCTAATGAATTACCTGCAACTAAAATATTAACAGATGAAAATATATTTGTGATGACAGAAACAAGGGCTATTACCCAAGATATCAGGCCGTTACAGATATTACTTTTAAATCTTATGCCTACAAAAATTGACACAGAAACTCAGCTTTCTCGGTTATTAGGTAACTCACCTCTACAAGTGGAATTAACTTTAATTCACACAGAAACTCATAAATCTAAAAATACAAGTGAAGAACATTTGCTTTCTTTCTATAAGTATTTTAGTGATATCAAAGACAATTACTATGACGGAATGATTATCACAGGTGCACCGGTGGAACTTTTAGAATTTGAAGAAGTTGAATATTGGGATGAACTTTGTGAAATAATGAAATGGAGTAAAACTCATGTTTATTCAACTTTCCATATATGTTGGGGTGCCCAAGCTGCTCTTTACTACCATTTTGGAGTAAAAAAAGTATTACTCGAAGATAAACTTTTCGGAGTTTTCACTCATAGAGCCGATTATAAAAAGTCAATTTTATTAAGAGGATTTGACGATAAATTTTATATTCCCCATTCAAGGCATACCGCCATAGACATTAAAGATCTGAAAAGAGTACCGGGGCTTAAAATTCTTGCCTCCTCTCCTGTTGCAGGTGTTGCAATAATGATGACAAAAAACGGCAGACAAATATTTGTTACCGGACACTCGGAGTATGACCAATACACCCTTGACAAGGAATATCGTCGTGATTTACTTGCAGGTAAGAAAATTAAATGCCCTGTAAACTATTATCCTCATGATGATATGACTCAACCGCCTTTGGTTACTTGGCGCTCCCATGGAAATTTGCTCTATGCAAACTGGCTAAATTACTTCGTTTACCAGGCTACTCCCTATGATATTATGCAAATTCACGATTCGAAAGCGGAAATTGTTGATTAAATTGAAAATTTTTCAAAATATTTATAATAAACTGTTTACTTTTTTAGTTTTATAATATATAATATAATAGATAATATTTGAAAGGAGAACCAATATGCCTGCTTTTGAGTTTGAAATTAAAGAAACAATTGCTGTTCTTTCCGAAAATGCAAGAGGTTGGCAAAAAGAGCTTAACCTTGTGAGCTGGGGCGGACGCGAGGCAAAGTACGACATTCGTGAGTGGTCACCCGAACATGATAGAATGGGCAAAGGCGTTACTCTTAGTGAAGAAGAAATGAAGGCACTTATTGCTGCCTTGAAAAAAATGTAATTTAAGATTCGGCACCTTACTTATTGTATGGTGTCTTTTCTTATGTGTTGAGGAATGAAATTATGAAAAAGACAAACAGAACTTTATTGGTAATTTTTGGAGTTATAACACTGATTTTTGCAGGGCTAATCTACGCATGGAGTGTGCTTTCCGCGCCCATAGCCGGAGAGTTTTCTAACTGGAGTAAAGCTCAACTTTCATTGACATTTACCATAGTTATGATTATATTCTGCTTAGGTCAGTTGATTTGCGGCCTGCTTGCTAAAAGAATTAACCCAAAACTTAATGTTTTTGCTGCAGCAATACTTTTCTTTGTAGGTTTTCTTTTAACCGCTAACACAAAATCATTAATTACCCTTTATATCGGGTTTGGTGTGCTTGCCGGTCTTGGTTCAGGACTTGCTTATAACGCAATTATGAGTACAGTTACCAAATGGTATCCCGAAAAAACCGGACTTATTTCAGGTGTCCTTTTGATGGGCTTTGGTCTTGGTAGTTTTATTTTCGGAAAAGTTTACCAGGGTTTTGACAGATTCAGTTGGAGAGATAGATTTACCTTTATGGCATTTTTATTGCTGATTGTTCTGTTCCTTTGTGCTTTCTTTGTAAAAAAACCCGAAGCAAAAGTCAACGGGAATGCTCAAGTCCCTGAAGAAGGCCTTTCACCGGGTGAGGTTCTAAAGTCAGCATCTTTCTGGATGTTCTATATTTGGGCAATCGTTTTAACCGGAGCGGGTCTTTGCGTAATTTCCCAAGCAAGTGGAATGGTTAAAGAAATCAATTCAAACTTTAGTTTGGGTACTGTTGCAACAATTGTTGGACTTATTTCAATATTTAACGGAATAGGACGAGTAATAGTTGGATTTTTATTTGATAAACTCGGCAGAAGATGGACTATGCTGATTGTTGAATTACTGTTTTTCTTAGCAGCAATTTCTTTAATTGTTGCCTTAAAATTCTCAGTTTCTCCCCTCTTAATTATTGGCTATCTTTTAACAGGAATTGCTTACGGGGGTGTTCCCGTTTGCTGCTCAGCTTTTGTCAGCAAATACTACGGACCAAAAAACTATGCTCTTAACCTTCCCCTTGTTAATACAAATCTAATTATTGCTTCTTTCGGCTCAACAATTGCAGGTGCTTTATATGACAAAACCAACTCATATTTAGCAGTGTTTATCTTAATGATAGGTTTTTCAGCCGTGGGACTGTTCTCCTGTTTAGGTTTAACCATCGGAGATAAAAAAGCAAAATAAAGTTTAATATCAATAGTAAAAGCTCTGCTTTCATAGCAGAGCTTTTCGTCATATAAGAGCATATTCTGTAAAGGAGTTAATTTCTTCTTGTGAAATATTAAGTTTATTATAAATAAAATTGTCAAAATCACCCCAAGTATTATCAATAGCATCCATAGCTGCTTTAAGATATTTTTCATCAGCCATAAATACATCATAAACTTTCTTTTGCAGTCTTTTATCCCTTAAAAAAATTCTTGCAAGAATTGAATATTTTTTTGCATTCTTTTGAGAAACAATATTTGTCTTAAGATAATCATCAAGTATTACTGAGTAATCAACATTTAAAATCCTGTAAATAATCGCAGTTGTCACTCCTGTTCTATCCTTCCCTGCCGTGCAGTGAAATAAAACCGAACCTTCTCGGTTATTGATAATTAACTTAATTACTTTAGAAAGTTGTGATATCGAATGTTCATCCGTAACAATCAAAGGGTAAACCGTAGTTAAGTCCGGAATGAACTCTAAAAGTTCATTTCTGCTGTTGGCTTGTTTAAGAGCAGATTTAACATCAGAACCCATTCCGCTTGTGATTCCCATAGCGGTTTCGTCAAAATAAGGAATTTCAAGATATTCTGCACCATCGGGAATTTTATTTTCTCTGTCTTTCTTTTCAATATTGCTCCTTAAATCAATTACAAACTTAAGTTCTAATTCTTTAGAAAGATACTCTAAATCTGATTGTTTAAGGTGTGAAAGATGAGCAGAACGAAAAATTATATTTTTCTTTACGGTTTTACCATCTAAATTTTTTACTCCGCCAATGTCTCTGAAATTTAATTTTTTATCAAAAATGTTATTATTCATAGTTCTCATATCTTAAAAGAGCGCTCATAGAGGCTTTTCCAAGTCTTTACTCTCTCCTTATTATATTTCTTTGGAATGACCGCACAAACACCTGCTACAGTGCCTATACGACCTCCTATGGGGGTTAATTTGCTTAATAATGATGTGTTTTTACAAACTATCTGTGCTTTGTTGATTAAATCAAAAAGGTCAACTTTAATGGAAGTAATACTTGTAAAATCAGCACCCATTGTGACATTATCCTCATTTATAAGCCCGTTATCAAAGGCATAGTCAACCTCCTGTGCAGTTAATTTGAGCATTAACAGCTTTGCTGCTGCTAAAGGAGCAAGTCCCGATCCGAGAGTCTTAAAGAAGTAATATTGATAATTCCAAAGAGTCTCGCAACTAAAACTATTATTCTTATCGGCAAATATAGCATCTGCCAATATTCTCGCTGCTCTTAAGGAATTAGCAATTCCGGAACCGATTAACGGAACTGTCATAAATGCGCTGTCTCCGATTGCTGCATAACCGTCTGCTACCATCATAGATAGAGGTTGTCTTACGGGAATTTCTACAAACTGTCCTCCTCGTAAGAGGTCTGTTCCAAGTCTTGGATTAGTTTTTCTCAAAACATCCGCGAACCTGTTAACTTCATCAATGTCAAAATCATTAAATCGACCAATAAGCAAATCAGTATGTTTTTCTTCACTGGCAACCCAACTGATTCCCATTATGTCATCCTTAAAAAGGCAAACCTTAAATTTTGCCTCCACCTCAACATTAGCAGCAATATTATAAAAACCACGGTAAATAGTAATATATTCGTGTCTTAAAGGATTTTTTTCAATACCAAAACTATCAGGTAAGTTAGTTCTTAAAGGACTTCTCATACCGCAGGCATCAATTACTAAATCACCATAAAAATCACCCTTATCGGTTTCTATACCAACAACTCTATTTCCAAAAAGTTTCGGAGAAAATATTTTGCATTCAAAAACAATTTTAACTCCGCATTTTTCTGCGTGGCTAATTAAATGCTCATAAATATCCTTTCTCTCAAGTTTAATTTCAAGTTGGTCTTTAGGAACATGTTGCCTTAAACCAACTCTTTCGCTTGGCCCAAAGAATGTCATATCCTCTTTATACTCATATTTTGAACTGTCAGGCATAGGAATTCCTGCAACCGAAAGAGCTTTTGGAGCAAAAATATCAGTCCAGTCATAACCCAGATCTTCTCTTTTCTTCTGCTCGTAAACAGTAACATCGTAGTTTGCTTGAGCAAGAATTGCCGCTACGGCAATTCCACCATGTCCGAGCCCTGCAATAATAATTTTAGCACTCATAAAATACTCCTTTTAGCCAAAAATTAATTTGAAAAGATTCTTGAAAAAAGCTATTACCCTTAGATTAAATTCAAATATTTTATCAAAAAATGTTCTCTTTTCGTAAACTGTTCCTTTGTCAGGTACAAAAATTTCCGTATCTACATCAAACAGCATAAATTGAGGATATTCTTCAAATGTATTAGTTGTTGCCTGACCATCGTAGTAAAGTAATTTACTTATAAATTCATTAAGTTGAGCAGTGCTCTTTGAATGATGTAATTCTCTAAAAAACCAAGTTTGGTCAGGGAATAAACATGTTTTTGCATAAATAGTTTTATCAGGGTTTAAGTATGGATCATTGATATGCTGTGCAAGAAAATTGTCACTTAATTTTCCGTTATAGGGAGCACAACATGCTCCCATTGATGAGTACTTCGTATCAATTACCGAGTCTGACATATAGTCCCATGAAGGGGTCACAGGAATTGAAGAAAAGCCATAACGAGAAAAAACATAAACATTTGTAGATTCATTTTGCTCCAAAAGGGTTTGTCTTGAGTTTGATCTAACGATTGAATCATAGTTTTTGATCTTGCTTATAAGACCGGAGTAGTCAATACCATTGCCCTTATATAAGTTATCAAAAACATTTGCCATACATCGGTCTACATAGGAAGCTGGAACCATAGACCAAATACTTGGCCAACTTCCGAACATAGGCAATAGAATGCCAACAAGCATTTCTTTACCTAAATTATCTACAATACCTGTGCCCAGTTCGCAGATATCTTCAGTAATGCCGGATGCCTTTAATATGTCAAAAACACCAAGTAAAAGCTTTTTATATTCACCATATCCAAGCATCTCTTTAAGAAATGCGGTTACAGAATCAGCGGTCAATTCAATTTCAGTATTTAGAAGTTCACCGGTATAAGTTTCACCAAAAATTGCAGGGGTATTATAACAAACACTTTTCAACTTTTCGCTACCATAGAGTTCAGTATATGTTTCCACAACTATACCGCCAAAACTATGACTTTCAACAACAACCTGTTCACATCCGCTTGCTTCAAGAATGTAATCAATAAAATTATTTAAATCAACAGCAATATCCATAGGGTCGCATCGCCAATCATAGGCAAATTTTAATCTAGAAGTTTTAGTTATAGAAGATTTATTTGGATAATTAAACACTATACCGGTTCCATCAGACGGTAATCCGTTTTCATCCAGATTTACGCCGGAAAATATTTCCTTAAGCGGACCAATTATTTTATCACCTAAGGCATCATAATCTTTAGTTATTAAAAACTTAAGCAATGCCGGAACACATTCTTCAACCACTGCAAGAATTTTTTCTGTTGATGGTGGCCAAAGCACTTCACTTGTCGGGTTATTCTTTACTTTGTGAATACTACTTGCCATAAATCCATGGACTTCAACATAAGGGCAATCAACCACATCTTCTGCACTTGCAATAAAGACACTCAATGGCATTGTTGCCAATAAAACCGCTAAAAACAGGGCAATTAACTTTTTAGAATTCATAATCAACTCTCCTTTAATATCATTCTTTAATAAACGGCAAGAAAGAAACTGCAAAATATATTTTACCAAATTCCCATTTTCTTTCAGGTTCCAAAATTTCATATAATCCCACACCACCCTTTAGACTAATCTTATAGTCGAGATAAACATAAGTATTGTCATCTTCAATCAATTCATCATAGTGTAAAGTCTTCTCGAGATATTTAGGTGTGAAATGGGAGAGATTAAAAATAAATGACTTATCGCTTTCAGGTAAAAATCTTATAGATATACCTTCATCATTAAACACGGCTGCCTCTCTTGTGCCAAAGTGTGCTCCGTTTTCCACAGGTTTAATATACGGAACAAAATTTTCTCTTGCTGTGGTGAAAAACCTTCCGTATCTTGTACTTCTATGTCTGTCAGCGTATGATTCGTGAGGACCTTTACCAAAGTATATAGCATTTGAAAACTCTTTTGGTAAAGTAAACCTAAAACCAAATCTTGGAAGCCCAAGTTGCATTTTTTCAAGCAAGGGATTCATTTCGCCGTTAAAACAAACCTTAACTTTACCGTTACCGAAAAATTCATAAGATATTTCACCGTTGATAATGGGAACCACCGCAGGTCCTCCAATTGAAATTTTAGAAGTTACAATAATAGATTTAGGAGTTTCGGTAATACTTAAACTCTTTGGAATAACCTGAGAGCATTCCATTCCTGCACTCTTCCATTCCTTCGCCTTATCAAGTTCATTGCTTCCCGGTGCTTTCCAAATTTCGATGTCTAACGGAGCATTAAACAGATGAGTTTCTTCGTAATGAGCAGAAACTATTTTTGCATAAGGTTTATCAAGTACATAGGTTACATCACCCGCATTTATGGTAATATACCTATATTCTTCAATAAATTCCGGTTTATCACAATATATAATATCTTCTTGAGTTTCACAGTTTGAAAGATCAAATTGATTGAAACCATATTCATAACCATCACTACACCAGGGTGTTGAAAATTTTGATTTGAAGTATATATTTAAGAAAACACAGTCACCGTCAGGAATATCAAATTCAATTTCAAAATCTTTGGAACTTTGCGGTAATATATCTAAATCCTGAATTAAAGTACTTTCAAGAACAGCTCCGTTAACTTCTAATTCACATATTACATACATATCGTTTAGATCGGTGAAATAGCGGCGATTAAAGATATTTAATGTCTGATTATCAAACCTGCATTCAAAGGGTTCATAAGCCTTCTTTAAGTCAAAATATCCCGGTTTAAGAGTTCTGTTAGGAAAAGTAACACCGTCTATGCAGCAAATATCATTATTGGGAAAATCACCAAAATCTCCTCCATATCTAAACTTGCCGTCACCTATATCAATTGCATGGTCAGTTAACTCCCAAAAGCATCCACCGAATATAACCGAATATTTTCTTATTAAATCAGCATGAGCATGTATATCTCCAGTAGTATTTGCACAGGAAAACTCACACCAATAAAAAGGCTTCTTGGCACTTGGATTTTTCGCATATTCTTCAGTATATTCAAGGGATGAATACATTCTACTCTCAACATCTGAAATATCACTGAAATTTTCTCCAATAGGAACCGCCTTGAACTCAAGATGAGAATTTTCATAGTGAATGATTGCTTTTTTGTCTCGAGACTTGATGTAGTTTCTCATAGCTCTGTGATTTTTACCACAGCCGCTTTCGTTTCCGAGTGACCACATTATAACACAGCCGAAATTCTTATCTCTTTCAAAAAGTAACTTAGCTCTATCAACATAGCTTGCTTCCCATTCATCATCAGTTGAGAGTTTTGACCAGCGAAACCAATCCCAAGTATCTTTGTACTCAAAACCCATGCCATGAGTTTCTATGTCTGCTTCATTTACGACCATAATACCATATTTGATACATAAATCATAGAACAATGGTGAATTAGGATAATGGGAAGTGCGTATTGTATTAACATTTGCCCTTTTGCAAATAAAAATATCTTCCTTCATATCTTCAACTGAAGTGTAGTAACCTGTTGTCGGGTTATTATCGTGTCGATTTACACCATAAAGTTTAATTGGTTCATTGTTAAAATATGCAATGTTTCCTCTAAACTCTAACTTTTTAAGTGCTAATATAAAGGGAATGTACTCACTACCGATATGAAGCACCAAAATATAATATTCGGGATTTTCACTACTCCAAAGCTTTGGAGAATCAATGGTGAAAGTATAACCTACATCCGTTAATATGACATTACCGTCTTTATCAAACAGTCTGTATTTAATTGCATCTGCAACTGTTTCAATTACAATTTCTGCTTTACTTAAATCATCATTTAGATTAGTTTTGACCCAGATATCTCCTACAAAGTTATCATCTCTTTCGAGTATAAAAACATCTCTGAAAATTCCGGAAAGTCTAAACATATCTTGATCTTCAAGATAACTTCCGTCACACCACTTAACAACAAGAACATCAATATAGTTTTCTCCGTTGTTAATATGTTCGGTGATATCAACCTCGGTTGTAGCATGAGACACCTGACTGTAAGCGGTAAATTTTTTATTTACAAACAGATAAAAGCAAGAAGAAACACCCTCAAAATTAAGATAGTATTTTTTATTAGGTTTTTTATTGATAACTACGGCTCTATTGTAGTGACCACAGGGATTGTCAACCGGCAAGTAAGGAGGATCAACAGGATAAGGATACCAAAGATTACTGTAAAGAGGAACATCGTAGCCCTTATTTAACTCAGTTTGCCAGCATTTAGGAACAGTAATTTTATCAAAAAAATCATTATACAAAAAATCAAAATCAAAATCCTCGTAAGAACTGTAAAACTTAAAATTCCATTCTCCGTTCAGCGAAGTAAAAAATTCTGATTCAGTTCTTTCTCCTTTAAGTGCGGAAGCGGAAGACTCATAGGGAATATAGTATGACCTCGGATTTTCACAGCCAATATGTAAAGAGCCTAAATCTTTATGATATGCTTTAATTTTCATTCTTTTTCCTCCAAAATTTTTTTCAGTTTTCTTAAGAAAAAAGTGAATTTATCAACAGTAAGACCCGAATAATTTATCAGCATTTCACCATTACAAATTCGATTGTCATAATAGTAATCTGACATAAAGCCGACTCTTATTCCATTTAGAGCAAGTTTATGTTTAATTACATCATCAGTATAACCAGATTCTAATTTTAATATAAAGTGTAACCCTGCAACACTTTCAACAATTTTACACTTACCGTTAAAATCAATGCTTTCAAAAACTACTTGCAGTTCTTCACGAAGAAGTTTGTAGTATTTTTTCATTCTGTTAAGATGTCTTTCAAAATACCCCATAGAAATAAATTTTGCCAATATATACTGTTCAAATGAAGGGACAGTACAAGAAATAAACTTAAATTTCGATTCATATAAATCTGCAAGAGATAACGGTAAAACCATATAACTGATACGAATAGAGGGAGCAACCGTTTTTGAAAAAGTATTGACATATATTACTTTATCTTGGGTATCAAGAGTTTGCATTGGTGGTAATGGTCTGGAATTAAAACGAAGTTCACTGTCAAACTCATCTTCAATTATATATCTGTCAACATTTTCATTTGCCCAAGAAATAATTTCATATCTTTGTTTAATGTTGATAATACTTCCGGTTGGGAAATTGTGCGACGGAGACAGATGCAAAACATTGATATCGGCTTGTATTACTGATTTTAAATCTATAGAATTATTACAAACATCGATATAACTTACATTTGCATTATGAAGTTCGTATATTTTTTTAATTTTATGATAAGATGGGTTTTCAATTCCGTATTTTTTCTCGGTTCCGAGTAGTTTTATCAGAAGAGAATATAAATATTCCGAACCGGCACCCACTACCACTTGAGATGGAGCTACATTCATCCCCTTTTCTTCAAATAAATATTTACAAATAGCTTCTCTGAAAACCAAAGCTCCGTTATAAGGAATGGGTTCAAGAATTTCACGGGAATATTCAAAAATAACTTCCCTCATTATTCGAGACCATACAGAAAAGGGAAACTGCTCATTTGGAACAGAATTTGAAAGTAAATCTACATTAAATATTTTTGTATCATTTTCTTTAACACTTTCATACGACTTATTGTCCGACTTAATAGCAAGATTTTCTTCGGCAAAATATCCTACTTTTTCAATAGAATATATATATCCTTCTGAAATAAGACAAGAGTAAGCAGACTCAACTGTAACTTTACTTACACCTAAATGAGAAGCAAAATCACGCTTTGAAGGAAGCTTTTCTCCCCCCTTAATTACTCCGGAAATTATGTCAGCCCTAATAAATTGATAAAGTTGCTCATAGAGGGGCAGTTTTAAATCATTGTCTAAACTATAAGTTAACATTATACCACCAAACTGGCATTAAAATATATTATAAAAATGGCAATTGATTTAATGCCAAACTTTATTATAATATAAGTACATTTAAGATTCAAGAGGAAGATATGAAATCAACTAAATTTTTAAAATTGGTTTTCACATCGTTAGTGACAGCGATAATTATTATATGTACTCTGCTAATAAAAATTCCTTTACCTGCAAGTGCCGGTTATGTTAATATATCGGATGCTTTTGGTATTTCCGCAAGTTTTATTCTCGGTCCTTTATATGGTGCAATCGCATTGGCTTTGGGCGGTTTGCTTTCCGACTTGCTGTTGGGATTTGCTTACTATGCACCTACAACATTTATAGTTAAGTTTTTGTCCGTTATAATACCATACATTATTGTAAAAAATACAGTTAAAAACAGAGTTGTAAAAATCATCCTATATTCAATTATTTTTTCGATTTTAATGCCATTTGGCTACTTATGTTTTGAATATTTTATTTTAAAACTTGGCTCTGCCTCTCTTTTTTCTTTCGGGTGCAATATTGCTCAAGGCATTATATCAGGTATAGCTTCAATATTTATCATCAGCGCTTTAGAAAAGACTAATTTAATTAAGGGGTTAAAATACAATGAATAGCATTTATGAACAAACAAAAGAAGTGGCTTTAGAGTTAATAGTCAAAGCTAACTTAAAAAAAGGTTCACTGGTTGTAGTCGGCTGCTCAACAAGTGAGGTAAATAACAGTAAAATCGGAACTAACGGTTCAGTTGAGTCTGCCGGAGAAATTGTCAGAGCATTAAATGAAGTGTTCACAAAAAACGGTATTGATTTTGCTGCACAATGCTGCGAACATTTGAATAGAGCGTTAGTGTTAGAAAAAGAAGTAGCACAGAAAAATAATTTTGAAATTGTTTCCGTGGTTCCTTATCCGTTTGCCGGCGGTTCCTTCGCTGCAACAGTTTATCAAAATATGTCAAATCCTGTTGTAGTTGAAGAAATTAAAGCAGATGCAGGAATTGATATCGGCAACACTTTTATAGGAATGCACCTTAAAAAGGTTGCAGTAATTATAAGACTTGAAAATAATATAATCGGTTCAGCAAGAGTAAATGCAGCCTACACAAGGCCAAAATATATTGGTGGCGAACGAGCCAAATATGAATAAAAATAAGGGTACAGAAAACTGTACCTTTATTTTTTACCATTCATCATTTTCGTCATCTAATACTGCATGGGCACAGCGAATTCCGTCAACACCGGCCGAAACAATACCCCCGGCATACCCTGCGCCTTCACCACAGGGATAAATTCCTCTGATATTTGATTGAAATATATCATTTCTTAAAATTCTTACAGGTGAAGAAGAACGGGTTTCAGGGGCTGTTAAAACCGCATCGGGTAAAGCAAAACCATTGAGCATTTTGTCCATTTTTACAAGTGCACCGGATATTGTATCTGTAACTTTTTTAGGGAGTATTTTTCTTATATCACCAGGCACAACACCGGTTGGACAGGTGGGTTTCACATAAGACAATTCATTAGATTTTTTACACTCTAAAAAATCTCCTACTAACTGACAAGGAGCTGTGTAATCATTGCCCCCCTTTTCAAAAGCAATTCTTTCAATTTTTCTTTGTAAAAACATTCCTGCTAATGGATGTGTATCTCTAAAATCACTTGGTTCAATGCCAACAAGAATTGCACTGTTTGAATTTTCACCGTTTCTTGCGTATTCACTCATACCGTTGACTACAACTGTTTCTTCTTCGCTTGAAGCACAAACAACAGTACCACCGGGACACATACAAAAAGTGTAGGCTCCCCTGCCGTGCTCGGGATGACAAGCCATTTTATAAACTGCCGCACCCAATTTAGGGTGATTGGCAAATTCACCAAATTGAGATTTATCAATAAGTTCTCTCGGATGTTCAATTCTAACACCAATAGAAAATGGTTTTTGAATTATATTAAGTCCTTTGGAATACAGCATTTCTAAAGTATCCCTTGCAGAATGACCGATACAAAGCAACAAGGTGTCCGTTTCAAGACCATATTCTTTGCCGTTTTCAGATATCATAACGCCGTGAATAGAGTCATTTGCAATAATTAAATCGGTTAAACAAGCATTAAAAATTACTTTTCCGCCAAGACCTTTGATTTCTTCTCTTATATTTTTAACAACTTTTCCTAATTTGTCCGTTCCAATATGTGGTGTTGCCGAGTAGGCAATTTCTTCCGGTGCTCCATGCAAAACAAACTCATCAATAACTTTCTTCACCAAAACATCTTTTATTCCTGTTGTTAATTTCCCGTCAGAAAATGTTCCTGCTCCCCCCTCACCAAACTGAACATTACTATTAGTGTTTAACTTGCGATTTTGCCAAAAATTAAGCACATGCTTGGTTCTCTCATCCACATCTGCTCCCCGTTCAAAAATAATCGGATTTAACCCTGCTCTTGCTAAAGTTAATCCGGCAAACAGTCCTGCCGGACCGAAGCCGATGATTATAGGAGGCAGATTTCCGGTTCTTTTATTTTTAGGCATAGAGTATACTTCTTGTAAAAATATATCGGCTTTAGGATTTTTAGCATGTTTTAACACTCTATTTTCATCAGCATTTACTTCAACAAGTACATTATACACAAAATATATATTATCTTTTTTTCTTGAATCTATTGCCTTTTTTGCTATGGTAATATTTGAAATTAAATCTTCATTGCAACGAAGTGCCTTTGCAACACGAAATCTAAGTTCACTTTCCTCGGCATCTAATTCAAGTTTAATTTCATTTAATTTAATCATTTAATTCTCCTGCTAAAAGTCCGGAGGCAAATGCCCATTGAAGATTAAAACCTCCACAGCCTCCGTCAACATCAAGAGTTTCACCACAAAAATATAATTTATCAACTAATTTTGATTTCATAGTTGAACAGTAAACATCTTTAACACAAATACCTCCGCTCGTAACTTGGGCATTTGCAAAGCCACGAGTACCTATTACAGGTAATGTGAAGTCACAGATTTTATCGGCTATCATTTTTATAACATCTATACTAAATTTTTGAATTACACAGTCATTTGAATATAATCGACAATCCTTTAATATTGCAACTCCAACTTGTTTGTGCAGTAAGCCTGTAAGTAAGTTTTCAATTGGTTGTCCCTGCTTTAATTCGGAAACTTTTATCAAGTACTGTTGAATTTCTTCATTTGTCTTTTCAGGTAAAAAATTAATGTGCAAATTAGGCTCAAACCCTTTTCTTAATCCTCTTTCGGCAAAACTTGCAAGTTCCATAGCACAAATTCCGCTGACTCCGTTTTCTGTAAATAATATTTCTCCCTCAGATTTAATCTCATCTTCATCACACTCAAGTGACAATTTAACATTAGTAGCACGGATTCCTTTAAGTGATTTAATTTTTTCAGGTCTGCTATTTAAGGGAACTAAGGACGGAATCAATAGTGTATGTTTATGACCTAATGACTTTGCCAAATCAAAACCGGAGCCATCACTTCCTTGAGATGGTGAAGATTTGCCGCCGGTAGCAATAACAAGATATTTTGAGGAAAATTTATTGTTAATAATAAATTTACTATTATGGCAGACAGACTCAATTTTTTCTTCAGTAATTACTGTAATATTAAGTTTCTCAACCTCAAACCTTAAAGAATCCAAAACACTTGAAGCAGTGTTGCTGCGAGGATATACCCTACCACATTCATCTATAACGGTATTCAAACCTAATCCATTAAAAAAATCTATTATTATTTCCGGAGGATATTTTTCAAAAGCAACGAAACAAAATTCCTTATTTCTGTAATTATGATTTATTGCGTTAAGATTTGTTAAGTTACACCTGCCATTACCGGTAGCAAGAATTTTTTTACCCACACGAGGTAATTGTTCAAAAAGAGCAACCGAAAAATTAGGGTGAAACCTTTTCACATTTATTGCACAAGCAAGTCCGCTTGCTCCTGCTCCGATTATCGCAACATCAAAGTTTTGCATATCAGTTTTTCCTCCCTAAATTATGCAATAATTATACAGCGTTTTATTACATAAATCAAGGGCGACCGAAAAATCGATCGCCCTAATTTTACTGGTTGTATTCATTAAAAGAATTTCTTCTTTTTATTATCAGTTTTCATTGTTGTTCCCCTTTGAACACCGAGTTCCTTTTCAAGTTCAAGCATAAGTTGTTTTTGCTTGCCGGTTAAATTCTTAGGAATATCAACAATTACATTTACTATCATATCTCCCTTATTTTTTCCGTTAATAACCTGAATTCCTTTTCCTCTCAAATTAAAGGTTTGTCCCGATTGTGTTCCGGCGGGAATATCTATAAAGACATCTCCGTAAAGGGTTGGTATTCTTATTTTATCGCCTAATGCAGCTTGAGTAATACTAATATGAGCATCATATAAAACTGTATATCCCTGTCTCATAAACTGTGGATGTGGTCTTACAAAAACAACTACATCAAGATCTCCACGAGGTCCACCGTTAATACCGGCATTTCCTTGGTTAGAAATAGAAAAAGTCTGTCTATCATCAATACCGGCAGGAATATCAACATTAATGTTTTTCTTTACACTTACTCTACCCTGACCGCTACATTTAGGACACGGCTTTTCAATCACCTTACCCTTACCAGAACACTTCCTACAGGATTGCTGTGATTGAATTACCCCAAAAGCTGTTCTTTGTTCAACAGTAACTACACCACGACCTTGACAGTCGGGACAGGTCTTTGCAGATGAACCCGCAGCACTACCGCTACCCTTACAATCCGGACATTGGTCAATTCTTGAGACACTAACAGTTTTAGTGCAACCCATAGCCGCTTCTGTAAAGGAAATGGTAATCTTTGTCCGAATATCATCACCCTGTCTGGGAGCATTGGGGTTTCTTGTACGAGTTCCGCCGAATCCTCCGCCGAAGAATGAACCGAAAATATCACCGATATCCCCAAAATCAAAGCCGCCTGAACCACTAAACGGACTACCACCACCACCAAAGGGATTTCCGCCCCCTGGGTTAAAATTGGGGTCAACGCCCGCATGACCGAACTGGTCATAGCGGGCTTTTTTCTCACTGTCAGAGAGTACTTCATAGGCTTCGTTTACTTCTTTAAACTTAGCCTCCGCCTCGGCATTATCAGGGTTTAAGTCAGGATGATATTGCTTTGCCTTTTTTCTATACGCTTTTTTAATTTCATCGTCACTTGCGTCTTTTTTGACGCCAAGGACACTGTAATAATCTCTTTTTTCTGCCAAGACGATTACTCCTTAAAACTTATTGCTGGTCATCTGCCTCTGTAAAATCTGTATAGTTAGCATCTGAGTCAGCGTTGAAATCCGGTGATCCGTCAGCAGCGTCACCGCTTGCTTGAGCAGCATTATACATTTTTTCACTAATTTCATAGAACTTAGCTGTAAGCTCATCCTTACGAGAATTTATAAGGTTAATATCTTCGCCTTTGAGAGCCTCTTTGAGAGCATCTACCTTTGCGGTAATATCTTCCTTATCTGCTTCATCAAACTTATCACCTTCCTCGCTAATCAGCTTTTCAGTCTGGTAAACCATCTGGTCAGCTTCATTGCGAGCATCAACCTCTTCACGGCGCTGCTTATCTTCATCAGCAAAACGCTCTGCTTCCGCAACTGCTTTTTCTATATCTTCTTTAGACATATTGGAAGAAGCGGTTATAGAAATATGTTGCTCTTTTTGAGTGCCAAGATCTTTAGCGGAAACATTAACTATACCGTTTGCGTAGATATAAAATGTTAGTTCAATCTGAGGGACTCCGCGGCGAGCAGGTGGAATTCCGTCAAGATGGAAAACACCAAGCGTCTTATTATCTTTAGCGAATTCTCTTTCGCCCTGAAGAACATGAACTTCAACAGAAGGCTGATTGTCAGCTGCAGTTGAGAAGATTTGACTCTTCTTTACCGGAATAGTTGTATTTCTTTCAATAATCTTAGTATTAACACCGCCCATAGTTTCAATACCGAGTGAAAGCGGAGTAACATCAAGAAGAAGAATTCCGGTAACATCGCCACCGATAACTCCT
>CAYFRJ010000010.1:0-50702 GCA_964345625.1 uncultured Clostridium sp. | reverse complement strand
CGAGTCCTGTTTGGGGCGCCAGCACTCAAAAAGCACCTGCTTACACGGCAGGTGCTTTTTTTGGTTTGTATTGATAAAAAATTTACCTATTGACAAAAATCCGGCTTTATACTAATCTATACTTATACTGAAATAATTGAAGAAAAATCAAATGAGGTGTTTCCTTGAAAGAAAGACTTAAAAAAGCGATGGGTATTGAAGGCAAGTTTCTTGATACGGTTTTGCCTATGGTTTATTATTGCCTTTCTAATATTTTTCTCGGCGGTGCCGGTTATATATTAGGTATGTACTTTACCGCATATTTAACAATGGTAGTGGGTCTCGACATAGAAAAAGCCGGCTTCATTGTTATGGTTGCTGTTGTGTGGGACGGTATAAATGACCCTATTATGGGATTGATTACCGACAGAACTCGTTCAAAACACGGTAAGCACAGAGTGTACTTAAAGTGGGGCATACCCTTTGTGTTTGTTTCATATATTATGCTTTGGAATTCCTTTGGACTCAACGGCAAAGAGCATCCCTATTTAACTACGGCATATTATCTTTTTGCTTATGTTCTCTACAAGACTGCCTATACGATAATTTGTGTTCCCCACACCGCAATGCTTCCCGCATTGGCACCGGAATATGACAAGAGAACGCAGTACACCTCTGTAAGTTACATTTTCAATTCTGTAGGTATGGTGCCGTCATATTTAATCCTTTTAATTATCCTCACTATTTTCGGCTTTAATGACGGCTTGACAAGTGAAGCAAAACTGCCTTTTTTAATTACCGGAATAATTCTTGCCACCCTTTATTCGGTTGCGATTTACGGCACTTTTAAGCTCGTAAAAGAGCCCTCTTCGCTGAATATGGTTAATGAACCGCTTGACTTGGAGGCGGCGTTTTTAGAGTATGTTCAAGTGTTCAAAAGCCGTGCTTTCAGAGAGTATTTCGGAATTAGTTTCTTTTGGGAAATGGCTAGAGCATTTTACTCAACAACCTATGTTTTTTATGTGACTTTTCTGGCAAATCAATATCGGTTTTATCCGATTTTTAATGCTTTGGCAGGCACTTTTGAGGCATTGGCTTTTCCGCTGAATTTCGCTTTAACTATGAAATTCGGTAAGAAAAAATGTGGTTCAATCGTAACTCCATTTATGATTTTGGGCTTAAGTATCGGTCTTTTTGTACAGACAAGTGAGCCGGGAACAGGCTATGCCACATTGATGTTTGTCCTTATGACATTAGGCGTAATTTTTTATCCTTTCGGAATGAGCGGTATCGGCTTCGTTTGCAACAATGTTTTTCCCGATTTAACAGATGTTGATGAGGTCATTACAGGTCGTCGCCGTGAAGGTGTTGTTTCAACTTGTAACACTATGATAAAGCAAGTTACAGGTGGTATTATTACCTTTGTTGTAACTTTAATTCTCGGTGGATTTGGTTTAGATACCAATGTTGATACGAAGGAATATATTGCACAGCCCGACTCTGCAATTTTAGGCATTAGACTTTGTGTTGCTCTAATTCCGATGATTTCTGCTTTGATTTCCTATTATTTACTCGTCAAGTTTAATATAACAAAAGAAGACCATACAATAATTCGTGCCGCAATAGCCACAAAGCACAAACACGGGAGTGTTACGCTTTTACCCGAACAAAAAGAAAGAGTTGAACTTCTCACAGGACACCCCGTTGAGTCAATATGGCTTGGTAAAAGCGAAAATGATGAAGAACATCTCATAAATACAAACGAAGACGGTGAATACATAATTCTCATTGAAAAAGAACAGGAACATCAAAAAGTTGTAAGTGAAGGTGAATAATAAAAAAACAACTCAAACCTTAAGTTTGAGTTGTTTTCTTTGGCGCGCTGCAAGGGACTCGAACCCCTGACCTTTTGGTTCGTAGCCAAACACTCTATCCAGCTGAGCTAGCAGCGCAAATTGTCATATATTGACCGTTGGATATACTAACACAAAACTAAATAAAAATCAACCCTTTTGTAAAATATATTTCTGTTTTCTATTGAATAATCGGGCAAAAATTATTATAATTATGGTTAGACGACTAAATGAAAGGAGTGTTTTGATGATTATAGGTGAATCTGCTGAAAACTATCTTGAAACCATCTTGATTTTGTATAAAACAAAGGATGCCGTTCGTTCTGTAGATATAGCCACAGAACTTGGGTTTTCAAAGCCCAGTGTTTGTGTTGCTATGAGAAATTTGCGTAACAGCGGCTATATTACAACGGATTCCGATGGGAAAATTCACTTGACACCCGAGGGAGAAAAAATTGCAGTGGGAATTTATGAAAGACATGAAATAATTACAAAATGGCTTAAAGGTTTGGGCGTTTCAAATAACACCGCCGCTGTAGATGCTTGCAGAATTGAACATGTTATCAGTCAAGAGAGTTTTGAGTGCTTAAAAAAATCTTTAGAGTAAAGGGTCTTTAAGTTGAAGAGTTTTATCGTTTCAAAAAATGATGCAGGACAAAGGTTAGATAAGTTTATTTCTAAAACTGTACCTGTATTGCCAAAATCTCTGCTTTATAAGTACATAAGAACTAAACGCATCAAAATAAATCAAAAAAAAGGCGATATTTCTATGATGCTTTGTGAAGGTGATGTTGTTGATATGTATATCAATGACGAGTTTTTTGATGTAAAAAAAGATAACTACGATTTTCTTAAGGCATCAACAAAACTTGACATTATTTATGAAGATGAAAACTTGCTTTTACTCGATAAATGTGTCGGTCTTTTAGCCCACCCCGATAAAGCCGAATTCAATGATACTCTTGTTTGCAGAGTTAAGAGATATCTATATGAAAAAGGGGAGTATAACCCTAAAAATGAGAATTCTTTTACCCCGGCACTTGTTAACAGGATTGACAGAAATACGGGTGGTATTGTAATAGCGGCCAAGAATGCAGAAACATTAAGAATCTTAAATCAAAAACTTAAAGACAGAGAACTAAAAAAAGAATATCTTTGTGTTGTTTATGGCTGTATTAAGGAGAAATCCGGCATTCTTGAAGCATATATGATTAAAGACGAAAAGAAAAACAAGGTTACCGTTTTTGACCGGCAAGTTCCGGGCAGTAAGATTATGAAAACAAAATACAATGTTCTTTCCGAAAAAGATGGTTTTTCTTTAGTTGAAGTTGAACTTCTGACAGGAAGGGCACATCAAATCCGTGCTCATTTTGCCTATATTGGACATCCTTTGTTGGGTGATGAGAAATATGGCGGAAATTCAAAAAATTCAAAAAAAAGACAAAGCAAGCAGTATTTGTATTCATACAAACTGACCTTTGACTTCAAAACTGACGCCGGTGAACTTAATTACCTGAAAGGAAAGACTTTTTCTGTTAAAGATGTTTGGTTCAAGCAGGGGTTTTTAGAAGATAATTTTTCAAAAGGCACGACTTAACATATTTTAGTAAATATTTTTCAAAAAGACTTGTAAATTATGACAAAATAAGTTATTATATATGCATTGTGCCGCATTGTTCTAACGGCATTATTTTTTGAGAAAAGGATGAACATACAAATGTCAAAGAATGAAAACAAATCTAAGGCAGAACTTTACCGTGAAGAGCGTAAACAAAGAATTGCCAAAGCAAACACAAAAAATGCAAAGAGTATTGAAAAGAGCAAAGCGGTTGCCGGTGTTGTAAAAAAGGTAGTAGCTGTTGTTCTTGTAGTTGCGATAGTTATCGGTTTAGGTGCTTATGTGGGTACGGTGACCGGTGTAGGAAAAAAGATGGTAACTGCAGTTAAAATCGGTGATGAAAGAGTTTCCCTTCTTGACTTTTCCTATTACTACAGCACAATGTACAACCAGACAAACTATATGAATGAGCAATATGCCCAGTACGGTATGAGTATGGGCTTTGATTCCTCTGTTTCACCAGATGAGCAGACAACAACCGATGCTGAAGGTAATGAAATTACTTGGGCACAGCAGTTTAAAACTTCTGCTGCGGAGCGTGCTCAATTTATTATTGCTTTTTACAACGAAGCGATTAAAGCGGGTGTAGAACTTGATGAAGAAAAAGTTAAAGAAATTGATGAAACAATTGACAACTACAGAGAAAATGCATCTACAAACGGCTTCTCGTTAAATGCATTTCTTAAAGCGAATTTTGGCGCAGGTTTCACAGAGAAGAGATTTAAAAAGCAACTTCAAATGGAAGAACTTGCACAAGATTTCTATGCTCAAAAGGAAGAAGAATTTAAGACAAATATTTCTGACGAAGAAATTTCTAAATTGTATAATCAAAACACGAGTGATTATGATTACATCGATATTCACTACTATAAGCTTTCTGCAGAAAAACTTACAGCAGAAAAGGACGAAAGTGAAAAGGATCTCAAGAAGAGACAAGATGCAGAAGATAAAAAACTTTACGATAAGGCCACAAAACTTTATGATGCGATAACTGACCTTGAAAGTTTTGAAACTGTTATTCATGATTACCTTGAAGCTGAATCCAAAGCTGAAGAAACCGATGAAAAGGGAACTAAAGAAAACGCTGAAACAGCGGAACCTGAGGCAGAAGCAGAGGGTGAAGAGCATGAGCACAATCATACAACAGAGATGAAAAACACAACGAAGTCATCATTAAAGTCGGTAAATGCAAAACTTGCTGACTGGGCTTATGATTCAAAAAGAGTTGCCGGCGAGAAGAATCTGATTAAAGATGGCAGCGATGCGTTCATAGTTATTGTTGACAAGCCTGCATATAAGGGTCACTCTGTGGATGTTCGTCACTGTTTAGTAAAGTTTGATGCGGCAGACGCAGAAAATGTTACGGCAGAAGAAAAGAAGGCGGCAAAGGAAATCGCAGATACCCTCCTTAAGGAATGGGAAAGCGGCGATAAAACAGAAGCCTCATTTTCTAAGTTGTGTACCGAGCACTCTTCAGACACCGGTTCTGCCGAAAAGGGTGGTCTTTACGATAATATCAGAATAACTGACAGTTATGTTGAGCCCTTCCTTAATTGGTCTTTTGATGAGTCACGAAAGGTTGGAGATGTTGGTATAGTTGAAACCACTTACGGCTATCACATTATGTATTTCAGTAAAGAAAACAATAAGGATATTGACCAATATAATGTGATTCGAGAGACACAAGGTAAGGCAGATTTCCAAACATATCAAGACGAACTGTTGGCAGATGATGGTGATTATATCATTAAAGCAAATGACAGATGGACAGAAAAGGCAAGCCGAGAGTTCTGCAAGAAGATTAAGAAAAATCTTGCTTATTCAAACAAGTGATTAAATTTGGTGGCGCTTATTTGGTGCCGCCAATTTTACAATTATATTAAATGAGGTGTTATTATGTTATCAGTAAAGGCATTTTTCACATTAATTTGCACATTTTTCATATCTTTGTCATCAATTTTTGCTCCGTACAGCGGCATAATTGAAAAGGGTGGAAAAGACAAGTTTTTTGATGGTTGGACGAAAGAGCAACAGTTTACAACAGATTATTGTGTTACCCTTGAAAAAGAAGAGAACAAAGATTTTGTAATTCTGAATCTCACCGATATACAACTAAATTCAATTGAAGCATTTGATGAAGACGGTGAATTGGCAAAAAAGATGCTTGAAAAACTTATTAAAGAGACCGATCCTGACTTAATTACGCTTACCGGCGACAATGCTACGGGAGCAGTTTCCTATATTGAACTCATTAAGTGGTTAGATTCTTATGACATTCCTTGGGCTCCCGTAATGGGTAATCACGACGGAGAAATTGCACAGGGTGAGTTCTGGTGTGCATACAATTTTTATAATGCAAAAAACTGCCTGTTCAAGTTTGGCCCAAAGGAAATGGGATTTGGCAACTACATTATCAACATTACCGAGAATGGTAATATTGTTCATACCCTGTTTATGATGGATTCTCACGACTATAATAAAGAAAAAAATATCAATGGACCTGGAGAGGGTGGATATGACCATTTCTGGAATTGCCAGTTTGATTGGTATGAGTGGGCGGTTAAAGGTATTGAGAGTGTTGAGGGTGAAACCGTAACAAGCACCATATTTATGCACATTCCTTTCTATGAATATAAAACCGCTTATGAAGAAGCCTATGACGAAAAAACAAAATGTTATGTAGGCGAGTATGCTGCCACTTCCTTTGGCGAAAACCGAGAAGAAGTTTGCTGTGCCCCGGAAAACAACGGATTTTTTGCCTTTATGCAGGGCTTCGGCAGTACTAAATATGCTTTTTGCGGTCATGACCATGTAAATAGTTCTTCCATAGTTTATCAGGGTGTCAGACTTACTTACGGTTTAAAAACCGGAAGAGGTTCATACTCCGAGGACGATATGAATGGCGGTACTGTAATAAGAATTGATTCAACCGGTGCCGCAAAAATTGAGCATTCCTTTGTTGATCCAAATACAATAGTTTAATGGAGGCTGTTATGTACAAGTTTGATTTAAAGTTCACCTATAAAGTTAACGGTAATGTTTTGTCGTCCACTTCCCTTGAAAACAGTGACTATGCTCTTGATTTATCAGTTACAGAAGGTGCTGTTAAATGTATTTTGAAGCCCAAAAAGGAAATGGAACTTGTTAATTTTTCTCTGAACACCAAGCGTACTTTTGAAGATAGCGAAGTGTTCTTCGTTAACGGTATTCAGTCCTGGTCAACCTCACCTGAAGTGGACAATAAGCAAACTTTACACGGTGTTTTCGGTATTGCAAAATTAGTAAAACCCGGCTACCATTTAGCAAGTGTTTCAAGTGACGACCATTTTACCAATTACGGCAAAAAGGGCAACTATCATTCATTTACTTATACCTATTTCAGGCAGGGCGGAGAGATTGAACTTTTCGGTTCTTTGAATGAAAAAACGGGTTATACAATTTTTGAAACCGATGCCGACGAAAAGAGATTTTCAATCATCAAAGATGTGGAAGGTGCCCAGGTAAACGGTGAATATGAGCTTTTAAATGTTCTCATAATCAATAAGTCATATGATGATGCATTTGATGAGTATTTTGGTGCCATGAATTTAAGAAAGCCGAGGATTAAGCATCTTTCCGGCTATACCTCTTGGTATAACTATTTCAGAAAGATTGATGAAAACATCATTCTTCGTGACCTTGACGGACTTGACAGAGTTAAGGAACATGTTAATATTTTTCAAATTGATGACGGTTACCAAAAAGCCATTGGTGAATGGCTTGAAACCGACATTAAAAAATTCCCCAACGGAATGAAAATGTTTGCCGATAAGATTCACGAGAAGGGTTATCTTGCCGGAATATGGCTTGCACCTTTCTTTGTTCAAAAGTCATCAAAGGTTGCAAAAGAGCATCCGGAGTGGCTAATTAAAGATGAAAAAGGTAAACCTATGATTGGTACTTTTGCTTGGGGTCCAACCTATGTTTTTGATATTTATGTTCCCGAAGCAGCCGCATACATTAAGAGTTTCTTTAATGTTATTCTTAATGAGTGGGGTTACGATATGGTGAAACTTGACTTCCTTTATTCACAAGCTTATATGCCACGCTACGGCAAGTCTCGTGGTCAGCTTATGTGCGAAGGTATGGAATTCCTTCGTGAGTGCTGTGGCGACAAACTTATACTCGGCTGTGGTGTTCCCCTCGGTCCAAGTTTCGGTCTTGTTGATGCTTGCAGAATCAGCTGTGATGTTGATTTAAAATATTCAGGAATGTTTTATAATGCCTTGAAGGTAAACAGAGAACTTCCTTCTGCTCAAAACTCAATGAATAATACCATATTCCGCCGTCACCTTAATCAAAGAGCTTTCTGTAATGACCCGGATGTATTCTTCCTTCGTGATTTTAACCTTGTGTTTACAGATGAACAAAAGCAAATTTTGGCAACGGTAAACAATCTTTTCGGTGATGTTCTTTTCGTTTCCGATGATGTTGGAAGATACGGCGAGAGAGAAGTTGAACTTCTTAAGGGATATTTTGCGGAAAATGATTCAAAGATTATTTCTGCAGGTTACACCGATGAAAATATTATGACTATTGAATATGTTCAAGACGGTGAAAATAGGGTGTTCAGTTTTGATATGGTGAAAGGTGTTATAATTAAGCAATAAATTGTTTACATACTTATGTTGACAAAAATGTGCTATAGTTGTATAATAATAAAAAATAAATATTCCCTTATTGAGATCGGCTGAGGGACAGGCCCTGTGAAGCCGAGGCAACCTGTATTGTCAAGGTGCCAAATCCTGCGGTGTTACCGATAAATAAGGCGCTTTTCCCGCTAAGGCGATTAAGCACTTAGCGGGTTCTTTATTAGAATGTGAATTTACAATCTCGGAGGTTATTATGTCCCATTATTTTTTTACATCTGAATCAGTTACCCAAGGTCATCCCGACAAAATTTGTGACAGAGTATCTGACTCAATATTAGATGCCCTTTTAGTTCAAGACCCCAATTCAAGAGTTGCATGCGAATGTGCCACTACCACAGATATGCTTCTCATTATGGGAGAAATCACATCTAATGCAAAGGTTGATTTTGAAAAAATTGCAAGGGATGCCATAATTGATATCGGCTATGACAGTCCCCAAAAAGGCTTTGATGGTAATACTTGTGAAATAATTACCAAAATTGACAAGCAAAGTGCAGATATCGCTTTAGGTGTTGACAGAGATGGTGCGGGAGATCAGGGTATGATGTTCGGTTACGCCTGTAATGAAACACCTGAACTCATGCCACTTGCAATTTCCCTTGCTCATAAACTTTGCGCACGGCTTACTCAAGTGCGTAAGGATGGGACTCTTGAATACTTGAGACCGGACGGTAAAAGCCAGGTTACCGTTGAATACGATGAAAATAATAAGCCGGTAAGAATTGATACAGTCGTTATTTCTTCACAGCACGCAGACAATGTGAGTATAGAAAAAATCAGAAAAGACATACTTGAAAATGTTATTAGACCCGTTATACCTAAAGAAATGCTTGATGACAGAACAGTTTTACACATTAACCCAACAGGTAAATTTGTAATCGGCGGACCAAACGGAGATAGTGGAGTAACCGGCAGAAAGATAATAGTTGACACTTATGGTGGCTATGCTCGCCATGGTGGCGGTGCATTTAGCGGAAAAGATCCCACAAAGGTTGACAGAAGTGCTGCTTATGCCGCAAGATATGTGGCAAAAAACATTGTAGCCGCCGGTCTTGCGGAAAGGTGTGAGGTTCAGTTTGCTTATGCTATCGGTGTTGCTCAACCGGTATCTCTTTTTGTGGAAACATTTGGAACAGGCAAAATTCCGGATACCGAAATTGCTTCTCTTATTAGAGATAAGTTTGATTTAACCCCTGCGGGTATTATAAAAACTTTAAACCTTCGCAGACCGATATATGCTCAAACAGCCGCATTGGGTCACATGGGCAGAACAGATGTTGATTTACCCTGGGAAAAAACAGATAAAATAAATAAACTGGAGGTATTTTAATGAAACTTTCTCTCGTAATTCCCTGTTATAACGAAGAAGAAAATATCCCCTTGCTTTATGAAGCCATTCTGGAAGATTTTGCAGATGTAGATTTTGAATACGAGTTGGTTTTTGTAAATGACGGCTCAAAAGATAAAACTTTGCCTGCGTTAAAAAAACTTCTTGATGGTGAAATTCCTGTCAAAATTATTGATTTTTCAAGAAATTTCGGCAAGGAAGCGGCTATGTATGCGGGTCTCAAAAATGCATGTGGTGACTATGTTGCCGTAATTGATGCTGACCTTCAGCAAAAACCTTCCCTTGTGTTAAAAATGGTAAATATTCTTGATACAACTCCAAGTTATGACTGTGTTGCCGCTTATCAGGAGGACAGAAGAGAGGGTAAGATTTTAACATTTTTCAAAAATACCTTTTACAAACTTATCAATAAATTTTCTGAAGTTGAATTTACCAAAGGCGCAAGTGATTTCAGAACATTCAGAAGAAAAATGCTTGACGATATTCTTGAACTTCAGGAATATTTTAGATTCAGTAAAGGTCTTTTCTCTTGGGTTGGTTACAATACCTGTTATATTCCCTACAAAGCGGAAGAAAGAGCAAAAGGGGAGACAAAGTGGTCTTTTAAAAAACTTTTTGCCTATGCTCTTGAGGGAATATTTGCCTTTACAGTTGCCCCTCTTCGTTTAGCTACCGGAGCGGGAATTGCTTCAATATTATTTGCTTTTTTATATGTGGCTATTACGATTGTTTTCAGATTTTTTGATAAAATTACCTTAAGCGCTTCTGCTCCCATCGTGTTTATAGTTTCATTTATCGGTGGTTTACAGCTTTTCTGCCTCGGTATAGTTGGGGAATATTTAGCGAGAACTTATATTCAAACAAAGGGCAGACCGATTTATATCGCAAAAGAAATTATCACAAACAGCAAGGAAGATTAAAATGGAAAATATTTTGGTTAACGAAAGAAAAGTTAAAGATATAGTTGTTGATGGGGTAACCTATGAGCGTTACGCCATTAAAACTCATGTTGTAAAAAGTGATGACAATATTTGTGACCTTTCGGTGAAATATGCAAAAGACCACCTAAAAGCCGGTGACATATTTTTTATTACTGAAAAAGTTGTGGGAATTACTCAAGGCAGAGCAATTCCGTTGAAAGACATTAAACCGAGAAAACTTGCGAAAATTCTTTGTAAGTTTGTTTTGAAAACTCCCTACGGTATAGGTCTGGGTATTCCCGAAACTATGGAAATGGCTCTTCGTGAGTGTGGCACATTTAGAATTCTTTTTGCCGCAGCCGTATCTGCTTTTGGCAAACTTATAGGTAAAAGAGGTTGGTTTTATAAAATTGCAGGTGAAAAAGCCCGCTCAATTGACGGCCCCTGTGATTGTACTTTACCCCCATATAACGAGTTTGTTTCTTTAGCCCCGTTAAACCCTGATGAGGTCTGTGAAGAGGTTTCAAAACTTCTTGGCTGCCCTGTATTGGTTACAGATATAAATGACCTTGGTGGTGTTATTATGGGCGCTTTTCCGAAGTCAATAGACCGAGACTTAATGGCAAGAATTTTAAAGGATAACCCACTTGGACAGTCCCACGAGCAAACTCCAATGGGAATTATAAGAAAAATTTAATTATCGGTGTACCCACTTTTTTAGGATGTACTTTTTATTGAATTATTAAACATTTCTTTTTGTTATATCGAAAAAAATATTGAGGGATAACTATGTCAAATAAAAAAACTCAAAGAATACAAAAATGGGACAATCTCAAATGTTTATTGATAATTACAGTTGTTTATGGTCATTTTGCAGCTGCTTTTGCAGATATATCGTATGCAACAGGTGTAATTACATTTTTTATTTATACTTTCCATATGCCTCTTTTTATCTTTGTCTCGGGTCTTTTTAGCAAGAAAAATATAAAAGAAAAAAGGTGGACAAATATATCATCCTACCTTTTTCTGTATGTTTTTATAAAGATATTGATGTTTGCCGCAGATTGGATCGACAAAGGACATCAACCTTCTTTCAGACTTTTTTCTGCCGCCTCAACTCCTTGGTATGTCTTTTGCCTTTTCGGTTTTAGTGTAATTACAATTTTAGTTGAAAAAATAGACCCCAAAGCCGTATTTATAATTTCTCTTATACTTGCCTTATTGGTGGGTTATGACAGTTCACTCAGAGACTTCTTCTGCATTTCAAGAATATTTGTTTTTTTTCCGTTTTTCTATTTAGGTTATATTCTTGACCAAAATAAAGTTACAGAATTTTTTGAAAAGAAAAAGATAAAAGCATTATCTGTCTTAATTTTGATCGTTATATTTTTCTATATAGCGATATTTTATGATGAAATTAAAGATGTTAAATTAATATTTACCGGCAGAAATCCTTACAGTGTGCTCTTCAAAAAATATCCCTTTGGTTTCTTAGTCAGAGCTCTTTGCTATATTATTTCTACTTTAGTCGGCGGTTCAATTATTGCCTTAACACCTAAACAACTTAATACAAATGTTTTTAGCAGTATCGGCAGCAAATCACTTCAAATATATGTTTTTCATCAGCCTTTAAAGGTGATATTTATTCATATTAGTGAAAGCTTTAATTTAGAAAGATTTTTCTGCTCATATATTCCCCTATATGCATTATTATTGTCGATTATTGCTTTTGCAATTTGCCTTATTCCCGGTATTAACAAGCCATTAGATTATATTATGAGTCTTCCCCATAAAATTAAGAAGCAGTGATTTCACTGCTTCTTTTTTGTTATATATTTTTCAGTAATTTCTGCGGCATTTTTTACTAAATCCCCACATGGTCTTTTTTCATAATAACTCTGTGTTCGAAGCTCAGGTTGATGGGTTACAGGAGTAAAATCGTCTAAAAGTTCTCTGCAAATATAACTGCCGTTTTTCGCCTTAAATTCATTTATTGCATCTTGAATTAAAGCATACAGTAATGCCTTTTCTTCTTGATTATTTGGGTCTTTATCAGCATTATAAAATGAAATTACGGCCGTCATACCACAAACTGCACCGCAAACCTCTCTCATTCTGCCAAAGCCACCACCAAAACCGGCTGAAAGTTTTATAGCGGTTTCTTCGCTTAACCCAATTAAATCATAGAAAGCTAAAAAAACAGATTGGGAACAGTTGTAGCCCGATTCAAATAAAAATTTTGCTTTTTCACTTCTTGTCATAATAACCTCACTTAAGCTTATGAACAAAAAGTCCACTTAATAGCTTTGGCTCAAACCATGTTGATTTTGGCGGCATAATCATATCAGCATCTGCAATATTCATAAGTTCTTCAACTGTTGTGGGGTACATTGAAAAGGCAACAGCCATATCCTCATTAACTCTTCTTTCAAGTTCTTCAAGACCGCGAATACCACCCACAAAGTCAATTCTTTGATCGCTCCTTGGGTCATTAATGTTTAAAATAGGAGAAATCAGGTTGTTTTGCAGTATTGAAACATCAAGAGACTCAACAACATTATTTTTGTTAAAAGTGCCCTCTTTTGCAGTTAATTTATACCAGTTACCGTTAAGAAACATTCCAAAGGTATGGCGTGATTTCGGACGATAGGTTTCCTTTCCTACTAACTCAACCTCAAATTTTTCACTAATTTTTTCAATAAATTCTTCTTTAGTATTACCGTTTAAGTCTTTCACAACACGGTTATAGTCCATTATTTCAAGTTCATCACAACTGAAAAGAACTGCAAGGAAGTAGTTAAATTCTTCATTTCCTTCATATTCGGGGTTTGATTCTCTTCTCTTTAAGCCTACTTTCACTGCACTTGCGGCTCTATGGTGGCCGTCAGCTATGTAAAGGTAATCAACTCCCTTGAAAAGATTTGAAATAATGCCGTTAACTTCGTCACAGTCAATTACCCAAACCGTATTGCCGACACCCTCATCTGTAACAAAATCGCAGTAAGGTTTATGACTTTCTTTCCAATCTGAAATAACCTTTGCAATTTCTGCATTTGGTCTGTATGTTAAAAAAATGGGACCAGTGTTTGCGTCACAGCAGTCAACATGGTTAATTCTATCTGCTTCCTTGTCTGCTCTTGTTAGTTCGTGCTTTTTAATAATGTTGTTTATATAGTCATCAATAGAAACACAGCCCACAAGACCTGTTTGCGCCCTGCCGTTCATTACCTGTTTATAAATATAAAATTGGGGTTTTTCGTCTTGAATGCAAATACCCTGTGTTTCAAGTTTCTTTAAATTTTCACTCGCTTTGCTGTAAACCTCTTGTGAATAGAGATAAGTCCCATCCGGCAAATCTATTTCCGCTTTATCAACATACAGAAAAGAGTAGGGATTATCGGCGGCCATCTCTTTTGCTTCTTCCGAGTTCATTACATCATAGGGAAGTGCCGCTACTTTGCAGGCAAATTCACTTTTAGGTCTAACTGCCTTGAATGGTCTGAAAATCGCCATATTTATCACTCCATAATCATTTTTTAGTCTAATATACTACAAAGCTCCTGCATTTGTCAATTTTTAATATTGATTTTCATTTAAGTGCGTTGTATAATATTGGTAATAGGAATATGGTTAGGAGGATTTATATGTATTGTCAACATTGCGGAGCAAAATTAACAGATGATGGTCTTTGCCCTAACTGTGAAGCTGCTATGCCCGATTCGGCTGATAATCAATCGGGAAAGAAAGAATCCAGAAAAATTCCCAGTAAGGGAGCAAGAAGTTATGCTGCCATTCTTACTGCTCTTCTCGTTTTTCCTGCTTCTCTTTCAATAGCCATTGACTTAAGTTTTCACCGTTATGATTTTTGGTTTGGTTATGTGGTTGGTGCATTATTTGTTGCTTGGGTTTGTTTGGTGTTACCTGTTATGGATATCACACCTGCACCGGTTACGGCTCTTATCTGTTTTACTTCTATTTGCGGTTATATTTTCTACATTATGCACAAAACCGGACATCTTGCATGGTTATATCAAAGGGCTTTACCGCTTTTCATTCTCTTTGCGGTGTTTGTAGCCATAGATGTTGCTATGATTAGTGCCAAAAAATTTAAGGTTACCAGTATATTTTCTGCTATTTCCTTTGAAATAGGCATATATCTTATTGCTGTAGAACTTTTTTCAGGGAAAACACTTGAAACCCTCCATTGGTCACCGATTTTGGCTTCCGGTTTCTTTTCGGTTGCCGCAGTTTTATTCGCTTTCTCATACATTTGGAAAATTAACAAATAACATAACAAAAAGATTATTGTTCAGGAGTTGATAAATTGAAAAGGTGTAATATCATTGCACACAGGGGCGCCAGCAAATATGCACCGGAAAATACTATACCCGCTTTTGAAAAAGCACTTGAAGTCGGTTGTGACGGATTTGAAATAGATGTACATTGTACAAAAGACGGCGAGGTAGTAGTTTGTCATAATTATACCATTGACGAAACTTCGGACGGTAAGGGAAAAATTGCCGATTTAACTTATGAAGAACTTCTTGAATTTGACTTTGGCAGTTATTTTTCCGAAGAGTTTAAAGGTACAAAAATTCCTTCTCTTGATGAATTTTTGGATCTTTGTGCTGATTCTGATATCAATATAATGAATATTGAAATAAAAAAGCCGGTTGACAAAGAAAAAGACATAGCCGACAAAACTATAGCAGCCGTTAAAGAAAAAGGACTTTTTGATAAGCTAATTATTTCAAGTTTTGACCCTGCAATTCTTAAAAGGTGTAAAGAAATTGACCCGGAGTGTAAAACCGGTTTTCTTTACAGCCCCGATAAACTTTTATTCTATAGATATATGCTTCTCGGATTTTGGGCCTATGCAAAGTATTTGAAGGTTGACTATGTTCATCCCCATTTTTCTCTTGTTAATCCTGCTTATGTGGGTATTCTTCATAGCTTGAAAATAGGAATAAATCCCTGGACTGTTGATAGTCCAAGGGTTGCAAAATATTTGAAATTCTGCGGCTGCGACTGTGTTATTACCAACTATCCCGATGTAATTGAAGAAGCAATAAATACCGAAGAAATTAGTGATAAAGAATAGATAAAGCCTCACAAAGTTATGGTTTTGTGAGGCTTGTGCTATTAAATTATAATGTCTTCTATTTTTCGTTTGGGAACGTAGTGGTTACCTTGTTCATCTCGGTAGTAATCTACATTTCCATCTTTCTTAACAGTTGTTAAAATAACATTTTCTTTCGGTTTTCCTAATGCAAGTACTAAACTTATTGAATATCTGTCACCGTCAATATTAAAAGCTTTTGCTGCTTGCTCTTTCTTTACCGAGCCAATCATACAGCCACCGTAGCCTAATTCCGTAGCCCCAAGCATAATTGTTTGTGCGGCAATACCTTCATCATGTTTCTTCTCTTTTGCAAGGGTTTGGTCACACATTATTAAAATGTATGCACTTGGTCTTTCGCCTTCTTTAGGGGTACCGCTTGGGCCTAATCTACCGGCCCAGGAAAGGCACGGAAACATTTTGGCACAATCTTCAGGAGAGTTTAATATTTTAAATTTTAACGCCTGTGAGTTTACTGTTGACGGAGCATTTCTTGCAAGGTCAACCAACCCCAGCAGTTTATCGTATTCTATTCTTTCGTCTTCGTAAAACCTTCTGTACGACCTGTTCTTTAACACTAAATCTCTAAGCATATTTTTTCCTCCAATTTTTTATGCTTCAATTATATCATATCGATAAAATTATTCAATATGAACTTGAAAATAATTGAAATTTTGCTATAATACCCTTATAGGAGGGGAGTGTGTGGTAGTAAAACTTTATGTGGCAGATATTTTACCTTTAAGCGATGATAAACTGTTTGCAGAATATTATAAGCAAATGCCTGTCTGCAGAAGAAAAAATATTGACAGTAAAAAACAAAACTCCGATAAATTACGCTCCCTTGCAGCAGGTGTATTACTGAACAGGGTTTTCCTCGATAACGGTTATAACCTAAGTGAAGTTGAAATTCATTTTAATCAACATAATAAGCCCTATGCCGATGTAAACTTTTACTTTAATATTTCACATTCCGGCGATAAGGTTATTTGTGCTGTTTGCAGTGAAGAAATAGGCTGTGATATTGAAAAAATCCGAGATATAAATGAGAGCTTAATAGCAAGATGTTTCACGGAAAAAGAGCAGAGTTTTATTAACGATGAAACTAAATTTTTTAGACTTTGGACAGCAAAGGAAAGTCTCCTTAAAGCAATAGGAACAGGCATTACCGAAAAACTAAAGTCCTTTGAATTATGTGTTGAAAACAACAAATTATTACCGATTAAATATGACAACATTAACTATAGTTTTAAAGAATTGGACATTCTTAAAGATTATGCAATTACAATTTGCGTTAAAAATGCAATTGAAGAGATTGATGTTGAGTTTGTAGATGTATTTTTATAGGCATAAGTTATGGGCCCGTAGCTCAGTTGGGAGAGCGTTCGGTTCGCATCCGAGAGGTCGTGGGTTCAAGTCCCATCGGGTCCACCATAATGAAAGAGGTGCTTTATGGTAAGACTTCTTACAGAAAAAGATTTAAGGCAATATAACGAAGTGCAGGCAATTGCGTTCAATGGCTGTGTAGACGAAAATGATACAAAAATAGACGGTGATTTTGTCTTAGGATTTTTTGAAAACGAAAAACTGCTTTCCTGTGTTGAGTGCCATAAGTCAATCTTGTATTTTGGGGATATACAGTTTAATGCTTTATGTCTTTCCGGTGTTGCTTCAAGGCCGGAAGCAAGGGGAAAGGGAGCAATTAAAGCCATATTTAATTATATTCATAACAATATGTCAAAAGATTATGAAATAGGTTTTTTACAGCCCTTTTCCGTTGATTTTTATGAAAAGCTCGGTTACACACAGATCTGCAAAAAAGCTGAAGTTGAAGTTAATATTAAATATGTCTCAAAACTTGAGAAGTACGGTTGTGTTGAAATATGCGATACTCAAGAGAAATATAAAGAAGTTGAAAAATTTATAATAAAATCACTTGATGGTAGAGGTCTTTCAAATTCGCTTTTTAACTCTCTTTATTCTAATCCCTACGAAACCGCAAAGTACATTTATTATTTATCGGGGGACAGCGGAAAAATCGAGTCTGCTATATTTTTCACCTTAAACAGAAGTAATTCTTGTGTAATAGTTTCTAACATTTTCTATTCAAGCCGTAAATCACTTGAAGGAATGCTTTCTTTTTTCTCTTCTTTTTCGTTAAACTGTAAAAAAATTGTATTTGAAAATCTTCCTCAAGACTCCGAAATAATATGCCTTTTTAGTGATTGTCTCGTTAAATTAACAAACAGTGCCTCTCTATGTATACTAAATATTGACTCTGTTATAAACAAACTGGGAGACAAAGAAAAGTCAGAGTTTACGAATAATACTATTATTGCAAAGGTTTTGTTTAATCCCGAATATGCAAATACAGAAAAAGTTAGATTTTTATTTCCTAATACCGATTACTATAAACTTTGCAAGTATACATCTTATTATTATCCGTACTTTCATAACTGCCCATAAAATTTCAAAAATATAAAAAATTAGGTTGACTTTACACTATTACAAGTGTATAATTTCTTTGCAATCCCAAAGAGTGGTGGAGTCTGTCATAGAAGCAATAGTTGCATTCTATTTGGAGGGATTGAGTTTTTACTAAAATGCTTAGTAAGTGTTATTATGTAAAGATTTTGACAGAATCCGTAAGTGTTTTCACTTATAGGGTTCTTTTTTTGGGGCTTCATCAAAAAACATTTTACCGGGAGTGATAAAATTGCAAACCATTACTTTAATCGCTTTAATCCTTTTTGCAATAACATATTTATTGCTTATGACACTTCAAAAGATTCGTCCACATATCGCAGTTTGCGGTGCAATAGTTTTTATTGGACTCGGCATTTTTTCTATGCTTAAACCCGATGCTTTTCCGGGATTTTCCTATACTCCATTTGAGGCAATTAAAGAAATAGACTGGAATGTACTTATGATGATAGCCGGTACAATGGGTACCGTATATCTTTTCATTGAGTCAAAAATGCCACAGCTTATGAGTGACATATTGATTGCAAAAACTCCAAATATTAAGTGGGCTGTTGTAGCACTTGCCTTATTTGCAGGTATTGTGTCCGCTTTTGTTGACAATGTTGCAACCGTTCTTATGATTGCCCCTGTTGCGTTGGCATTTTGCAATAAACTGAAAATATCTCCTGTTCCCGCTATTATTTGTATTGCAATTTTCTCTAACCTTCAGGGAGCCGCAACTCTGGTAGGTGATACCACCTCTATACTTTTAAGTGAGGCAGCAGGTCTTGACTTTTCCGATTTCTTTGTGGATAACGGCAGACCGGGTATGTTCTGGATAGTTCAGGCAGGTGCTATTGCCAGCGCAATTATTCTTCTCTTTATGTTCCGTAAAGAAAATCAACCAATTGATTTCAGAGACAGGACAGAAGTTGAAGATAAGTTCCCATCATTCCTTCTTGTGGGAACAGTTGCTGCCCTTATTGCTGTTTCTTTCATTCCTTATAAGAATGCCGCCAACGGCGGTTTTTATAAGCCTGCAATAACTAATGGTTTAATTTGTATCGGTTTTTTCCTTGTTGGAATTATTCGTGAATTCTTCGTTAATAAAAACAAAGAAATCGTTAAGAAATCCTTAAAAGATATTGACTATGACACCATTATTCTTTTAGCAGGTCTGTTCATAGTTATTGGTGGTATAAAAAGCGCAGGAGTTGTTGATTTCCTTGGAAATAAGATTGCTGCATTGGGCTCAGGTTCTGTGTTCTTAATGTATACGATTATAGTTTGGATGAGTGTACTTCTCTCTGCATTTATAGATAATATTCCATATACTGCTACAATGCTGACTCTTGTGCCCGTAATCGCAGGAAGTCTTGGAATGGAGGATCCTAAAATCCTTTACTATGGACTTCTCTGTGGTGCAACTCTCGGTGGCAACTTAACTCCGATTGGTGCCAGTGCGAATATTGCCGCTATCGGTATTTTGAGAAAAGAAGGCCACGAGGTAAAACCCACCACATTTATGAAATACGGTGTTCCCTTTACCCTTGCGGCAGTAACCACCGGTTATATTTTAATTTGGTTTATCTATAAATAATATTTAGCAGCTCGTAAAGAGCTGCTTTTTTCTTGAAAAAGATGTTATAATGTGGTAATATATTTCAAAGAAAGGGGACTTATATGAAAAATTTGAAAAAACTGACAATACTTCATTCAAATGATATGCACGGTGACTTTGTCGCAGAAAAAATTGATTCCAAACTTGTTGGTGGGGCGTCAATGCTTTCCGGATATGTAAATAAAGTAAGAAGTGAAGAAGAAAATGTAATCTATGCTATAGCAGGTGATATGTTTAGGGGCTCAATAATTGACTCCGAATTTCGTGGTCTTTCAACAATCGAAATTATGAACCTTATTGCGCCGGATATTGCAACAGTTGGAAATCATGAGATTGATTATGGTGTAGCTCATTTGCTATTTATTGAAAAATGTGCTAAATTTCCCATTGTTAATGCAAATTTGCATATCAAAGCTCATGGAGCAAGACTTTTTAAGCCCTACAAAATAATCGAAAGAGACGGGATGAAAATTCTGTTTATAGGTATAATTACCGAAGATGTAATGGCTCAAGCAAAGACTGACTCTTTAATCAGTTCCTTTATCGATACAGAAGAAGCGGCTCGTGCAATAGGAAGAATCATAAATAACTACAAGTCGGTTGACATTGATTTTACCGTTCTTCTGACTCATATCGGTTTTGAAGAGGATAAAAGGTTGGCTTCTCTTCTTGATAAAGAATGGGGTGTGGATGTCATTATAGGTGGACATACTCACACATTTCTCACCGAGCCTGAAAAGGTAAATGATATTTTAATTGTGCAAGCGGGCACAGGAATGGATCAAATCGGTAGATTTGACATTATGGTTGACACAGACAACAACTGTGTGGACTCCTATACCTGGGAGTGTATTCCTATAGACGATTCTCACTGTCCGAGAGATGTTCAACTGGAAGAGATTATTTCAAAATATAAAGATCAAACAGATGCAAAATATTCGAGAATTATCACCAGGTTTCCACGCCGATTAACTCATCCTGAAAGAAATCAAGAAACTGAACTAGGGAATCTTTTTGCAGATATTTTCCGTGAAAGTTTAGGTTTAGATATTATGTTTTTAGGCTCCGGCAGTGTAAGAGTTAAAGAACTTGGCCCTATAGTTGACTTAGGCTCTTTAACCGAGACTTTTCCCTATGATGACAGTTTGTATATGATAAAACTTTCAGGAGAACAAATTAAGAAAGCAATTTCACACATTTTCCGTGATGATTTTTTGGAAGGTCATACGGAGTTTTATCAGTTATCGGACGGCTTAGAGGTAAGATATTCCAAAGATAAAAAAGTATATTATGTGGGCTATAACGGTGTACCGATAAATGACGATCAAATATTCAGTGTAGGTCTTCAGCAGTATCATTTTAATAACTTTGAAGATTTCTTTGGAGTTTCATTAAATGAAGTAAAACTCAACGGCAATCCACGGGTAATTTCAACTTCTTGTTTTGACATTTTACTTGAATATATGGAAACATACGCATCTCTTGATTCAAGGATTAGAGGAAGAATTCAAATAGAAATTTAGAGAATGGAGAATATTATGAAAACTACACTTGTTGTTCTTGCCGCAGGTATCGGTTCAAGATTTGGCGGAGGAATTAAACAGCTTGAACCTGTAGGGCCAAACGGTGAAATAATTATAGATTATTCCATTCACGATGCGATTAAAGCGGGCTTCAATAAAATTGTATTTATTATTCGCTATGAGATCGAAAATGATTTTAAAGAAGTAATCGGAAATCGTTTAGAAAAAATATGCAATTTTGCAGGTGTTGAAGTTGATTACGCTTATCAAACAATGGAAAATATTCCGAATGAACTAAAAAAAGATAGAAAAAAACCCTGGGGAACAGGTCAAGCAATTCTTTCTTGTGAAGGCTTAGTTGACGGTTCGTTTGCAGTTATCAATGCTGATGACTATTACGGTAAAGATGCCTTTTATAAAGCTGCTGCTTTTTTGAAAAATGACAGTTACGGTCTTGTTTCTTATGTTCTTGAAAACACTCTTTCTGAAAATGGCGGAGTTTCAAGGGGGCTTTGCAAAGTCGAAGACGGCAAGTTAACACAAATAACGGAAACAAAAAATATTATTAGAGTTGAAAACGGGGCAGAGAGTGACGGAAAGTTTATTGACCCTAAAACTTATGTTTCTATGAATTTTTGGTGTCTTCCAAATCGTTTCTTTAATGCCCTTGAAACAGGTCTTGAGAAATTTTTGTCTAAAATCAAAGATCCCCTTAAGGATGAATTTACATTACCCACAGTTGTTGATTGGGAAATACAAAAAGGTGAAACCGTTACTGTATTAACCAGTGAGGACAAATGGTTTGGTGTAACATATAAAGAAGATAAACCCTTGGTTGTCGAAAGTTTTAAGCAGTTATATGCTGAGGGTAAATATGAATTGGACTTATATTCCGATATATAACAAAAAGGAGTTGTCATTGACAACTCCTTAATTTTATCTCTCTTCCCTAAAGTACGGAAGTCCTAGACTTGCCGGAGGAAGATGTTCTTTTTTATTCCTCATACTTGTAATGACTAATACTATAATTGTCACTACATAGGGAGTCATTTTGAAAAGTTCCTGTGTTCCAAGGGTAAGGTTGGGAATATAGTTGTGAATAATGAAAAGTCCGCCAAACAGAATTGAACCGAAAATACTCACATTAGGTCTCCAAATTGCAAAAATAACAAGTGCAATAGCGAGCCAGCCACGGTCACCGAAACCATCATTTGACCAGACACCGTCCGCATAGTCCATTACATAGTAAAGACCGCCAAGTCCTGCTATAACACTACCGATTATGGTTGCAATGTGTTTATATGCAGTTACATTAACACCTGCGGCATCTGCTGTGGCAGGGTTTTCGCCTACAGCCCTCAAGTGAAGACCGCTCCTCGTTCTGTTAAAATAGTATGTGGCAATAATAGCAATAAGGATTGCTCCATAAGCAAGAAAACTGTATGAAAAGAAAATCTTTCCAAAAACTCCCAATTTGTCTGCAAATGGGAGTGTGGTTTTGAAACAGCGGCTTGTTGCACTGAGTGCAATTGAGGGAACATCACAGTCAATAAGTTTAATGAGTGATCCGCCAAAGAAGTTACCGAAACCGACTCCAAAGGTAGTTAAGGCAAGACCTGTAACATTTTGATTTGCGTGAAGGGTAACTGTTAATACCGTGTAGATGAGCCCCATTATTGCGGAACCGATGATGCAAGCTAAAAGAGGAATAAGTACTGCCAAAACAGGATTTACGGTTTCCGCATTATTTTCGTAAATGAAAGCGCCTATGACACCACAAATACCTCCAACATACATTACACCTGCAGTGCCAAGGTTTAAGTTGCCGGCTTTCTCTGTAATTATTTCACCCGTTGAGCCGAACAGTAAGGGAATACCTTGAACAACTGCTCTTTGTATGAATGCCACAATCATTTCTGTTCGCCTCCTCTTTTGCTTTCACGAAATTTAATTGAATAGTTAATAAAGAATTCACTTCCGATGATAAAGAATATGATAATTCCGGTTATAATTTCCGCAAAGGAATTGTTTAGACTGTACTGTGTAGAAATTTCAATTGCTCCCTTTTCAAGGAATACTATGAGACCTGCCGTAAAAATCATATAAATCGGGTTAAACTTAGCAAGCCAAGAAACCATAATTGCTGTAAATCCTCTTCCGCCAACCGTGTTTCTGGCAATGGTATGGTTTGCACCGCTTACCAAAAGCATACCTGCGATACCACACATAGCACCTGAAAGTAGCATAGTTCTTAAAATAACCTTTTTAACATCAATACCTATATACTTTGCTGTTTTTTCACTTTCACCAACAACTGCAATTTCATAACCATGCTTATTATATTTGAGGTAAATATACATACCAAAGGTTAAAATAGCAACGACCAAGATATTTATGAGATAGTCGTTATCACCGATGGGGGGGAGCCAACTGGACTTAATTAGTGTGGGAATTTTACCGGAACCTTTGGGTACCGAATGAATAAAGCAGTAATATGAAACAATTTGCATAGCAATATAGTTCATCATAAGAGTAAATAGGGTTTCATTTGTGTTCCAGTTAGCCTTGAAAAATGCCGGAATAAGGGCCCAAATTGAACTTGCAAATATACTTGCAATGAGCATAGTCGGAATTAAAAGATAGGACGGCAATTTCTCTCCAAAGGATATTGCACAGGCTGCAGTGGCAAGACCACCGATTAAAACCTGACCTTCCGCTCCGATATTCCAAAATCTCATTTTGAAAGCAGGAGTTACTGCTAAGGAAATACAAAGTAAAATGGCTAAATCTTGAAGAGTAATCCAAATTCTTCTTTCGGTTCCAATGGCACCGTCTATCATAGCGGCATAAACATTTAATGGATTTTCACCTGTTAGTAATACAGTGACAACACCGCTTACAATTAAAGCAAATATAACCGCAACAATTCTTATTAACCAAGCAAGAATGGGGTTGATTGAAGTCTTTTTTGAAATATGAAAAAGAGGTTCGCGTACTTGTTTTATGCTGTTACTCACTGATTTCACCCCCCTGCTTTGTCATTAAAAGTCCGATTTCTTCTTTAGTGGTCTTTCTGGCATCAACTATACCGGAAATTTTACCACCACAAATTACAAGAATTCTGTCACACAGGTCAATGAGAACATCTAGGTCCTCACCCACAAAAATAACAGCAACACCTTTATCTTTTTGTTCATTAAGGAGGTTATAAATTAAGTAGGATGAGTTAATGTCAAGACCACGAACAGGGTAGGCAGCCATTAAAACCGTTGGAGATGCGGCAATTTCTCTGCCCACAAGAACCTTTTGAACATTACCTCCGGAAAGGCGACGAACCGGAGTGGTTTCGCTTGGCGTTACCACTTCAAGATCTTGTATAATCTTTCTGGCAAGACTTTTAGGCTGTTTTCTCTCAAGAAATATTGACTTGTTTTTTCTATATGAACGAAGCATCATATTGTCAATAATATCCATATTACCAACCAGTCCCATTCCAAGTCGGTCCTCAGGAACAAAAGAAAGACGCACGCCCATTTCACGAATTTCAAGAGGTGTATTGTCACGAAGGTTATTTGTTTCACCGGTTTTAGGGTCAATATATAAAATATCACCGGTTTGTACTTTTTGAAGTCCTGCAATTGATTCTAAAAGCTCTCTTTGACCTGAACCTGCGATTCCTGCAATACCGAGAATTTCACCAGCATAAGCCGTAAAATTAATATCTTCAAGCACATTAACACCTTCACGGTTAATACAGTTTAGGCCATTTACCACAAGTCTTTCGATAGAGTTAACCGGTTCGCTTCTATCAATGTTAAGGTCAACCTTGCGACCAACCATCATTTCGGTAAGTTGACTTTCATTAGTTTCGTTTGTATTTACCGTACCGACATATTCACCTTTTCGCAATACAGATACTTTATCAGAGATTGCCAAAACCTCATGTAGTTTATGGGTAATGATAATGATTGATTTTCCGTCTTTCTTCATTTTACGAAGAATGGCAAAAAGTTTTTGAGTTTCTTGAGGGGTTAAAACCGCAGTCGGTTCATCAAGTATAAGTATATTTGCGCCTCTGTAAAGCACCTTAACTATTTCAACAGTCTGCTTTTCAGAAACACTCATTTCATAAATCTTTTTATCAAGGTTAAGTTCAAAACCATATTGATCACAAATTTTTTTGACCTTGATGGCAGATTCTTTAATGTTAAACCTACCATCATCTTTTAGACCTAAAAGTATATTTTCTGTGGCAGAAAATATATCAACAAGTTTGAAATGTTGATGAATCATACCTATTCCGTGGCTAAAAGCATCTTTCGGAGATCTAATAACGGTTTCTTTACCGTCAATATAAATGTGTCCTGAATCGGGGTAATAAATACCGGAAATCATATTCATAAGGGTAGTTTTACCACTGCCGTTTTCACCTAAAATAGAGAGAATTTCACCCCTATTTACTTTAAGAGAAATATCTTTGTTGGCAATAACATTACCAAAAGTTTTGGTGATGTTTTTTAGTTCTATTGCACAATTGATACTCATAACTTCCTCCTATTTGCATTTTTCAAAGCAAATTAACTGTTAATACACTTTGAAAAATAAAAATATCTTTGTAATTAAATATAATTTAAGCGGAGTGTTTTAAGCTCCGCTTAAATCTTAAAGTTGTTAATAATATTTTAGAATGCTTCGTTGAGAAGAGTAATACCGTCAATTCTGAGATCAAAGTACGGAGCACTTCTCTTTGTACTTTCGTAGAAAACACCGTTTTCAATAACTTCTGTGTCAGGTGTGTAATCCGGGTCGGTATTAACATCTGCCAAATAACTGGTGAGTTTTTCACCCTTCACTGTAAATGTAGCAGTGTCAAAAACATGGAGAGAACCGTCTGCAAGAGCTGCTTTTATTTCTGCCATCTTCTCTGCAGTACCCGGTGCCGCTACTTTCTCGTTGAGCTCGGTAAGAGCAACGGAGCCTTCATCAAAGCCCTTGCACCAGTCTGTATCAATGGGCTGATCATTTTGGACACAAGTAATTATATATCTGAAGTATGGTGACCAGTCAATTCTTGAAGAAATAATAAAAGTATTTGGACAAGCATCAAGAGTTGAGCCGTTGTAGGAAACATTGGGAACACCTGCAGTTTCGCAAGCGGTGGGAGCACCCATTGAGTCGGCGTGCTGGCTGATAAGCACACAGCCGTTGCTGATAAGTTTATTTGCTGCTTCTTTTTCAGAAGTCTCATCATACCAAGAACCTGTAAATTGTACTTCCATTTCTACACTTGGGCAGATGTATCTTGTGCCGAGGAAGAATGAAGTGTAACCTGAAACAACTTCTGCGTATGTGTAAGCACCCACATAACCAATTTTAGTTTGGTCTTTGGTGATTTCACCTTTTTCAATCATTTCATTGAGCTTCATACCTGCTGCAACACCTGCAAGAAAACGACCTTCGTAAATTGAAGCAAAAGCATTGTGGAAATTTGCTAAACCTGCGGTGTGGGCCTTTGTGCCTGTAGCATGGCAGAACTCAACATCAGGATACTTTTCAGCTGCCTGCATCATAAAATCTTCATGACCGAATGAGTCTGCAAAAACTAATTCACAGCCACGATCAACAAGGTCACAAGCTGCTTCGAAACATTCATTGCCTTCGGGAATGTTCGTTTTTTGAATGTACTCAACACCCATTTCTTCACAAACCGCTTTAGCGGCATCAATGAAGTTACGGTCATAGGTTGAGTTTTCGTCATGAAGGAAGATGAAGCCTACCTTTAGCTTTTCAGCTCCTTCTTGTGTTTCTTTTGTTGTTTCATTGCCATCGGCTAACTTGTTTGCACAAGCAGCAAGACCGAGCACGAGTGCTAATGAAAGGATGATTGCAAGGAACTTTTTCATAAATTTACCTCCTAAATTTTATTATTAACCAAAGATAATATTGCCGTTATCAATGGATTTAATAATCGCAAGTGACTCAAGTCGGTAACCCATATCTCTAAGTTCTTTACCGCCTGACTGAAATCCTTTTTCGATACATATTCCGATACCCTTGACTGTGGCACCTGCCTGTTCACAAAGACCGATAAGACCTTTTACTGCGGCACCGTTTGCTAAAAAATCATCAATAATAAGAACTTTGTCTTCTCTGTTTATATATTTCTTTGATACTCCGATTTGAGTTGTTTCTCCCTTAGTGAATGAAAAAACATCACCGGCATAAATATCATTACCTACATTCCTGTGAATTCCTTTTTTGGCAAAAACAACAGGAACATCAAAATATTGGGCTGTGATACAGGCGACACCTATACCCGAGGCTTCAATTGTCAATATTTTATTGATTTCTTCATCTTTAAAAAGCCTTTTAAACTCTTTTCCGATATCACAAAGCAGTTTAACATCTATTTGATGATTCAAAAACATATCTACTTTAATGATATCGTTACCGATGATTTCACCTTGTTTTTTGATTCTTTCTTCTAAAAGTTGTATGATAATCACTCCATATAGAAAACACAAGTCTATTATAATAAATTATACCATTAAAATCAAGTGAAAAATGTCACTTTAACCGAATATTTGAGTTACAAAAGCTCAATTAAATCTACAATAATTGAATTAGAAAGCAAAAAGCCTTTTGGAGTCAAGGAAAAACTGTTTTCAGAATAATTTGCTAAACCAATATTTTCAAAATATTTACATTTTATTATAAATGCTTCGCTTGGTATATAGTTGTACCGTTGGTATAATTTTTGAAAATTTAAACCGGTTGATAAACGAAGTGAGAGTAATATGGTTTCTTCTAAATCTCCTCCTTCTCCGTCATAAACAGGAGTTGCATTATTTATGTAGTCATCAATATTAGACTCATAATGATATCTTTTTTTACCCAAAAAGGAATGGGCAGAGGGACCTATTCCCAAATAATCTTCACCTTGCCAATATTTTAAGTTGTGCTTACTTTCATAACCATCTAAACAAAAGTTGGATATTTCATAATGACTATAATTTTGTTTGCTTAATAATTGGCTTGTTAGGTGGTAAAAGTTGCTTACTGTGTCTTCATCAGGAAAATTATACTTGTTTCTATTCTTAAAAAAGTATGTTCCTTCTTCAAGTTTAAGTATGTAAGCACTAATGTGCTTTGCTCCGTTTTTAACGCAGAACTCAATTGATTTTATTAAACTTTCTTCTGTTTGGTTTGGGATTCCGAGCATTAAGTCAAGAGAAATGTTTGTAATTCCAGCGTTGTAAGCTCGCTCAATACCTCTTAAAACTTCATCACAGCCGGCTTTTCTTCCAAGCAGTTTTCTTTCAGTGTTGTCGGCACTTTGAAGACCCATAGAAATACGATTAACCCCTGCGTGGGCAAGGGCTAAAAAGTCGTATTCTTTATCTTTACTTCCAATGTTAGAGGGATTACACTCAACTGTAATTTCCGCATCATTTGTAAAATTAATATTCCTTAGAATTTCAACAATTTTATCTGTACCGATGCAAGAGGGAGTACCGCCCCCCAAATATACAGTGTCAAAACTACAGTCTGTCGATTTAACATCGAAGCAGAGTTTTGAAACATATTTATCTATAATTTCTTGCTTTGGAACAAATGAATAAAAATCACAGTAAGGACATTTTCCGTTACAAAAAGGAATATGAATGTAAAGACCGATAGGGCTGTTTTTAATCATTGTCATCAAGTTTAAGAACTGCCATAAAGGCCTCCTGAGGTACTTCAACCGTGCCGAAGTGGCGCATCCTCTTTTTACCTTCTTTCTGTTTTTCAAGAAGTTTTTTCTTTCTTGTAATGTCACCGCCATAACATTTGGCAAGAACATCTTTTCGCATTGCCTTAACGGTTTCACGGGCGATAATTTTTCCTCCAATACCGATTTGAATGGGGATTTCAAACATTTGACGAGGAATATTATCCTTTAATTTTTCAGCAATTTTTCTTGCTTTGTTGTATGCCTTATCGGAGTGAATAATAAATGAAAGAGCATCAACTATATCACCGTTGAGAATAACATCAAGTTTTACGAGTTTAGACTCTCTGTAATCAATTATTTCATAGTCGAATGAAGCGTATCCTCTTGTTCGTGACTTAAGAGAATCAAAGAAATCATAGATAATTTCATTTAGAGGTAGTTCATAGTGGATATCAACTCTCTCGGGAGTGATATAGTCCATATTTTTGAAAATGCCCCGACGATCTTGACAGAGTTCCATAATGATACCCACAAATTCCGCAGGAGCATAGATGTGAGCATCCGTAAAGGGTTCTTCACAGGCGATTATATCCGCAGGGTCAGGATAATGAGTAGGATTGTCAATTTCAATAATTGTTCCGTTAGCTAACTTAATCTTGTAAATTACACTGGGAACCGTTGTAATTATGTCAAGATCATACTCTCTTTCAATTCTTTCCTGAATTATTTCAAGGTGAAGAAGACCTAAAAATCCACATCTAAAGCCAAAACCTAAAGCACCTGAGGTTTCAGGTTCAAAACTTAAAGCCGCATCATTTAGTTGTAATTTTTCAAGGGCGTCTCTTAAGTTTTCATAGTCCGCACCATCAGCAGGGTAAACACCACAGAAAACCATAGGGTTAACTTTTCTGTAGCCGGGTAGTGGTTTGCTTGCAGGGTTATTAACAGTTGTTACGGTATCACCGACACGGGCATCACCTACTGTTTTAATACTTGCCGTAATATAACCTACCTCTCCTGCGGTTAATTCAGCACAAGGTTCTGCATTTTTTGCTCTCATATAGCCGGTTTCAACAACAGTAAATTCCGCACCGGTTGCCATCATTTTCAAGGTGTCTCCGGGTTTAATTTTCCCCTCTTTTATTCTCACATATACTATAACACCTTTGTAACTGTCATAAACCGAGTCAAAAATAAGGGCACGACAGGGCTTGTTGTCATCGGCAATGGGAGCGGGTATATGTTTTATTATCTGTTCGAGAACTTCTTCAACATTTTCTCCTGTTTTAGCAGAAACCCTCGGAGCTTCGGAACAATCGAGACCTATAATATCTTCAACTTCTTTTAAAACTCTATCAGGATCTGCCGAGGGTAAGTCAATTTTGTTGATAACCGGAACAATTTCTAAATCGTGGTCAAGTGCCAGATAGGTATTGGCAAGTGTTTGTGCCTCAACGCCTTGAGTAGCATCAACAATTAAAATTGCTCCTTCACAGGCAGCAAGGGAGCGAGAAACCTCGTAGTTAAAGTCCACATGTCCCGGGGTATCTATTAAGTTCAAAACATATTCTTCACCGTCATTGGCAACATAATTTAACTTCACGGCATGAGCCTTAATCGTGATGCCTCTTTCCCTTTCAAGGTCCATTTTATCAAGAAGTTGAGATTGCATATCTCTTAGGGCAACAGAATTTGTTTTTTCAAGCAGTCTGTCTGCTAAAGTGGATTTTCCATGGTCAATATGTGCAATTATACAAAAGTTTCTTATTTTGTCTTTTGATACAGCCAAATTTCATACCTCATCTACATTAAAGATTCCAAAGCATAATAACAAATTTAATACATAAGGTCAAGAATTTATTTGTCATCATTTCTAACCAAATTTCTGATATTTTCTGTATTTATTGATCCCTTAAAGAATTTGATAATATCCCTTAGTCTTGCCAAAGGGGACATACTCCATTCAGATACACCGGGGATAGTGATACCATAATTTTCGGTATAGTTTCTAAGTGCTTCGTGTCTTTTCATAAAGTCTTTATAGTTTTTATTATCTTCTTTACTCCAAGCACTTTCGCTTATAGCCAAAAGGCGCGGAAAGGTTTGGTAGCAAAGTCTATCAAAGTCTCGGATATGTTCTGTCCAGATTTCCCCTTCAATTCCGATGACAGAGTTTGAATTTTTAACTTTTTTTGAAACAGGTCGGTAATTATAAGTTTTGCTTACGGGTGTCATACCATAAGGATAATCAAGGTAATAGCGGTAAAATTCAGATTCAATTATTTTTCCGCCCTTGTTTGCGAAATTGTAACTCAATCCTTTTTTATCCATCCATCGTTGAACAATAATATTTTCTGGTGAGAGTTTGTCGCCTTTAAGACTTTCATTCCAAGTAATTGCAATTGTACCTTTTGATTTAAGGTATTCAGCGATATGGTTTATAAACACACCCTGAAATTCATCATAATCCTTAACACCTAATTCTTTTGCTTTTTTGTTGCATTTTTCACAATTTTTCCACTTTGTGCGAGGAGCCTCATCTCCACCGATATGAATATATTTAGAAGGGAATATTTCACAAACCTCGTCAAGAACTTCATACAAAAACCGGTATGTTTTTTCATTGCCTAAACAAAGAACAGTGTCAAAAATTCCTTCTTTGATCTGTACTTTAATTTCTTCACCGGTACATCCTAATTCCGGATATGTTGCAAGTACACTTGTTGCGTGACCCGGCATTTCAATTTCGGGAATGACGGTCATAAATCTTTCTTTGCAATAATTGATGATTTCAATTATTTCTTCCTTTGTAAAAGAATAGAAATATTCGTTTTCATCAATAACACCGCCAAAGGCGCTCATATGCCTTTTAGCACCGATTTCAGTAAGCAAAGGATGCTTTGAAATGGGCATTCTCCACCCTTGGTCATCCGTCAAATGCCAATGAAAAACATTCATCTTAAATGCGGCTGCAACATCAATTAGTTTCTTCGTTTCCTCAACATTGAAAAAATGTCTGCAACAGTCTAAATGAAAGCCTCTGTACTTAAACCTCGGTTTATCCTCGATAATCAAGTTTTCACATACTCCGTTACAGGTGGCTATAATTTGCTTTAAAGTTTGTTGAGCATAATACTTACCGCTATCATCACTGTGAGAAATAAGAACTCTGTTGTTTTCAATGGCTAAACCATAGCCCTCTGGTTCAATAGAACTGTCTAAATCGTAGAACACTTCAGTTTGGTTTGTGATTTTAGAGCTGCCTGCTAAATACCTAATTTTGCAAGGGATCGGAATAATTGAAGGTTTCATAATTTACTCCTCATAAATTGTTGTTAAAAGTATATCAAATATATAGCATATTTTCAAGAGTTACTTGACATTTTTAATAGGGTGGTGTAATATTCCTTTATATTTATTTTAAAGGATTTTTGGTAATGAAAGGTATATTTACTGCTCTGTTTACACCGTTTAGTGAAGATTATTCCATAAATGAAAAATCTTTAGAAAAATTAGTAAAATTTAATCTTGATTCCGGTGTTCACGGCTTCTATGTGGGTGGCAGCACGAGTGAAGCAATGCTAATGGAAAAAGAAGAAAGAAAAAAATATTTAAGCTTGTTAAGTCAGCTTGTGGTGACGCCGTTCCTATGATAGCTCATGTGGGCTCGATTTCTACAGATGTTGCTGTTGAACTTGCCCTTGAAGCCAAAAAACTCGGTTATAATGCAATTTCAGCAGTTGCACCATTTTACTATGGATTTCCCCTTGAAGCAATTAAAAACTACTACTATGAAATAATATCTGCTGCGGATTTGCCAATGTATATTTACAATTTCCCCGCAGGTAACGGCTTCGGATTAACTGCTGATATTGTTGAAGATATGTTTAATCACGATTCAAGATTTGCCGGAATCAAGCATACATCAACCGATCTCTTTGCACTGAAGCAGTTTAAACAAAGAATTGAAAATATTACCATATTTAACGGCTATGATGAAGTTTGTCTTGCAGGTCTGTCAATGGGGCAGACGGTGCCATCGGATCAACATATAACTTCATGGGTTCAAAGTTCGTAAAGCTATATAATGCTTTTCTTGCCGGAGATATTATAACCGCACAAAAACTACAAGATGAAGCTTGTATGATCATTACCGAAATGTGTAAATACGGAGTATTTCAGTGTGGAAAAGAGATTTTACGCTGATATTGGCTGGAAAGAATTTATGACATTATTATAAACTATATTGACAAATATTGATTTATATGATAAAATTCCGCTAATGATTTTGATGGGGAGTTTGGTAACTGCTTTCCTTACAGAGAGTCGACGGCAGGTGTGAGTTGACAGGAAGTTTTACCTTTGTAGCCTCGGAATCGAGAGAAAGAACGCGCAAGCTATTAGAATCTCTCCGTCAGCAGCGTTAATGCTTTGAGTGGTTACACTTTGTGTAGCAATTTGAGTGGTACCGCGGGTATGCTTACTCGTCTCAAATGAGGAAAAATAACCTTGTTTGAGGCGATTTTTTATTTGAAATTTCTGTTTGAAAGGATTTGAATATAATGGCAAAGGAACTGGCAAAGCAATACGATCCTAAAAATGTTGAAGATCGCATATATGATTTTTGGCTTGAGGGTAACTATTTCCATGCAAAGTTGGAAACAGATAAAAAACCGTACACTATTGTGATTCCACCTCCCAATATTACCGGACAGCTTCATATGGGTCATGCCCTTGATAATACTTTGCAAGATATTCTTATTCGCTGGAGAAGAATGCAAGGTTATGATACCCTTTGGCTTCCCGGAACCGACCACGCTTCTATAGCTACTGAAGCAAAAATAGTTGAAGAAATGAAGCAAGAGGGAATTACAAAGGATGACCTTGGAAGAGAAGGTTTTCTTGAAAGAGCTTGGGAATGGAAGCGTACCTACGGTGGCAGAATAATACAACAGCTCAAAAAACTCGGCTCTTCTTGTGATTGGGAAAGGGAAAGATTTACTCTTGATGAGGGGTGCAGTAAGGCAGTTCTTGAAGTCTTCTGTCGCCTTTACGATAAGGGCTTAATCTACCGTGGAGAGCGAATTATTAACTGGTGTCCCCATTGCTTAACCTCAATTTCAGACGCAGAGGTTGAGTATGAAGATCAACCCGGTCATTTTTGGCATCTTCGTTATCCGTTCAAAGACGGTAGCGGATATTTGGAACTTGCAACTACAAGACCGGAAACAATGCTTGGAGATACTGCAGTTGCGGTAAATCCAAATGATGAAAGATATAAAGATGTTGTGGGAAAAACTCTTATTCTTCCTCTTGTACATAGAGAAATTCCTGTTATTGCGGACGATTATGTAGAAATGGATTTTGGTACCGGTGTGGTAAAAATTACTCCGGCTCATGACCCTAATGACTTTGAAGTGGGTCTTCGTCATGACCTTCCGATATTAACCTGTATGACCGAGGATGCTCACATCACGGAGGATTATCCTAAATATGCCGGTATGGACAGATATGAGGCAAGAGATGCCATAGTTGAGGACTTAAGAGCTGAGGGAGCAATTGTTAAAATTGAAGACTACAGTCATAATGTGGGTACTTGCTATCGCTGTCATACAACTGTTGAGCCAAGGGTTTCAAAGCAATGGTTTGTTAAAATGGAACCCCTTGCAGGTCCGGCAATTGAATTTGTAAAGAATGGTAAGATTAAATTTGTACCTGAAAGATTCAGCAAGATTTACTACCATTGGATGGAAAACATTAAAGACTGGTGTATTTCCCGACAACTTTGGTGGGGACACAGAATCCCTGCATATTATTGTGAGGATTGTGAAGAAATTATTATTTCTAAATCTGCCGTAGATATATGTCCCAAATGTGGCGGAAATTGTTATCAAGATCCCGACACACTTGACACTTGGTTTTCATCTGCACTTTGGCCTTTTTCAACACTCGGTTGGCCTGATGAAACTCCTGAACTTTCTCATTATTTTCCCACAAATACACTTGTTACCGGTTATGATATTATCTTTTTCTGGGTTGCTCGTATGATTTTCTCAAGTATAGAGCAAATGGGCAAAGAACCATTTGATACTGTGTTTATTCACGGTATAGTTCGTGATGCACAGGGCAGAAAAATGTCAAAATCCCTGGGTAATGGTATTGACCCCCTTGATGTTATTGACGAATATGGTGCTGATGCACTCAGATTTATGCTTGCAACAGGTAACAGTCCGGGTAATGATATGCGTTTCTCAGACGAAAAAGTCAGTGCAAGTCGTAACTTTGCCAACAAACTTTGGAATGCAGCTCGTTTTATCCTTATGAATATCGGTGACGAGGAAGTTCCTTGTGAATTACCAAAAGAACTTGCACTTGAAGACAAATGGATAATAAGTTTGTTTAATAAACTTTCAAAGGAAGTTACGGAAAATCTTGAAAAGTTTGAATTGGGTATTGCAGTAGCAAAACTTTATGATTTTATTTGGGATATTTTCTGTGACTGGTACATTGAAATATCAAAAATTCGTCTTCAAAAAGGTGGCAAAGAAGCAGAGAATGTAAAACAAGTTCTTGTTTGGGTAATGAGTAACACCTTAAAACTTCTTCATCCCTTTATGCCCTTTATCACAGAAGAAATTTGGCAAACTCTTCCTCACGAAGGGGAATCTATTATGATTTCCGATTGGCCAAAATACTGTGAGTGTCGTAATTTTGATTTGGAAGAAACTGAAATGGAAAGGATTATGACAGCAATCAGGGCTATTCGTAACAGAAGAGCGGAAATGAATGTTCCTCCTTCAAAAAAAGCAAAGATTTACATTGCAACCTCACACCGAGATACCTTTGAACAGGGAAGCATATTTATGCAACGACTTGCCTATGCCTCTGATGTTAAAATCGCAGATGACTTTGAGATTGAAGGTAGTGTTTGCATAGTTACAGAAGATGCAAAAATTTATATTCCAATGGGTGAACTTGTTGATTTTGAGGCAGAAAAAACTCGTCTTGAAAAGGAACTTGAATCAGTTCGTAAAGATTTAGAATTTGTTAATAATAAACTCAATAATCCCGGATTCATTGCGAAAGCACCTGATCATGTTGTTGCCGGACAAAGAGAAGCGGCAGAAAAATATACTGAAAAAATTGCTATGCTTGAAGAGAGTATTGCAAAACTTGGTTAAGATGAATTACAATGAGGCTGTAAACTATATACATTCCCTTGAAAGGTTCGGTATTATGCCGGGCCTTTCTCGAATTGCACAGCTTTGTGAAAAATTGGGTAATCCAGAAAATGATTTAAAAGTAATTCATATTGCAGGAACTAACGGAAAGGGTTCAACGGCCACAATTATTGCAGAAATTCTTATCAGCGCAGGCTACAATGTTGGACTATATACATCCCCCTATGTAATTGAATTTCGTGAAAGAATTAAATTCAACGGGGAAATGATTGCACCTGAAGAATTGGCTTCATGCATAGAGGAAGTTAAAAGTGTGATTGATGCTAATAAAATCACAATTACTGAGTTTGAAGCGGTTACTGCAGTTGCGTTTCTTTACTATTCACGAAAGAAGTGTGACTATGTTGTACTTGAAGTTGGACTTGGCGGAAGATTTGACGCAACAAATATAGTGAAAAAACCCCTTGCTTGCGTTATTACCCATATTTCTTTAGACCATACACAAATTTTAGGAGATACACTTGAAAAAATAACAAATGAAAAGTGTGGAATTCTTAAAGAAAAAACAAAAGTTGTCACATATCCGTTTCAAGAGGAAATAGTAAATAAAACAATTGATAAAAATTGTATTGCCAAGTCGTTAACAAGAACAGTACCAAGTATAAAAGAACTGAAAGTAACGGAGCGGTCGATAAAAGGAATAAAAGCCGTTTATAAAAATATTCCATTTGAACTACAACTGGCGGGTGAACATATGGTTTACAACTGTATCACCGCAATAGAAACGGTTAAGCAGGTTTTTCCGGCTATAGACAATTCTCATATCGCTGAGGGAATTTCAAATGCTCGAATTCCCGCAAGACTGGAAACTTTTGAACATAATAATGCGATTACAATTCTTGACGGCGGTCATAATGAAGATTGTGCAATGGCACTTAAAGAATTTTTATTGAGTTATTGCAGGAACAAAAGAATCATTGCGGTTACTTCCTTGATGGCAGATAAGGATTACGACGCCTATTTGTCCACAGTATTGCCATTAGTTGACACTCTTATAGTTACAAAGGCAAATGTTCCCAGAGCATTGAGTACAGTTGAATTAGCGGGAACTGCGAAACGGTATTGCAATAATGTAATTGTGAAAGAAAAGTCTATTGATGCGGTTAGAAAGGCATATAAAATTAGGAAAAAGAATGACATAGTTTTAATTTGTGGTTCTTTTTATCTTGCTGGTGAAGTAAGAAAATATTTGTCGGAGATGAATGATAATGATTAAAACCATTGCAGACGGTGTTTATCCAACTATGATTACACCTTTTACTAAAGATGACAAGATAGATTACAATGCTGTCTTAAAACTAATAGAATGGTATGTAGAAAGGGGAGTAAATGGTATTTTTGCCGTTTGTCAATCAAGTGAAATGTTTCAACTTTCTTTCAAAGAAAGATATGAACTAATGAAATTCGTTGTCGACAACACGCCCAAGGAAATAAATGTTGTCGCTTCAGGTCATACGGCAAAAGATGTTAAAACGCAGATTAAAGAAGCAAATGCTTTTATTGAAACCGGAATTGATGCCTATGTGTTTATTTCCAATGGATTTGCAAATCAAGATGAAAGCGATGAAGTTTTCTTAAAGAACTACGAAAAGGTTGTTTCAAATATTCCTATAATAGCTCTTGGTATTTATGAATGTCCTTTTCCATACAAGAGAATTATACAACCGGATACACTGAAAAAATGTTCTGATATCAGTCCTTTGAGGTTTATCAAGGACACCTGCTGTCAAATAGATTTAATCAAAGAAAAACTCGATGCAGTAGAGGGTACAGGAGTAAAAATTTATAATGCTAACTCCGCTACACTTTTGGAGTCACTTGAAGCCGGCTGTTCGGGCTATTCCGGAGTTATGGCTAACTTTCATCCTGAATTTTATGCTTGGCTTTGCAAAAATTATAAATACGAACCGGAAAAGTCAAAGAAACTTGCCGGCTTTTTGTCTATGACCTCTGTAATTGAGTTGCAGCAATATCCTGTTAATGCGAAGTATCATTTGCAGCAAATAGGCTTTGATATAGAAACGATTTGCAGAGTCCGTAATGACTCTTTATTCACAGAAAGCAATAAAAAAGAAATAATTGCATTGATTGAGTGTGAAAACTTTCTGAAAAGTGCAGATATATTTAATTAAATATTGATTTTTATTTTATATTATGGTAACATTGTGATTGTAAAATTTACTCATTTAGGAGGATTACCATGGCAGAGAAAAAAACAGTATTCTTAACCGGTGCTTCAGGCACTATGGGTTGGGAGGGATTCAAGCAACTTTATGCAAAACCCGAAATTAACATTGTTGTTCTTCTTCGTAAGAGTCAGAAGAATGAAAAGATGTTTGCAGACTATTTAAACGATCCGAGAGTTAAAATCGTTTGGGGTGACCTCAAGAATTATGAAGATGTACTTGAGGGTGTAACGGGAGCCGATTTTGTTCTTCATGTTGGTGGTATGGTTTCACCATCAGCCGACTATTACCCCATTAACACAATTAAGACAAATGTTGGTGCAGCCAGAAACATTGTTAAGGCAGTTAAAGAGCAATCCGATCCGGATGCAATTAAGTGTGTTTATATTGGCACTGTTGCAGAAACCGGCGAAAGAGATGACCCTATTCATTGGGCTCGTACCGGTGACCCCATTAAGATTTCTGTTTATGACCACTATGCTGTTTCAAAAGTACTTGCAGAGTCGGTATTTGCAGAATCGGGTTTAAAATATTGGGTTTCACTTCGTCAGTCAGGTATTCTTTATCCCGACCTTCTTTACAATATGGAACCGATTATGTATCATGTTCCGCTAAATGGTGTTCTTGAATGGGCAACTGTTGAGGACTCCGGTCGTCTTCTTGCAAACATTTGCGGTGACGATGTTCCGGAAGAGTTTTGGAGAAGATTTTATAATATCGGTTCAGGTGCTGAATACAGACTTACAAACTTTGAGTTTGAAGAGTATCTTCTCGGTACACTTGGCCTCGGCGATCCTAAGAAACTCTTTAACCCCAATTGGTTTACTACACGCAATTTTCATGGACAGTGGTATTTAGACAGCCAAGATCTTGAAGATTATCTACATTTCAGAGCTTATACTCCCGTTAAAGAGTATTTCAAGAATATGATGAAGCAGGTTGACTTTCAATTTAAGCTTGCTTTCCTTGCAAAGCCCTTTGCTTTTGCAATTAAGCCATTTATGAAGAAGATTGCTCAAACTCCTATCTATGGTTCCCTTTGGTGGCGGGAAAATAATATTACTCCTCGTCTTAATGCTTACTATGGCGGTAAAGAAAAGTGTGAAGCTCTTTCTTCAAAGTGGGAAGATACAAAGATTTATCGTCCTGAAGATGATCCTTCAAAGGTGCAAATAATTGATCATGGTTACGACGAAACAAAGGATTTTAACTCACTAACACTTGAAGATCTTAAAAAGGCAGCAGCTTTCAGAGGCGGTGAATGTCTTGCAACCGAGATTGTTGATATGTATACCCCAATTCTTTGGAAGTGTGCACACGGTCATGAGTTTATGTTGAGTCCTAACCTTGTTCTCAAGGGTGGTCATTGGTGCTATAAGGAACTACCCTCTGATATGGAAAGAATAGAGAACAAACAATTTAGATGGGCATACGACGATGAAGCAAAAGTTAACCGATTCTTTGCTCAGGTTTGGTATCCTCTTCATGACAAGAGTGAAAATAATGTTTACACTGAAGAAATTTACAAGGATTTCAAAGAGTATAAGAATTAATTACTGCAGTTCCAAATAATACAAACCGTGCAGGGCATTTTATATGTCCCTAGCACGGTTTCGTAGTATGAAAAGGAGGTAAAGATGAATAGAATAAAGAATAAAAAAATTCTTTGCCTGCTTTTATGTGTTTCTATACTGTTTTTATCATCTTGCTCAAAATCAAATGAAATACAAACCAAGACTCTAAAGATAGCGGTATCAAATCTCAGTGGAAATTTTAATCCTTTTTATGCTACCAATGAGGGAGATAAAAAGGTTACAAATCAAATGTTTTATCCGGTACAAATCAGAAATGCTAACAATCAACTTGTAAACTGTTTAGGCAGTATTTCCTATGAGTTTGTAGGTGAAAAGCAAACTAAATACTTTATTACAATTAAAGATAGTTTATTTTTTTCTGATGGCACTCATGCTACAATAGATGATATTATTTTCTTTTTTCACTTTATTTCTGACGCAAGTTATACAGGCATCTTCAAAGATTTTTACTTGAATGATATTATGGGACTAAAGGAATATTATTACGATGATGTAAAGTATTCTGAGAACTTAAAAAGTTTCAAAGAATCTGAAAATTATGAAGCACAGGTTAAAAGTTACATTTCAAAAAATTATGCCGACGGTATTGATGTTTCTGAAATAAGCGGAATTAAGAGAATTGACGATTACACCTGCACAATATTATTTAATTCTCGCAACATTAATGCGATTTCTCAAATAAATGCTTTACTGGTTTCCAAAGCATATTTCAGCAGTAACTATGTAAAGGGAGATACTACTAAAGTAGAAAAGATTAAACAGCCTTCAGTAGTCAGCGGACCATATAAGATTCAAGAATATGAAGAAGGGGACAACAAAATAACCCTTGACGCCAATCAATACTTTGAAAACGGCTCAAAAGTATTTACCAAGATTTGTTTTATGGATTTAACCGATAAAGACTTACTAGAATCTCTTTCAAAAGGAACAGTTGATATCATTAGTTCAGAAGTTACTCCCCAAATCATTGACGACATTAACAATACTCCTTTTACAACCGCATTTAGGAATAGTGAGAGTTATGTTTCGTTGTTTTTTAATACTAAAAAATTAACGAACTTTGCCGTGCGAAGACAGATAACACGATATATTGATGTTTATTCGGTTCTTGATTCAAAATTGGGTGCGGAGCAGTATTCACGAGTTTATCGACCATTAAGTTTGCGCTTTAGAGAATATCCGCAGAATGCAGGAGACTATTACCCCGAAGAGGCAGTTCCTTCTTTGATAAAAGATGAAATTGATAGTTTCACTATCTATTATTTGGGTAGTGAAGGAGATTTTGACTTTGAACTTGCCGAAAATATTTCCGATCAGTTAAAGTCATTAGGATTAAAAACAAAAACTGTTGCCTGTGATGAAGAAACACTGCTAAATGCAATCAATTCCGATAAGGCAGACGCATGGGTTTGCAGAGTAACAGATACTGCAACTCCGGACAAGTTTGAGTACTATCACTCAAAAGGCAAAAAGAATTATTGCGGTTTCAGTAATCGTGAAATTGACTTATATTGCAAAGAACTTAGAAATTCCGTCGGTTTCTTAAACCGAAGTGAAATTACAGAAGAATTGTTAGACTCCATAATGTATCATGCCCTTGAATGTCCGTTATATCAGCCAAGAGACTTCATAATGTTTTACGATGAAACATTCAATAAAGACTGTTTAACAGATATTTCAATGTATGATGATTATGATTTCTTAATCACCGAGTTATATTAATGCTTATGAAGACTAAACATATTATCAGTTTAACTTGTGTTTTACTTATGCTGCTATCATTTATCGGTTGCAGCATAAAACAAAATGAAGATTTTTCAAATAATACAACCGAACCGACCACATCAAATACTGTTCGTATTACTTTCCCCGAGGGTTATTCGGTAGTTCAAGTCGCACAGAAACTTGAAGAAAACGGTGTTTGTTCCTTTGATGATTTTATAGAACAGGTGAATAATGTAGAACTCTTGCAGGAGTTTAATATCAAAATCCCCAATAAAGAGGAAAGGGCATTTCTGTTAGAAGGCTATATTTTCCCGGATACTTACGATTTCTATCGTAACGAAAATCCCGTTTCTGTGATAAAAAAGTTTTTAAGAAATTTTAATTCAAAAATAAGTGAAGAGTTTAAATCTCGTGCATCTGAATTAGGGTACACTGTTGATGAGATAATAACATTAGCTTCAATAGTGCAAATTGAGTCAGGTGGCTCTTCACAAAGCGACAAAGTGGCTAGCGTACTTCACAACCGACTAAACAGTTCTTCGTTTCCAAGACTTCAATGTGATGTTACTGCTTTCTATTTGAAAAGATATGTTAAACCCTATTTTTCAACCGAAGACTATGATGCACTTTGTTTGCGATACAACACATATAACTGTAAAGATTTGCCGGCGGGAGCAATATGCAACCCCGGGTTAAAATCGATAAAATCCACTTTGTTTCCACCTGAAACTAATTACTATTTTTTTGTTACCGACCCACAGGGCAACTACTACTATGCCAATAGCTGGGAGGAGCATCAAGAAAACTGTAAAGTTGCAGGAATTTATTAAACTTGGAGGTCATTATGAAAAAATTTTTAGCACTCACACTTGTATTCCTAACCGTTCTATTTGCATTTTGTGCTTGTGGAAATGGAAAAAATTCAGAGTCAGCAGAACAGACAACAGTTAAAGAAGAACCGAAACCTGTATTCAAGGACGGCTATTATTATGTAGTACAGGAAGACTCAACGGCAAAAATCGTTGACTATAAAAACGGAGAAACTCCTAAAGTTTTAGAAATTCCATCTGATTTTGATGATATTCCCGTAACTGTTATCGGTGAAAGTGCCTTTGAAGAAAATCAAAATATAAAGGAAGTTAAGATTGCTCCTTCCATTACAACTATTGAAAAAAGAGCATTCGCTAAGTCTTCAATCTATATTGCCAATGCTGCTTCTGCTCGTTCCCTTGTGTCAATTGGCGATGAGGCATTTGCCGACTGTAAAGAATTAGTTCAAGTTGATGTTTCTTCAAATGTGGAAAAACTCGGTAAAGATTGTTTCAAAAACGACAGTAAATTAGTTGTATTCACAGCAAGAGGTGATAAGCTTAACCTTGACGAGACTACTTTTGCTGCAGCAACCGAAACTTCGGATTATTTTAAAATATGGACTTATGAACATAACAAAAATGTGATTAAGTTTGCAAAGGATAATTCTATTACATGTAAAATATTACCGTAGTATTGTTAAAAATATATTGTAGAGGGGTAGATAATTGGAAAATAACATAATAATTGATTTGAAAAATGTATCGGTTTCATTTGGTGATGCAGAAGTTATAAAAAATTTAGACCTTTACATAAAAGATAAGGAATTTATAACCCTTTTGGGCCCATCCGGTTGCGGTAAAACTACCACATTGAGAATTATTGCCGGTTTTATTGAGCCTGACAAAGGTGATGTTATGTTTGGGAACAATAAAATGAACTCCGTGCCACCTCACAAAAGACAGGTAAATACGGTTTTTCAGCGCTATGCTTTGTTTCCTCACCTTAATGTTTATGAAAATATTGCTTTTGGTTTGCGTGTAAGAAAGGCAAAGGAAAAAGAGATTAAAGAAACTGTTGAAAAGATGCTTGAAATTGTAAATCTTAAAGGTTTTAATAAGAGAAATATTTCTTCTCTTTCAGGCGGACAGCAACAGAGAGTTGCTATTGCGCGTGCCCTTGCTGTTAATCCGAAGGTTCTTCTTCTTGATGAGCCTCTTGGTGCTCTGGACCTTAAACTTCGCAAAGATATGCAGGTTGAACTGAAAAATATTCAGCAAAGTCTCGGTATTACATTTGTTTATGTTACACACGACCAAGAGGAAGCTCTCTCAATGTCTGATACCATCGTTGTAATGGATAATGGTATTATTCAGCAAATAGGTACACCACAAGATATTTATAATGAGCCAAAGAATGCCTTTGTTGCGGATTTTATTGGCGAAAGTAATATAGTTGACGGAATTATGAGAGATGACTATGTGGTTGATTTTTCCGGACAAAGATTTAAGTGTCTTGATAAAGGTTTTGAAAAGAATGAAGCAGTAGATGTGGTTGTTCGTCCAGAAGATATTGACATTGTTGATGATGACAAAGGAATGCTTTTTGGAACTGTTACTTCAGTAACATTCAGAGGAGTTCATTTTGATATTATAGTTGATATCGGCGGATTTAAGTGGATGATTCAAACCACTGATTTTCAGCCTGAAGGGGCAAAAATAGCAATGGTAATTGATCCTGATGCAATTCATATAATGAAAAAGAGCGAGTATTCAGGAATGTTTGGTGATTATTCTTCATTTAGTGATGAGTTTGATGAACTATCAAAGCCTGAGGAGGAAGAAGTATGAATAATCGATCCTCACTCGGCGCAAAACTTGTGGCCTCACCATATATTGTTTGGGCAATTCTATTTATTGTTGCCCCTTTGTTATTTGTTGTTTATTACTCTTTTTCGGATGCTGCCGGTAGTTTTACATTAGAAAATATTCAGTCGCTTTCAAAGTATTTACCAACCTTTTTGAGGTCAATTTGGTTTGGAATTGAAGCGACCGTAATTTGCTTAATCATTGCTTTTCCGATGGCTTATTTTATTTCTCAAAAGTCCGAGAAAATACAACGAACTATGGTTATGCTTGTTATGTTGCCGATGTGGATGAGTTTTTTGATAAGAACTTATTCATGGATGGCACTTCTTCAAGATACAGGTATTATAAATTCTTTTTTGATAAAACTTGGAATCAATCCTGTTCACATGATTAACACAGGTGGAGCAGTAATTTTAGGTATGGTGTATAATTTTCTACCATATATGATATTACCCATCTACTCCGTTATGGCCAAACTGGATTATTCTATGATTGAAGCTGCTCAAGACCTTGGTTGCAATCGTTTGGCAGTAATTAGAAAATGTATTATTCCAATGTCAATTCCCGGTGTTGTGAGCGGAATTACAATGGTCTTTGTTCCCTCTGTCAGCACTTTTTATATTTCGCAAAAGTTGGGAGGAGGAGCATTTGATTTAATCGGTGATGTAATCGAAAGACAGTTCCAACAAGCATATTCTTATAACTTGGGAGCTGCTATTTCTCTCGTATTAATGGTACTTATTCTTATCAGTATGGCTTTTATGAATAAATTTTCATCAGATGAGGGGGAAATAGTTATATGAAGACAGTTTCCCGTATCTATATATTTTTGGTGCTCTTTTTTCTCTATATGCCTATTATCGTATTATTACTGTTTTCTTTTAATGCTTCAACCAGCACAAGTGTTTTCAGTGGGTTTTCATTACAGTGGTACAAAAATGTATTTCATGACAGTGCAACCTTGAAAGCACTTTACAATACCCTTATTTTAGCAATAAGTTCTTCACTAATTGCTACTGTAATCGGAACTGCGGCTGCGGTAGGTCTTGAAAAGTATAAAAAGAGTGCCTTTAGAGCATCAATTATGGCTGTTACGAATGTACCGATGATGAATCCTGAAATAGTAACCGGTATTTCTATGATGCTTTTATTTGTGTTTATAGGTAGATTTTTAAAGGTTGATTCAGTTCTTGGTTTTGGAACTCTTTTGATTGCTCATGTAACTTTTAATTTGCCTTATGTAATATTAACTGTTTTACCGAAGCTCAGACAAACGGATCCCAATTTAGCGGAAGCGGCACAAGATTTAGGCTGCAAACCGATTGTTGCCTTTTTTAAGGTTGTTCTGCCTGCAATTATGCCCGGTATCATTACCGGTATGGTAATGGCTTTCACTCTTTCACTTGATGATTTTATTATTACATATTTTACAAGCGGACCGGGCTTTCAAACTCTTCCTATTGTTATTTTCTCTATGACAAAGAAACGAGTAAAACCCGATATGTATGCTCTTTCGGCACTGATTTTTGTCAGCATTCTTGTTCTTTTGATTTTTTATAACATCGCTCAAATTAAAAGTGAAGAAAAATCAAAAGGTAAAAATAAATTATAGGAGTGATAATTTGAAAAAATTCTTTTCATTGTTTTTATCAATGATTGTAGTTTTAGTACCACTTACCATTTCAAATGCTGCTCAAATCGATGAAAGAAAACTTAAGGATACAAAACTTTATGTTTATAATTGGGGAGAATATATTTCTGACGGTGCCGATGACACAATTGATGTAAACAAGGCTTTTGAAGAAAAATATGGTATTAAAGTTGTTTATGACACCTACGATAATAACGAAATTATGTACACAAAGCTAAAAGGCGGTGGTGTGTCGTACGATATTGTGATTCCATCCGATTATATGATTGAGAGAATGATAGTTGAAGATATGCTTGAGGAAATTGATTTTAATGCTATTCCCAACTATAAATATATTCCTAAAAAGTACAGAAACTTAAGCTACGACCCGGAGAATAAATATTCAATTCCTTACACAGTCAGTTATGTTGGTCTAATATATAATTCAAAAATGGTTGAAGAAGTACCGGATAGTTGGACTGTATTATGGGATGAAAAATATGAAAATAACATTTTAATGTTCAATAACCCTCGTGATGCTTTTGCGATTGCTCAAAGTATTTTAGATCAAGACTACAATATGGAATCTGAAGTTGCTTGGAGAACCGCCGCCGCACTTTTAAAAGAACAAAAAAGTGTATCTCCGGTTTATGTAAATGACGAAGTTTTTCTTAAAATGGAAACCGGCGAAGCTGCTCTTGCTCCATATTATGTTGGAGATTTTCTTACAATGAAAGAAAATAATGACGATTTAGAAGTAGTCTATCCAAAAGAAGGGGTAAATTATTTTGTAGATGCGGCTTGTGTTTTGAAGGGGTCAAAAAATTATGAAGCTGCGATGCTCTATTTGAATTTCTTGCTTGAACCTGAAATAGCACTTGCAAATGCTGAATATATTTGCTATGGTTCACCGCATACTGCCGTTTTCACTAATCCTGAATACACTTACTTTGAAGATGAACTTCTTTACCCTAAAGAAGGAGCTTTTAAAACTCAACTTTTCAGAAATCTTTCTCCCGAAACTCTTGCTCTGATGAGTACATTGTGGGATGATGTTAAGAATTATATTCCTTCAGATTATTCGAATAAATCTTTATTCTTTGGAGGAGAAAGCTCTTCAGGTAATGTTGGAGGCGGTTTGACTTCCGAAAGCATAAAATATATAGTTTATATTTCCGTTTTTCTATTACTTTGTCTTGCCTATGTAGCATTCAAATATGTAAGAAAAAAATATCGGGAGAATATTTAAAACGAAAAGCACCTGCTCAAAGCAGGTGCTTTTTCACTGGATGTTAAATACAATAATCAAATTGTCCTTAACAGTAAACTTAATATTATGATTACCAAAGATTAAGCCGTATTCTCTATCATCATCCTTAATATATTGCGGTCTTGGATCTTGCTTGAGAACTTTGGTAAGTGTTTCAATTTGCTCTTGTGTGTAAATATCCATTACATTGTTAGGAAAGATAACCTTAAATTCAGTTGAAATATCAGAAAGAGCAAAACCGTTTGTTGCTTCCGGATGGCTGTCAACATAGGGTAAATAGGGCTTGATATCAATAATTTTTGTACCGTTCATTAAATCTGCTCCGCTAACCATTAAAACAGTACCTTGTTCTTGTGTTTTAAAAACTCCTTCTAATTTAACACTGGAAATACCAATAGGGTTAGGTCTATTTGGCGAACGGGTAGCAAATACACCCATTCGTTTGTTACCGCCTAATCTTGGTGGACGAACAGTAGGGGACCATTCATCATTCTCATTATCAAAGAGCCATAATATCCAAATATGACTGAATTCGTCAATACCTCTTAAAGATTCATCAACTCGATATTTAGGTTCAAAGATAATTGTACTGTTTTCTCCTCCAACTAAATTTGATTGTCGGGGAACGCCGAATTTTGAAGTGTAATCGTTGTAAATAGTCGCAATAATTTCCATAAAATCACCATTTAAATGATATACTGAATTAAAAGGATTGTCAACAAAATAATCTTCTTCTAAGTTCATAATTTATTTACAATTAACTATTGACAAACCTCTTCGTATAGGGTATAATGACAATGAAATTAGCACTCGACGAGAAAGAGTGCTAATGTTAGCACTCAAGGAAAACGGAGGTGAATGTGTGGGCGAATTAAGCGAAAGAAAAAAAATAATACTCGCAGCTGTAGTTGATCTCTATGTCAAAACCGGTGAACCTGTCGGTTCAAAGGGTTTAATTTCTGAAACCGGCTTAAAAGTTTCTTCTGCCACAGTTCGAAATGAGATGAATGAGCTTGCTGTTTTCGGCTATTTAACTCAACCTCACATCTCTGCCGGAAGAGTGCCCACCCAAAAGGGTTATCGTTATTATGTGGATAATCTTATGCAAAGTAAACCTGTTGATGACTACACAAAACGACTTATTGATTCTACCATTCTTTCTGCTTCCGGTGATCCTGAAATGTTGGTAAATAGAGCAAGGCAACTTTTAGCAGATATTTCAGAATGTGCTTGTATATCTACCGCACCTTCCGGTGATAAAAATCTTATCAGAAGAATTGAACTTGTTCCGGTAGGCCCTTACACTGCGATGATGGTATTACTTACATCAAAAGGGCTGTTGAAAAGTTCTCTTTGCAGATTGGACTGTGAATTAAATTCAAGAATTCTTGAAAAGTTCTACAACATTGTAGATTCACATATTATAGGAAAGCCGGCTGGAGATATTTCGACCGCAACCATCCAAACTATTGCAGCTTCTGTGGATGATGATTATTTTGTTATGTTACCTTTGATGGCTTCCATTAGTGATTTAGCTTCAAGTACAAATGATTCTAAATATATTTTAGCAGGAAGTTCAAATCTTCTTTCACTTAAAGATTATGATGGTAGGGCTGCTGATTTAATTGAATTTTTAAATCGAAGAGAGCCTATTACTCAAGTTATTCGCTCATCTAAAGGACCTGTTGATATAAAAATAGGGACTGAAAATAAATTTAAGCAACTTGAAGATTCAAGTGTAATTATCGCAAAATACAATATTGATGGTGATGACAGTGGTTCTTTAGGAGTTATCGGTCCAACAAGAATGAACTATGAGCAAGTTATTTCCGGTGCAAAGTACCTAACTGATTTATTGGGACGGCTGATTTCTGCTGCTTTGGAGGAATAGAAAGGATACATTATGGATAATAAAGAAAAAAATGTAAAGAACGAAACAGAAATTAAAACAGAAACGACGACTAAAAAGGAAACAAAAAAGAAAACAAATAGAGAAGTTGAAGAACTTCTCGGTAAATTAGCTGAAAGTGAAGATAATCTTTTACGAGTTATGGCGGAGTATGACAATTTCAGAAAGCGTACTGTTAAAGAAAAGGCTGATATTTACTTAAATTCAAAGTCTGATGTTGTAAATGAGTTTCTTCCCATCATTGATAACTTTGAGAGAGCTGCTTCGAACGCAGAAACTGATTTTGAAGGATATAAAAAAGGGATAGAAATTATATACAGCCAGTTTATAGATGTTATGTCTAAGTTTGGTGTAGAAAGTTTTGGAGTTGTCGGTGAAGAGTTTAATCCTGAAATTCACTCTGCCGTCAGTGTAATACAAGACGAAATTCTTGGTGAAAATGTTATTTCTCAAGTATTCAGTAAGGGCTACAAGCTTGGTGATAAAATAATAAGAGAAGCAGTAGTTCAAGTAGCAAATTCATAAATTATTTATTTCTATATGGGAGGAAATTATTATGGCAAAAGTAATTGGTATTGACCTTGGTACAACAAATTCATGCGTTGCAGTTATCGAGGGTGGCGAACCCGTAGTTATTTCAAACGCAGAAGGAGCAAGAACAACTCCATCCGTAGTTGCTTTCGGTAAATCCGGAGAAAGAATGGTTGGTCAAGTTGCTAAAAGACAGGCAATCACAAATCCGGATAAAACCGTGGCTTCAATCAAAAGACAGATGGGCACTGATTTCAAAGTAAACATTGATGGCAAAAAATTTACACCACAGGAAATTTCTGCAATGATACTGCAAAAATTAAAAACCGATGCAGAGGCATACTTGGGTGAAAAAGTGACACAGGCTGTTATTACCGTCCCCGCTTACTTCACAGACGCACAAAGACAGGCAACAAAAGACGCTGGAAAAATTGCCGGTCTTGATGTAAAAAGAATTATTAACGAGCCTACTGCAGCAGCTCTTTCCTACGGTCTTGACAAGGAAACAGAGCAAAAAATTATGGTTTATGACTTAGGCGGCGGAACATTCGATGTTTCCATTATTGATATGGGTGACGGAGTTCAAGAGGTACTTGCAACTGCAGGTAACAATCGCTTAGGTGGCGACGACTTTGACCAGAGAATAATCAATTGGCTTGTTGATGAGTTCAAGAAGGATCAAGGATTTGACCTTAAATCTGATAAAATGGCAATGCAGCGTCTTAAAGAAGCAGCTGAAAAGGCAAAAATTGAACTTAGTGGTGTTACCACTTCATCAATTTCACTTCCTTATATTACCGCTGATGCTTCAGGTCCCAAGCATCTTGAAATGACTCTTTCAAGAGCAAAGTTTAATGAACTTACAAGCGACCTCGTTGAGGCAACAATGGGTCCTGTTCGTCAAGCTATGAGTGATTCCGGCCTTAAGACAAGTGAAATCAATAAAGTTCTTATGGTTGGCGGTTCTTCAAGAATCCCCGCTGTACAGGAAGCAGTTAAAAAGTATATGGGAATTGAGCCCTTCAAAGGAATCAACCCGGATGAATGTGTTGCAATCGGTGCTGCTATTCAAGCAGGAGTAATCGGTG
>CAYFRJ010000009.1:0-55517 GCA_964345625.1 uncultured Clostridium sp. | reverse complement strand
GTCTTTTTGTTGTTGTATATCTTCTTGTTGTTGTTGAATACCTTCTTGTAGTAGTCGTCGTTGTGGTTGTAGTTTCTTCCTCTGTACTACTCTCTGTTTCTTCCGTGGAGGGTTCGGTAATTGACCAAGTATCAAGTTCTGTGGTTGAGGAGTTTAAACTTGAATAATAGTCACTCAGGGAAGTGGTGGAGGATTCGTCGTTTTCTTTACCCTTAACCGCTCTCACAATAAAGATTGCTGCAACAATCGCAACCACAATGAAAAGAGCAACTGCGGCTATTATTACAATTTGCTTTTTATCTATGGGCTTACGGTCTGCCGCACTTGCATCTGCATTTGCATAGGGAGAAGCCACACTCTCGTCATCCTCCGGAATATTTGGGCCGTAGGAATTGCGATATTCCTCCGAATAATCGGGGTCTTTGTCCCCTACCATCGCCTTGGCAATGGGAACAAAAATGGTGCTCTTTTCCGCCTGTATAAAGGCGGTAACTACAGTAATATTGTCTCTTCCGCCCTTTTCAAGTGCCTTGCGCACAAGTTTAACCGTGGCATCTTGAGCAGAGTCCGCATTGGTGAGAATTGCAGAAATCTCCGCATCCGAAAGCATATCTGTAAGTCCGTCGGAGCAAAGCATAATGATGTCTCCGTTTTCAACATCATCAACGGCACTGATAACCGGTGAAAGGGGAGCTTCATCGGGAAATACACCTAAATGCTTTGTCAAGCGCTTTGCGTCGGGGATAGAACTGCTGTCTTCGGGAGAAACCTCACCTGCGTCAACAAATCCCTGTGCATGGGTATGGTCAAAACTCTTTTGTTCAAGCAGTCCCTTTGAAAAATGGTAGATACGAGTATCACCCATACCAACGCAGATAACTCTACCCTTAACAGCATAAATTGCAGCAAGGGTTGTTCCCATCCTCGTACCACGAGTGACAATTTCATTGCAAATTTTGGTATTTGCATCGTCAAGACTGCTGGAAATAGCGTAGGAAAAATCATCTCCGCTTTCGTAAATGTTGGGAGCGCTTTTTGCAATTACTTCAACGGCAATTTTACTTGCAACATCTCCGTAACTTTCTCCACCCATACCGTCACAAACCGCAAGGTGAAAAGGTTCCGACATTTTATGAACATAGGCACTGTCCTTTTTAAGTTCTGCACCTGTAATTCGTCCGTTTAAGCTGTAATTGTCTTCATTTTCCTTGCGTACTCTGCCGGCATGTGTTACCGCACAAACTTCTGCACTTAATTTTTTCATACTCTTTCCTCCGTTCGGGAGATTATTGTCTAATCTATTTTAGTATATTTTCTGCCTTTGCCCAGTCATAATACGCTTTAAGTGAGCGCATTCTTGCCGGAGAAAGGACTGCATCCCCTCTTGTGTGCCACTTCATATTTACTCCCCTTAATTTACAAAGGTACTTAGCGCTTGCATTCCAGCCTGAATCAATGGCACAGTCAAGTAGTATTATTTGATAGTAGGTTTTAAGGGCGGCATTCTTGTCTCCCCGCACCCATTCATCCCACATCTGAACAAAAAGATCCGCACCACAGGTGGTGGGAGTGGCAACAACACCCCGAGCCCCCATTTCGTAGGAGTCATAAAGGTAGGGAATGTTTGCCTGAAGAACATTACTTTCACCTTGAACGGCTATTTTTTCATTTATCTGTTCAAGGGAACAAGTGGTGTCTTTAATGCCCATAAACCTGCCTGTTTTAACAAGTTTTTCATAAACTTCCGGGGCCATAATATGTGGTCTGAAACCCGGAAACTCATAGAGAATTATGGGAAGTTCGGTGGTGTTTGCGAGTTTTGAAAGATACTCGAACTGCCTTTCCGGCTCATCACCCATACCCTTTGTAACAAACACGAGGCCGCTTACCCCTGCCTGCTCAAAGGACTTGATTTCGTTTACTTCATCTTCAAATTTTTCCTCAAGATTACCCGTTGCAAAAACAGGAACTCCGTTAGAATTTTTAACCGCAAGCTTTACACAGTTAAGTCTCTCTTCCCTTGTAAGCTTGGTCATTTCACTTGAGCCACACACTGAAAACAGGTGTTGTGGCTTAAAGGAAGCCTGCCAAGAAACATATTCTTCGTATGCTTTGTAGTCAATGCTTTTGTCTGCGTTAAAGGGGGTTAAGAGCAGTGTATAAACACCTGCAAATTCGTTGAAAGACATTTTGGTTTACCTTCTTTCTATATTTATAATTATGGCTAATAGTTGTCGTATATGGCGTGTTTGCCGAAGATTCCTCTAAAGAACGCAATTATTTTTTGCCAAAAACTGCAATCTGCATTGAGAACCTTTTGGGCAGAATAAATTTCAAAGTTTTCGTTATTGAAAACTTTAACGGTAACTGTGGTGCTTCCCGTAGAACTTGCGGTTGCCTTGCACTTTGTGTCGGTCTTGTCCGAGAGTGTGAACGCACCGCCGTTTTGGCTCCATTCCACCCTGTAACCCGCCGGAATCGGCTTGCCGCTTTCAAGGTGAAGGATTATCGCCTGTTTATAGGTTAAACTCGTGCGAGAGGGATTTACAAAATTATAACTTGCCAAAGAATCATTTACGGGATTAAACCCGTTATTTCCCGCTTCGATTACCATTGCCTGTGCCATTTGCAAAGAGCCGTTGTAGGTTATGTTTTGCAAAGCAGTGTTATAAAAGGCGTTTAATTCTACTTTAGTAACACTTGCGGGAACAGTAATATCGGTAAGGTTTCTGCATTCCTCAAAACTACGCTCGCTGATTGTGGTAACTCCGTTTTCAATGGTAACGCTTTTGAGCCCGGAATTTAAAAATGCCGCAGTAAAGTTGGTAACCGTGGAGGGAATTGTAACTGTGTTTAGATTGCCACAGTCCGTAAAGGCATTTTCTCCTATTGTCTCAAGTCCTCTTTGAAGTTGAATGCTTGTGAGGGCGGTGCATTTTTCAAATGCGCTGTTGCCTATTTCCTTAACACTTGACGGCAAAGTAACCGTTTCAAGATTAGTGGAATATGCGAAAGCAAAGGGACTAATTTCAGTAACACCGTTAGGTACGGTGTAGTGTGTATTTTCCTTACCGTTGGGGTATTGCACTAAAGTCTTGCCGTCTGCGGTGAAAAGCACACCGTCAACTGCCTTGAAATGAGTGTTATATTCATTTACAACAAAATATTTTAATGCAGGGCATTTTGCAAAGGCACCCTCTCCGATTATCGCACAGTTAATGGGAATTTCAATTTCCGATATGGCTGTGTCACGAAAGGCATTTATACCGATTTCAGTAACAGTGTTTGGAATATAAACCATTGACAAGCCCTTACAGCCACTGAAACATTCCTCGGGAATAGTGCTAATTTGTGTGGGAAAATTAAGAGTTTTAAGTTTGGTGCAATTTTTAAAAGCACCTCTGCCGAGAGTAACACTACTCTCACTTGGAGCAAAGGTTACAGTTGCCAAAGCAGTGTTATAAAAGGCGTTTAATTCTACTTTAGTAACACTTGCGGGAACAGTAATATCGGTAAGGTTTCTGCATTCCTCAAAACTACGCTCGCTGATTGTGGTAACTCCGTTTTCAATGGTAACGCTTTTGAGCCCGGAATTTAAAAATGCCGCAGTAAAGTTGGTAACCGTGGAGGGAATTGTAACTGTGTTTAGATTGCCACAGTCCGTAAAGGCATTTTCTCCTATTGTCTCAAGTCCTCTTTGAAGTTGAATGCTTGTGAGGGCGGTGCATTTTTCAAATGCGCTGTTGCCTATTTCCTTAACACTTGACGGCAAAGTAACCGTTTCAAGATTAGTGGAATATGCGAAAGCAAAGGGACTAATTTCAGTAACACCGTTAGGTACGGTGTAGTGTGTATTTTCCTTACCGTTGGGGTATTGCACTAAAGTCTTGCCGTCTGCGGTGAAAAGCACACCGTCAACTGCCTTGAAATGAGTGTTATATTCATTTACAACAAAATATTTTAATGCAGGGCATTTTGCAAAGGCACCCTCTCCGATTATCGCACAGTTAATGGGAATTTCAATTTCCGATATGGCTGTGTCACGAAAGGCATTTATACCGATTTCAGTAACAGTGTTTGGAATATAAACCATTGACAAGCCCTTACAGCCACTGAAACATTCCTCGGGAATAGTGCTAATTTGTGTGGGAAAATTAAGAGTTTTAAGTTTGGTGCAATTTTGAAAAGCACCTTTGCCGAGAGTAACACTACTCTCACTTGGAGCAAAGGTTACAGTTGCCAGAGCAGGACAACCTTTAAATGCTTCTGCTTTGACATTGATGACACTTGAAGGAATCTGTACACTTTTAACCGCATTGGTGCCATTAAAGGCATTTTCCTTTATGTCCGAAACCGGCTTTTCTTCAATTTTATCGGGAATAACAAGGTTTTCCGAAACGGTGGCGGGATTTACCGAAATTAACATCCAAGAGGAGAAGTCATCATCTTCACCCCAATTTATGGCCATATAGGTAATGCCGTTTTCCGTTTTTTCAAGTGCAAAGCCCAAAATAGAAAAAACGCTTAATGCCATAATCAAGGCGAAAACTATTGATAATATTCTTTTAGTCATTTTTCTCACCTTACTCAAATTTGGTTAACTTGCCCTTTAAGAGTAAATTGGGATAGTTCCATTGGCGAAGCACCTCATAAACCCCTGCACACACCGAGTTTGCCAAATTAAGTGAACGGGCATCGGGGCTGTTTATCATAGGTAATCGCACACAGGTTTCGGGGTTTTCGTGTAAAAGTTCTTCCGGTAAACCTGCTGTTTCTTTACCGAAAATCAAATAACAATTTTCGGGGTAAGATATGTCCGAGTGAACATTTTTTGCCTTTGTGGTAAAATAGTAAAACTTGCCTCCCCTGTTTTTTTCAAAGAAATCATCAAGGGATGAATAGTAGGTGATGTCCAGCAAATGCCAATAATCAAGACCTGCTCTTTTAAGTTTTGCGTCATCAACCTTAAAGCCCATAGGCTCTACCAAGTGAAGTCTTGACCCCGTTGCGGCACAGGTTCTTGCAATGTTACCTGTGTTTTGAGGAATTTGAGGCTCCACCAAAACAATGTTCAATACTGCCATTTTTCACCAGTTAAGAATTATACTTGCTCATCGCTTTTTCAATGTTTCCTTCAACCATAAGTTCCAAAGCACCAATTGCATCTTCAACCGCCTGATTGATTTTTCCCGCTTCATTCTTACTAAAGGTGGACAGAACCCAGTCTGCCAGGTCATAATCCGGGTGGGGATTTGCACCGATACCTATTTTAATGCGGGGAAAGGTGTTAGCGTTCAAATGGTAGATAATGCTTTTAATGCCGTTATGACCGCCGTCCGAGCCGTTTCTTCTTATGCGAAGTTTACCCGGTTCAAGGGAAACATCATCAAAAATCACTATAATATTTTCAGGGGGGATTTTATAGAATGTCGCTGCCTCCCTAACGCTTACACCGGAATTGTTCATAAAGGTTTGTGGCTTTAAGAGAAGGCATTTGTGCCCCGAAATTTCTGCTGTTGCGGTGGTTGCCTTAAACTGAATTTTCTTAATGTTGACACCGTACTTGTCCGCCAAGGCATCAAGGAAAATATAGCCGCAGTTATGTCTGGTGCTTTCGTACTTTTTCCCCGGGTTACCAAGCCCCGCTATAATAAATTCCGGGGGGCCCGTTTGGAGCTTAAATCTGCGAAAAAACATAATTATTCTGTTACCTTTGCTGAAAATTCAAATTCTGTGGGGATTTCTTTAAAATCTTTCTCTAAAGCGGTGTAGGGTATGGAAATGTCCAAAGCCTTGACCATTTTTTCCACCTCTTCAAGGGAGGGATCGTTATTGTTCAGAAATACGCTTACGCAGATGTTCGCATTATCTCCCGGTGAAACAGTAAAAATATCTCCCTCGATGTTGGTATTGATGTAAAGACCGTCCTTGCCGTTTTCGGGGATTTCAAGATGTGTTACGGCTACTGTGTCGTCACTTGCGTTTGCCACATCTATAAATAGGGTGAAAAGAAGCCAATTTTCAGGGGTTTCTATAAGTTCCTCAACCTCTTCCTTAGGCATCGCACAGTCCCTTGGTAAAAAGTCTCTGTATCTTGCGGGATTTCTATGAATATCGTCAAAAATATGGTCTGCCATATCAAAATCTTGAAAAGTGGCAATAACCTTTGTTTCGTCAAGTTTGTTGGAATTCTTTGTAAAATGTATGGCTGTAACCGCAACTGCAGCAATGACTGCAATTGCCACAACTATAGCAATAAACTTTTTCATACACAATCCTCCAGTCTATGTTTAGCATATTATCTCACATTTTCACCCAAAATACAACATCTATTACAATATTTTCAATAAAAGTTTACATCTGTATAATAAATGTTGACAAAATTTCAAAAGACATATACAATAATTTGGCGTAGATGAGAAAGACATTTGTTTCGATTTAAGCAAAATATATGCAAAAACAAGGTGAAAAATGAAAAGACTTTTTCCGTACTTTAAGGGAAGTCGCCTTCAAGGAGTTTTGGCGCCTCTTTTCAAAATGCTTGAAGCAACACTGGAGCTGATTGTACCTTTAATTGTTGCGAGTATTATTGATAATGCCATTCCTTCAAGGGACAATAACCTTTTAATTAAACTGAGCATTCAACTGATTTTGCTCGGTTTAGTAGGTTTTGCCTTTTCCGTAACCGCACAGTATTTTTCCGCAATCACAGCGGTAAGTTTTGTGAAACGGGTAAAAAATGATGTGTACAGAAAGATTCATTCCCTTTCATATTTTCAGGGAGAAAGCCTTAGCACAAGCACTTTAATCACAAAACTTACAAGCGATATGGACTCTGTGCAAACAGGTGTGAACCTAACTTTGCGCCTTCTCCTGCGCTCCCCCTTTGTGGTTATCGGTGCCTGTTTTATGGCCTTTCGGGTGGATGTAAAGTCGGCAACCGGTTTCGGTGTAGCCGTACCGCTTTTGGGTGCTGTTGTACTTTTAATTATGGCAATCACCTTACCCCTTTATTCAAAGGTAAGGGAAGCCCTTGACAGAGTGCTTTTGTCTGTTCGGGAAAATATTACGGGTACAAGGGTAATTCGTGCCTTCGGCATAGAGGAACAGGAAAATATAGAGTTTAAGAAAAAGAATGACAATTTAACTGCCCTTGAACTAAAATCGGGAAGAATTTTCGCACTTCTAAACCCTGTAACCTGCTTGATTGTTAATACAGCCATTGCAGTTTTGATTTATATGGGTGCCCAAAGAACTTTTTCCGGGGCAATAACCTGCGGTGCGGTGGTGGCACTTTACAACTATATGTCACAAATATTGGTGGAACTTATTAAGTTTGCAAATCTCACCGTAACCGTGACAAAATCCGTTGCCTGTGCGAATCGTGTTTCTTCTCTTTTGGAAATTGAAACCACGGAAAAATTGGAGAAAATAATAGAAAAAAACACCAAAAAATATATAGAATTTGACAATGTTGCCTTTGCCTATGAGGGTGCAAGTGAAAACCTGTTTGAAAATGTTTCATTCTCTGTTAACGAGGGGCAAACCCTGGGAATTATCGGCTCCACCGGCTCGGGAAAAACCACACTTGTAAAACTTTTGGCAGGTATGCTCAGGGCAACACGGGGAAATGTTTTTGTAAACGGAAAAAATCTTAATGCCTTAAAAAGTCGGGAAATTCTTGAAAATGTTGCCTTCGTTGAGCAAAAACCCCTACTCTTCAGCGGTACTGTCAGAAGCAACCTTCTAATGGCAAAAAAAGATGCAAGTGAAGAAGAAATAAAATCTGCCCTAAACTGTGCTCAAGCCCTGTCATTTGTGATGGAGAAACAGGGCGGATTAGACGCAGTGGTTGAGCAGGGGGGCAGAAATTTCTCAGGGGGACAAAAACAGAGAATTGCTGTTGCCAGAGGTCTTCTTAAAAATGCGGAAATTCTTGTTCTTGACGACTCCTCAAGTGCCCTTGATAACCTTACGGACTCAGAAATGAGAAGGGCTGTTTCAAAGCTTGACTACAAAGCGGTTTTCATTGTTTCCCAAAGAACAGGTTCAATTATGAATGCGGACAAAATAATTTTACTTGACAATGGCAAAGCCTTTGTGGGCACACATAAAGGGCTTTTAGAAACGAACGAAACCTACAGGGAAATTCATCTTTCTCAATTTGAACAGGAGGATGAAAATGGATAAAACGACTGTTAAAAAGGTGCTCTCTTACACCAGAAAATATAACCCGTTAATTCTCCTTTCCCTTGTGCTTTCCGTCGTTTCCGTTACAAGTTCACTTTTCATTCCCTTGCTCGCAGGCAGAGCCATTGACTCTATCCACGGCATAAATAATGTGGACTTTGTTTCTCTTAAAAAGGCGCTTTTCGGCATTCTTGCTTTTGCTTTGATTTATGCTTTAAGCCAGTGGATTGCCGGAGTAATTAACAATAAAATTTCCTGCTTTGTGGTGCGTGACATAAGAAACACGGCGGTTGAAAAGATTTCCGTTCTTCCCCTTTCCTATTTAGACTCTAACCCGGTGGGTGAAATTTTAAGCAGAGTTATAAATGATGCGGATATTTTGTCCCAAGGGCTTTTAATGGGCTTTACCCAGTTTTTCACGGGAATTTTAACCATTGCGGGAACTGTGGTAATTATGTTCACCATAAGTTACAAGGTTGCCCCGGTGGTCGTGCTTTTAACTCCCCTCTCACTTTTTGTGGCAAGTTTTGTGGCAAAGAGAACTCACGCTATGTTTATGCTTCAAAGCGAAAAGAGAGGAGTACAAACTGCATATATTGAAGAAACCGTCACCGGCAGAAGTGTAATTGCCGCCTACGGCGCACAAAAAGAAAGCGAAGAAAAATTTGAGGTGATAAATGAAGAACTTTCTAAGGCATCCTTAAGAGCAATTTTCTTTTCTTCCCTCACCAACCCTTCAACAAGATTTGTAAATAACACAATTTATGCCTTTGTTGCCCTGGTGGGCGGTCTTTGTGTTCTCGGAGGCAGTGTAACTGTGGGAGGTCTTACGGCACTTCTTAATTTTTCGGGTCAATATGCAAAACCATTTAATGAAATAAGTTCGGTTATTGCGGAACTTCAAAATGCCCTTGCCTGTGCAAAGCGACTTTTTGAACTGATTGAACAGGAAAGGGAAACCGCCGATAAAGAAAAGGCGGTAAACCGAAATGAGTTGGGAGATAAAATCTCACTTGAAAATGTTGAGTTCAGTTATTCTCCCGACAAAAAACTTATTGAAAATCTTAATCTCTCGGTTAATAAGGGAGAGAGAATCGCCATTGTCGGCCCCACGGGCTGCGGTAAAACCACAGTAATAAATCTGCTTATGAGGTTTTACGATGTGAATGGCGGGGCAATTAAAGTTGAAGAGGTTGATATTAGGGATATAACCAGAAAATCCCTTCGTGCCGGCTACGGAATGGTGCTTCAAGACACCTGGATTAAAAATGCAACCGTGGCTGAAAACATAGCCATTGCACACCCGCAGGCAAGCCGTGAGGAGATTATTCAAGCAGCAAAAAGTGCCTATGCCCATTCCTTTATCAAGCGACTTCCAAAGGGCTATGACACGGTTATTTCAAATGACTCCACGAGCATTTCCCAGGGGCAAAAACAGCTGATTTGCATTGCCAGAATTATGTTGAGTATTCCTCCCGCTTTAATTCTTGACGAGGCAACCTCCTCAATAGATACCCGTACGGAAATTAACATTCGCAGAGCCTTTGAAAAACTTATGCAAGGCAGAACAAGTTTCATTGTGGCTCACCGTCTTTCCACAATTCGCAACAGTGACACCATTTTGGTTATGAAAGACGGCAAAATAATTGAGCAGGGCAATCATCGAGAACTGATGGCACAAAACGGTTTCTATACAAAACTTTACAACAGTTCAAGAGCATAATTCTATTTTATGGTGCGGTTTTATTTCAAAAAAACCGCACCGCTTTTTTTATACTTTTGTGTGATATAAAATTTACATTCCGTTTTCTTGACATTCCGCTGTACAAATATTATAATTAACTGAAATAAAATGGAGAAATATGATGTTTTTGGAGGAAACAATATGGGTTATACGATAGGACAAAAGTTAATTAAATCTCACCTTCTTGAGGGTGAAATGATTCCGGGTACTGAAATCGGAATAAAAATTGACCAAACTCTCACTCAAGACGCCACAGGAACAATGGCATACCTTGAGTTTGAAGCAATGGGTATAGATAGAGTAAAAACCGAACTTTCGGTTGCTTATATTGACCACAACACTCTTCAGACCGGTTTTGAAAATGCGGATGACCACAGATTTATTCAGTCGGTGGCAAAGAAAAGAGGACTTCTTTACTCAAAGCCGGGTAACGGAATTTGTCACCAAATTCACCTTGAAAGATTTGGAAAACCGGGTAAAACTCTTATCGGCTCCGATTCCCATACCCCAACAGGGGGCGGTATCGGAATGCTTGCAATCGGTGCGGGCGGTCTGGATGTTGCGGTGGCAATGGGCGGCGGCACATACTACACCACAATGCCTAAAATGACACTTGTTCGCCTCAGCGGTAAACTTTCACCCTGGGTGAGTGCAAAGGATATAATCCTTGAAGTTCTTCGCATTATGAGTGTTAAAGGCGGGGTTGGTAAAATCATTGAATACGGTGGGGAGGGTGTTAAAACTCTTTCTGTTCCCGAAAGAGCCACCATTACAAATATGGGTGCCGAACTTGGCGCCACAACCTCCGTTTTTCCCTCTGATGAAATTACCCGTGAATTTTTAAAGGCACAGGGCAGAGAAGAGGACTGGACAGAACTTAAAAGCGACGAAGACGCAATCTATGACGAAATTATAGATATAAATCTCTCCGAGCTTGATCCAATGGCGGCAATGCCCCATATGCCGGACAATGTTAAAAAAGTCAGTGAAATCGGTGAAATCACCATTGATCAGGTTTGTATCGGCTCATGCACTAACTCTTCACTTCTTGACCTGCTCAAAGTTGCGGCAATTCTTAAGGGTAAAAAGGTTGCGGAAAATGTTTCCCTTACCATTTCACCCGGCTCAATGCAAGTTTTAAATATGCTTTCCCTTAATGGTGCCCTTTCGGACATTCTCGGAGCAGGTGCCCGTCTGCTTGAGTGTTCCTGCGGTCCATGTATAGGTATGGGGCAAAGTCCCAACTCCGGGGGAGTTTCTTTAAGAACATTTAACAGAAACTTTGAAGGCCGTTCCGGTACTGCGGATGCAAGTATTTATCTTGTGTCTCCCGAGGTAGCGGCGGCAAGTGCTCTTACGGGTAAACTTACCAACCCCAAAGATTTAGGTGAAATGCCCGAAATCAAACTACCGGAAAGGTTTATCATAAATGATAATATGATTGAAAAGCCCGTATGTCCGGAAAGTGCGGACTCCGTTGAAATCATATATGGACCTAATATTAAGCCCTTCCCCTCAAGCACCGAGCTTCCGGAAAGTATTGAAGCTCCCGCAATTCTTAAGGTGGGTGACAATATTACCACCGACCACATTATGCCCGCAGGTGCAAAAATTCTCCCCTACCGCTCAAACATTCCCTTCCTTTCAACATTCTGCTTCAGACAGTGTGATGAAAACTTTGCAAAGCGCTGTAAAGAAGCGGGTAAGAGTTTTATTATAGGCGGCTCAAACTACGGTCAAGGCTCTTCAAGAGAGCACGCCGCCCTTGTTCCCCTTTATTTGGGAGTAAAAGCGGTTATTGCCAAGAGTTTTGCAAGAATTCACTGCGCAAATCTCATAAACGCAGGAATTATGCCCTTTACCTTTACAAATGCCGAAGATTACGATAAGATTGACAGGGACGATATGCTTGCTCTTGAAGGCATTAGAGAAAAACTTAAAAACAGCGAAAAGGTTATGCTTAAAAACATAACCAAAAATCAGGAATATGAACTTGATTATGACTACTCGGAAAGACAAACCGCTATGATTCTTGCCGGCGGTCTGCTTAATTACACAAAAAATATTTCAAAATAGACAGGAGAAAACTATGACTGAATTACAGCTCCAAGAAGCTCTCAAAAAGTTTGAAGCACTTGTAAGAGAACAAAACGAAAGAAACGAACAGATTAAAAAACAGGGCGACTTTGTAGATTTTTCAAAACTTGACAAACTTACCATCGGCGTTTGCGGCGGTGACGGTATAGGCCCCATCATTACAAAGGAGGCGGCAAGAGTTCTTGCTTTCCTTCTGAAAGATGATGTGCAGGCAGGCAAAATTGAATTTAGAACCATTGACGGACTTACAATAGAAAACCGTGTCGCCGTAAACAAGGCAATTCCCGACGATGTTTTAGAAGAACTTAAAAAATGCCCCATCATTCTTAAAGGTCCCACAACCACACCCCAGGCGGGCGACCCCTGGCCCAACATTGAAAGTGCAAATGTGGCAATGCGTAAAGCCCTCGACCTTTTTGCAAATGTTCGTCCCGTTAAAATCCCCGAGGATGGCATTGACTGGGTATTTTTCCGTGAAAATACCGAGGGTGCCTATGCTGTTGGCTCAAAGGGTATTAACATTACAGATGAACTTGCAATGGACTTCGTTGTTACCACAACGGAGGGTACCGAAAGAATTGCAAAACTTGCCTACGAATATGCTCGCCATAATAATAAGGGCAAGGTTTCCATTATTCAAAAGGCAAATGTTATTAAAACCACAGACGGCAAGTTCTTAAACATTTGTAAGAAAATCGGTGAGGACTACCCCGAAATCGTTACAGACGAATGGTACATTGACATTACCACCGCAAAACTTATTGACCAAAAGCGTCGCAAAGACTTTAAAGTCTTTGTTCTTCCTAACCTCTATGGCGACATTATCACCGACGAGGCGGCTGAATTTATGGGCGGCGTAGGTACCGCAGGCAGTGCAAACATAGGTAAAAAATATGCAATGTTTGAGGCAATCCACGGCTCTGCTCCCAGAATGATAAAAGAGGGCAGAGGACAGTATGCAGACCCCTGTTCAATGCTTAGGGCATCTGTTTTGCTTCTTTCACACATCGGAAAGCAAACAGAGTCGGAAAAACTTGAAAGAGCCCTCGACATTTGTATGTATGAAGAAAAGAAACTTAAATCCACAGGCAGAGATGACGGGTGTACCTGTGAGGAATTTGGCAACTATGTAATGGAGACACTTTCAAAACTATAAAAATCAATACAAATAACCATTTATCTGCTTCAAAAAGAAGGTCAGTTTATGAAAAAACTCATTTCAATTGCACTTGCGCTGTTAGTTGTTTTATCAATCTGTATAACTGCATTTGCCGCCTTACCTGCTAAGTATTCCGCAGTTGAGCGGGGCTATGTAACCGACATTAAACAGCAGGGTGCCGTCGGTACCTGTGCCGCATTTTCATTAGTCTCATGCCTTGAAAGCGACTACATTATGCAGGGCTACGGCACTAACGAAAATACGGACTTTTCAGAGGCATATTTTTACTGGTGGAGCATTAACAGTTACTGGAGTGATAAGGCAAGCGGCTACTTCGGTGACGGAATGACCTATACGGGAGACCTTTGGAACTTAGGTCTTGGGGAATATGATGTTTTATCGGTGCTTAAAACAGACGGTGCTCTTGCCCTTGAAAATGATTTCCCCTACAGCACAATCACCTCTTATATGGGAAATTATACTAACAAAGACAGATTTTCCAGCGGATGTAATGCTACAATAGGTAAAGTGGTTCGCTTTAGCAGAGACAAAGTAAACAGTGTTAAGGACTGGGTTTATAAACACGGCGGAGTTTCTGTTTCATTTTTTACAGGTAGATACGAGAAAAGCGATTTGGGAACAGTTGCCATTAACAGACTCGCCAGTGCAAATAACCATGCGGTTTGTATTGTGGGCTGGGATGACAACTTTAAGTCTAAACAGATGACCTCTACCGGAGCATACCTTTGCAAAAATTCCTGGGGAAAACTTTGGGGAGATAACGGCTATTTTTGGCTTCCCTATTCAGACCCCACCATTTCGGGACTTTTCGGTGTTACCGTTGAAGTTAATGACAAATGTGATATAAAGAGTTCATACAACGGTTTTGCTGCCTATGCAAATAATGTTAAAGATACAGATACCGCCGCTAACCTTTACACCGCAAGTCATACCGGTACCATAAATTCCGTTAAAGCCTATGTGTTTGAAAACACGGACATAACCGTTTCCGTTTACTCCCATATTGACGGTAAATCACCTACTGACGGAACCAAATTGGCCTCAGCAAACGCTCATTTTGATAATGAGGGTTACTATGCCGTAACTTTCTCCTCGGGAGCAAGTGTTAGTGAGGGTGATAAATATTGGGTTGTAGGTCAATACTCAAATTCCGTTCCTTTGGAGGATTCTTACCTCTTCACTTTTGATGAAAAGGGACAAACCTATGTGCTCTACAAGGGCGAATGGCTTGATATGGGTAATAACAAATATTACGGTAATGCTCCCCTTGATCCGGTAATAACAAGCACACATAATTACGGTGAAAAAGTTACCAAAGCACCAACTTGCAGAAGCGTGGGCTATACGAAGCAAACCTGTGAAAAATGCGGAAAGGTAATCAGAACCGATACGGCAAAACTGCCCCACAATTTCGGCGAATGGCAGTTAGTGGGAGAGATAGACGGCACAAAAGTTTACCGGAGAACCTGTTCCTCCTGCAAACTCAATTATTACAAAACCATAGATAAAAACGGTGTGGAAATTGACCATGGCGACCATGACCCCTCTCAAGATCTTCTTCAAAATAAATTGTCTAACAGTTCCACAGTTAGATTTTTTGAAAAAATATCCAACTTCTTCCATGACATTTATGCAAAAATTGTAAACTTCTTTTTATCTTTATTTCCTTGGCAATTAGCAATTTAATCACCATTTTTCAGAATAAACAAAATCCCGCAAAGCGTGAATGCTTTGCGGGGCTGTTTTTAAAGCAAAAATGAGAGAAGGTTTCTTCTCTCATTCTAAAATGATATCTCTGCTTGTGCAGTAGTTTTCAATTCGATACATAAACATAATTTCGTCAATGTCTTGTTCTGCGATTAAATCACTTAAATTTTGCTTGTAATGTCTTAAGTCCACCACAACAATTTTTGAGTAGTTGTCAGCAAAGAAGGGAATTAAAACATTTGCATAGGAGTCCTTTATCACCATAAGAGCACCACCCTTCGCTTTGGTTTCAATGGTGGTAACCGATGAATCACCGTTTAAAAAAACATGATAATTGTCTGACTCGGTATCAAGTTTCTCAAAGAACATAGAGTCGTGAACAGTAATCTCTTTATAGTCAATTATGACTTTTGCTTTTCCGTCATTTTTCTTGCTTTCCCAAACATTTACATAATCCGGATTTGTAAAAAAATATCCGCTTTTTGAGTAGGATGTGCCGTAAAACTTATCTTTTAATTTAGTAATGTTATAGTCTTTCTCTGAGGGCTCTTCAATGCCCATAACTGAACAAATTTTTTTATAGCCGAGAAAAGCTCCTTCACTGTTCCAATGATGATCTGTGTTGAAATAAAGCAGGTTTTTGTCTCTGTTTGTCTTTAGAACATCTGAAAGGTCAATGTAAGTGATACTTTCATCAAGTTCGTTTTTTAAAGTATTCGTGTACTCTCTGTCCCTATATTCAAGGTGATTTTTGGGAAGTAAATTGTCATAAACCCAGCCCTTTTGTGGAGCTGAAATCACATATATTTTAGGACTTACCTCTTTGGCAAATGAATTTATTCTTTTAATATTTATGTCCAAACGGTCCGAGTTTTCAACAGGCTTTTCAATTAACATTCCCTTTTTACCGAGATAAATACCGTTGGCTCCGTTGTTGCCTTTAAGCAGTTCAAAGTAGGAGTTTATACCCACATAGAAAGAGCGAAATGGGGTTTGGTCCGCAAGAAACTCTTCAAAGTCCTTTGAAAAACTGCCGTTTAATACTCTTTTTACAGATATTTCCGGCACCTGTGCCAAAACTCGCTTTTCTGCCGAAGAATATTCCTTTGCGGGCAACGCATAATAAAGGTACCCCATCACAAACAAGAATACCAAAAATACAGCTATAAAAATTTTTGTGGAAATGTTCTTTTTCATAATTAAAACTTAAAATACAGGAATGGGTTGTAGGCATTGTTTACTAAACTTGCGGTACATAAAACAAGAATAATTGCAACCGCTATTGTTTCAAAGACGATAAATCCCTTTTTGCCCTTCAGTTTATCGTAAAGATTTCTGATAATCGGTGTTGTGGTCACGCAGCCGATAATAAGTGATGGTAGGTAGGAAATTACATTGGCAAGGGCATCTCGTGAAACTAAAACTCCGCTGAAGAGTGTGGGGACAAAATCCGCAAGGGCCTTAAAGCCACCCACATCATCGGAAAAGTAGAAAATTACCCAGCCGAATACGATTAAAGCCAAGGCATAAATATGCTGAACTATCTTTGGTATTTTTTCTAACACTTTAAGTAGGAACAGTTTTTCAAAAATCAAGATTACACCGAAATAAATTCCCCAAAGGAGAAAATTCCAGCTTGCTCCGTGCCAAAAGCCCGTAAGCATCCAAACGATGAAAATATTAAAAATTTGTCTGACAGTTCCCTTACGGTTTCCCCCCAGGGGAATGTAAACATATTCTTTGAACCAAGTGCCTAAAGAAATATGCCAACGACGCCAGAACTCGGTAATTGACTTTGAAATATAGGGGTAATCAAAGTTTTTAAGGAACTCAAATCCCAGCATATTGCCGAGACCTCTTGCCATATCGGAATAGCCACTAAAGTCATAGTAAATCTGAAGTGAAAATGCGACAATACCGACCCAGGAGGCTAAAATACCACCGTTTTCCGTTTCCCTCATAGTGTCCCAAAGAATTCCCATGGGGTTTGCAAAAAGCACCTTTTTGGCAAGTCCCAACATAAAAAGGCGAATACCACGGGCAAAGTCATCTATATTTTCTTGGCGGTGGTCAAGTTGCTCAGCCACATCGGAGTAGCGCACAATGGGACCCGCAATCAACTGGGGGAAAAGGGAAACATAGGTGCCGAATGAGATAAGATTTTTTTGCACTTGTGTGTCCCCACGATAAACATCAATGGTATAGGACATTATTTGGAATGTGTAAAAAGAAATGCCGATGGGTAAGGGTACGGAAACTACCGGAATATTCAGGAAGGGTAGAAGTATGTTGATATTTTCCGTTATGAACCCCGCATACTTGAAGAAGCCCAGCATTCCCAGGTCAATTATTACCGAAATAATCAAAAACAGTTTTTTCTTTTCCGGTATTTTGTGCATCAAAAGACCTGCCACCCAGTTAATTACAATGGAAAATACCATTAAAATAACTAAGGTGGGCTCACCCCAGCCGTAGAAAAACAGTGAAACAAAAAGCAAAAAGGCATTTCTGTATTTCTTGGGCAAAATATAATAACCAAGGAGGACTATGGGCAAATACACAAACAAAAACATTAAACTTGAAAATACCATACAGTTCCTCCTTTCTGAATTTTACTTATCTTAAAAATATGAACTGAAAATTTCATCCATTTGTGCAGAGTCTGCGGAAACAAACATAGAGACGAAAAGCCCTTTTACAATTACATTTGATTTTGTAAGGATTTGATATTGTTCGGGGCTGTAATCTCTCATTTGCCCTTTACTGTACTCTATGCTGTCCTCTAAAAGAGCTGCAATCGCAGAGGCATTTTCTTGCGAAGCGGCTTTGATGATTACGATTTCATCCTGCCAGCCGCTGGCATTTTGAATTGCCTTGAATTCGGTAAACATATCCGAGGTGATACCGTAATAATCTTCTAAATCAGTAACGGATAATTCTAAAATATCCTCCGGCAAAGTAACCGATGTGCTGATTTTATTAAAAATTTCCTCAACCCCGGGTTCTGTTTGTTGCTCAGGCACATTTTCCTCCCCGCCACTACAGGCAGTGAGTGAAAACATCGTTATAATTACAAATAAAACTGCAATAAGTTTTTTCATAGTCTCCTCCTAAAATAGGTCGGTTAAGTACTCCACCCAAACCTTACAGGCAGTTGCGCTCATGTGAATTCCCTGGTTATCCGGGTCGGAACAGTATTCTTTTTTAAGGCAATTGTCTTCATCTTTAAGAATTGAAGAAATGTCTATAAAAAACCAGTCCTTTTCTTCACATAAAGAGGCAAGTTGAGTGTTAAATTTATCTATTTCTTCGTTGTTAAATTTCCCGTACTCTTTGTCTTTAATAACGGGAGTGACGCTTTGCACATATATTACTGCTTCGGGCGACTTTTCTAAAATTTTTTCAATAGCTGTTTTTGCATTGTTGATTCCCGTTTCCGTGGGGTAGGCACAAAAGTCATTCATACCTAACATAATAAAGACTTTTTCCGCTCCCATTTCCTTTACACCATCTTCAACGGTAACTTCCTTACCCTTGTAGATTGGGTGAATAGAGTCTTTTTCGCCGATTTTTCTAAGTGAATTTGTATAACTCATAGAACCGGCACAAAGAAACTTTGCTTCACCGAGACAATCAAGCCCTGAGTTTCTCTGCTTCGTGACATAATTTCTCAGCCCAAGGGAAACACTGTCACCGATAAAGACCGTCTTTACAAAAAAGTCATTACCCAATTTTACACTTTCCGTTTCACTTGTGCTTTCACTTTCGCTTTCGCTCTCACTTTCGCTGACACTTGCGCTTTCCATAGTGGTGGAATGTTTTACTCCCCTTGTGGTGGATGCCACGGCAGACAGGGTTGCCTGCTCCATTCTTGTAGTATCAAGGGAGGTGAGAGTGCTATATTCAGTTGTACCGTTTTTGCTCAAAACCAGGCTTGAGGAAATAATTCCGCTGCTAAAGGAATACACTACCGCAAGTACCATGAGTGACAGAGCAAGAAACAATGAAAAAACTTTTTTCTTTGTCATTTTACGATACTCCCCACTTTACTTTCGTTTTAATTATAATATATAGAGCATTAAAGTCAATGACAGAAAAGTTACAAAACTATTGAAATATATTACAGTTTTTGATATGATAACTTATATTGAATATTTAGGAAGTGACTTAAATAAAAAGAACGCTTAAAAGTAAGTTTTTATGTGTGGTTTTAGCATTGGTTATTATGGCTTCTCCCCTTTCCGTGGTGGGAGCAAATGCGGAAAAATACACACCGGATTGCCCCTACAAAGCACAAACCCTTGAAAATATCAATAACAAGGCAAATCTTTATGTTATCGCAAGATACGGCTATTCCGGTATGTTTATGGTGCCCTCTTGGGTGAATGAGACGGACACGGTAATTGACCTTAAATACGCTTCCTTTGGGGCAACTGTGGCAAAACACGGTGAAACTTTAAGTGAGAAATACCTTGCAAAAGCGAACCCGAAGTATATTTCACCGGGCAAAAACATTGATGCCTCCACCGCACTTTTCCCGCAGCAGACTTGGTATATTAAGAACTTCACCCATTCCCATTCCACAAAACATTTTGAAGATATGGTAAAGGTGCTTCTTTACAGTAAAACTCAGGCAACTGTCGATACCTACAAAGAATATACGAGATATTTAACCTATAAGGAAGATACCGGCACCATTGATATTGACAAGTAAAAAACTATATATTCATTTGGGGGAGTAATATGAAAACAAGTAAAAAAGTCTTTTTGTCTGTAATTCTGATAATATTTGTGGGAATTTCCCTATTTGCCAGTTTAAATATGCTGGCAAGACCGACATATGAATTCGGTTACAGCAGCAACGAGGGTGGCTACATTTTTGAGGGTTTTAACGGTAACAGCACAATAACCAAAGTGGTTGTTGACAAGGTGTTGGTTAAAACAAGGACAAGTAAGGGAAATGTTTGGCTCCCGGATGAAAGTAAAAATGTGGTTGCCGTTGACCAATATACCATAATAAGTGACGAATATATTGAGCATATCCACATAGGCCCCAATGTAAAAAGAATTGACGAAAAGGCCTTCGTTTACTGCAAAGCATTAAAATCAATTACGGTTGATGACAGCAATCCCCATTACAAAGACATCGACGGTGTTCTGTTTACCGGAGATATGAAAACACTTTTGGCCTTCCCTATTTGCCACGAAACAAACGGTGAAGTGACCAGAGAATATACTATTCCCGAGGGGGTTGAGCGCCTTGCAAAAAATTCATTTTATAAGTGTGAATCTCTTTACCATGTGTATTTCCCCGACTCCCTCATTGAAATCGGAGACATGTCCTTTTTTAAGTGCTGGTGGCTTCAAACGGTGAAACTCCCCGAAAACCTTAAAACCATCGGCTGTGATGCTTTCAGTTTTTGTACGGGCTTCAGATATTCATTTTATATTCCCGAAAGTGTTGAGTCCATAGGACACCACAGTTTTTATAAGTCCGACGCAATTGAAAGATTTTATATAGGTGGCAGTGAAGACTCTGTTGAACTTGGTGGCAAATGGCAACCGAAAAGTGAAAATGCCTTTTATGCGGACGAGCCCATCTTCAATTCAACCTATGAAGAATGTCAAGAATACTTTACAAAGCGAGCCATTGAGGAGGGAGAAATTTTAGAGGAGGAAACCACGCAAGAGGAAGAAACCGAAGAAGAGACTGCCGAAGAACCTCAAGAAGAGAGAGACGAAATGAACACCACCGCAGTTATTATTCTCGTGGTATTTGTTTTGATACCCTGCTTTGCAATTGTGGGAGTTGAGGTAGTGAGAAATCTCTTCAAGGAAGACTTCTTAATGACTAAAAAGGGCAAGGCAAAACTTCAAAGACTTAAGGAGGAAAAGGAATATATTCATAAATCTTACCTGAATGACGATGAATTAAAAGAAGAGGAGGACAAGGAAGATGAATAAAATCAAAGCCCTCTTCAAAGAATTTAAAGACCATTGGCATCTCCCGGCAAAGGGCAAATATGTACCCTATAAAGAGTATGTTTCCGTTCTTCTGGGTGTTGGCGGTGACTATGCCCTTCAGCGTGTTCTGAACTTTTTGTCCTTCGGTACCGGCTGTTGGCTCGTAGTTTTCTATTATGAAATACCCATTTTAACCTTTTCCATTATCGGTACTTTCTTCATGGTGCAGGGTTATTTTTGGTCAATTCTAAATATGATAGTAAACGACAATCTCGGCTTTTTACCCCCCAAGACAGAAAGAATATTCAAAGGAATTTACTATTTCTTTGCTGTTCTCGGTCTATTGTTTTTATTCTTTGACTTTTCAAAAATTTTGCCTTGGCCAAATTTCTTAACGAGTTTTGTTAACGATTTGCCCGGACTTAATATGCGCTCCACCTTAAAAATATTCGGAGCCCACTGGCTCACTTGTGGTTGGGGCGGACTGCGAAATATTTTCTACAGAAAACTTTTCCTTAAAAAGTTGGGCAGATATAAGCTTTTCGCCTACCCTAATGTTATCCCCGCAATGATTATGTTCCTACTCATATGCTGGCTTCCCATTTACAAACAGCCCCTTGTGGAAAGGGTTTGGCAACTTTACCTGATGTTTACCATTTACGGGCTTTTCACCTACACCAACGGCGCTCACGCCATTACAAGCCAAATTTCACCCAATGCTCACGAAAGAATGCTTGTGAGATGTTACCCCGAAAAACTCAGCCACCTGTTAAATGCAATTTTAATAGACAGTATTTTCCCACTCATCGCCGCTTACACCGGTGGTCTTACAAATATAAATACTTTCCGTTATATTATTCCCGTTATGGCGATTTTCTGTACCGTTATTATGTTCAAAGGTATGGGCTCAATTCAGGAACGAATTCCCCAGCCACCGATTGAAAAGAAAAAATATATTCCCTTCTGGGACGGTATTGACGGGGTTATGAAAAACAAATATATTTGGATTAATGCCATTTCGGGTATGATTGACGCTTTAGGTAACGGTTCTCTTGCCATTAAGGATGTTATTCTGATTTACACCTGGCGAGAACAGGGCTTAATCTATGTTTTAGTCCAAAATCTTGTTAAATTTGTGGGAAATCCGGGAGCTTTCCTTGCCCCTTGGATAAGAAAGCGCTTCAGTTACAAGGCAATGGTTGTTACTAAACGACTTGTTCTTGCTTGGCAGTCTGCCGGCTACATTGTTGCCTTTACTGTTTTTAAGGACAACTACTTTATGAGTGGTCTTATAATGCTGATTGTTTTATGCATAGGAGATATGCTCACCTCTGCAATAAAACTTGCGGAGGCAGATATGAATGTTCGTATAGGGGACTACCAAATGTACCTTTCAGGTGAAAGACTTGAAAACTTTGCAGGTGTTGTTTCCTGGCTGACAAACCCGGTTTCATCCATCATTTCACTTATTATCCCCATTTTATTCTACCGTGTGGGCTTCTCCGCAGACTATGATATTCTCTTTGTTGACGACATAAGAGCCGTTTGTATGTGTATAGGTCAGGCCTTTGACTTGGTGGGACATATACTCTGCTTTATTCCCTATGTTCTTTTCTGGGACTATACCGACGAAAAGCACAACAAGGTTATTGCGGTATTGAAAGAACGGGAAAGAATCGGTCTCGAGGGTGGCACACAGGAAGAAATTTACGCCGTAACCATGGATGATGTAGAGTAATAGTAAAATTTAAAGGACTTGCCAAATGACAAGTCCTTCGTTTTTTATTTAGAGTTTATTTACATACCTCTGCGTTTTACACAGTTTTCAAGTTTAATCGCCTCATAAACACCCTCATCAAAGAGTTCACAGATTTTTTTGTACTCTTCAATGGGAAGGGTTTCGAGGGTGAGGGATTTTTCAATGCAAAATGCCACCGCTTCCCCCGTTACCTTGTAGGCGTCTCTGAATGCAAGCCCCTTTGAAACGAGGTAGTCCGCACAGTCTGTGGCATTTATAAAGCCACCTGCCGCCGCCTTTCTCATATTTTCGGGAATCGCCTTCATCGTATCAACCATAGGGATTAAGGTTGTAAGGCAAATTTTAACCGTATCAAAGGCATCAAAAACTGCATCTTTGTCCTCCTGCATATCTTTGTTATATGCAAGGGGAAGTCCCTTCATAACGGTAAGCAGGGTGATTAAATCTCCGAAAACCCTGCCGCTTTTGCCCCTGACAAGCTCCGCTATGTCGGGATTTTTCTTTTGTGGCATAATGCTTGAGCCTGTGCTGAAAGCATCGTCAAGCTCAACGAACTTAAACTCCCAAGAACACCATAAAATGATTTCCTCACAAAACCTTGAAAGGTGCACCATAACTATGGAAAGGGCCGCTGCAAGTTCAATACAAAAATCCCTGTCGGAAACACCGTCAAGGGTGCTTGCCGTATATGAATCAAAACCCAGTGCCTTTGCCGTCATATCACGGTCAATGGGGTAGGTTGTACCTGCCAAAGCGCCTGAACCCAAAGGGGAAGAATTCATCCTCTTTTTAGCGTCCTCTATTCTTGATATGTCACGCTTTAACATTTCGGTATAAGCGCTTAAATGTGTCTTAAAAGTGATGGGCTGTGCCCTTTGAAGGTGGGTGTAGCCGGGCATAATTGCCGAAGCATATTCCTCCCCTTTTTTTTTTTTTGTTTCAATAAGCCCACTAAGAAGAGTAAGCAATGTGTCGCACTCATCGCGCAGATAAAGACGAATATCAAGGGCGACCTGGTCATTTCTGCTCCTGCCTGTGTGAAGGCGCTTACCCGCATCCCCGATTCTTTCCGTCAGAGTCTGCTCAATGAAAGTATGAATATCCTCTGCATCCGGGTCAATCATAAGTTCACCGCTTGCAATTTCACTTTGAATTTTTTCAAGTTCTGTTACAATTTTCTTGCTGTCTTCGGGAGAAATAATCCCCTTTGCAGCAAGCATTGAGGCATGGGCTATACTCCCCTGAATGTCCTGAGCATACATTCTTGAGTCGGTTTTTATTGATGAATTAAAGTCATTTGTTCTTTTGTCCGCTTCCTTTGAAAAGCGACCTGCCCAAAGTTTCATAGTAGGCCTCCTTTACATATTCAACTATGCCGCTCGAATAAACGAACGGCATAAAATGAAATTATTTTTGCTTGCGCTCAGCGTCAAGAATTGCCCTAATCTTAATGGGAAGACCAAAGAGATTGATGAATCCCTCGGAATCCTTTTGGTTATAAACTTCGTCCGCATCAAAGGTGGCAAAATCTTCGCTGTAAAGTGAGTAGGGTGATGTAACACCGGCATTGATGATATTGCCCTTGTAGAGTTTGAGTTTAACATCACCTGTAACGGTTTGCTGTGTTGAGTCAACAAAGGCGGAAATGGCCTCTCTGAGCGGTGTGTACCATTGACCGAAATAAACAAGTTCTGCAAATCTATGGGCAACAACCTCTTTGTAGTGCATAGTATCTCTGTCAAGGCAAAGGGACTCAAGAACATCGTGTGCCTTGTAAAGAATAGCACCTGCGGGGTTTTCGTAAACACCCCTTGACTTCATACCCACAAGACGGTTTTCAACCAAATCGTTGATACCGATACCGTTTTTACCGCCAACCTCGTTAAGGTATTCAATAAGCTCAACGCCACCCATCTCCTTGCCGTTTACGGTGGTGGGAATACCCTTTTCAAAGTGAATGGTTACATAGGTGGGCTCGTCGGGAGCAAGTTCCGGGCAAACGCCCATTTCAAGAAAACCGGGCTTCTTGTACTGCGGCTCATTAGCCGGATCCTCAAGGTCAAGACCTTCGTGGCTTAAATGCCAAAGGTTTTTGTCCTTTGAGGAGTTTGGTTCACGGTTAATTTTAAGAGGAACATTATGCGCTTGTGCATACTCAATTTCCTCTTCACGAGATTTAATATCCCAAATTCTCCAGGGGGCAATTATAGTCATTTCAGGGGCAAATGCCTTAATGGCAAGTTCAAACCTTACCTGGTCATTACCCTTTCCGGTACAGCCGTGGCAAATGGCATCTGCGCCCTCTGCCTTGGCGATTTCAACAAGACGCTTTGCAATAATGGGACGGGCAAATGAGGTACCTAAAAGGTATTCCTTTTCGTAAACCGCACCTGCTTTAAGTGTGGGGAAAATGTAATCATTAACAAACTCTTCCTTTAAGTCCATAACATAGAGCTTTGAAGCTCCTGTCTTAATTGCCTTTTCTTCAAGACCGTCAAGTTCTGTACCCTGACCCACATCACCGGAAATTGCTATAACTTCACAGTTGTTATAATTCTCTTTAAGCCATGGGATAATAATGGAAGTGTCAAGACCGCCGGAATATGCCAATGCAACTTTTTTAATCTCTTTCATAGTGTTTCGCCTTTCTGTATTTTTCATTTATGCATACATTATACACTATTTATTCATTAAATCAAGTGTTTTCTGTATTTTTATTCATTTTTGTTGATTATTTATAAATCCCTGCATAAATATTTCCCGTTTATGTAAATTATACAAGCAAACCTACTTTTTTCTTCGCCTTTGCTAAAGTTTTATAGGCAAGGCGACTTGCTTTTTCCGCACCCTGCTTTGCGGTTTCAAGAAGATAATCTTTGTTTTTCATAAGGTCATTGTACTTCTCTTGAACGGGGCGAAGTTCTTCAATAACCGCCTCGGCTACCGCCACTTTGAAGTCACCGTAGCCCTTACCCGCAAATTCCTTTTCAACGGCTGCATAGTCAAGTCCGGTACAGCAGGAATAAATTGAAATGAGGTTATTTATTCCGTCCTTACCCTCGGCATATCTTACACACGCCTCGGAATCGGTAACGGCGCTCTTAAACTTTTTAAGAATTGCCTCGGGGGTGTCAAGAAGTGAAATGGATGCTTTGGGGTTAGAGTCACTCTTTGACATTTTTGCGGTGGGGTCCTGAAGGGACATAACCTTTGCACCCACCTTACCAATATATGGCTCGGGTAGAGTAAAGGTGTTACCTCGAAGGTTATTAAATCTTTCCGCAATATCACGGGCAATTTCAAGGTGCTGTTTTTGGTCTGCTCCCACGGGAACGAAGTTTGCCTGATAGATGAGAATATCCGCAGCCATAAGCACAGGATAAGCGAAAAGTCCCACATTCACATTGTCCGTGTGATTTGCGCTCTTTTCTTTGAACTGTGTCATTCTGCTTGCCTCACCGAACTGGGTGTAGCAGTTCAAAATCCAGGTAAGCTCTGCGTGATAACCCACATGGCTTTGAATGAAAATAATGCTTTCCTGTGGGTCAAGGCCGATTGAAAGCAAGATTGCAAACATTTCAAGAGTCTGTTTGCGAAGCTCGGCGGGTTCGGGGTGAACAGTGAGGGCATGAAGGTCTGCAACCGCATAAAGGCAGTCGTAGTCTGTACTCATTTTTTCCCAATTTTTCAAAGCTCCAAGGTAGTTTCCCAGTGTGGGAATACTGGTGGGCTGAATCATACTTAAAACGATTGGCTTTTTTTCAGCTTTAATTTCTGCCATTTTTATATCTCCTATTTAATAAAATCTTCCGCTACCTTTGCAAGCAGTTTAATTCCTTTTACTATGTCTTCATCTGTGGGGGTTGAAAAATTTAAGCGAATGTAGTCACAGGGGGCATCCATATCCGTTAGAAATGCGTTGCCGGGAACTACACTTACTCCTGCGGCGCAGGCGGCTTTAACGAAGGGAATCATATCAAATTCTTTGTTGAGTTTTGCCCACACAAAAAGGCCTCCCTCGGGGCGAACATAGGTGAGATAGGGGGTTAAATACTCGTCCATGGTGTCGCACATGAGATTTAACTTTCTGCGGTAAATCTCTCTGATTTTTTCAACATGTCCCTCAAGTTTGCCCGCCTTAAGCCAGCGGTAAACTATTAACTGAACAAGCATGGTTGTATGCACATCTTGAGTCTGTTTTGCAACGGTAAGTTTTGCTGCAATTTCCTTTGGAGCAACGGTAAAACCGAGACGAATTCCCGGGGCAACGATTTTTGAAAAGGAGCCGGAATAAACCACAAGGCCGTCTGTGTCAAAACTTTTAATTGCGGGAACATCTTCACCGGTGGCTCTTAAATCGCCGTAGGGGTTGTCCTCAAGGACTATAACTTCATATTTCTTCGCAAGCTCATAAACCCTCTTCCTCTTTTCGAAAGTCATGGTTGTGCCTGCGGGGTTTTGGAAATTGGGAATGGTATATATAAACTTAACATTTTTTTCACTTTGAAGTTTTTCTTCAAGGGCATTTACATCCATTCCGTCTGCCTCTACGGGAACTCCCACCAGCTTTGCGCCGAATGCTCTGAAGCAGTTCAATGCACCTATAAATGCGGGCTCTTCGCAAAGCACCACATCACCGTCATTTACAAAAATTTGGCTCATTAAAGACATTACCTGCTGGGCACCGCTGACAACTATTACACTGTCGTCTTCAGTGCCCACACCGTATCTCTCATGACAAAGCTTTTCAAGTTCTTTAATCAGGGGGCCGTATCCCTCTGTGATACCGTACTGAAGGGCGAGAACGGGCTCTTCCTCTAAAATTTGTGCAGCAAGGGCACGAACATCTTCAACGGGGAAGGCATCCGGTGCGGGGTTGCCGGCGGAAAGGGGAATTGAATCCCCGGAATTTTTCAAAATTTCTCTGATTGCGCTGGGCTTTAATGAAAGCATAGCGTGTGTAAATTTGTATGTCATTTTCAACACTCCATTGAAATATTTTTATTATTATGTTATAATCTTCACGAATGTGAGGGATTTAATGAAAGCAAACTTTGATGCGGTCCTTCTGGACTTTGACGGCACTGTGGCAGACACGGGGGAAGGAATATTTAAGTCGGTGGATTATGCCGCCACCCGACTGGGAAGGGAAATTCCCGACGAGGAGGGGCACAGAAAATTTGTGGGGCCTCCCCTTTTGGAATCCTTTGAAAAAATTTTAGGAATAAAGGGTGAGGAAGGTAAACTCGCCGTTAAGAAATACAGAGAATTTTACTGTGAACAGGGTATGTTTCTTTTGAAATTTTACCCCGGTATGTTAGATTTTATAGACGAACTTAAAGCAAACAGCATTAAAATTGCCATTGCAAGCTCAAAGCCGGAAAAATATGTGAGAAAAATCTTAGAGCATTTTAATTTGATTTCTAAAATTGACTTTCTCGCCTGTCCCGAGGGTGACCACCGACCCGAAACCAAGGAGCAACTGATTAACAGAGCCCTTGCCCATTTTCAAACGGAAAAGTCACGAGCTCTTATGGTGGGTGACCGTTACCTTGACATTGAGGGGGCAAAACTGGCAGGGGTAAAAAGCTGCGGCGTTGCCTACGGCTACGGAGGGGAAAAGGAACTTCGTGAGTGGGGTGCGGATTTTATTGCTCATCGGGTTGATGATATGAGAAAATTCGTTTTCCGAAAAGAAGAAAAACAAGAATAAACACAAAATTTGAAGCCAAAGAAACAATATTTAATATAATCTTGTCGCCTGTTAAGTGGGAAAAACCGCTTAACAGGTTCGTTTTTTCCGTAACTGTAATAAATATTACTGTGCTTGTGATAAGCGTTACTACACTTACTGCAAGGAGTGCTTTATGTGCAAATTGGTGGGGTTTCATCTTTACGGGCACCGGTAGGTTTTTGTCTATCATATTTCTCCAAAGGATTACCGCAAAAATTATTATCAAAGCACAGCACCCGAAGGAATAAACCGTACAGGAATAACAGGCGGAAGTCCAAAAGCCGAAATTGTAGCGGGCGGTAATTAAGTCAAACACAGCCCAAGAAAGAGAAATAGCGGGGAAAATGAAAAGGGAAAATGTAAATGTTCCGAAAAGGTTATACATATAACCGCTGTATTTTGACTTGAAAAAGGGAAAACTGCGGTAACTCTCACATTGGGTTAGTTTTTTCGGTAAAAGGGCAATGCCTGCAAAAATCACAAGACCAACACAGAGTCCCAAAAAATAATTTTTAAGGGGTAAAATTTTATCGGGCAAGGCAAAATTCATAAAAGAATATTTGTTTTCAGTAAAGAGAATGTCTATGCCCAAATAAAAAAGTCCGATAAAAATATTTGAAACAAGGGCGAAGGTGCCCGCCGTCACATCTCTGAAAATTATAAAGGCAACGGCAATAACAGCCAAAGTTGAAATACCCTGAATTATGTGAGAGGTTAAACCCTCTTTGAAGAAATATTCAAGGGTAAATTTGCTGACTAAAAAGGTACCGACATAGATAAAATATTGCAAAAGTTTATATTTCTTTTTTGAAAAAATGGTGCCCACAAAAAGGGTGAATACGCCTAAAATCGCAAATCCCGTTGCAAAGACAAGGGGCAGTCTGAGTTGAATGGGGGCAAACCCGAATTTTTCGGGAACAAAATAGCAAAGGGCGGCAAAAACGGTGCCCACGGGCAAGAGTTCAAAGCCGAGTTTTGCTTTATTGCCGTAGAAACTGTAAATATAAAGGGTTAAAACCGTGCCGAAAATACACAAATTTGTAAGGGTGTTAAGCCAATGAGTTGCATTCACACTCAAAGAAAACGAGCATAAAAGCATACCGAAAATTACGGAAATAAACTTTTTACCCTTGGTTAAAGAGTAGGTTTTCTCCATTTTGCTCCCCCTTTCCCGCATTATCGGTTAATTATACTATAAATACAGTAAAAGTTCAATAATAAAATCTGCACCAAGTTGCAGGGAAAAACAATTTGGTGCAGAAAAGATTTGGAACATCAAGTTAGAAGAATGTCATCTGGGTGGTTTGGGGGAGGTTGGCGAAGGCACCGCCCTGCTCTAAAATTTCCATTATGGTTTGGGTGGCGCTTGAGCGTAATGCAACATCCTCAACGGAGAGAAATTCCTCAATTATTTCCGTGGGGTTGCCATCTTTATCCTTTTTGAATTTTGCCTGTTCAAGACTGATTGCGGCGGTTTCACCGCAACCGGGAATTGAGGAGAAGGGAAGGCGGATTTTGCCATCCTCAACGCTGTATTTTGTTGCCTTTGACTTATAAATGTCAAGGGGAAGTACCTCAATGCCCCTTGCCATCATTTCGTTTATGATTTGCATGGTGGTAAAAACACCGTTTTCCTTTGTGTCCGCCGTTTTATTCTTAACTTTAGGGGCAAGTTCTTTAATTCTGTCCTTTACCGCCTGTCTGCCTTTCAGTACCACATCCGCCTCAACATCTCCACCCTTAACGGTGAGCAGTGTGGCATAGTACTCCAAGGGGTAGTAGAGTTTATACCAGGCAAGGCGCATTGCGGCAATAACATAGGCGGCGGCATGGGCTTTGGGGAACATATATTTAATTTTGAAGCAGGAGTCAATGTACCACTGGGGAACGCCGTGGTCTTTCATTGCCTTGATATGTTCCTTAGTCAGTCCCTGCTCCGCATTGCCCTTACGAACAATTTCCATTATCTTAAAAGCCATATCCTTTTCAAGGCCTTTGTGGATAAGATAAACCATAATGCTGTCACGGGTACCGATAACATTTGAAATGGTGCAGGTGCCGTCACGAATAAGTTCCTGGGCATTTCCCAACCAAACATCCGTACCGTGGGAAAGACCTGAAATTTGAATCATATCGGAAAAGTTTTTCGGCTGTGCCTCCTCAAGCATTTCCAAAACAAAGCCCGTTCCGAGTTCGGGGAGGGAAAGAGTACCGGTGGAACACTGAATATCCTCTCTGGTTACGCCCAAAGGCTCCGGGGAGGTGAGCATTTCATAAAGTTTCGGGTCACAAATGTCAACATCCATAACCTTTGTGCCGGTGGTGTCCTCAAGGTGCTTATAGAGTGTGGGCACATCGTGGCCGAGACTGTCAAGTTTCAAGATAGTGTTTTGAAGTGAATGGAAATCGAAGTGGGTGGTTATGTGAATTGAGTTCGAATCGTCCGCAGGGTGCTGAATGGGGGTAAAATCTTCAATTTCAAACTCCGTGGGAATAACCACCATTCCGCCGGGGTGTTGTCCCGTGGTTCTTTTAATACCTTCACAGCCCTTTGCGAGTCTGTCAATTTCTGCATTTGAAAGGACTAAACCCTTCTCCTCTGCCCAGCCCTTAACATGGCCAAAGGCGGTTTTTTCCGCAATTTTGGATATGGTACCCGCTTTGAAAACATTGCTTGTACCGAAAAGTTTTTCGGTATATCTGTGGGAATCAAACTGATATTCGCTCGCAAAGTTAAGGTCGATATCCGGCTGTTTTTCGCCGTGGAAACCCAGGAAAGTTTCAAAGGGAATATCGTGGCCGTCACGGTTCATTTTTTCACCACATTGGGGGCAGTTTTTCGGTGCCATATCGAAGCCGGAGCCGTACTCTCCCGTTAAGAAAAATTCACTGTGTTTACACCTCGGGCAAAGGTAATGGGGTGCAAGGGGATTAACCTCTGAAATTCCTGCCGCAAAGGCGACGAAGGAGGAGCCCACGGAACCTCTTGAGCCCACCAAATAGCCGTTTTCATTGGAATTTTTAACAAGCATTTGTGCCGTCATATACATAACGGAAAAGCCGTTTTCTATAATTGAATTAAGTTCTTTTTCAAGCCTTTCCCGCACATAGTCGGGCAAGGGGTTACCGTAGAGAGCCATAGTTCTTTCGTAAGAAATATTACGAAGATTTTCGTCTGCTCCCTCCATATGAGGCGGATATGTTCCGTCGGGTATTGGCTTTATTTCCTCACAAATATCTGCAATTTTACCGGGGTTATCTATAACAACTTCCTTTGCCCTGTCACCTAAATAGGCAAATTCTTTGAGCATATTCTCTGTTGTTCTAAAGTAAAGGGGAGCCTGCTTGTCCGCATCTAAATAGCCCTGGTTTGTCATAATTATCTCTCTGTAAATGCTGTCTTCCGGCTCTAAAAAATGAACATCTCCCGTAGCGACAACGGGGATATTAAGCTCATCTGCAACGGCTATAATTTGTCTGTTATTTTCGTTCAGTTCTTCCTCACTTTGATAGTGCCCATCACGGATTAAAAAGGCATTATTGCCGTTGGGCTGAATTTCAAGATAATCGTAAAGGGAGGCATATTTTTTGATTTGCTCTTTACTTTTACCGTAGTGAACTGCCCTATAAACCTGCCCCGACTCACAGGCGGAGCCAACTATAATACCCTCTCTGTGCTTTTGAAGAAAACTCAAAGGTATTCTCGGTCTGCGGTTATAGCATACCAAATTTGAATTGCTGATAATTTTATATAAATTTTTTAAGCCCACCTTGTTTTGAGCAAGTAAAATAATGTGATATGCGGGAAGTTTTTTAGGGTCAACGGGTAAAAGTTCGTTGATTTGTTTAAGGGTTTTAACGCCCTGCACCTCCATCATATCTATCATTTTGTCAAAAATCTTGGCGAGTATATGGGCATCCTCTTCCGCTCTGTTTGCCTCTTCATTTTGCAGGCGGAAAAACTTAATAAGTGTACCCAGTCGGAAATTTTTCGGCTTTTTCTTTTTCTCTTCTTCACTTTCTTCCTCTTTGTCGATAAGTAAAGACTGGGCAAGGGTTAAAGTGTCAAGATAAGGATAGTCAAAAGGAATCTCATTTTTTTCGCATACATTCGTTAAAAACTCAATAAGGGAATGGGCACCGTGGGCAACCAAAACGCAGTCATTCCCTGCCCACTCAAGGAACTTGCTGACAGCCTGCTCCTGAGTAGGTGCCTTTGAAACCATATTATCCGTAATTCCCGTTTTGTTAATAGTCTTTGTGGGAATGGGCATTTCCGGGTTAGCGAAGGTCTGAAAACTTGCTCCCTCTGCTCCGCTTTCGTACTTTACGGCTCCGATTTCGATTATTTTATCATAACCCGTTCTTTCACCTGTGGTTACCAAATCAAAAACCACAAATTTTCCGCTAAAAGAGGAGTCAATATCACCCACATAGTTGGTAACGGAGTCATCAACAAAATAGCCCTCCATACCGTAGATGATTTTTATGTCATTCTTCTTACCTGCCATCGACGCCTCGGGGAACGCCTGAACAACACCGTGGTCTGTAATTGCAATTGCCTTATGTCCCCACTTGGCAGCCCTTTCAATAAGTTCTTCGGCAGAGGAAACACCGTCAAGAGCCGACATCTTTGTATGAAGGTGAAGTTCCACTCTCTTTTCCGGCGCTTCATCCATTTCAATAATTTCTTCAATTCCCACAATGTTTTTTGCCTTGATAACATTTGACTTAACAAAACTATCGTACTCAATGTGACCTGCCACAAGCACAACACAGCCGTTTTTAAGGTTGTTTGTAAGCTTTCTGCAATAGTCCGATTCATCAAAAACCTTAACTGCGTAAGAATAGGTTTTATCTGTAATGTTAAAGTCAATAATCGAGCGTCTGCCGTCACGGGTTTGCCTTATTTTAAGACCAAAAACCCGTCCCCAAACCACCACATTACCATGGTCAAGGGTGATTTCTTTAATGGGGGTGGGTTTTCTCTTTATGCTGCTTCCGTAAAGTACCTTGGCATTGGTCAGGGAAATGGGAAGGTCGTTATACTCTAACTCCGGCTCTTTGCTTTCTTCCGCAGGCTTTGTGGGAATTTCCACATTTATATGTTCTTGCTGCATTTGAATAAACTCGGGGGAGTCGGCGGTTATTGCCTGCTCTCCGTTAAAAAACACCTTAAATTTCTTGCCGAAACGCTCAAGAATAAATTCGGAGATAAATCTGCTTGCATTTGAAGATTTTAAGTATTCTGCGCCCTGCTGAACGCCTATGATTATCTCATCTTCCCCAATATGAATTGTGGTGTCTTGAACATAACCGTTAACAAGGGCATCCTGTGCACAAAGTTCCAAAAAGATTAAATCAAAACATTCTTCACTAAACTCTTCCGGAGGGTAAAGGGGAGCAATATCCACCCTTCTTATACCCAGACTCTCTTTTACGCTGTTACATATTTCGGTAAATCTTTTGTTTTTTATATATTTCGGAAAGAACGCCCTGATTGAAAGTTGCTCTTTCTCACTGTCAAAATCTATTGCCTTAACAACACCTCCGAGAAGTATGTCTTTTTGCTTTTTGGAGATGTGATCGCCTATATAGTACAAAATGTCTTTTTTCATCTTAACCCAACTTTTCTATTTCGCTGATTAACTTATCTACTGCTTCGTTTTCGCTGACTTTGCAAAGGATTTCTCCCTTCTTGAAAATGAGGGCACAGCCGTCCCCTCCCGCAATGCCGATATCTGCCTCTTTTGCTTCTCCGGGGCCGTTCACAGCGCAGCCCATAACCGCTACTTTAATGTTTTTTTCGCAGTTTTTAAGCCTTTCTTCCACCTGATTTGCAAGGGAAATAAGGTCAACTTTTGTTCTGCCGCAGGTGGGGCAGGAAATGATTTGAGGTTTCGGCTTTCCAAGGGAAAGAGCGTGTAAAATATCCTTTGCGGCATAAACCTCTTTTACGGGGGAATCTGTCATAGATACCCTTATGGTGTCGCCTATTCCGTCTGCCAAAAGGGAGCCGATACCTATGGAGGACTTAACGAGGGAACTTGTGTAGGTGCCTGCCTCCGTCACCCCTAAATGCAGGGGATATTTGCATTTTTCCGCACAAAGACGGTATGCCTCAATCATAGTTTTAACATCTGAAGATTTAATGGAAATCACTATATCATCAAAATCAAATTTTTCAAGAAGTGAGGCGTGATAAAGGGCACTTTCCACCAGTGCCTGTGCCGTGGGTGAGCCGTATTTTGCAAGAATTTCCTTTTCCACGCTACCGCTGTTTACACCGATACGAATGGGAATATTCTTTGCATTGCAGGCATCTGCCACCGCTTTAACTCTATCGTCACTGCCGATATTTCCCGGATTTATTCTGATTTTATCCGCACCCGCAGCCACACTTTCAAGGGCGAGGCGATAGTCAAAGTGAATATCTGCAACTATGGGAACGCTGATATTTTCTTTTAGGGCACCGATTAAATTCACACAGTTCATATCCGGCACTGCGGCACGAATAATTTCGCACCCCGCCTTTTCAAGTTCCTTTGCCTGCTCTATGCTTGCAGAGATATCCTCTGCCCTTGTGCTAAGCATAGACTGAACCGTTATTGGGGCATCTCCCCCAATAAAAATGTTGCCCAGTTTTATCTTTTTGCTTTTTCGTCTTTCCATAGTTTATCCCTTTATCAGTTTCCAAATGTCGCTGAATGAAATTACCGCCATAAGGGCAAGTAATGCCACCATTCCTGCGGCGTGTACAAAGCCCTCCCATTTTCTGGGAATGGGTTTTCTGAATATCATTTCAATAAGAATGAACAGGAGTCTGCCTCCGTCAAGGGCGGGAAGGGGTAAAAGGTTAAACAGACCTATGTTAATGGCAATGAGAGCCATAATCATAAGTAAAAATCCCCAATCCATTTTGCTTGCCGCTTCCTTGGCGGTGTCTGCAATAACATCAACCGTACCGATGGGACCGGAAAGGTCCGTCATTCCGTATTTGCCCGTTATTAAGTCAAAAAGTGAAAGGTAAACCTGCCTTGAAAAGGAAATCGTTTCAGGAACGATAAATTTCAAAACATTTAAGAATGTGGGCTCAACACCCACAATAATAAAATCTTGGTTGAGAAGTAAATATTCCTTGCCGTTGTGCTTAAGTTTTTCCGTGGCAAATTCAACTTGATTAAGAATAACCCTTTCGCCGTTACGCATAACCTCAAAATCAACGAAACCGTCATCCTCACGAACCATTAAAAATGAAATGTCGTCTGCGGAGAAAACTCGGTGATTGTTGATTTTAATTATCCTGTCACCCTTTTCAAGACCGCTGTTACAACTGATGGCGTCCTCTTGGAAGGAGTGAATTTGACTTGTGCCTATAAGCTCGGAGGTGCCCAACATTACGCCTAAAAGTGCCATACCCATAACAAGGTTGATAATGCCCCCCGCAGCGACGATAATAAATCTTTTCCATGCCTTTTGATTACAAAAAGCCCGTGAATCTTCACTTTGTGTGTCTTCGCCCTCCATAAGCACATAGCCGCCTACGGGGAAGAGACGAAGGGAATATTTTGTTTCACTCTTTTTGATTTTGAAAAGAGCAGGCCCCATACCCATAGCAAATTCGTTAACCTTAACTTTGAAAAGCTTTGAAAAGGAGAAGTGACCAAGTTCGTGGAAAAATATGAGAAAACCGAAAAAGATTACAGCAACAAGGATAGGCCATACCTTACCCCAGACTGCACTGAAATTTATCACTAATAAGTTGGTCATAGCCACATCTCCTTAATTTCTTTCTTAATTTGGACATCTGCTTCAAGCACCTGCTCAAGGGTATATTCCCCTGTGGGTAGTTCCTTGGTCAAAGCATATTCAACGCTCTTTGCAATGTCCCCGAATTTAATTTTTCCCTGTCTGAAAAGTTCGTTTGCCTTTTCGTTTGCCGCATTCACGGCACAGGGATAAAGACCTCCCCTTTTTAGGGCAGTTCTGCAATATTCAATACACTTAAAAGTGTCGTAGTCCGGCTCATCAAAGGTGAGAGTTCCAAATTGTGTCAAGTCAAGAGCCGGAGCGGGACTTTCAAAGCGATTGGGGTATGTAAGGGCATATTGAATGGGAATTCTCATATCCGGGACACCCAACTGTGCGATAACGGAGTTGTCAACAAACTCCACCAATGAGTGCACTATGCTTTGCCTGTGCACCACAATCTCTATATCATCTGCACCCACACCGAAAAGCATTGCCGCTTCAATAAGTTCAAGACCTTTGTTCATCATGGTGGCGGAGTCTATTGTGATTTTTTGCCCCATTTCCCAGTTGGGATGGTTTAATGCCTCTTTGACACTTGCATTTTCGATTTCACTTAATTTTTTGCCGAAGAAGGGCCCCCCCGAGGCGGTAAGAATAATTCTCTTAATTTCTTTTTTAGGATTTTGACAGCCCTCAAGACACTGGAAAACAGCGGAATGTTCGGAGTCAACGGGTAAAATTTTTACGCCCTTTTCTTTGGCAAGTTTGTTTATAAGATTACCTGCGGTTACCAATGTTTCTTTGTTTGCAAGGGCTACATTGTTTTTCGCCTTAATTGCACTGACAGTGGGGCAAAGCCCCGCAATGCCCACTATTGCATTTAAAACCGTAACATTCTCGAGGGTTGCACATTGGCAAACGCCCTTTTCCCCCGAAAGGATTTCTGTGGAAATATCACCGACTCTTTTCTTAAGTTCCTGTGCTTTTTCTTCGTTAAATACAGCGACAAGCCTTGGCTCAAATTCACGAATTTGTTCCTCTAAAATGTCAATATTCACATTTGCAGTAAGAGCTGAAACCCTAAAATTCATGAGGCGGGCAACATCAAGTGCCTGCTTGCCTATTGAACCGGTTGAGCCCAAAATTACCAATGATTTTTCCATAAAATTCCTTTATATAACGAGGCGGCAATGTGTTTATTATTGCCGCCCCAAGTCAGTTATTTAGTTACTTAACAATGGCGATTACTATTTTCAGCATGGCGTAGTATGAGGGCATTACGAAAAGGAAGGAATCTACTCTGTCCATAATACCGCCGTGACCGGGAAGTATTTTGCCGAAGTCCTTAACACCGAAGTTTCTTTTAATAACACTTGCAGTTAGGTCACCGAACATACCCAGTATGCTTGCAAGGGGAATTATGATAAGCACCATCCACCATTTCAATGTGTCGGTTTTGAAGTAAAACTTTTCACAAATGAAAAATGTGATAAGTGAAATCACCAATGTACCCAACACCCCGCCCACAGCACCTTCAACCGTCTTTTTGGGGCTTATTCTCGGTGCCATTTTATGTTTACCGAAGGCTTTACCTGCAAAGAGTGCGCCGGCGTCCGTACACCAAGCGGCATACATTGCGGAAAGAATAATGAAAATGGTGTTTGAACGGGTAAACAGTTCATGATGTGATTCAAGTAAATCATAAGTCATCCAAGTTGTTGTTAGGGAGTAGGAAACACCAAAGGAAACAAAAACCCCCACCGCAACATCTTCAAATTTGGTTTTATCGTACATTTTAATCATCAGTATTAAAACCGATATAACATAGGCGATACCCAAAACCGATTGATTGAAGGGCAAATACTTATTTAAATCAAAAACGATATATACCGGCAAAATGCCGGAAGAAATTGTGGAAATCCAAATCAGCAACTTGTTTTCACATTTAATAACACTCATTATTTCATGGGAACAAATCATTGCAAATATGCTGATGGGGAACACAAGCACCCAGCCGTAGCCGAAACCACAAAGCACTAAAAATCCGATGGCAAGAAGGGCGCATAGCACTCCCACTATAACTCTTATTTTCATAGGGAACACTTCCTTTACACTCCGCCGAATCTTCTGCTTCTGGCAGAATAATCGGCGATTGCTTTATCAAGATCATCCGGGGTAAAATCAGGCCAAAGAATATCTGAAAACCAAAACTCGGAATAGGCGACCTGCCAAATCATAAAATTTGATAAGCGATATTCCCCACTGGGTCTGATTATCAAATCCGGATCCGGTTGATCTTTGGTATAAAGATGATTGCCTATGACATTTTCCGTTATCTGTTCAACCTTAAACTCGCCCTTTTTAACCTTTTTGGCTACTTCCTTTACGCTGTGTAAAATTTCATCTCTTCCACCGTAATTTATAGCGAGATTTACCGTCATCACTTTTTTATCGGCAGTTCTCTTTTCAAGGGCATCAAGCATTAAAACTATGTCCTTGGGTAGGCCTTTTTTGTCACCAATAAAATGAAACTTTAAGCCACGACGGTCGTTTTCTTTTTCTCTGTCCCTTGCTTCCTCGAGATAATCACGAAAAATATCCATAATGGCGGAAATTTCCTTTGCGGGTCGCTTCCAGTTTTCTGTTGAGAAAGCATAAAATGTCATATATTCAACGCCTATGTCGGCACCGTATTCACAGATTTTGCGAAAAGCATTTGCCCCCGCCCTGTGACCTTCGAACCTTTCAAGTCCCCTTTGGGTGGCCCAGCGTCCGTTGCCGTCCATAATAATGCCTATGTGCTTTGGCAAATTTATTTGCTGTAATTGCTCTTTGGTCATTTTTTCACCTAATCAGATGGACATAATTTCCTTTTCTTTATCTTCGGAAATGGTATCAATTTCCTTTACATATTTGTCGGTGTAGTCTTGAATTTTCTTTTCCGCAACCTTGAGGTCGTCCTCGGAAATTTCGCTTGCCTTTTCCATTTTCTTCACCTTATCAATGGCATCTCTTCTGATGGAACGAATTGAAACACGAGAATCCTCCGCCATTTTACGAACCTCTTTACAAAGTTCTTTACGGCGTTCCTCTGTGAGAGCAGGGAAAATCAAACGAATTACAACACCGTCATTTTGCGGGTTAATGCCGATATCGGAGGCTTGAATTGCCTTTTCAATTGCGGAAATAGTACTCTTGTCCCAGGGCTGAATAACGAGAATTCTTGCCTCTGAAACGGAGATGGCAGCCATTTGGTTGATAGGCGTGGGGGTGCCGTAGTAGTCAACATTGATTTTGTCAAGCACAAAGGCATTTGCCCTACCCGCCCGAAGAGATTCATACTCATACTTAAGAGCATCTATTGTTTTTTCCATTCTTTGTTCTGCATTTTCATAAACACTATCCATAATTAACCTCCTAAATTATTCTGTCACAAGTGTTCCTATCTTTTCACCGCAAACAGCTTTAACTATGTTTGTGGGATCATTGAGATTGAACACCAATATTTTTATTTTGTTGTCACGGCAAAGAGAAGCTGCTGTGGAATCCATAACCTTAAGATCTTTTTCAAGAATCTCCGTATGGGTAACTGTGTCATACTTAACCGCATCGGGAAAGCGTTTGGGGTCCTTGTCATAAACGCCGTCAACATTGGTTGCCTTAAGAATAACCTCCGCCTTAATTTCAGCCGCCCTTAAAGCCGCACAGGTGTCGGTTGAAAAAAACGGATTACCGGTACCTGCGCCGAAAATACAAACTCTGCCCTTTTCAAGATGACGAACGGCTCTGTTGCGAATGTAAAGTTCTGCGAATTGCTTCATTTCAACGGCTGTTTGCACTCTCACGGGAACCCCCAACTGCTCAAGAGAATCTGCAAGTGCAAGGGAATTCATTACCGTCGCGCACATACCGATATGGTCAGCCCTTGTACGATCCATTGAGCCACCGCTTCTACCTCTCCAGAAATTTCCGCCTCCCACAACAAGACCAACCTCAACACCAATATCGTTAAGTTCCTTGATAGCAGCACAGATTGAGTTGATTTTATCGAAGTCAAATCCATGCCCTTTTTCGTTGGCAAGTGCCTCGCCGGAAATTTTGAGAAGAATCCGTTTGTAGACAGGTTGCATAGCAAACTCCTCCAATTTGTTTTATCTTTACTATTCTATATTATTTTTCGCAAAGTGTAAAGGGAAAAACGAAAATTTTACGATTTTTTCATATATTTTTATTTATATGTTGAGTTAAGTCGAAAAATATCGTATAATGAATCAAACTTTTTTACAAGGAGAATTCCATTGGAAAATCTTATTTTAAGAAATACTCCCGAAATAACAGACAGTTTTGAACTTCGCAGTTGTGAACCCTTTGAGGGTAAAAATACATTTGAAGTTTTTTGTGAAAACGGAAAAATCGTGATCTCGGGTGACTGTAAAATCAGTCAAGCTATGGGATACTATGAGTATTTGAAAACATACTGTAAGGTTAATCTCTCCCACTGCGGTAACAGAGAAATAAATGTAACTGCCGCTCCCCTTTTTGAAGGCAAACTTTCAAAGGTTGTTCCTCAAAAGCACAGAGCATATTTGAATTACTGCACCTTCGGTTATTCCGCTGCCTTTTGGAAATGGGAGGACTGGGAAAAAGAAATTGACTTTATGGCAATGAATGGTATAAATATGCCCCTTTCCATTGTGGGAAGTGAAGCGGTTTGGTACTACACCATGCGTGATTTCACCTTTAGTGAAAAAGGAGCGTTATCCTTTCTCAGCGGTCCCGGTTTTTGGCCTTGGCAGTTAATGACCAACATTGCGTCATATTTCAGTTTAACGGATGTTAAGTATATTGAGAGCAGAGTTGAACTGGGTAAAAAGATAATTGACAGGGAATTAGAATTGGGAATGACTCCCATTCAGCAGGGCTTTTCCGGTATGGTTCCCAGAGCATTCAAAAAACTTTTCAATAAAATTCGTATGAGTATGGCACCGAGTTGGTGCAACTTTCCCATTACCTTTCATTTGGATCCTACAGATCCTGTTTTCAAGAAATTCGGTACCGCTCTGCTTGAAAAACAAAAGCAACTTTTCGGCACCCACCACTACTATGCCTGTGACCCTTTCCACGAGAACAAGCCGGCTGTTAACACTAAAGACTACCTTTGGAAAGTGGGCAGAGCCATTGACACTATGTACAAGGAATTTGATCCCGACTCGGTATGGGTAATGCAGTCCTGGTCGCTTCGTGAGCAGATTGTTAAATCCGTTCCTGTGGGTCGCCTTTTAATCCTCGACATTGACGGCACAAAGTATGACAAAAACGAAAACTTCTGGGGACATAATTTTATTCTTGGAAATATCCATTCCTTTGGTGACAGAAACACCCTTCACGGCTCCCTGAAAGACCTTGCAGACAATAAATATTCACAACTAAATATAGGGAACTGTGTGGGCACGGGGCTTTTCCCCGAGGGAATTTTTCAAAACCCCCTTTACTACGATTTAGCGTTTAAAATGCTTACGGAAAGCGGACCCATTGACCTTGAAACATACCTTGACGACTATGCCCAACGCCGTTATGGTAGCGATGAAGAGTGCCTTAAAAAGGCGGTGCATTACCTTTATGAAGGCCCCTACAACGAAAACTGCACCGGCAGAGAAACCCTTTCAATGATTGTCTGCAGACCCAGTACGGAGATTAACCACGCTGCACCCAATGATAACAGAGAATTCAGGTATGACACTAAATATCTGTTGAAATCGGTAGAATGCCTTTTAGAAAGTGAAAGTGCTATCACAGACGGCTATATTTTTGATGTTTGTGACATTACGAGACAGCTTCTTTCGAATCACTGCTCAACCCTCTATGATAGGGTGATGAAGGGCTTTAACGAAAGAGATGTAAAACTGTTTGAGCGTTCCTCAAACGCATTTTTGAAGGTTTGTGAAGAACTTGATGAACTTCTTCAAACAAGACCGGAACTCACCCTCCACGAGCATCTAAAACAGGCGGGAGAACTTGCAATAAGTGAGCAGGATAAAGAAAATTTTGAACTTAACCTTCTCACTCAAATCACAATTTGGGGACCCATTATGAACTCTGTCAACTATGACTATGCCTGGAAAGAGTGGGGCGGTCTTATTAAAACCTACTATGCAAAGCGCTGGCAAAGTTTCTTTGAAATGCTGGCATACCAATTCCCCAAAAGAAGAAAGTTTTCAACGGTTACAAGAAAACAAATTAACGAAAGAAACGAGTACCGTGGCTCCTCCTTCTACAAAAACTATGGGGAATTTGAAAAGAAGTGGCTTTCTACCGCAAATCCCGAGGCACCCACAGAAGATGACACCCTTGTAATAGCAAAAAGACTCGTTGAAAAGTACAAAGATGAGATATAAAAGAAAAGTCGATTGCTTAGAGCAACCGACTTTTTAATTTGCTGAAATATCACAGTCTTTTTAGGATTTCATCATACTGCACATACATTTTTTGAACTTCGTTTTCAAGCAAATAATAATGCTTTATATACGGAACAAGAAGAACCATAAGTAAAAACAAAAGAATATAAAGCGGGGTATAGCAGGTGATAATTTCCACAAGAAACACCGCAACCGCAAGCAGGGCAAAAATCACCGTTACTATTAAGTGAATAAGTCTTTCGTGCTGAAAAAAAGCAACTTGTGTTAAATGTTCGGTGAGTACATCATTCCAGTTTATGTTTTCATTTTCAGATTTCAGCAATTCATCAATTCTGTTTCTATATGCTAAAATTCGCTTTTTCATAATTACCCTCCAAAATCTAATTTGCAGATAAAAAAGACGGTTGTAAAACCGTCCTTATTTTTTTATTTGTTCTCTTCCTTATCTTTTTTCTTGCTCTCAATTGCAACACAAAGATTTGTGATTGAGCTGAAAAGGAAAAGTCCCGCAGCAAGGAAAATGCCGAAACGAACGGAGCCACCAATGGCATTGGAAAGGGTGCTTTCAGCAACCATTCCCAAAAATCTGTTGTAGCAGATTCCGGAAGCAGTCATCATAAGGGCAGCAATAAAATTCGTTGCAAAAAGTCCCAAACTTTTGAAGTTTCTATAGTTAAACATCAGAAAATATAAACTCACCAGCAGGGAGGCGGCGCTTAAAAGCACAAAGGCAAGTGCCAGTACAACCATAAGGGCACCGTCACCGATAATTTCAGAAGAAGGTGTTTTAAAAAGTCCCCCAATATCAAACTTCAAAAGCATCATTACTATGCTTATGGCATTGAGAGTAAAGGTTTTTTCAAAAAACGGTAAAGAAAGAGCAAGGGTACCGAAGGGTAGTAAAAACCCGAAAAGCGGAAGCACTGAAATGGGTATTCTCGCAATTCTCAACTTCGTGCCGATAAAGGAATACCTAAACTTATCAATTCTTGCCTTAAGGCGTGCGGAGGCAGCCTCGGCAATTTCGCTGTCTTTTTCAAGTCTTGCTTCCCAGTCATAGTTTGGAATATTTACTCCGCATTTCGGACACTCCGCCCTAAAATTCCAGATATAAAGTTTTACGCCGCATTTTGGACATTTTGCCATATTATTCACCCTTTTGACCGTAGTAGGCGTTTGCACCATGCTTACGGTAATAATGTTTTTTTCTTATATCTTCATTGGCTTCCTGCGCACCTAAAGTGCTGCTTAGGTATGCCATTTTTGCCACTTCCTCAAGAATAGCGGAATTTTTAGCTGCATCAAGAGCATTTTTGCCCCAAGTAAATGGGCCGTGGGAATGCACCAGCACCCCGGGAACCGCATTGTAATCAATTCCCCTTGAGGTGAAACATTCTGCGATTACCTTGCCCGTATTAAGTTCATATTCCCCTTCAATCTCCTCTTTCGTAAGGTCTCTGGTGCAGGGAATTGCACCGAAAGCAAAGTCTGCATGAGTAGTGCCATAGGGGGAGATATCCTTTGCTGCTTGGGCATAAGCAACCGCAAAGGTGGAGTGGGTGTGAGCCACACCTTTAATTTCGGGGAAAGTTCTGTAAAGTTCTAAATGAGTTGGGGTGTCGGAGGATGGGTTCAAATTACCCTCTACCTTTTTGCCATTAAGGTCAATAACCACCATATCTTCTGCCGTCATAGTGGAATAGTCCACCCCTGAGGGCTTAATTACAACTAAACCGCTTTCTCTGTCAATGGCGGAAACATTGCCCCAGGTAAAGAGGACTAATTTATATTCAACAAGTTTGAGGTTTGCTTCAAAAACCTCTTTTTTTAGTTGCTCAAGCATAAAATCACCTAACTTAGAAGGGAAATTACCGTCGAATAAAGCTTTGCGGGGTCATCTAAAAAGGCCGATTTCATCTGCTCTGCCTGCTCAACATCTGCCGCTTGCAAGGTTATGCACATAAGGGTTTCCCCATTATTATAAACTTTTAAAATCACCTTAAATTTGTCCCCGTCCGCCTCTATGTTTGCGCTCATTGCAGAGTGAATTCTTTCTGTCAACTGGTAGGCGGCACCGTCTGCAACGGCTCTTTCCCGAACCGTCAAGGGTAAAGAATCCACAAGTTCTCTCAAAGTCATTTTTCCTATGTCACTTAAAGAAAGTTGACCTTCTTCATCAACTAAAATCGAGCCGTTTTCAAGAAGTTCATAGGTACACTGAAGCACCTCAAAATAGTTAACCAAAGAACTTGTTGTAAGCGCTTGGAGAATGGTTTGCTTCGTCACCTTACCCGTCAGAGTTGAAATAAGATATTCAATTAAAATTTTAATCTGTGTGGTATTGCGAAGTCCACCGGGGGAAACTCCTTGGGAGAAGGCGTTGAACTCAACATCCATTAACCCTGCCTCCTTACTGCAAGTTCCTCAAGAATTTTCTCCTTCTTTTTGCCGGTATAGTCATTGAAGAACATCGGAATTGCACAAAGAGCAAGTCCCACAAGAGGAACTAATGTAATCATTGAGAACATACCGTCAAACACGCTTTGTGGCTGGTCAAGAATAGGTGTATCCGCCACAGGTTGCTGAAATTTAATTGCCTTAAGGATAAAGCTTGTGATAAGAGTTGAAATACCTGCAGTAAGTTTTGAAAGGAAGGTTTGGGAGGCAAAGGAAATACCCTCTCTCCTCTTGCCTGTTCTCCATTCCAGGTAGTCAACGGAATCTGCAACCATAGCATAAGTAATAACATTAAATATACCCAGTGGTAAACCGGCCACAACAAGCAAAGCTAACAAAACATAAAAGTTAGAGTAGCCCACAAGGTAGATAACTCCATGAATGAATGCACCAAAGAGTGCAGAAATGATGTAAATCTGTTTAAGAGAAAACTTCTTGCTCATAACGGGCATCAGCACCATAGCGGCAAGCATACCGACACCCACAGCAACGGTCATTGCGGTTTGTACAGTATTTGCGGGAATTACGCCGCTGTCTTTAATGAGATAAGTTGCAATGTAACTGCCTGAGGTTTGAATCATAAGCATCGTTGAGCCAAGCACCATAGAAAAAATGAGAATGAGAAGGGGCTTGTTTTTGATGAATGCGGAAACGATTTCCCCTGCGGTAACTTTTTCCTTTGTCTGTTCAACTCTTTCCTTTGTACCAAAGAAGGCGAGGAAAGAAAGGCAAGCGCCCACTACACCAAAAATAATTCCCGAAAGAAAATATCCCTTTCTGTTCCCCAGTGAAGATCGGAGTATGGGAACCACCAAAGTGGGAACAATGCCACCTATGGTACAAAAAATTCTTGCGGTGGAAATGAATTTATTTCTTTCATTTTCAAGGGGCGAAACAACTGCGCTCATTCCCCAGAAGGGTACATCTTGAATGGTAAAACAAATTCCCCAAAGCACATAAGTAACCGCAGCGTAGGCAACTCTGCCTGAGTAACTCCAGTTTGGTGTGTAGAAAAGTGCACAGGTTGAAATTAAAATAAGGGGAGGGGAAAACAGAAGATAAGGCCTAAGTTTACCCCACTTTGTTTTTGTCTTGTCTGCAATAATACCCATTAACGGGTCATTTGCTGCATCAAAAAATCGAGCAACAAAAATAATAATTCCCGCATGGACAGGGTCAATTCCCGCTGCATCCGTATAAAAGATAAGAAGGAAGGTGGACATTATTGTGTAAATCATACTTCTGCCGAAGCCGGCAGAAGCAAAAGAAAGAATTTCACTTGTTTTTAAATACTTTTTTTCGTTCATCATCTGTTCCTCTTCCTGCCTTTAATATTTTTTCTCTCGTTATAGTTGGGGTTTATCGGTTGTCCGTAACGACCACGATTCCTGCATTCTTCAGTTAAAAACTTTTCCTTTGTTGCCCAAAGTCCGCAAAGGTTTGACCAGCCTTCACAGTAGGCTCGGTAATAGGAAATATTTTTTTCTTTGCGAAGTTTAACAAAATATGGCAGGTTACACCAAATTGCACTGGGAATTGCGATAATAAAAAACCAAAGAGGCCCTAAAATCATAGTTTGAATTGTGTGGCCGTACTCATGAATTTTCATATCGTGGAGTTGGTCGCCATTTCTGTTCTTGTTTATGAAGATGAAAATTCCTAAACTTACACCGCCAAAATTCTTTTTCTCAATGTAGGTGATAACAGCATAATGATACCTTTCACTTTCGCAGCCCTTTTTCTTGTAGATAAAAAACATCACAAGTCCGATAAGATTTTGCAAAAGTCCGTAGGTAAATTGCCAAAAATAGAACAAAATTGCTTTAATGAGTTTCATTCCCTCACCTCTCAATTGCTTATATTAACATAAGAATGTATCTTTTTCAAGTTACTTATTTATGAAAATTCTTTTCACCTTGAGAACAGCCCCACCATCTACCTCTCCGATGCCCAAAAAGGTCTCTTCAGGAGTATAAATGTTGTAAAGTCCGTTGCCTTTACAGTTGGGGATTCTTTCAGTAAAAAGCTCTCCCCCGTTGAAAAATCTCTTTCCTTGGGCTTCGGTAACAAAAAGCTTTGTGTAGCAACAGATTTCATCCACTGAATATAGGTGTTTTTCAAGGGTGTTATTGTCCTTTGCCTGCTGTAATTCCTCTAATGTAGTACATTGGTCAATTGTAAAGCCATTTGCCTTTACTCTGCGTAGTTCAGTAAGTACCGCACCGCAGCCAAGAAACTCCCCTATATCCGACACAAGGGAACGAATATAAGTACCGTTTGAGCAGTCAACATAGATTTTATAGGTATTTTCCTGCTCATTTTTTTCTAAAACTTTCAGTTCATTGATTGTAACTGTTCTTTCCGGTCTTTCTGTTTCCTTTCCCTCTCGGGCAAGTTGATAAAGTCGTTTACCGTTGACGGAAACAGCGGAATACATAGGAGGTAACTGCTTAATTTCCCCTACGAAGTTTGCACAGGCTCTTTCAAAGTCCTCAGCGGTAGAGTTTACTTCCCTTTTCTCTATTACTTTGCCGGTGATGTCAAGGGTATCCGTAACGGTTCCTAATTTTAAGGTGGCTTCGTATGCCTTATCATGACAGGGAAGAAACTCTAAAAACCTGGTGGCTCCCCCAAGCATAACCGTCATTACCCCTGTCGCCATCGGGTCAAGGGTGCCCGAATGTCCGCATTTCTTTTCTTTGCAAATTCCCCTTATTTTGGCAATTACATCAAAGGAAGTAAAACCTTTTGGCTTGTCAATGAAAATAATTCCTGTCATAAGCACCCTCCTTTTTGAATATTCCCTAAAATTATAAGAAATATAGAGAAAAATGTCAACACCGTAATTATGCACAATTCCTTTAGATTTTATATTGATTTTTACTATGAAGGAGGTTATAATTATTGAGAATAGAACAATGGAAGGTTTGAATAATATGAAAAAATCAAAAAAAATAGCAGCATTCGGTACTTTTGCCGCCATAACAGGTATAAATGCCTACAGAGCATACAAATTTGTTCCCGAAAAAGAGGACTACGGCAAGGCAAGTGAAGAGTATGTTAATGTTGAAAGGGCTGTAAATAATCTAAGCCTTGCCCTTCAAATTCCCACAATAAGCTACCCCGATAAGGCAGATGTGGACTTTTCACAGTTTGAAAAGTTTCATGAGTTTTTAGCCGAGGCCTATCCCCTTATTCACGAAAAGCTGGAACTTGAAGTAGTTGAAGAGGCAAACTTAATGTTTAGGTGGAAGGGTAAGAGAGATGACCTTGACCCCATTGCAATGCTTGCGCACCAAGATGTTGTGCCCATTTCAGAGGGTACGGAGCAGGACTGGACTTTTGCCCCCTTCAGCGGGCATATTGACGATGAATTTGTTTGGGGCAGAGGCGCTCTTGATATGAAAAACCACCTGATGGGTGTTATGGAAGCGGTTGAAACCCTGTTGGAAGAGGGCTTTGAGCCAGAAAGAGATGTTTACCTTCTCTTCGGTCAAGACGAAGAGGTTGTTGGCAATGAATATGGCGGTGCAAAGGCAATGATGAATGTCCTTAAAGGAAGGGGCATTCACCTTGACTGTGTCGTTGACGAGGGAGGAGCAATTCTTCCCGTAAATGTACCGGGTGTTTTGGTGAACAAAAACCTTGTGGGCATCGGCATTGCGGAAAAGGGCTACTGTGACTTTGAAATTTCGGTTTTTGCAAAGGGCGGTCACTCCTCTCAATCACCAAAGCACAATGCTTTGGGAGCTTTGGCAGATGTTATTAAAGACCTTGAAAACAACCAGTTCAAAGCCGAAATAATGCCCTTTGTCAGAGATTTATTCACAAATTTAGGTAAATCCTGCACCTTCCCCGCAAGACTTATAACCTGTAATATTCCCTATTTAATGCCACTGTTCAAAGAGGTAATGAAGCAGATTCCCCCTGCGGCTTCTTTAATCAGAACCACCACAGGTGTTACCATGGCAAAGGGAAGCCCTGCGGCAAATGTTTTGCCCCAGAAGGCGAGCATTGTGGTAAACTTCAGACCTATGCCCGGTGTTACAATTCAAGATGTGGAAAACCACATTCGTAAAGTAGTGAAAAACAAAAATATTGAAGTTAAATTCCTTAAAGGCAAGGAAGCTTCGAGATTTTCGCCCACCGACACCAGAACCTTTGGTATTTTGAAAAAGTTAATTATGCAAGAGGATGAAAACAATGTTGTTGCCCCCTACCTTGTTATGGGCGGTACTGACTCATATAACTACGAACCCATTTGTGAAAATATTTACAGATATGCTCCCTATAAAGTAAGCGTTGACCTTCTTCTTTGCACCCACGGCACAAATGAAAGAATTCCCATTTCAGCCATTGAGCCGGCAGTTGCTTTCTTTAAGAGATTTATCAAGAGGGCTTCGGAAGAAAACTAAAATATTACGGCAGAGTCACATCTGCCGTTTTCTTTTTCTTGCAGATATTTTTCTGCTATGATATAATGAATAAAATAATAATTTAGGAGAATTACTATGTCCGAAAAACTACATACCGGTGAACTTTACTGGCCCAATGATGACAGCATAATGTCACAGCAACAGCAATGCCTTGACCGTTTGTTTGACTTTAATAATACAAGACCTACGGAAATGGAGAAAAGAACCGAGATGCTTAAGTCTATGTGTGCCGAGTTCGGTGATGGCACTTACATTGAGCCCCCATTTCATTCAAATTGGGGCGGTAAGCACTGCCATTTCGGTAAAAGCGTTTATGCAAATTTCAACCTCACCTGCGTTGACGATACTCACATTTATATTGGGGACTACACAAAACTGGGTCCCAATGTAGTTTTGGCAACTGCGGGGCACCCCATTTTGCCGGAACTTCGTGAAAACGCTTATCAATATAATATGCCTATTCATATAGGTAAAAACTGCTGGCTGGGTGCAGGGGTAATAGTGCTTCCCGGTATTACCATCGGTGACAACAGCGTTGTCGGCGCAGGAAGCATTGTTACGAAGGATATTCCTCCCAATGTGGTGGCAGTGGGAAACCCCTGCAGAGTTCTTCGTAAAATCGGTGAAAGAGACAGGGAATTTTACCATAAAGGCAAAACAATTGACTGGCGAGAAATAAACCTTAACTATAAGGACAGCGAATGAAATACCGCAACATAACTGAGGCAAAATTTATTGAAAGACCAAACCGCTTTGTGGCAAGGGTTGAAGTTGACAATAAAATTGAAACCGTTCATGTAAAAAACACGGGGCGGTGTAAGGAACTGCTTTTGCCAAACTGTAAAGTAGTTCTTGCAAAGGCGGAAAATCCCGCAAGGAAAACGAAATACGACCTGGTAGCGGTTTACAAGGAAAATCTCGGCTGGGTAAATATTGACAGTCAAGCTCCCAATCAAATTATGAAAGAATGGCTTGAATCGGAGCAAAACTATTTTCAAAACATTACATTTTTAAAACCGGAATTCACCTTTGGAAATTCCAGAGTGGATTTTTATTTAGAGTGTGAAAACAGAAAAATCTTAGTTGAGGTGAAGGGCTGCACCCTTGAAATTGACGGAATCGGCTACTTCCCCGATGCTCCCACTCTGCGGGGTATAAAGCATCTGAACGAGCTTGAAAATGCCGTAAAAGAGGGTTTTGAGTGTTATATTGCCTTTGTGATTACCATGCCCAAGGTACAAAGAGTTTTACCCAATGTTGACACACACCGGGAATTTGGTGAGGCTTTGGAAAGAGCAAAAAAGGCAGGGGTTAAAGTGTTATATTTTCCCTGCGAAGTAACCGCCGATGAATTAAAAATTACAGATGTTATAGAATAGGAAAATCAGGAGGACTGATGTAATGAAAAAGATTGCGGTCATAGTTTCTGTTTTGTTGATTATTTCACTTGTAATCGGAGGAATATTTATGCTGAATAAAAACCCTATGAAATCAAAAGAACTTATTTTGGATTCCTACAACTGCAGTTCCTCGGGGGATATGAAGGGCAGTCAAAGTTCCACTGAAATTTTTCTGCTTAATGAAGAAAAAGCGAAGTGCGTATATTTTTACAAGGATTATTTTTCCGATGTTCCCGAAGTTAAAGAGTATATAGTAAGCTCAAAGATTTTTGAGGAACTGAGCGAAATATATGTTGAAAACAAAATATACAGGTGGGAAAAATTGCCAAAGTCAAAAATCGTAGTTTTAGACGGTGCAACCACAAGTTATTCTTTCAAAAGCGGTAAAAATTATTCCCGCTATTCCACAAGTCAGATTACTCCAAAAAATTATAGGGGCATCATTGAGAAAATAAGTGAAATCATCTTAAAATATGTGAAAGAGGGGGAACTGCTTCCAAATATAAAAGCAGATGAGCTAACACAAGAAGAAATGTACCAAAGACGAAACCCCACAGACGGGAAAGTGACTTTAGCGATTGACTGCTGCTATTCTTCAACCTACAATAAAAACGGAAGGCTCTGCTTTTTAGTTAAAAACGGTACAGATGAAGAAATAATAAGGGGAAAGAATGTATCTTTATTCAAAGGCGATGAAACTATACCGGTGTATGAGAATAACGACAGATATGTTACTTCCATATACCCAAACCGTTCCGGGGAGCAGTATATTGACTTAGAAAGTCCCCTTGAGTTAGGTAAATATACTCTAAAGGTTGACGATTTAATATGTGAGTTTGTTGTTGAATAAAAGCAAATGAAAAGCAGATGATAAGAATTTATCATCTGCTTTAGTTATACTATGCACTACTCAATAAAGTATTCAACAGAATCAGAACAAACAACAAGTAAATTAAAAGTAGTGTTGCTTTCTTCATAAAAAACTCCTTCCTTTTAACTTGTCATTATCTTTCAAATTATCTCTTTTACCTCACGAATAAGTTTTTCGGCATTCTTTTCAATGGAACTCCCGTCAAGTTCAACCACAATGTCCGCTGATTTCTCGTACAGGGGGTCTCTTTCTTTGTATAAATCACGAAGGGTAAAACCCTTTTTCAAAACCACTCCCCGCTCTTTAAGGTCTCCCAGTCGTTTTTCCACCTCTTCAAAGGATATTTTAAGGTAAATAACCACACCGTTTTCCTTCATCTTTTTGATAACATCTTCACGGTAAATGGCGGAGCCACCTGTGGAAATCACACAGCGTTGAGCGGTAATGGAGGAAATAACCCTCGCCTCTAAATCTAAAAATGCTTCGTTGCCAAGTTCTTCTATAAGGTTTGGCAAAAGTTTGCCCTGTAGAGCAACTATTACGGAATCCGAGTCAATGTAGCCGTAGTTTATCTTTTTTGCAAGTATTACTCCCAGAGTGCTTTTTCCGCAGCCGGGCATTCCAACTAAAATAATATTTTTCATAAGTTTTTCCTTTAGATATATTTTTCTATATTATAACTTAATCGTATGGCACCTTCAAGAGCTTTCATAAAATAAAACCTCGTTTTTCAACGAGGTTTTCTGCTTTTTATTTTTCAACTAATTCACAGCGTACAGTTATTCTGCTCTGGTTACCTCTGGTGCAGGTAAAAAGGGTTAAATCCCAAATACCGCTTTCCATTTCCTCAACGGCGGTTAGACTAAGGGAGTCCAGTTCCACCACTTCATAGGTAAACACATTTTCATCCGTGTCCTTAAATGTTACGGTGTCTCCCAAATGAAGATTTTTAAGGTTTCCGAAATGACCACCGTAATTGTGAGCGGCAATAATAAAGTCGTTGGTGTAGGCGGAGCCTTTATAGCAGCATGGAGCAATTTTAAGTTTTGGGTAACTCCATTCCCTGATAACCGGTAACTCTACCCCAATAGCGGGAATTGTTAGAATACCGATATAATCTTGCCCGTCAATGTTTTGTGTGGGCATTTCCATATTGGGATTTAAGATGTAGTCGGGAATTTCATTTTCTGCAAGCTGAGTTTGTGGAAACATTTCTTCCAAGCGCCGAGCAGCTTCCATAGAGGTTTTTTGTGCCCGCTGTGCCTCATAAAAATTATAGGCTACCAGAAAAAGAGCTGCCACCATCAGCAGCAGCCCTATATTTATAAATACTTTACCTCTATTCTTCATCGGCAGTACCTCTTCGCTGAACCAAACCGATAACTATAAACAGTAACCCAAAGCAAATCAAGAAGAGTACCGGCCACCAAAGCTGTCCTGTTTTTGGCAGGGTTTCCGGTTTGTTGGGCTTTGCAGAGGATTCTGCTACATCCGAATCTCTCTCAGTTGAGCCGTCTATTTTAGTTGTAGTGTGTCGGGTATATTTCTCGGTTGTCCTGTCGGGTCTTGTGGTAACAGGTTTTGTGGTTTTGACAGTACCGGTTGTATTGTCAGGCACTGTGGTGGGGCTTGGTCTGGTGGTTGTAACCGGTCCCGGAGTATCTCCTTCGGTGTAGGTGTTTGTTGCTACAAAGGTTATGCCTTCACGAGTCATCTGCACTGTGTAGTCTTCCGGTTCATTTTCCACAACTGTCCACTTATATTTGTCATCAAGACCTTCCCATCTAAAGCGCCAGTTGTTTTCAGCATTAAGAATTACAGTATCAAAAACCGTTGTGTCTCTTAAAAGCTGAACAACAACCTGTTTTGGGCGTTTATGTTCATAGCCCTTATCATTCCAAACCTTTAGAACCTTTCTTTCCACAAAAACCGGATTCTCCGGGTCCTTGGGTACCGTGCCGGAGTCGTGCTTTGTGTTTACCGTAACATCATAGTCCCACTCTTCCGTGTCCTCGTTTTGATGTGGTAAGAAAATCATAAAGGGTGAAGCATCATAGCGAACACCGCTTTGAATGTGGCGCTGTCCCATTGCCATATAAAGTCCGGGCTGCATTCTAACACCGTTATTGGGAAAATATACCTTTCCCTCGGAGTCGGTTCTGCCGGTGCCTGTGGTGGGAATATTGTCACGAAGTATATAGCCCTCCAAAGTAGTGGCAAGAGCCCTCAACGCCTCGGTACTTGTATTTTGATAATTTACACTGTATCCCCTAAATGAAGGGGTGGGAGTAATTTTGTTTTGAGCATCCACCGTAGCAACAAGATAAATGTCAAACTCGGCGTTTACGAGAGGTGCTCCCTCATCAAGGTAGGTGATGGTTAAACTAATGTTCCTTTTAGGATCGGCATTGCTTTCAGAAAACACTGTTAAAGGAAACAGCATAGACACAATAAACAGGCCGAGCAAAATTAAACTCAGTCTTTTAAATGATTTCAATTTCATCAACATCACCTCCGGTTTTTTTCTTTTTCTTGGGAATTAAAAGTAGAATCAATAGCGTAAGCAGTAAAGGAGTTGCCACTATGGGGGCAACGATTAGCGGGTCAATTTTGGTAGCATCTGCGGTAATACGGATGCTGCTTGCATCCGGCATGTTTTCAACTCTATATCCCCTTACCAAGAGTCTGTGGGAATTTATACCGTAGGGGGTACAGGTTACCAAGGTAAAGTAATCTTTACCTTTTTCTATCTTTAAGTCACTGAGTTCTTGGGGTAGGACTATTGAGATTTTATCCACTTCATAGGTTAAAATTTCATCTAACACACGAATGACAAAGTAGTCACCTGTTGCCAATTTATCTAAATCTGTAAAAAGTTTTGCCGAGGGAAGTCCTCGATGCCCTGAAATGGCACAGTGGGTGGTTTCTCCCCCCACGGGAAGGGATGTGCCTTCAATATGTCCCACGGCGATTTGCAAAACTGCGTGACTTGCACCGTGATAGAAAGGCAAAGAACACCTGATAGTCGGAATTTCAATATAACCGATAACACCGTTTCCCGCAACATTCAGCAGTTTTTGAAGTTCTCTTCGCTCTGCTTCGGTAATATTGTAACGGGCACTTTTTTTAGCGAGGGCTTTATTGTATGCAACGGCATCCGCAATGAGTTTTTCATAGGTTTTTTCATCAATCTCAGCCACTTTCTGTGAATAGGAGGCAATGGCTTGGGACTGGTGAAAGGAGTTCCAGTAGTTGCTGACAGAGGGGTACAGCAGTAAAGACAGCCCTGCAAGAAGCACTATTCCCAAGATTACCGATATGAAATTGCTCCTCTTTTTTTTCATGCAGAGTTCTCCTCACTGCTGCACCGAGGAGGAGAAATTTTCTCCTCGGTGCAACAAATTAGACTACATTTAGTAATGTATTAAAATTTAGTTTTCTTCAATTTGTCCTGTGCGTCTCTTTGTGATAAGGAGAACTGCTGCACCTACAACAAGGAGGGAACCAACAATGTAGAAGATGGTTGTACCGATACCACCGGTTTCGGGAAGGGTGGAACCCTTGTTGTTTGCAATGTTGATTTCGGCAATACCTGTAGTTGCATCACCTGTGCCTGCTACTTTGTCTGCGGTAACATCAAGGTCGGTAAGAGCGTTGGCAGGGTTGCCGTCCCAAGTTTGTCCGTTAACGGTTGTAGCGGTAATAACAACCTTTACATCAGCTGTTAACATATTGTAGGTGGCAGGTGCCTTGATCTCACGAAGGTTATAGGTTCAGTCGTCCAGACCAACTATTGTAAATAAAAACTGT
>CAYFRJ010000008.1:0-55887 GCA_964345625.1 uncultured Clostridium sp. | reverse complement strand
GGAAGGCGCAGAGGTTAGAATGGAAGTTAGAAGAGTTCTTCTCTCAGACCTTGCATAAAAGTTAATAACACAGAGTGCCGAAGCGAAAGCTTCGGCACTTTTGTTTTGTGTGTGGATAACAGTAACTTGAAAAGGAAAATGTGGAATAGAGTTTAGGACGCTAAAGTTTAGGAGTTAGGGGTACCAACCATTTTTAGCCTCCCTTTGAAGGGAGGCTAATTATTGCTCACAATTACTGAACAAAAACTAAAAAAGTGGCTTTCTTCATTAAAGTACGGCTAAAAATAAGGTTGAAGTTGCTAAAACGAAAACTTGAAACGAGAAACGGGAAACTTGAAACTGCGAAAGCCCCGCTTTCGCTTTGCCAACTGAAAAAGCACCCCGCAGGGTGCTTTTATTTATCCATAAGTTTCGGCAACTTCTATGTAGGGTTCAAAGTTTCCTGTTTTAAGTATTTCTAAAAGGTCGGCGTTGGTTTTTATTGGCTTTTCCGTGAGAATGGCACAAAATTTTTTGTGGGTGGTACGGTGAAAATCCGAGCCCACAGTCTGTATTTTAAAGCCGTGTTTCTCTGCCCATTTCTTTGCCTTTTGGTTGTTCTTGTCGCTCTCTTTTCCGTTAAGAATTTCAACTCCGTCAATCGCTTTTTTATTGGGCTTTATGGGGAACATTCGGTAGGGGTGTGCCCCGATAACAAGAAAACCGTTTTTCTTGGCGATTTTATGAAACCGTCTTGAATATTTGAAAAGCAGGTTTCCCGAATTTTTGATAAACTCTTCCGTGACACCGTAAACTAAAAAATCTATAGCAGAACAAAATCCACGAATTTCCATACCCAAAAGCACGGTAAAGTCATCGCTTTCATATTTTTTTGCTGTGCGGTAACCCTTTAGAAATTTATCATATTCTTTGCCCGCTTTTAGGCAATGTGCCCCCTTAAAGGTCATTTGGGAGTAGTGGTCGGTTATCACTATGCCGTCATATCCCTTTGATTTATAAAGCTTTACAAGCTCCTTTGCGGGGACTCTGCCACAGTTGCTGGTTTCATCCGTGTGGCAATGAATTTCATATTTGTATTTTCCGTTTTGCATTATACCGTATATTTGTTTCCTTCAAGATTATTTGTTTCGGCGTAGTTGCCGTTTAAGATATTTTCCATCCAAGTGCTGTTTTCAAGATACCATTCCACAGTCTTTTTAATTCCATCTTCAAAGGCGGTTTTCGGTAGCCAGCCCAGTTCTCTGTGAATTTTTGTGGGGTCAATGGCATATCTTAAATCGTGCCCTGCCCTGTCGGTGATGAAGGAGATTAAATCTTCACTTTTGCCCAGAATGGACAAAATGGTTTTAACAACTTCAATATTTTGCTTTTCGTTGTGACCGCCGATATTATAAACCTCGCCCACAGTTCCTCTATGAATAATTAAATCAATGGCGCTGCAGTGATCCTCGACATAGAGCCAGTCTCGAACATTGAGACCGTTGCCGTAAACGGGCAGGCTTTCGCCCTTTAATGCCTTTGAAATCATAAGGGGAATAAGTTTTTCCGGGAACTGGTAGGGGCCGTAATTGTTTGAACAGCGGGAAATGGTCACGGGCAGTCCATAAGTTCTGTGGTATGCCTGACAAAGTAGGTCGGCGCTCGCCTTTGAGGCGGAATAAGGACTTGAGGTGTGAATGGGGGTTTCTTCCGTAAAGAATAAATCCGGTCTGTCAAGGGGCAAGTCTCCGTAAACCTCATCCGTGGAAACCTGGTGATATCTTTTAACGCCGTATTTTTTACTTGCATCAAGAAGAGTGGCGGTACCCAGCACATTTGTTTCCAAAAAGATTTGCGGGTTTGTAATTGACCTGTCAACATGGCTTTCCGCAGCAAAGTTTACTGCTATATCAAAATTTTCCTTTTCAAAAAGAGAAAAAACAAGGGAACGGTCCGCAATGTCACCCTTTACAAATTTGAAATTTTTATGTGTCAGGGCATCTCTTAAGTTTTCAAGATTGCCTGCATAGGTTAGGGCATCAAGACTAACATATTCATACTCGGGGTGTTCACGAAGCATATAGTTTACAAAAACCGTACCGATAAAACCGGCACCACCGGTTATAAGAATTTTCATTCCTCATCACCCTCCTCGTCTTCCGGTTCCGAAACCAAAATGGTAACGATTTTTTTAAAGTCAACATTATCATAAAGTTTCTTAAAGCGAACCTTTACTCCGTAGGTGGTGTCACAGGCCTTACAGTAAAAAGTAGTCCTAAAAAAGGAACAGGAATATTTCCAAGGGGCTAAAAGTTTACACTTTGCTCCGCAGGTATCGCAGTAATGTTCAAGGCGTTTCTTGTCAATAAGGGGGTTGTCAATATTTTTAAGCACCTTTGCCTTGAAAAACAGGCGCTTATAGTACTCTTCGTCGCATTTTACGATTTCTTTTGTTAGTGCCTTTTCATCATAGATAAGTTCAAAAATATCTGCGGCTAAAACTGAGTCACCCAGAGCCCTGTGGTGGGTGTAGCCCTCCGGGTCAATTCCCACCTCTTGAGCAGCGTTGATAAGCCCTGCCTGGTTGCCCTTTTTTTGTTTCTTTATTCTCTGGTAATATTTTTGTAAATCACAGTAGTAATCAAGAAAAGGAATCGTGGATATTCCGTTTAGATAGGAGTAATTTTCCAGTAAAACACGAATATCGCTGTCACCCCAGGTCATAATAACCGTTTCCTCGTCCCCTATCCATTTTCTGAAACGGGAAAATGTTTTGGTGAAGGGCTCACCGGAGGAAATGTCATCATTTGTAAGGTTGGTTAATCTTTTAACGGAGCCCCGAAGTTTTCTGCCGATTTGAGAACGCACGATACAGGAAAAGGTATCAATGGTGTTCAAATTTTCATCAAGTTTTACCGCTCCGATTTCAATTATTTCGTTAATAAAGCCGGAAGTCTTTTTTGCGTAGGTGTTATTCCACTCAAGGTCCATAACTACGAACTGCATAAATTCACATCCTTAAACACTTTCAATAAATTTAATAAACTGCCCTCTACCCTTTTCGTCCCGTGAAAATACTCCGCACTGCTCAAGAATGGCGGCGAAGACTATGCCGATTTCATCCTCAATAATTTTGTCGATATTTTCACTTGTAACGGAGTATTTTGATTTTATCATTTCGCTCCATTCAAAATGCTTTGAAAGGGTTTTATCCTTTGAAATGTCTTTATTTGAGAGCATTGCCTCTTTCAGAAGTGCCATTTCATTTTTAAGACGAGAGGGTAAAACCGCAAGCCCCATAACCTCAATAAGACCGATGTTTTCCTTTTTAATGTGGTGATACTCCGGGTGGGGATGATAGTAGCCGTCGGGATACTCCTGCGTGGTGATATTATTGCGAAGAACTAAATCAAGCTCATAAACTCCCCCTACACAGCGGGCAATGGGGGTGATGGCATTGTGGGGAGTACCCCTTGTGTGTGCATAAATGAAGGCATCTTCGTCTGTGTAATTTCTCCAAGTATTGAGGATTTTTTCCGCAAGCTCGGTAATACGAAGGGTGTCTTTGCCCCAAAGGCGAATAACGCTCATGGGCCACTTCACTATGCCTGCTTTCACATCCTCAAAGCCGTGAAATTTAACCTCTTTTTCAACTTTTGCCTTTGCCATTGCAAAGGTATAGTTTCCACCTTGGAAATGCTCGTGGGAGAGAATTGAACCGCCCACAATGGGAAGGTCTGCATTTGAGCCCACAAAGTAGTGGGGGAAAAGTTTGACAAAGTCAAAAAGTTTATTGAATGCTCCCCTGTCAATCACCATAGGGGTGTGCTTTGAGTTAAGCACTATGCAGTGCTCGTTGTAGTAAACATAGGGGGAATACTGGAAAAACCAGTCTTCATTATTTACTTTTATCGGTATAATTCTGTGATTTTGTCGAGCGGGGTGATTTACTCTGCCGAAGTAACCCTCGTTTTCAATGCAAAGCATACACTTGGGGTAACCGCTTTGCGGGGCATTCTTTGCTGCGGCAATCGCCTTGGGATCCTTTTCCGGTTTAGAGAGATTTATGGTAATGTCAATATCGCCGTAGGGGGTTTGGGTAACCCACTTCATATCGTTTTTAATGCGATATTCACGAATATAATCGCTTTTTCGGGAAAGATTATAATAAAACTCCGTTGCCTTTTGGGGTGACAGGTCATAGTTTTCTTTGAACTCTTTTATAACCTGTGAAGGACGGGGGGTGAATACGCCCATAATCTGCGTGTCAAGTAAATCACGATAAACTACGGAATCTTCACAAATCCCTTTATCGCAGGCAAAGTCAAGGATGGTTTTAAGGATTTCTTCAAGGGAATAATCCCTTTTTACCTCCTGCTCTTCAAAGGCATCAAAGGAGAGAATACTCAAAACCTGATTGGTGCAATAAACTCTGTCTTCTTTTTCAATTAGTTTTTCTTTTACGGCATAGTTTACAAGTGCTGAAATTGCTTCAAAAATAGTCATAATATCAAATCCCAAACTTATTTCTTTTTTAATTTTTGATTTTGCTTACAATTAAGTATATTATATATAAAATAATGTATTTTTTCAATATATATACGCTTTTTTATTGCAAAGAATTACTTAAAATGTTAAAATCAATATATATTAAACTTAAACAGGAGTAAAAGCCATGACAATATTTCTTTCAAGACTGATTGCCGTAATTATGATACCGATTTTTTACTGCAACATCTCCCCTGCCGCTTGGATAAGTAAAAGAAAATATGCGCCGAGGGAGGTTATTTCTCTTTCAGAAAATATAAAAGAAACCAAAAACAAGCCCCTTTATGTCACCGCACATAGGGGCGGAAATACAGATGCTCCGGAAAATTCCCTTTCTGCCTTTAAGTCTTCCATAGAAAAAGGCTACTATGCAAGTGAATGTGATATTCAGTTAACCGCTGACAAGCGCTGGGTTCTTACCCACGACGATAAAGTTCGCAAACATTTTTGGGGAGTAGGAAAAATTTCTAAAATGACCTTTGAAAATGTGCGAAAATTAACCTATAAGCTTGACACAAATTATTGGAATTTCAGGAAGGAAAGAATCCCCTCCCTTGAGGAATATCTCGACCTTTTTATTGACGCAAAAACGAGACCTGAAATTGAGATTAAAACCAAAAATAATGAGGAATTAAAAGCCATTGTTGAAATGATAGAAAGCAGAAAACTCACGGAAAAGGCGATAATTATTTCCTTTAACTACGAGCAGCTGGAGTATATAAATAAAATTAACAAGGATATTGAAACCTGGTACCTTGTGGGAGAAATTACAAGTGAAAATGTGAAACTTGCTAGAAAACTCCCCTCCTGCACCACAATTTCCGCAAGGGGTGCGAGCAACACGAAGGAGTCAATTGCCCTTGCCACAAAGGCGGGTCTCAAGGTGGCAGTTTGGACTATAAACACCGTGGAGGAAGCAAAAATGTACTACGATATGGGGGCAACCCATATTGTCAGCGACTTTTTGGGAGTATAAAAGACAAAGCACCGATAAATAATCGGTGCTGTTTTTTATGGCTGTGTGGGAATGGGAAAATCCTCATTTGAGCTTTCTATGGTTAAAAAGTTATTTCGCTCAGCATAGGCATATTTCATACCGAAAATCTTGCAGGCACTTTCAAGGGGAACATAAAGTTGTTCACCCATTCCACGGTAAACCTTACCCACAAGTTTAACATCGCCCTTATTTGTGCTTGCAATGTCACTGTCCTGAACAAATACACCGGTTTTACCGTAAACGGAAACTGTCATTTTGTTCTTTTCACGAAGCACATCTCCACCGATGAAATTTACCAGAGTGCCGAAGGGAACGAACCAGTTATCCCCAATTTTTTCAGGGACTAAATGGCTTTGACAAAGGCCTAAATCCATACCCTTATAGAACATTCTCGTTCTGCCCTCGCCAAAAACGGGGGCAATTCTTTTTGGTAAAATTTCGTCCTTGTCCTTGTCAATTATACAGTGGTCAACTATTCTGCCGTCATTGAGCTTTGAGGTAAATGTTGCCTTGTTGCCCTCAATTTCAATTAGGGCATAGGAAGCAACCTTTTCTTCGTGAGGGTAAAGGGCGCAGTGCCAAATTTTATCACAGGTCTTTGTACCCGGCGGGTTAAAGTTGCCGTTACCCAGTTCATAGTGGACTGTACCCTGGGAAGGTCTGTCAAAAAGCTGTTCGTCTTTAATGGGGTAGGTTCTTGAAAAGTTGTGCTCATGGCCTGAAAAGAGAACATCCAACTTTTCCATAGCCTCCCTCATCATGGGGTAACCGTCATCGTTTGAAAGGTTTGGTCCCGCATAGTAAATGGGGAAATGGTAGGAGCCGAACTTCCAAGTTTTATCACTGGAGTCAATATCTTTACACGCCCATTCATTCACAAGTTCCGGCTCGTTTACACCAAAAATATTAAAATGAGCATTACCGTAGTCAAAGGAATAGTTTTCCGTCTGCCAGCCCTCAGGCCCGTTTTGGGGATAAGATAGCTGATGCTGAAAATTAAAAAACTCCGCCGGCTCCGCATAATATCTGTCAACTTCCGTGGGGAAATATTGCCTGAAGCCACGGTTATCGTGATTACCGCAGGTCATCATATAGGGTATATACTCAATAATACCCTCAAGACCTTCATACATTGCATTCCACTGAATTTCATGCTGGCCGTTGTTGGTGTTGTCCCCTGCGGTTAAAATGAAACGAATGCCTTCGTTTTCCCTTAAAACCTGCTTCAAAAAAGCGTTTAACTCAGAGTAGTCCGGGTTATAGTGGTCATTGTCCTTTTGGTGGTCGGAAATTGCGATAAACTTAAAACTGTCGCAATTTTCCTCCTGAGTTTCAAAGTAAAACTCCTTTGAACGAATTTCCTTATTGCCACAGGTATAGTAATAGCGAGTACCGCTTTTGAGGTTGTCTGCCAAAGCAAAATGAATGTGAGAGGTATTCACATCACTCTTAAAAACTTTGGTAACGGCGATGGCGGTTCGTTTTTCCCCATCTTTTTCGTAAAACTCAATATAGCCGTCTTTTATCTCGGTGTTTGTCCTCCAAGTAACAGACATAGAGGTTTTAGGGTCACCGCTTATGCTCACCATAATATGGTCAGGTTTTTCGGTTGCAAATCTGTAATTAGGTACTCTTTCCATTATTTAATCTCCTATTTAATCTCCTATTTAATCTCCAAAGAAAAAAGTCTTGCACCGTGGGGATTTACCAAAGCTTTCCCGTCACAGTCAATGTCTTCGTGTGCCCATAAATCTCGAATTTTACCATTCAGCAAGGGGTGAGAGATTTTTCTCTTTTTATCATCTGTATTAAACAGGGCAATATAAATGCACTTTTCACCCTTTGCCTGCCAAATGATTTCACCCTTACCGTCATTTTCGTTTCTGACAATTTGCTTTCCGTCATAGGAGGTTTTAAGCATCTTGATAAGCTCTGAATTTGTCAAAAGGGAAAGGGTAAATTCATCATTGAGGCGCATTTCCGCCCCTATCATAAGTGGGGATTTGAAAATCGACCAAAGGGTCATAAGGGTGATTTGTTCGTCTTGAGTGAAATTTGTCCATCTTCCCTTTTTGCCGTGGTCACACATACATAGTCTACCTATGGGAAGCATATCGCAGTCGGGCCAAGCACCCTTTTTAATATAGGGTTGCCACTGCTCACAGCGGTTAAACATATCGTGAAGTCTGTCCCAAGAATCCCAGAAATCTCCCGTAATTCTCCACATATTTGCGTGCTTTGCCAAATGTTCGTGCTCACTTATGGGAGCGGGCCCCGGGGAAAGGGAAAGCACCATATCTCTACCACAACTATCTATGGCCTTTCTGATCATTTCAATTTCTTCCCTTGCACTATAAGGACAGTCGGGTCTGAACTCCGTGTTTGCAATATCGTCACATTTTATGTAGTCAACATCCCAAGATGCATAGAGTTCAAAAAGAGAGTTGTAATATTCCTGAGCACCCTTTGCCCTTGTGTCAACTCCGTACATATCCGTGTTCCATGAGCAAATTGAATAGGGTGCGGCAATATCACGGGCGGTGACACCTTCGCACTTGATTTTTGCACCGCAATGAACCGCTTGACGGGGAATTCCCCTCATAATGTGAATACCGAATTTTAAACCCAGGTAATGAATATAATTCGCTATGGGCTTAAAACCCTGACCGTTTGCCGAGGAGGGAAACCTTTCCACCGCAGGAATCAAACGGGAATATTCGTCCATACGAAGGGGTGCAAACTTGTGGTAGTTAAAACCGTCTGCGGTGGGCTCTGACCACTGAATATCACAAACAACATACTCCCAGCCGTAGTCCTTTAAATGCTTTGCCATATACTCCGCATTGCCCAAAAGCTGCTCTTCGTTTACACTTGCACCGTAACAGTCCCAACTGTTCCAGCCCATAGGCGGTGTAGGTGCTAACCTTTTATGCAAATTTATCACCTGTAAGAATCAATTTTATCTGCCATTACCCTGCCCAGTTTTGCCATAAAGGCAGCACAGTCCGGGAGAATTTCCGTGGGCATTTTCGTTAAGAAATAATCTGCCTCATAGGTGAAATGTCCCCGATAATCTGCCTTTGCCAAGGCTTTGAGAATTGAGTCCCAGTCCATATTGCGGGTGTAGGGCAAAGTATGGTTGTCATTTATTAAATCGTTGTCGTGAACATGAAGGCAGCCGATTCGTTTACCACCCATTTTGAGTATCATATTTGCCGCATCTTCACCAACAAGGCCGCAGTGCCCCAAGTCAAGACAGGCGGTGAAATACCGTGGGTCAAGGGCATCTATATATTTGTTAAACTCACGAGGAACAGAACAAACATTTGGAATAATTCTTTTCTCGTTTCTGCCGAACATATTTTCAAGAGCGATTTTCACTCCGTATTCTTTGGCGTAGGGCTCAAGGGAGTGATAAAGCTCCATATTTTTTTCGAACTTATTTCTCTTGTAATAGACGGGGTGCACCACAACTATTTTTGCATCAAGAAGCCCTGTAATTTCAATGGCTCTTTTAATCTTTTCGTGGATGTCATTGTTGTACTTTTCATCCCCAACTCTTGCGGATGGAAATGGAGCGTGTGTCTGCTCAAAGGTAACACCATAGGAGTCGGCAATTTTTTTAAGATTCAGCACATGCTTTTTGTAATCACCTGTGTTGAGAACATAGTCATCAATGTCTTTCATATTGAACATAGAGTAATCTAAACCCTCAAATCCCGCTTTACAAAGCACATGAATTGCCTGTTCTTCTCCCAGTCTTTCACCGAGAACTTCCGTTTGCGTAACAATTTTCATTACTTGTTAGCCTTCCTTGCCTCAATTTCCGCAACCATTTCTATCTGCTTCTTTTCCGTAATCTTATAGAAGAATATGGGAATGATTGTGCCAACCATACTGAGGGCGCCTGAGAGAATTAAAAGGTTCCAGAGAGTATCTTTACCCTCTGCAGTAATATAGATACCCTGTGCATTTGTGGGGTTGATTTTTGCCCAGTTGTAGGAGAAAACGCCGATGAAGGCGCCGAGTGCCATACCGATTTTGTTCATAAGAGTCTGCATGGCAAAGCAAATTCCTTCTCCTCTTTCGCCGGTTTTCCACTCAAGGTAATCAACGGTGTCACCAATCATAGCGTAGGTGATTATGTTATTAACACCCTGGGGAATACCTAAAAGTACAAGGCCGATTGCACAAACCACAAGTTTCCAACGAGCATCGTAGCCAACGAAGTACATAACAAACATAGTTACCGCACCGAGAATATGAACTGCAATGTATGTCCATTTCTTAGTGAATTTCTTAGTCATCCAGGGAACGAGGATAGAGGCAACAAGACCACCGGGAACAACAAGAAGGGTAATGAGTGAATACATTCCCTCATTGTTGAGAACATACTTTGCAAAGTAAAGACCGCCTGTATAGGTGTAAACCATTCTTGCTCCGCCCAGAACACCGGAAATAACTATGAGAAGAAGTTGGTCATTCTTAAACAGGAGTTTTATGTTGTGGCCGAATGAGGGAGGTTCCTCTGTGGAGGTAAATCTTTCCTTTGTGTTTTTGAAGCCGTAGAAGAACATGGGAACCGCCAATACCGTAACCACCAAAGCACAGATAAAATAGGTCCACTTTAGTGTGTTGGCGTTTTGAAAAATAAATTCCGGTTTAACTATACCATCTGCATCTTTATACTTTGCGGTAACTGCGGAGGTGATAAGGGGAACACCTACTGTTACGATACCTGCACCGAGAGTACATACTAAACGAGTAAATGTAAGTATATTACCACGAACTATGGTATCATTTGTAAGACAGGTTGAAAGACCCCAGTAGGGAACATCGGCGATGGTATAAACCACTGTCCAAATAAGATAGATTGTGGCAATAATCGCAAAGGCGGTAACTGCGCTTGAATGATTTTCAACTATTTTCTGTGGGGAATAAATAGGAAGAAAGCAGGCAATGGTTACAACCGCAATGGGAATTGCCATCCACTTTAGGTAGGGACGACATTTGCCGTACTTTGTTCTTGTCTTGTCAACAACAGAGCCCATAATCGGGTCATTGAAGGCATCAAAAATCCTTGTGAAAAGCATTAAATATGCTACTGCAGTTGCACCTGTAATTGCACCTAACCTGATATCTTTTGAGCCGAAGAGAAGTGCTTCCGTCAAAAATACCGTCAAGTATGAACCGATAACGGTACAAATGAGGTTTTGACCGAAACCGGTAACTGCATAGGCAACTGCCTCCTTGGGCTGAACACCCTTTCCGGGAGTGGTGCCTAAGAGTTTGTGAAGAAATTTTTGCATTTTGATTTCCTTCCTTTACTTTAATTTTGATACACTTTTATAAAAATCAAGTGCCTTAAAACTTTTTCCCGTTTGACAAAGAAGATACTGTTCACAGATTTTCCCCAGCATTTTCTCGTCTTCGGGAGACAAGGCAAATGAAAATATCCGATTCACATCGTTTAGAGTTATGTGCCTGATTGCACAAAGCACTCCGGGGGTGATAAGTTCACCCTGACCGTGACAGGCTCTGCAATAAAAAACACCCTGCTGGGGAGAAAATATAACATCTCCCTTTGGTTCCTGCCCACAGTTTGAGCAGGCAAGTACATTTGGTGAATAGCCTGCAAGACAGGCAAGTTTAAGTTCTGTAACCGCTTTTAAAAGCCGGGGAGACCTTTTTCCCTCCTGAAGGTATGCCAGTGAATTTAAGATAACACGCAAAGGCTCTTCGGTGCCCTCCCCTTCCGGAATCAGTTCAACGGCAATGGAACAAAAATATTGTCCCAGGGCAAGAAGTTCAATGTTCTCTCTGAGACCGAAAAAAACTTCTTTTGCATTTGCACCGTCTATTATAAAGGCGTCCTTACCTTGGTAAATTGAAAACTCACCGTAACAAAGGGTTTGGGTTGCCGCCTGCATTTTGCTGTTTATTTTTTTTGCTCTGTTGGCAAAGGCACGAATGACACCATAGTCAGCGGTTAAGAGCGTTATAACCTTGTCACTTTCGCCAATGTCGGTAACCTTCAGCACAAGAGCATTGGTTTGCATTGACATTTTACACCTCAATCAAGACCGAAATTATGAATAAGTCCCTCTCTGTTTCTCCAGTCCTCCTTAACCTTTACCCAGCACTGAAGGTTAACTCTGCATTGGAAAAACCTTTCCATATCAGCCCTTGCTTTAGAGGAGATTTTTTTAAGCATTTCACCGTTTTTACCGATGACAATACCCTTGTGACTCTCCCTTTCGCAGTATATGAGTGCATCTATATCCATAAGGTCGGTGCCGGGTCTGTCTCGCATTTTTTCTATGCTCACCGCAATACCATGAGGCACTTCCTTGTCAAGGAGAAGAAGCATTTTTTCTCTGATAATTTCTGAAGCAAGCACCCTTTCCGGCTGATCCGTCAAGGTGTCCGCCGGAAAGAAATGAGGCGACTCGTAGGCAAGTTTTTTAAGTTCATCTGTAAGCTCATCCATATTGTCACCCTTGAGGGCTGAAACGGGCACCACCGCTTCAAAGTCATAAATACCTGTGAATTTTGTGATTTTCTCAAGGATTGTTTCCTTTTCCTTTACCGTGTCAACCTTGTTTATGGCAAGAATTACCGGGGCTTTCTCCCGCTTTAATTTTTTAAGAAGTTCAAGTTCCGCTTCTTTTATATCTCCCAAGGGCTCCGTTACAAAAAGGCAGGCATCCATACCGCTCATACCCGCTCCAACGGCCTTCATCATTCTTTCACCCAGTTTGTTTTTAGGTCTGTGATAGCCGGGAGTGTCAGTGAAGACAAGCTGTGTATCTCCGAGGGTGAGAACTCCAACTATTTTTGTTCTTGTAGTCTGTGGTTTTTGGGTTACGATTGCAACCTTCTGTCCCAGTATTCTGTTAAGAATTGAGGACTTGCCCACATTGGGACAGCCCACAATCGCTATAAAAGCAGTTTTTGTCATAAATTACCTCAAAGTACTCTGTATTTGTCTAACACCCGACTTACTTTATCAAGAAAAGAAACCTCTCCGATGGTGTTTATCTTGAAAAAGAGCGCCTGACTTCCTCCCGTGGTTATGGCAACCACATAAATAAAATCTCCTGTTTGCAGATAGGAAATGGTTAAACCCAGTCGGTTTTCTCCGAAATAGGAATATCTTTCGTATGCTTTAACAATCAGTTTTCCGTTTTCAAAATTGATTGTTGAGGTTTCCTCTTTACTTGCAGTTATAGACGAAGCGACTGAACTTTCAACATCTGCAATAATCGTGTAAAGATTTCCCTTAAGCTTTGCCTCATATTTTGCCATAATTATTTTCCCTTTTTTGGTAGAAATATTACAATTAGACTTGCGATTATGCTAATAATGAGTATTACTAAACTTGCAATATGCTCTTTATAGTAAGTCGCCATTTTAATAAACGCCTCGGGCTGATACATAATGACAATGCCCACAATAACGGCAAAAATTGCGGCTATCAGCACCGCACCTGCAGAGGCATCCTTTGCATAACCTGCTATTTTGTTTTCTTCGTCGGTAACTAAATTTACCGTTCTTTCAATGGCGGTATTCAGTGCCTCAAGGGCTAAAACCAAGGCGCAGACTGTAAGTAGTACGGCATACTCCACTTTGCTGATTTCAAAAAAATCGTAAAGGGTGAGAAAGGCGAACATATAAACCGTGAAACACAGATGAATTCGCATATTTCTCTCACTTTTTAAGCAGTGGGCTATACCCTTTCCCGCATATATAAATCCCTTTAGAAAGTCTTTCATACACTTACTCCATATAGTAGCTTTCGTCCCTTTTAAGACCCAGCTTCGTTAAAACCGTTTCTTCCTTTTCCCTCATTCTCAACTCTTCAAGGCCGCCGTTCACATGGTCATAGCCCAAAAGGTGATACATTGAGTGAACAGTTAAAAAGCCGATTTCTCTTTGAACGGAATGACCGTAGTGCTTTGCCTGCGCAACTGCACGGTCAATGGAAATAACTATATCACCAAGCATTTTATTGCCTGTGTCGTGGTTTATTTCATAAATACCCTTTTCCCCCAAAGGAAAAGAAAGAACATCGGTGGGTTCATCAATCTTTCTGTGCTCCCAGTTGAGTTTTTGAATGCGAGTGTCGTCGGTAAGGGTAACACTTATTTCTGCATCGTCCTCAAACTCTTCCTCACGAAGAACTGCAGTGCAGCAGCGGCGAATAAGCATATGAGTTCCCACGGGAAGTTTTACTTCCTTATCCTTTGAAATACAAACTTTAACCTTTCCGCTCATTTTTGCTTCGCTCCTCTTCATTCTTTTCGTAGGCATTAATGATATCTTGAACAAGTCTGTGGCGAACAACATCTTTTTTACTGAACTTAACAATTCCGATTCCCTCAATATTTTTTAGAATCCTCATTGCCTGTTTAAGGCCCGACCTTTTGCCCTCGGGCAAATCAATTTGTGTAATATCTCCCGTAACCACCATTTTCGAATTAAAGCCCAAACGGGTTAAAAACATTTTCATTTGCTCTGTGGTGGTGTTTTGTGCTTCGTCTAAAATGATGAAACTGTCATCAAGAGTTCGACCCCTCATATAAGCAAGGGGTGCAACCTCTATGTCTCCCCTCTCTTGATGCTTTTGGAAGTTTTCCGCTCCCAGCATATCAAAAAGGGCATCATAAAGAGGTCTTAAATAGGGATCAACTTTTTGCTGTAAATCTCCCGGCAAAAAGCCCAGTTTTTCACCTGCTTCAATCGCAGGTCTTGTGAGAATAATTCTGTTCACCTGCTTTGCTCTGAAAGCGGAAACCGCCATGGCAACGGCTAAATAGGTTTTACCCGTTCCTGCGGGACCGATACCCAGTGTGATGGTGTTTTTACGAATATTCTCAACATATTTCTCCTGACCGAGAGTTTTCGGTTTAATAGGTTTTCCCTTTGTGGTAATGCACACACAGTTTGCCGTCATTTTTTCAAGTTTACTTTCGTCACCGTCATTCACCAAAGAAAGCACATAGTGTACATTTTGCTCTGAAAGTTCTTCGCCGCGGTTTATGAGGGTTAAAAGTCCGTTAATGGCACGAACACCCTTTGAAACATTTTCCGCCTCTCCCGTCACTTTAAGCTCGGAGCCCCTGGAGATGACATTTACATTAAACGCCTTCTCCACGGTTTTTATATTTTCATCAAAGGAGCCGAAAAGATTTACCGCATGCTCCATTCTGTCAACGCTTATGATCTGTTCAAACACAGAAAGCCCCCTTAGGTTAAAACATAACATTGTGATTATAACACATATTTATTCGAATGTCACCAATAAAATTATATAATTTGAACATTTTATTTTATTTTTATTGACATTTACAGTTAAAGTAAGTATATTTATTGTGAGTAATTTTGCTCAAATTTTGAAACGGTAAGGTGATTTGATGGACTTTGTGTTGACTCTTTCAAGATATGCTTTGCCCATACTTGCCGTGATAATTCTCGCCCTTTGCTCCGTGGCACTTTTGAGAAGAAAGCCCCAATCATTGGGGGAGGTTATGTTGGTGAACACCATAAACGGTGACTGCTTTGAACTTGTCAGCAGGGAGGCCTCCATAGGCAGGCATAAAAGCTGCGACATCATCTTAAACTACCCGAGTGTTTCAAGGCAACATGCAGTTATAACCTGCGGCAAGGATGCTTGGTACATAAGAACCATAAAGCAGGACTCCCCTGTTCGTGTAAACTCAAAAGAAGTCGAAAAAAAACAAATGCTTAAAACCGGTGACAAAATTAGATTAGGTGAGGTCACTTTGGTTTTCCAAAATAATGTAATAAAAACGGTGAAAAATCCTGAACCGAGGAGAAAGAATAATGGCAAGTAAACAGAGAAAAAATTCAGCGGCAATACCTATGGGTATTATCACAATAATTTTAGCGGTAGTCGGACTTATTACGGTTATAATCGGCATTAAAAACTATGTGGAGAAAAAACTTGATAACACGGAACAAAAGGCAATGTATGAAAAAATGCTTCGTCCCGTTGTTATGTTTGACCCGGATACCTTTGACGACCTTACGGACGCAGAGCCCAAACAGCTTCTTTATGCGGCAATTTGGTCTCTTCTTGAGGACGAAAAGGGTATGAGCAACTATTCCTACTACCAGGGAGAAAACATCGGTATTCAGGTGCCACAGGAGGATATTGAAAAGGCATTTATTAACCTTTTCGGTAATGAAATTGATATTGCTTCAATGCACTCTCAAATAGATATGAGCACCTACGATATCAGTTACGACTCTGCTTTGAAGGCATATATTTTGCCTATTACCGGTGTTGATGCTGCATATCTACCCAAGGTTTACAGCATTGATAAAAAAGGCAGTTCCGTAATACTGAATGTGGGTTACATCAGCTATAAGGCATGGGCAGACATCAGCGGTGACCAATACTCCGCACCGGAACCGGACAAATATATGAAAATTACCCTTCGTGAAAGAAGCGGAGGAATGTATATTTCTTCAATTCAAGCCGCAGACAGTCAAGAAATTGCTTCTCAAATTACCACGGTGGTTCCCACGATTGAAACAACCCGATATATTGAAACAACTACTGTGGAGTATGAGGAATTGACTGATGAAAACGGTGAATCGGTTACAGACGAAAACGGCGAAAAAATTACAGTACCCGTTACGAGCGCAAAAGAAGAAAGCACAGAAGATTCAGATGATGCCGACTCCTCAACAACCAACGAGCAAGCAACAGAATAAAGGAGTCTGACTATGTGGTTCATTTTTGCGTTGGTTTCAACCCTCGCTTGGGGTTTTGCAGACCTTTTCTACAAAAAAGGTAACCAGGAGGATAAACATTCCCACTTAAAAACTGCGGTTTGGGTGGGCTTGGTGATGGGTGTTTGTGCCATTGCACTGCTTCCCTTTACAGAGACCGACTTTACCCTTTCCTCAATTACCGTGATGGCTTTGAAATATGCACCCGTTTCCCTTTGCTACATTATTTCAATGGTTATCGGCTATGCGGGAATGAGATATCTTGAACTTTCAATTATCTCCCCTGTTCAAAACGCCTCCGGTGCTTTTTCCATGATTTTTATGGCAATATATTTTATGGCGGCGGGCTCAACGAACAGTATTTCCGATGAATTTTCGATTTTGGATATTATCGGTACAATCGCTATTGTTATGGGTGTTGTTGCCCTTGCCGTTGTGGAGAAAAAACTGGCAGATCAAGAAAAAGAAAATAAACATAGCGACAGAAAATATAAAATGGGGGCATTGGCACTTATATTTCCCCTTTTATACTGTTTCTTTGACACAATCGGTACCGCTTTAGACGGAATAGTTCTTGACGAGGAAACGGGGCTGGGACTGGGTGAAATAGATGTAATCATTCTTTACGGTCTCACCTTTATGCTTATGGGAATTTGTTCTTGGGTCTATATGCTTATTAGAAACAAAAAGCCCTATAATCCATTTGCTAAATCGGAATTAAAAACTAAAGGAATTGCGGCACTTTGCGAGGAATTCGGTCAGGTTTTCTATGTGTATGCCATGGCTTCAAAACCCATGCTTGTTGCCCCTATGGTGGCTTCCTACTGCATAGTTTCCGTAGTTCTTTCACGAATATTCATTAAAGAAAAACTAAAGCCCTCCCAGTATGCCTGTGTTGTCGCCGTTATTTTCGGCATAGTTTTATTGGGCATTTCCGAGGGGCTTTCCGAGGTGTAAACTAAATGACGACATTTGAAAAAAATTCAAAATCAATTGAATTTGATAAGGTGCTTTCTCGCCTTTCTGAGTTTGCAAGTTGTACGGACGCAAAGGATTTGGCACTTAACATTAAGCCGGAAACCAATCTTGACTTGGCAAGGGTGCTGCTCAATCAAACGGTAGATGCCCATATGCTTTTGGCAAAGTTTGGAGGACCTTCCTTTGGAGGACTCAAGAATATTAACAACTGCCTCAGCCGTGCCGCTGCGGGCAGCGTACTGAACACCCGTGAACTTCTTGATGTGGGTGAGGTGCTTCGGGTAATTCGTTCCCTTTCCCAGTGGAGAGACAACAACGAAGGTGTGTCAACCTCCCTTGACTCCCTTTTCAATGCGCTTGTTCCCAACAAGTATTTGGAAACCGCCATATTTGATGCCATTGTGGCAGAGGGAGAAATTGCGGACAGGGCATCCCCCGAACTTGCGGACATAAGAAGAAAAATCAGAGTACAAGAAAGCAATGTGAGAGAAAAACTTGACAAGTTGACACATTCTTCAAGATTTTCAAAATTTTTACAGGAAAACATTGTAACCCAAAGAAACGGCAGATATGTTGTGCCGGTTAAAAACGAGTACCGCAGTGAAGTGCCCGGCCTTGTGCACGACACCTCCTCAAGCGGTGCTACGGTATTCGTTGAGCCAATGGCTGTGGTAGAAGCAAATAACGAAATTCGGGTACTTCAGTCCAAAGAAAAGGAAGAAATTGACAGAATTCTTACCGCCCTTTCACAAAGTGCGGGGGAATTTTCCGAAAGTATAAAAAGCAGTTATCTTTGTGCCGTTGAACTGAATTTAATCTTTGCAAAGGCACAGTATGCCTATTCCCTTAAGGCAAGCCCCGCCATTTTGAACGACAAGGGCGTTATAAAACTTCGTAACGCAAGACACCCTTTAATTGACCCTAAAAAAGTGGTTGCCGTTGACATTGCTCTCGGAAAAGATTTTGATACTCTTGTAATCACCGGCCCCAATACAGGCGGTAAAACCGTTTCAATTAAAACTCTGGGACTTCTTACTATGATGAGTATGTGTGGGCTTATGATCCCCGCCGGGGACAGAAGCGAGGTTTCCGTTTTTGATGAAATTCTTGCGGACATAGGTGATGAGCAGTCCATTGAACAGTCCCTTTCAACTTTCTCGGGGCATATGACAAATATTGTTGAAATATTAAAAATCGCAAACGATAAAAGTTTGGTGCTTATAGATGAGTTGGGTGCAGGTACGGACCCCGTTGAGGGTGCAGCCCTTGCCATGGCGATATTAGAGGAATTACATATTAAAGGTGCAAAAATTGCCGCCACCACCCACTATGCGGAACTTAAGGCATACGCTTTAGAAACACCGAGAGTGGAAAACGGCTCCTGTGAATTTGACATTGTCACATTAAAACCTACCTACAGACTTTTAATAGGTATGCCGGGAAAGTCAAACGCTCTTGCCATAAGCGAAAGATTGGGACTTGATAAAAATGTAATCAACAGGGCGGAGCAATTAGTTTCTTCGGACAACAAGGAATTTGAAAATGTTGTTGATAAACTGGAAGCGACTCGCAAAAAAATGGAAGAGGAATATGAAAGCGCTAAAATCCTTTCGGACAATATTCAAAAAGAAAAGGAAGAATTGGAAAAGCAAAGAAAAGATTTTATTACCCTTCGTGAAAAGGAAATGGAGAGGGCAAAGGGTGCGGCTCTTAAGGTTGTTGAACAGGCAAAAAGAGAGGCACACGCCCTTCTTCACGAGCTTGAGAAACTAAAAAAAGAACAGGCGACAACTCAAGATGCCGCTGAACTTGCGAAACGGGCAAAGTCAGTAGTTAAGCGGGGAATGAGTGCCATTGACTCAGCCACGGACACGAGTATAGAAACGGAGGATGATGAGGACTATGTGCTTCCCCGAGATGTTAAAGCGGGAGACACGGTTATTATTCGCAACTTGGGAAAGAGTGCAAAGGTAATTTCTAGTCCTGATAAAAGCGGAAATGTGCAGGTACTTGCAGGTGCAATAAAAACGAGGGTAAGTCAGTCAAACTTAAAACTTGTTGAAAATGCACCGAAAGAAGAAAAACCGAAATCCACCGCAAAACTTCAGGGGGAAAGTCGCTTAAACATTACTCCGGACACAAGAATTGACCTGAGGGGACACACAGTTGACGATTGCCTTATTGAACTGGACAGATTCATTGACCACGCCTTAAGAACGGGACTCAACGAGTTTACCATTATTCACGGTAAGGGAACGGGGGCACTAAAGAAGGCGGTTACCTATTACCTAAAAGAATGTCCCTATGTTAAGTCTTCAAGACTGGGTGTTTACGGTGAAGGTGAGGACGGAGTGACCATTGTGGTGCTGAAGTAAAGTAGTTTCACTTTACATTTGTCTCAAAAAAATAGTTTTTCACGCCGAGCAGAGATAATTTTAAGCAAATATAGTGTTTTTACCCCTATCTAACCGCTATATCTTGATTTTTCACCCTAATTTCACCCTGTTTTCACAGGAAATAGTGAAAATCCCCTGCAAAAAATGATAAAATCCTGCTTGACAACGGCTGTTTTTTATAGTATAATGCCCACCTGTAAAGGACAAAAACTTTACAGGTTCTTTTATTTTTCCGGGAAGGAGGGAAATCGTGGCAAAAAACTATGAAATTGCATTTTTAATCGACTTTTACGGCGAAATGCTTACGGAAAAACAGCATTCATTTCTTGAATATTACTATCACGACGATCTCTCTCTTTCGGAGATAGCGGAAAACGAAGGCATTACCCGTCAAGGCGTAAGGGATGCAATTAAAAGAGCGGAAGCCCAGATGTTTGAAATGGAGGAGCGTCTCGGTATGGCTCAAAGGTTTAAGGACTTAAACGAAGGACTTAAAGAAATTATAGATAACGCCAACAAGATTACGGAGTACAACCTCCATAACGGACTTTCAAAGGAGATAAACGAGTTTTCCGTTAGCATCAAGGCTACCGCAATGACTCTGCTTGACTCCTAACCACTACTTTATAACGAGGTGAAATTCATTGGCATTTGAAGGACTTTCCGACAGACTTGAAGCTACTTTTAAAAACTTAAGAAGCAAGGGCAGCTTAAACGAAGCGGATGTCCGTTCAGCAATGAGAGAGGTGCGTATGGCACTTCTTGAGGCAGATGTTAACTATAAGGTTGCCAAGGACTTTACCAACACAGTTACCGAAAAGGCCATAGGCGAGAAGGTTATGGAAAGTCTTACCCCTTCTCAGATGGTTATTAAAATAGTCCACGAAGAGTTAGTGGCTTTAATGGGCGGTACAAACGCAAGACTTGCTTATGCAAACCGTCCACCCACAGTTGTTTTACTTTGCGGTCTTCAAGGTTCGGGTAAAACCACACACTGTGCAAAACTTGCTCTGAAGCTAAAAAAAGAGAACCATCGTCCCCTTCTTGTTGCCTGCGATGTTTACAGACCCGCCGCAATCAAGCAGTTGCAGGTTGTGGGTGAGCAGGCAGGTGTTCCGGTTTTTGAAATGGGACAGGGAAACCCTGTTGAAATTTCAAAGGCATCAATAGAAGAAGCAAAACAGCACGGCTACGACTATGTTATCATAGACACGGCAGGTCGTCTTCATGTTGACGAGGAGCTTATGAACGAGCTTAAGAACATAAAAGCTCAGGTAAAGCCCCACGAGATTTTACTTGTGGTTGATGCAATGACAGGTCAAGACGCAGTTAATGTTGCCACCAGTTTTGATGAAGCCCTGGGTATTGACGGTCTTATTCTTACAAAACTTGACGGTGACACCCGTGGCGGTGCGGCTCTTTCCGCAAGGGCGGTTACGGGCAAACCAATTAAGTTTGTGGGCACAGGAGAAAAACTTGACAACCTTGATGTCTTCTATCCGGACAGAATGGCAAACAGAATTCTCGGTATGGGTGATGTGCTTTCACTTATTGAGAAAGCGGAGCAGATGATTGACGAGAAGGAAGCCGAAAGGTTAGAAAGAAAACTTCTTGAAAATAAATTTGACTTAAACGATCTTCTTGACCAGTTCCGTCAAATAAAAAAAATGGGCTCGGTTCAAGATATGCTTGAGATGATTCCCGGTATAGGCAAAAAGGTAAAGGATGTTGATGTTGACGAAAGAAAGTTTGACCGAATGCAGGCAATCATTCTTTCAATGACAGAAAAAGAGAGGACAAACCCCGACATTATCAACCCCTCTCGCAAAAAGAGAATTGCGGCAGGCAGCGGACAAAGCATTGAAGAAATTAACAGACTTCTTGCTCAGTTCCGACAAATGCAAAAACTCTTCAAACAAATGAACGGCAAAAAAGGCAGTAAGCGTCGCAGAAAACAGCGAATGAACTTCCCCGCCGGCTTTGACCCTTCTCAATTCGGAATGTAATGCAGTAAAAACTGGTACATTATATATTATAACTTTTCAAATAAACTTTTTGGAGGAAAACATTATGGCAGTAAAAATCAGACTCAAACGCATGGGCGCAAAGAAAGCACCTTTCTATCGTATAGTAGTTGCAGACTCAAGATCTCCCCGTGACGGCAGATTCATTGAAGAAATCGGCACCTATGACCCCACAAAGACACCGATAGTTTTCAGTGTTGACGAAGACAAGGCAAAGCAGTGGCTTTCAAACGGCGCACAGCCCACTGAAACCGTTAAGGCACTTCTTAAAAAGGAAGGTATTATCTAATGGAAGATTTACTTATTAACATTGCAAAAGGACTTGTTGAAAAGCCCGAGGAAGTAAGTGTTACTTCAGAGCCTTCCGAAAATGGGGGCGTTGTTCTTCATCTTCATGTAGCAGAGGAAGATATGGGCAGAGTTATAGGCAAGCAGGGCCGTATTGCCAAGGCAATTCGTACGGTAATGCGTGCCGCCGCTACCCGCAACAACACAAGGGTAGTAGTGGAAATTGATTAAGAAGTTTTTGGAAATCGGTGAAATCACGGGTCCTCACTCCGTTCACGGTGAATTTAGAGTGAACCCTTGGTGTGACTCGCCGGATTTCATTAAAAAATTCAAAACACTCTATTTTGACGAAAAAGGCAAAGAATCTGTTAAGGTCATTTCTGCAAGAGTACACGGTAATGTGACTCTCGTTAAGGCACAGGGTATTGACACAGTTGAAAAAGCAAGGGCGTTAATCGGTAAAATCCTTTGGATTAAGCGGGAGGATGCCCGTCTTCCCGAGGGAAGATATTTCGTTGCGGAACTTTTAGGCTGTGAAGTGCTTGATGCCGATAATGAGGAAATTTGCTACGGAGAACTTACTGATGTAAGCAAAACCGGTGCAAATGATGTTTGGCATATTACTAAAGACTTGAAAGAATATCTTATTCCCGCTATTCCCGATGTTGTTGTTGAAACAGATGTTGAGAATAATGTGGTAAAGATTAGACCGCTGAAGGGTATATTTGACGATGAGGATTGATATTTTAACCTTATTCCCCGAAATGTGCCTAAGCGTTCTGGGAGAGAGCATAATCGGCAGAGCCCGTGAAAACGGACTTGTTGAGATTAACCCTCGCAATATCAGAGATTACACCGACGACAAGCACGGCCGTGTTGATGATGCCCCCTATGGCGGTGGCATGGGCATGGTTATGCAGGTGCAGCCAATTTATGACTGTTACCAAGCTTTGTGTGAAGAACTGGGCAAAAAGCCGCACCTTATCTATATGTCCCCACAGGGAAAGGTGCTAACTCAGCGCAGAGTAAAAGAACTTTCGCAAATGAGTAACATTGCCATTCTTTGCGGGCACTATGAAGGTGTTGACGAAAGGGTAATTGAGGAGATTGTTGATGAGGAAATTTCAATAGGTGACTATGTTCTCACAGGTGGTGAACTTCCCGCTCTGATTTTGGCAGACTGCATTTCCAGGATGATTCCCGGAGTGCTTCCCAATGAAGATGCATTCACCCTTGAGAGCCATTACTCAAACCTTTTGGAACATCCCCAATATACAAGACCTTTTGAGTGGCAGGGCAAACAGGTGCCTGAGGTTTTAATTTCCGGTCACCATGCCAACATTGAAAAATGGCAAAGAGAGCAGGCTCTTGAAAGGACTTTTAGAAGAAGACCCGACCTTTTGGAAAAGGCGGAGCTTTCAAAAAAGGACAAGGCGTTCCTTGATACGCTTAAATAAATAAGAAAATAGTGTTGCATTTTCCTGACATATATGATAAAATGCAAACCGTTAGTTACCGTAAATACTGAAAGAGGTGAACATAAATGAAGGACGGAATCCATCCGAAATATCAGCACACTCAGGTTCGCTGTGCATGCGGTGAAACCTTTGAAACCGGTTCAACCAAGGAAAACCTCAGAGTAGATATCTGCTCAAAGTGCCATCCCTTCTACACCGGTAAGCAGAAGTTAGTTGACACAGGCGGACGCGTTGATCGTTTCAACAGGCGCTTCAATCTCAACGACGAGAAATAAGTTTAAAGTTTAGCGGTGCAGTTTTGCGCCGCTTTGCTTTTTTGGTGATTATATGAGTTCATACAAGACTATAAGACAAGAAGCAAAAGACGAGTATATAGTAAAAAAGTCAAGATTTATCGGACACATTAAGCCGGTTACAACCCAGCAGGAAGCTCTTGATTTCATTCAGGAGATTTCAAAAAAGCATTGGGACGCCACCCACAATGTTTATGCCTACATTCTTCGTGAAGGGGGCATTAAACGCTTTTCCGACGATAGCGAGCCCCAGGGCACAGCGGGTATTCCCACCCTTGATGTACTTGAAAAAAATGAGTTGGTGGACTGTGCCGTGGTGGTGACAAGGTATTTCGGTGGAATTATGCTGGGCGCAGGTGGACTTGTCAGGGCATACTCCAGCACCGCCTCTTTAGCGGTGAAAGCGGGAGGAATTGTAACAAGGGATTTATGTGCAAGACTTAAGGTGACAAGTGACTACTCTTTTTACGGTCGCCTTGCTTCCTTAGTTCCCGAAAAGGGCGGCATAATTGAGGACACGATTTTCGAGGATGATGTGACGGTGATTTTCCGTCTTCCTCTCTCCGATGTGGACTCTTTTAATGCTACCCTTGTGGATGCTTCAAGCGGCAGATATACCGCTGAAAAGACAGATGAGTTTTATAGTGATGTGGATTAAAAGTTTCAAGTTCCCCGTTTCAAGTTTCAAGAATGCCTCCCTTTGTAGGGAGGCATTTATTTATGGTTAGTTTTTTTATTTTATTTGTTTCGCTTTGCGAAACTTGTGCGTTTGCTTAATGCACCCCACCTTCCGCCTCTCTATGCTCGGCACTTGTTCGCCCTTCAAGGGAAGTCTAAAAATAAGGTTGCAGTAAATAAAACCGCAACTTGAAATGGGGAACCGGAAACTTTGCGTTAAAAATACGATTGCGAAAGCAATCGTATTTTTCCTGTTATTTTATTTTTGTGTGGAGTTTAAAGAGAACATAGAACTTTTCGAAAATGTCGTTTATTCCCGTAAGGAATTTTTTGCCCAGTTTTATAATAAAGTTGGTTTTTTCTACTCTTTCCTCATAAACGGAAATATTGCCGTCTATGAAGGCGTTTCTCTTTGTAACAAAAGTTTTAAGGTTTGCAACATCTGCTGCAACAAGTCTTTCAATTTCTGCCAAATCGTAGGTGCCGTAAACATTCCAGCGAACACTGTCCATAATTGTTGAGGCCTTAACCTTTGCGGCATATTCGTCAAACTTTGTGGTTGCCCACTCATTCATTACTGCGGAAAGTTCATTTCTCCATACATTGCTGCTCTTTTCATGGAAATCCTCATGCTTATTTAACTGGTTGTAAATTGTGGGTTTTTCACAAACATCCCATCTGCCGAAAACAGTGTTTCTGTACTGTCTTGCGTAGCGAACAGTCCAAATTTCCGGATTTTTATAATCAAGACCGTATCTGTTAATTCCGTTGTTGCCAAGGGCAATGTCATAGTCCCAAAGGGGACCTGCATAAAGTTTGCCGTCTTTAGAGGAGTCAAGATAGAAATATGTGCTTGTAAGACCCGAGTCCATATTTGAAGCCCATTCGCTTACCAGGTAATACTTTACAAGGGAGGTAAGGTCTGCAAGGTCTGTGTAATGCTCGCCCTTTGAGTTTTTGCCGTTATTGGCAAATACCGCATCTTCAAACCTTTGGAAATAGTCAAAGATAAACTCCATTTGTGCCTTTGAGGCATATTCGGGGCTCTTCATTGTTGCGGGCTGGCTTCTTGAGGTAACGAAGCCGGAAACCTCGCCGAAATATCTGTTGGCAAGTTCAAGCTCTACAATGTAACCGCCAACTGTGGTGCTGTCTTCGGTTTCGGGAATGTCAACATATTTGTAGTGTCCTTCAAGGAGTCCGCCCCAGGTGCCGATATTACCGCCACGGGAGATAGTATCCATATCCACATCTTCACCGTATTTGTCAATGCAAATATCTTCGTTAACATCGTCAAGGTCTTCAACATCTACCCTGTTTTTGTCTGCTTCAACACGGCTCGTGAGAAGGTATGCACCCATATAATTGCCGTTAATAAAAAGGCTTACGGGATAATACTCGGGGGTGTAGGCAAGACCTGCATCTGCGCCTGCACCAAGCACCATAGCATTTCTCATTTTTGTGTTTTCGTCATAGTTTGCAAGTAAAGACCATTTTTTGCTCTTTTTCATACCGAAAAGGGATGCTTTCTTTGCGGTTTTAATGTTATATGGTTTTTTAATATTCTCCCAAGTGGCATTACCACGACCCTTAATTTGGTCAAGGTCACCACTGTGTTCCTTGTCGCCGTCCTCATTGTAAACCGCAATTTTTCCCTCTTCTCTATATTCCTTGTCTGCGTGAATTGCATCAAGGGAACCGCTTTCTGTGGTGATGAAAACCGAACCTGCCTCTTCGTCTGCGATTACAACATAATTGTAATTTTTGTTTGTGCAGGTGAATGTTCCCGTTTCACCAAGGTCATAGGTTTCGCCATTCTCAACCTTTGTTCCGTTAAGGAAAACATCCCCTGCGCCGGTACACCAAAGTTTGAGTTCGTTTGCATCCCAACAGGAAGGAACAAAGAAATAGAAGTTTCCGTTTTCCGCTTCCCACCAGGAAACTGCCTGCACGCTGTTTTGGTCTTCCACATCAGTACCGCCGAATTTAACCGTGAGGCCTTGATTTTGAGCATTTGCACAAACACCAAAGCAGGAAAAAACGGTGATAAGAGTCAGAATGATTGCTAAAAGTTTTTTCATAGTAACATATCCTCCAAAAAAATATTTTTTATTCAACAAAAGACAAAATGATTGAACTGATTTCTTTCTGTCTTTTCTTTGCTTTTTCTTCGTTTTCACTCTTTACGGAGTAGTACATTTTTATCTTCGGCTCGGTTCCGGAAGGACGAGCGGCTGCCCAGGAGCCATCATTAAAGATAAATTTAAGAACATTTTCTTTGGGTAAATCTTCAACCCCTGTGGAATAGTCAATTACCTGTTTCACATCTTCGAATGTAGTTTTCCAATTTTCACGAAGTGCCTGCATTACACTTTGGATTTTTTCCGCACCGCTTTTGCCCTCAAGCACAACGGTTTCAAGACAGTCATAATAGTAGCCATAGCCTGCATAGAGTGAGTTCAGTGCATCAATAAGGGTTCTGCCCTCGTTTTTATGATATGCCGCCATTTCGGCAATTAGCATTGCGGAGGAAACCGCATCTTTGTCCCTTGCGTGGGTGCCCGCAAGGTAACCGTAACTCTCCTCGTAGCCAAAAATGTAGCTGTATTCACCATTTTTGTCCCAAATGCACATTTTGTCACCGATATACTTAAATCCGGTAAGGGTGCGAAAAATTTTACAGCCCCTGCTTTCAGCGATGTCCGCTCCCAAAGAGCCGGTAACAATTGTGGTAACAACTGCGGGATTTTTAATATTTTCAAACTTTGTGAATTTTGTAACGAAATCCACAAGCAGGGCGCCTGTTTGGTTACCGGTTAAAAGAACAAAGTCCCCGTTATGCTTTGCTGCAACTCCGATTCTGTCACAGTCCGGGTCTGTGCCGATTACTATGTCCGCATTAACGGTTTTTGCCTTTTCAATAGCCATTGTAAGAGCATCTTTTTCCTCCGGATTAGGGGAACGAACTGTTGAAAAATTGCCGTCGGGTAATTCCTGCTCTTTAACGATAGTCACATCGTATTTTTTAAGCACCTTTCTTACGGGAATATTCCCCGAGCCGTGAAGTGGGGAATAAACGATTTTAATATCTGATTTTTCACCGTAAAGGGAAAGTTTTTCACATTCAGCAATAAACTTTTCAAGAAGGGAATCGTCTATCATTGTTAGTAAACCCTTTTCCTCTGCCTGTTCAAGGGAAAGAATACCTATATTTCCTATGTCTTCAACGGCATTTACATAGCCGATAAGTTTTTTTGCATCATCTGTCAAAAGCTGACAGCCCTCACTGTCGTAAACTTTGTAGCCGTTATATTCCTTGGGATTGTGGCTTGCGGTGACAACAACTCCCGCATCGCAGGAAAGTTCACGCACCGCAAAGGAAAGCACCGGAGTGGGCATGAGAGTGGGAAAAAGGAAAACTTTAATTCCGTTATAAGCGAGTACGCCGGCGGTGATTTCGCTGAAATATTGTGAATTGTTCCTTGAGTCGTAGGCGATGGCGACACTTTTTTTGCTCTTTGACGCATTAAGAAAATCCGCAAGACCCTTGGTCGCTTTTGCAATGGTGTATTTGTTCATTCTGTTGGGGCCTGCACCCATTTTTCCGCGCATTCCACCGGTACCGAATTCAAGATTTTTATAGAACCTGTCTTCTATCTCTTTTTCGTCTGTTATTTGAGTTAACTCCGCTTTGGTTTCTTCGTCTAAAGCACACCAATACTCAAACCTTGTCATATTTCTTCACCTACAGTAATAATTTCAAATGGGTTAAATTTTATTTCTTCTGTCTGTTCAATCTCATCTTCAAGCATATTGAGAATGTGCATTTTTTTGCTTAATTTGATTTTACCTCTTGCTCCGTTTTGTTCACTTAAACGGTAAACTATTTTCTTGCCGTCTTCGGAAAGTTTCATACTTTGAAGGAAAAGGGGTGCAAAATTTTCACCTTCATAGGTGACATCCGCTCTTACAAGTGGGCAGTTATATTCAAAGGCAATATTATTAATTTCTGCAGAAATTGCATCTCCACCATGGGGGTAAATCATATAGCAGAAATTATGTTCACCAAGGTCGCTTGTGGGGTCAGGTCTTTCCGTGGCCCGAAGCAGGGAAATGGCAATTTGGTTTTCATCTGCACTGACACCGTACTTGTTTTCGTTTATGAAAGCAATACCCGAGTTTGTTTCGGAAAAATCGCACCATTTGTGCATACAGGCTTCAAACCTCGCCTGCTGCCAAGAGGTGTTTTTATGGGTTTCTCTTTTGATGAAACCGGCACTTGTGTCACAAAGCAGTTCACGGGAAAGAATGTTGCAGTTAAACTCAACCTTTGCTAACCTATGGCTTTCCTGCCAGTTTACAATATTTTCAATTTCAATTCCCCGTGAGTTTTTGAAAACTCTTGCTATTCTTTTCCAAGTGCTTTTTCCTGTGGTAAGTGTTGCGGAAAATCTCGCACATTCACCGTCTGCACCTAAAAACTCAAAGGGGCTTAAAACGGTAACACTCTGCTGAACATCTTTGTAATTCGGCAAAATATCCCAAGCATCATAGTTGCCGGGGGTGTCGTGATAAATTTTAAGTCTGTTAAAGTCACCCTTTACAAATTCCCGAGAAAGTTCTAAATCGTAAAGGGAAGCAATGCTTAAATCTTCGTTAAACTTAATCTCATAGAACGGAGTTTTTACGGTGTTCCCCTCAAGGGTAAACCAGTTTGTGTCATCTTCGGGAACAGAAATTTCTTTACCGGTTAAGCCATCAAGATTTGAGTAAACGAAGTAACCTTTTATGCCCTTTCTCACATCTTTTGAGTTTTCATTTTCAATGAAAGAGAAGGCTGTTCTCTTGAAATTAAGGGTGTTAAAGTGATTTTTACCTGTACCGATAATCTCTTGTGCCGTCTTTTTGATTTCTTCAAAATCTTCCTTTGCATCACGGTAAACTGGGGTAATGTGACTGCCGGGGAGAATATCATGAAACTGATTTATCATCAGTTTTTTATAGGCATTTTCTATTTTTTCGGCGGGGTATTCTTTTTCTTTTCTTCTTAGAACTGAAAGAATTTCCGCATCACGAAGAAGAAATTCGCATTTTCTGTTATAGTCTTTCAACTCCGCTTTGGTGGTATAGGTACCGCGGTGCATCTCTAAATAAAGTTCTCCGTCCCAGGTGGCAAAGTCCTTTTCTTCTGTAAAATTTTCGTGAAGAAATTCACTTGCGCTGACATGCTTGGTTTCCGGCATAACTGAAAGTTTGTCAAAGCGGCGAAGCATTTCAAGCATTTCTTCAGTGCAGCCGCTTCCACCGTCACCGTAACCGAACATTTGAAGGGTATTGCTACCGCTTTGCTTGTCCTGATATGCCTCCCAGTTTCCCTGAATTTGATCAGGCATATTCCAGGAAATGAAGTGGGTGGGAGGCACACAGGCGTAAACCTTACTGCCGTCTATCCCCTTCCAAATGAAATTGTTATGGGGAAATCTGTTGGTGTCATTCCAGGTGGACATTTTGTTTGAAACAAAATATTTTACACCGCTTTTAGCCAAAATTTGGGGTAAAATCCAGGAATTTCCGAACACATCCGGAAGCCAGCAGTTGTCTATCGTTTTACCGAATTTCTCACGGAAATATTTCTGACCGTAAAGGCATTGACGAATTAAAGACTCTGCGCTTGGCAAATTGCAGTCCGGCTCAACATACATTGCACCCACAGGTTCAAACTGACCTGTTGCGATTTTTTCTTTAAGTTCTTCAAATATTTCCGGATAATATTTTTCAAGGGTTTCGTAGGTATATGCTTGGGTGTGGGCATACTTAAACTCCGGGTACTTGTCCATAAGGCGAAGCTGAATGAGTACGGTTCGCATATTTTTTTGAACAGAGTGAATTTTACGCCAATAGTAGGCAATGTCAAGGTGTGAGTGGGCAACCAGTTCAACAATACCCGAGCCCTTGTAGATTTTATTGTCAAAAATGTGCTTTTGAATATGCTGCCTCGCAAGGCGAATGTCCTCATTTTTTACATTGTCAAAGTCAATATAATTTAGCGCCTTGTCTAAATGTCTATTTACGATAAATCGAAAATCTTCACTAAAAAGTTCACTGTCTGCAATGTTAATGAGAATTTCAATGTCATAAATAAGAGCCTCAACATCTTTGTTCACCACGGAAAGAAAGGCGCCTTCAAAAATTTGCCTGCAGCCTCGTATTGAAAGGTTTTCACGGTTTCTCTCATCGTCGGGCTTGGAACGGTTATACCCTTCGATTTCAATATAAAGTTCGGTGTCCTTTATGTAATCCGAAAGGTTAATTCTCTCTCTGTTGGGGTCAATGCCACCCACATATTTGCCGTTTACCTTTACTATCATTTCTGCGGCGGTGCGAAGGGTGAAGCAGTAGTCTTTTCCCGCAAGTTCTTTCGGAAGGGTAAAATCCCCTTTAATAAAAGCAGTGCCGTCGGGAGTAAAATACATATCCCCTTTTTTGAGGGGTCTGTAAGCTTCATCGTAAAACTCGTAATTCATTTCACTAACCTGGCGAGCTTCACGAATTTGCAGGGTATCTATTTCAATTTTTGTGGAATATATATGTCTTTTGAGCCAGCCGAAGCGCAGGGAAATCCACTCTTCTCTGCCCATACTTCTTCTTTCAACTTTTATATGTGCCATAGTCTCACCTGTCCTGAAAATATGGTCTTTTTCTGATGGGAATTATTTCAACGCTCAGCCCTTTTTCTTGGGCTATTCTCTCTTTTATCCAGTCACAGCATCTGTCAAGAATGTGACATTTTGAACATTCACCTCTAAAGCGAAGGGTTAGCTTGCCCTCTTCAAAACCGACAAACTCAACCTCTCCCCCATCCCCTTGAATTCTCGGGCGAATGTAGTTTTCGATATAGTCTTTCATATAATCCCCCCAAATGTCCATACGATGTTATTATATTATCAAAAACCTTATTTGTAAAGGGGTTTTGAAATTAAAAAGCAGTTAATCTTAAAAATATTGACACCATTTTTCCAAAGTGATATAATGAGTGAAAAGGAGGCGTTTATATGAAAAAATCATTATCTGTAATTCTTGTTGTAACTATGCTTTTCTCTTTGCTCACTGTGGGTGCTTTCGCAGCGGACAAGCCCAAAACAGACACCTTGCTTGAAAAGGTAAACAACATGGAGGAAATTAAAGTTTCGCTAAAAGCAGGCACCACAGGTCTTGGCACATCCGCAGACACATTTTATGTAAAAGGAAATTCCGTTGCTTACGAGTACACCACCGGCTTTTTCAAGGTTAGGGTTTTACTCACCGACGGTGATGCCTATGCCTATTTCCCTTCTTTGCCTTTCTTTTATGTGAAGGTTAACGGCACGGGGCTTGTTAAGGTTGATGTTAAGCAGATTATCAAAATGGCAACGGGCTTAACCAAGGGCGTTCTTCGCTATGAAAAGAGTTACGAAGAAACCATTGACGGCACAAAATACTTTGTTGAACAGTACAATGATGGTGCCAAAGTTACCCTGAAATTTTGCTATGTGGGTGACGACCTGAAACTTTTGAGGGTTACCGATGCACAAACAAACAGCGTTCAAAACACCTACTTTGAGTCCATCAGTTATGACTTTGATGATAACATTGTTAAGAAGCCCACCGGGCTTGATGTTACCCAACTTTTGAAGTGGCTTATTGTAGCAATTATCGGCTCGACACTTATTTAAGTTTTTTGATTTTTAGCATAACTCCCCTGCGAGAAAATCTCGTAGGGGTTTTTGTCTGTTTTGGCAATATCAATTTCACCAAAATTTGTGCCGTTATATTGTACAAACAGCACACTTTATTTTATTTTGACAGTATATAGTGGGGTAGTGTATGGCACAGGGAGAGAAACAAGAAAACCGTGGAGCACAATTTTTTTATTATTTTCCTTTCTAATTAAAGAAGCGGAAAAATAAAAGACCATTAGACCGCACAGGTAATAACTCATATTTGACCAGTAATATGTTCCATATTCGCTGTATGTGCCTATGATTGTAGTAACAACTATAATCACACTAACCAAGATGAAAATCGGCATTGTGGGGTTTTCACTAATATGCTGTTTAATTCCCAAATGCTTGTACTTAACGAAATATGAAATTATACCCACCACTGCAAACAGCAAACCCATAACCTGTGCAAGAGCTATCCAAGATGGATAAACCTGACGGTAGGCAAGGGGGTGCTCTTCAAAAACCACGGCATAGTTAATGGCGTGGCAAATGGGGGTGAGTAAATAACAAAATACGCACAGCAAAAGATAAAATTCGTTGTGCTTTATGAAAATATCATTGAGAGTAAACTCTCTGTCTTTGTTTTCTATGAAAAATTGTTTAATTTTATTCATTGTTTTCATCCTTAAATATGATGAGAGTATTTTACCACTTTTCATAATATAATTCAATACTGCCTACAGTTACATTTTTAAAAACTTAAGGGAAATTATTGATTTTTTTGTTTAATTGTGTTAGTGTAGTTGCAGGTATTAAGGAGTGATAAGTTTGAAAACTGTAAGCCCTGCAAAAGAAATGAGAATAAGAGCAAGGGAACAAAAGGAACTTGCAAGGTTAAATAAAAGAAAAGCAAAGCCCCGATATGCCGGCTACTTTGGGGTTATACTATTTATAATTCTTTTCGTAAATGTAATTGACGAAATCACCAGCAGTCTGCCCACCTATATGCAGTCCTCCTATGTTATGGAGTTCTTTGTGCATAATCAATTCGGCGGGAAAGTGAGAACCTTTGAAGAGGGGCTTGCGGTTCACACCTTAGTAAGTGCGGTAAGCTATGCCTTTGGGCTTTTCACTCCCTTTTACAAGGCGCTTGCGGACAAGTTCGGCAGAAAGCCCTTGTTTTTCACCTCTACTCTCGGTATGAGTGTGGGTATGCTTATTGTTTTTTACTCTACAAATTATTATATATTTTTAGTCGGCTGTGCGGTTATGAGTTTTTTTATCAGCCACGATATTCAAATAATTTATATTCTTGAGGAGGCGCCCTCTAAACACAGAGCAAGAATTTATTCAGTTCTTAAAGGGTTGGGAATTTTAGGGGGAGTTGCCATTCCTACCCTTCGTACCTTCGCTATGGGTAATGACCCGACAAAATGGAGAACGGTTTTCCTTTACCCTGCCATTGCGGGAGGAGTTGCCTGTCTTGCGGTTTTGCTTTTTGCCAAAGAAACAAAAATCTTTCTTGAGAAAAGAAGTGAATATCTTTCTATTCCCTATGAGGAGAGACAAGCGGAAAAATTAAGGAAAAAGCAGGAGAAGGAAAGCGACACCACCAACACTGGTGTGATTAACGGAATTAAACATATATTTTCTAAAAAAGACACAAAGAGACTGATTATAGCCCACATAGTTTTTGACATTGCCATTGCGGCAATCGGGCTTTACCACGAGTCTATGATGAAAACCGCAGGAATGGAAACCGCTGAAATTACGAAGGCGCTTTATGTTATTCCCTTTGTGTATGCGGGCTGTGTTATACTTTCGGGTTTCACCGCAGATGTTTTCGGCAGAAAAAAGACGGTTTTGGGTTTTTCAATTTGTAATCTTATATTTTTGGTTGCATTTATAGTGGGACTAAAGTTGGGGCTTAACTCATATCTCGTAGGCTTTTTTGCCGGAGTTTATCAGGCGGGTTACTGGATAGGCAGAGACTATATGGACATTATGCTCACGGAAAAGGTCCCTACGGAAATCAGAGCCTCCGTTATCGGTGCTGAAGGTCTTTTGGTTACCGCAGGTATGGCAGTGGGCTATGTGTTTATGATTATAGGTCTTCCCACAATCGGCGTTTTTGCAAGTGTTCTAACAGTTACAATTCCCACAGTGGGGGCTTCCATATTCTTAATGGGTAAGGTTAAAGAAACCAAGGGTACTGATATGAGCAGTATTGAAACAGAATAGTGGGAAGAAAAATGAAAAAATTAGTTTTATTTCTTTTAGTATTTTTTCTGTCTTTTTCTTTAGTCGCCTGCGGTGAAAAGGAAAATTCAACTACGGAGATACTTGAAACGGTTGAGACTAAAAAAACAGGCGGTGCCGAGATTTCAAAGTTTGAGCTTTCAAAGGATGTTTTTGCCGAAAATGAGCCCATTACCTTTGATATAGAGTACACTTTGGGGGAACATTCCTCCGCTTGGGTGGGTATAGTACCCGCAGGAACGGTACATAATGACGAATATGCCGCGAACGAGGTTCGAGTTGATTACTTTTCCCTTGCAATAATTGAAAAACACGAATTTTACCCCATTGAAAAGGGTGAGTATGAATTAAGGGTTTACAGTGACGATGACGGCGGTGAGGAATTGGGCAGTATTCCCTTTGAAGTAAAATGAAAATGGCAGAGCAAAAAGCTCTGCCGTTTTTTATTCTGTTCTTTTAAGTAGGTCGAAGATTTCATCGTAAAGTGCATAGGTTTCGCTGATTCTTGAGCACAGTCCTATGGGTGTTCCGTGGTCTCCCTTACGGGTTTTCATAACATTCCAAACACCGGGTGTAATGTCATTTTCGTCAAACTTCTTAAAGGGCTCATCCTCGGGATGAAGTGCGCTGGTTAAGTTCACAAGCCCATCATAGCAGTACTCAATAAACGGATGTTCTTCCTTTCTCATATACAAAGATTTGTAAATAAGAATGAGAATGCTCGTATAGGTTAAAAACGGAAAATTTGTATGGGTAGGAACATGAAGTCTGCCGTTTGAGGTAACACCCACACAGTTATAGGTGTATGAAAAATAGTAAATGTTGGGGGAAATTTCCATTAAATCATTTAGTTTTTTTGAGCCCTCGGGACTTACATCATATTCAGTGTTATCTTCATTTTGCGTGTACATTTTCTTGGCTCGTCTTAAAGGGAATGCATCTTTATAACCGGGGGTATCACTCATTCCGTACTGTTCAAGGTGGAAATCAACAAAGTTACCCTCTGCGGGGGAACGACCCATAAGCCCTATGTAATTGTAAACAAAAGTTTTGGCAATGGGTAAAATTTTAAACTTTTCCGCTATTTCAAAGGTGGATGTGCCGTTGTGGGGGGTGCAAATAGTAACTATGGAACAAATCAAATCCTGCTGACCGCCCTTGAAAAGTTCTGAACATTCATCTCCGCAAGCAGCAACCTCCTCCGGTGCACCGTAGGTCAGAAGGTGGGCAAGCATACGAATTGTGTTACCGCCAAAAGAATGTCCCACAAGGTGAACCTTGTTGTCCTTGTCCCATTTTTCCAAAAGGGGCTCATCATAAAATCTGCCGTAGCGTCTGTGACAGGCTTTTTCACTGTGAACTTTACCGTAATCCACTACGCCGCCTTTAAGACGGGCATAAAGCTCACAGGCTCTGTCCCAACAGCTGGAAACCGGACCTACTGAAGCGGCATAAATTTTATAGCCCTCCCCTGCATAATGCTTTTCTATATTGCAGGTGTTGGCTCCCCAGTAGGGCAAATAGTTGTTGATTCCCTCATCTAAGCCCCAACCAAAGAGGCCATGAACGAGAATAATCGGATATTTGCACTTTTCAGACATTTTCTCATTTTCCTTTCTTATGTACAAAATACTGTGTATTTTTCAAGCAGATAATGAGGCTGATAAGCAAGTTTTGCTTTGCGAAGACCGGGATCTCCACAGTCCTCTTCCCTGTTTACATATTTAATTTCCTCCGAGTCTATGCTTTTCAAAAATTCATTAGACAGTTTTTGATAGACACCTCTGTAACTTATGTCCGCCTTTTCAATGTGAATAAAAACTGTGTCTTCAATAACCTCACCCACAGTATAGCCCACAATCTTACTGCCTACTCGCAGAAGATAGCCGGGAATATCGTACTTTTCAAAATTTTCAAGCACATCAAGGCACATTTCAAGCTCGGCATTTGCGCCGTCCCCCTGTTTTTCCGCACCATAATGAAAAGAGCCGTTAAACTCTATTACCTCATTAACATTGGATGAGTCAATTTTTTCAAAACTGTACTCAAGGTTGTCCGCATTAAATTTATTCAGTTGATTTCTCGGTTTTGAGAGGGCTCTGCCACTTAAAGTAATCAGTTTTTCTTTTTCGTAAATATAGTCAAACCAATCTCTGTCCGCTTCAATTCTTTTGGCATTAAACCTTTTTGCAAGTTCTTTTGCCTTTTCCTTTTCAAGGGAACACATTATGAGTCTTTTACTGTTTTCTTCGCAGTATTTGACCAATTCTTCAAAGCATTCATCGGGGCTTTCCCCTATGGGATAAGTATAGCAGGTTTCATTATTGAGGGTTGAAGAAAGAATTAAATTGTTGTTATGCTCTGCGTAGCCGTAATTAAAATAATTTCGCCACATGGTGATGGAACCCACGGAAAATCCGTTGTTCCTGCTGGGGTACCTGTTAAAATATTTTCGTAGTAAAGGCATAGTTGAATGTTCTATTTTATTAAACTCAAGCATTTTTCAACTCCTCTGCATATCTTACCGTTTCCATAGCATCTGCACCGTAGGCATCCGCACCGATTTTCTTTGCATATTCCTTGGTGAGAACCGCACCTCCCACTATTACCTTGCAATTCGGAAGTTCCCCGTGAATAAGCTCAAGGGTTTCCTGCATAGCGGGAACAGTGGTGGTCATGAGGGCACTTAAACCCACAAGGGGGGCTTTGTATTTCCTTGCCGCCTCAAGAACCTTTTCCGGGTCAACATCTTTACCCAGGTCAACAACATTATAGCCGTAGTTTTCAAGAAGAAGTTTTACAATATTTTTGCCTATGTCGTGAATGTCACCCTTTACGGTGGCAATAACTATATTGAAACCGTTGGATTTTTCGCCTGTCTTATATTCCTTTTTGATAATTTCAAAACAGTTTTTTGCCGCTTCCGCCGCAAGGAGAAGTTCGGGAAGATATGCCCTTTTAGCTTCAAATTCTACCCCCACTTCGTCAAGGGCGGGAATTATAAAATTATTTATCACATCAAGGGGGGCATTGGTTTTAAGCGCCTGCTCGGTAAGTTTTGAGGCAAGTTCTTCTCTGCCCTGAACAATGGCGGTCTTTAAGTCTGCCTGTGCCTTTTCTTGGAGTTTTGTCTCTTGGGACTCACTTGATTTCATTGCCGAAATGTAGTTTTTACAGGCAAAATCCTTTCCGCTTAAAGCAAGATATGATCTGTAGGAATTCATCATATCTTCACTCATCGGGTTAAGAATTGCACTTGAAAGTCCCTTTTCAAAGGCGAGGGCTAAAAAGATTGAGTTAATTTTATCCCTTTCCGGAAGCCCGAAAGAAACATTAGAAACACCTAAAACCGTGTTACAACCGGTGGTTTGAGTAATAAGCTCAACACTGCCAAGGGTAACCTTTGCCGCATTGTTGTCTGCACTGATGGTTAAAGTGAGGGGGTCAAAAACAATGTTTTTTTTGTCAATTCCGTATTTTTTTGCCTCTTCGATAATTTTGAGTGCTATGTCAAGGCGACCTTGCGGGGTTTCCGGTATTCCCTTTTCGTCAAGGGTTAAGGCAACCAGCACGCCGCCGTATTTTTTTGCAAGGGGTAAGATGGCATCCAGGGATTCCTGCTTGCCGTTTACGGAGTTAATTATCGCCTTACCGTTATAGATTCTTAAAGCACTCTCCATCGCCTTACAGTCGGAGGTGTCAATCATGAGGGGTAAACTTGAAACTGATTGAAGACGGAGCACTGCGGTTTTCAGCATTTTTTCTTCATCAATTTCGGGCAGCCCGCAGTTTACATCTAAAATGTTTGCCCCTGCCTTTTGCTGGTCAAGTCCTTCCGAAAGAAGGTAGTCAATATTATTTTCCACAAGGGCCTTTTTGATAAGTTTCTTGCCCGTTGGATTTATTCTTTCACCGATTAAAAGAGGAACATCTCCAAAAACAACCGCCTGTGCACCGGATGAAACAACAGTTTGATTTTTCGGAGTTTCCGCTTTTCTCGTTTTATTTTTGATTTCATCTTTTAAGAGAGAAATATATTCGGGAGAGGTGCCGCAGCAACCGCCGATAATATTTACACCCATATCCACCGCTTTGCCGAGATAAGAAGCAAATTCTTGTGGGGTAATATCATAAACCGTGACACCATCCACAACGCTTGGCATACCTGCATTGGGCTTAAAGATAACGGGAACACTTGCGCAGGCAAGAATTTTTTCTGCAACTCCCATCATTTTGTCCGGGCCGAAGGAACAATTGAGACCTATGGCATGTGCACCCATTCCCTCCAGCATTGCAACCATTGCCTCAGGGGTGGCACCGGTTAAAAGTCTTTCATTTTCGCTGTATGCATTTAGCACAAAAACAGGCAAATTACAGCCCTCTTTTACGCCTAAAAGAGCCGCCTTGGTTTCGTAACCGTCATTCATAGTTTCAATTATGATAATCTCGGCTCCGTGTTTTTCCGCCAAAGAGGCAACCTTTGAGAAAGAGGTAACTGCCTGCTCAAAGTCCAAATCTCCATAGGGTTTCAAAAGTTCACCGGTGGGGCCTATATCAAAGGCAATAAACTTTTCCTGATTTCCCTTTGAGTTGCCCTTTGCGATTCTTACATTTTCAAGGGCATTTTCAATAAGTTCTTCCAGTTCTCTATCGCCATAAACCAGAGCATTGACACCAAAAGTGTTGGTCATTACTATATTGCTTCCGGCATCGTAATAACTTTGGTGAATCTCCTGCATCATCTCTCGGTGGGTGATATTGGCACTTTCCGGGCGCACTCCCACAGGGAAACCCCTAAGCTGCATTTGAGTACCAGTTGCACCGTCAAGAAGAACTATATTATTTTTTATAAACTCAATAACTGTCATGGTTTTCTCCGATTATTTTCCGATAATATCCGATAGATTGCTTTGAATTAAACGAGCAACCTCAGGCTTGTTCATTGTGTAAACATGCACATTGGTCACATTATTGGCATAAAGGTCAATTATTTGGTCTGTGGCATAGGCGATACCTGCCTGCATCATTGCCTTTGGATCTGTTCCGAACTTGTCCACAAGGGACTTAAACCTCTGGGGTACGAGGGAACCACTTAAAGAAATTGCCCTTGCAACCTGGTTTGCATTTGTTATGGGCATAATTCCCGCAACAATGGGAACGGTGATGCCCGCTTCTCTTATTCTGTATAAAAAATTATAGAGTAAATTGTTGTCAAAAAACATTTGTGTGGTGAAAAATTCACAGCCCGCATCCGCTTTTTCTTTGAGGTATTTTATATCCTCTATTTTGTTTTGGCTTTCCGGGTGAATTTCGGGGTAACAGGCACCGCCGATACAAAAGTCCGCACCGCTGTCTTTAAGCATTCTCACGAGTTCAACCGCATGGGTAAAATCCCACTTGCTTGTGTCCTCGTTTTCCATTTCTTTGGGAATGTCTCCCCTAAGAGCCAGAACATTTTCAATGCCTACCTGTTTAATTTCTTTTATTCTCTGTTCAACGGTTTCCCTTGAGGAGGACACACAGGTAAGGTGTGCAAGTGAGGGCACACCGTAAGTCTGCTTTATTTCCTTGGCAATGTCAAGGGTATATTTGCTTGTTCCTCCCCCCGCTCCGTAGGTCACACTCATAAAGGCAGGTTTAAGGGCTGCTATTTCATTAACCGCAGACCTTACGCTTTCAAAGGCAGTATCTGTTTTTGGGGGAAACACCTCAAATGAAAGAGAAAGTTTTCCGGTTTTTATGATTTCAGATATTTTCATTTTATTCTCCAAATCCGTAAATGTTTTTTTGAGAACTCTTTACAATTCGTACATCAATTTTGATATAATTTATTCACAAATGAATGATAACATATAACTGCATTAAGGTGCGGAAGGGAAGTGCCCAAATGAAGTCAAATGAAAGCTGCATTATGGTCTGCGTAACCCAACAAGTGTCCTGTGCGAGACTTATTGAAGCGGGTGCCAAAATTGCAAATCAGGAAGGCAAAGCATTGATAGTCGTTTCCGTAATAAGTAAGGATCACCCTCACTCAATGGATATCTTAAATACACTTTATGAAACCGTAGAAAAATATAATGCAAATATGAATGTTTATTTTAATGACTCCGCTATAATTACCACTGCGGCAGCCGCAAAAAAATTTAATGCGGATTTAATCATAACCGGTTTCCCCGGCGTTAAAGGCAGCGGATTTATAGGAGCATTACATGAAATTGTTCCGGATATTCCCATCACTATGATTGACGAGGATATGACAGAGTACAAAATTAACCCCTTTGACGATGCCGAATTAGAAAAAATTAAGGCAAGTCTTAATTTAATACCGCTCCCCTTGCAAAAAGTTGATTAACATTCTTCTTAAGAAGAGCATATTCCTCACCCGAAAGGGTGGGGTTTTTTGCTATTATTTTTTCACTTAAATCGTGGGTTTCACGAATAACATCACCGTCTGAAAAGCTTGAAGAAAGTTTCAGGTCCGGAAGGCCGTGCTGTCTTTCGCCGAAGAAATCTCCGGGGCCTCGAAGTTTTAAGTCTTCGTCTGCAATCTTAAAGCCGTCAGTGGTGCTTGTCATAATGTTAAGTCGCTGTGCGGTGGTTTCGTCCCTACTGTCTGAAACTAAAATACAGGTGGATTTTACATTTCCTCTGCCTACTCTGCCCCGTAACTGGTGAAGTTGAGAAAGGCCGAAACTTTCCGCATTTTCTATAACCATTATTACCGCATTGGGGACATCCACACCCACTTCAATAACCGTGGTTGAAATGAGAAGGTCAATTTCGCCCTTTGCAAACCTTTCCATAACCTTCTTTTTTTCTTGGCTTTTCATTTTGCCGTAAAGAAGTCCCAACTTAAAGCCCTTGAAAAAGCCCTTCGAAAGTCTTTCGTAAAGTTCTGTGGAAGCAATTTTGTCGTTGTCGCCGGGGGCATCCTCGTCATTCTCAACAAGAGGGCAAACTATGTAGCCCTGGTAACCCTCGCAAAGATGCTTTTTCACATAGGAATAGGCTCTTTCCCGCTTTTCTGTATCTATTAAATAAGTTTCCGTTTTCTGCCTGCCCTTGGGCATTTCGTCAAGAATACTTAAATCTAAATCACCGTAAATAATCAAAGAAAGTGTTCTGGGAATGGGGGTTGCGGACATAACCAAAATATGGGGATTGTCCCCTTTGGCATTTAAAAGTCCCCTTTGATTTACGCCGAATCTGTGCTGTTCATCCGTTACGGCAATGCCTAAATTGCAGAACTTAACATCCTTTGAAATAATGGCGTGGGTGCCCACCACAAGGTCAATTTCACCGCTTTCAAGTTGTTCTTTTATTAGCTTTTTGTTCTTTGGTGTAGTTGAGCCGGTGAGCAGTGCTATGTTAAAATCAGTTTTTTCAAAAAAGGAATTAAATGTTTGGAAATGCTGTTGAGCCAGCACCTCTGTGGGTGCCATAATTGCCGCCTGCATACTATTTTTAATACAAGTATAAATCACTGCGGCACATACTGCCGTTTTACCCGAGCCCACATCACCCTGTAAAAGACGATTCATCGGGTATCCGGAAAGCATATCTTTAATACATTCGTCTATTGCTCTTTTTTGGGCTCCCGTCAGTTCAAAGGGAAGTGAGGGGTAAAACTCAGCGGTATAATCCTTTTCGATTACCGAACTTGTTTTCTTTTTCTTTTTTTGCTTAAAGCCCGCAAGTCCCAACTGTAAAAGAAGAAGTTCCTGAAAGGAAATTCGCCTTTTTGCCTCAATCAAAAGGTCTTCGCTTTTTGGGAAATGAATACTGTAAAGGGCATCCCTGTAATTCATTAAACAGTAGTCATTGCGAATATGCGTTGGAATGCAGTCTTCAAAATCTTCAACGCAGTCAAATGCGGTTTTAATAAGCTTTTCAAAGTGGTGGCTTTGCATACCTGCGGTTTGAGGATAAATGGGAGTAAAGTCGTTCATTTCTTCACTCACCGCAGTAAATTTAGGGGCAGTCATTGAACGGTAATAACCGAAGGTGGTAAGTTTACCGTAAAAGATATATTCCTCCCCCTGTTTCAGCATACCGGAGATATATTTATTATTGAAGAAAACCACACTCATTGCACTTTGACCGTCCGTCACATCAAAGGTGTAAGTGGTCATACCCTTGCGAATATAATTCTCTCGGCAGGGTGAACCCACAAAGGCACGAATGCACACATTAACATTTTGCGGAGCACTTGCAATGGAGTAAATCTTGGAATAATCTGTGTAGGCACGGGGAAAATAGGTGAGTAAATCTCCCACGGTCTTTACCCCCACCCTGGCTAAAAGTTCAGCCCTTTTGGGGCCTACACCCTTCAAATATTTAACATCTGCATTAAAGTTCATTACTGTATACTCCAAGATTCAATGTCGTAAAAAACATCACTGTCGTATGCGGTAAAATCCGCCTTCATGGCTTTAGTGTAGCTTACACAGGCATTTCTGTAACAAATAGGCATAAAAGGCATATCCGTGGCAAAGGTGTTGAGAAAGTCTGCCAGTTCACAGTTACCTAATTTCATGGCACCGTAGCGCATTGCACTTTCACCCACAACATCCACACCGAAGTTTGCTACACCTGAAAACAACGGGTCAAGGTTCATATTTTTTGTAAGTTTTATTTCCCCGATATACATATCAAATATACCGTTTTCAAGGTCATACATATAATCTTCTTTACCGTAACCCTTAAGTCTCACAACAAAACCGAGGGTTTCAAGGCACTCTTTGATATATTCTGCGGTTTCCGTTTTGAAACCATTTTCGCCGTAGTAAAGAATGGAGACTTCCCTGCTTTTAGGGTTTATTCCGCTTTTTTCAATGAGTTTTTTAGACCTTTCAAGGTCATAGGTTATGCTTGAGGCGAAGTCCTTAACCGCATACCAGTCCGGGTTAAAAACCGTGGAAGTAGCCCTTGCGTGACTTTGAAAAGCGGTTTGGACAATTTCCTGTGTGTCAATCGCCAAACTTATGGCAAGGCGAACACGGGGATCCCAAAGGAAGGAATCCGCACTATTAAAGCCCAAGTAGACCAAAGAATTTATTCCCACATCTATGGTTTTTGCGTTTATTCTTCTGTATGTGCCCTGTGTGAGTTCATCGTAGGAAAAAGCGGTGTTTCCGATAACCAGAGAGGACTCAATGGAGTCGGCATCGTGAATGGGCTCCAGCATAATTGTTCTGTAGGTAGGGTCAAAGCCCGCCTTGTTTCTGTTGGCAAGAAGGACAACCCTTTCTCCCTCTTTTTTGTAAACATATCTGCCTGTGCCAATAGGCAATTCCAAATCGCTTGCGAACTTTACAATGGGAAAGTCAAGACAGCTTAAGACATAAGGATCCGGAGTTTCAAGATTAAAAATTACGGAGGTTTCACTGCCGGTATTTATCGAAAGAATATTTTTAAGTCTTGCTTTATAAACGGGAGATTCCTTTGCCTGTTCAAAGGATGAAACCACATCTGCCACGGTAACGGGACTGCCGTCACTGAAAATACACTCTGATAAAGTCACATTTACCATACTTGAGGCAACAACGGAACTTTTGGCGATGTCCGGCTGCGGCTCATAGTTTTTATCAAGCTTAAAAAGACCGTCAAAGACCAGTAGGGTAATTTGTGAATTTACCTCGGACTCGCAGTAAAATGGATTTAATAAATCACTTTTGGAATAGGCGAGACTCAAGACCTTTGCGCTGTTTTCACCCTCATTTCCCACAAGATCCGTAGTTTCATTTTTCCCCTTTCCGTCACATCCGTACAGGGTGGTTAAAAGAAGGACAAATGTTATTAAAATCGAAACAAATCTTTTCATAAGTTATTCCTTAATAAGTTCCTTTATAATTTCCCCTGCCATAATTAAGCCTGCCACACCGGGCACGAAACTTACGCTTGCGGGGGCATGTCTTCCCTTTTCGTTTTCAGGTAATGTTATCGGTTTAACGGGTTCTTCATCTGACCAAACCACTGTCAGTTTTTTAACTCCTTTTTTTTTGAGTTCAGTTCTCACTACCTTACAAAGGGGGCAAGTGTTTGTCTTAAAAATGTCGCTAACCTTAAATGCTGTGGAATCAAGCTTATTTCCTGTTCCCATACATGAAATGAGTTTTACATCTTTTTCAAAGGCAAGCTGAGCGAGAGCAATTTTGGTTGAAACCGTGTCAACGGCATCTGCCACAAAGTCATATTTTTCTATTTCAAACTCCTCTAAATTTTCGGGGAGAACGAATTTTTCAATAACTTTTACTTCACACTCGGGGTTAATATCTGTAATTTGCTGTGCAACTACCTGAGTTTTCATTTTTCCGACGGTTGAATCAAAAGCGCAAAGTTGGCGGTTAATATTACTTTCGTTCACCTCGTCACAGTCAACTAAGGTAATAGCGCCTACTCCTCCCCTTGCAAGTGCCTGAGCCGTGTAGGAGCCCACACCACCGAGGCCAAAGAGGAGAACACGGGAATTTTTCAGTTTTTCCATAGCTTTTTCACCGAGCAACTGTTCGGTTCTTGCAAATCTTTCTTGAATAGGAAACACCACCGAGCAACATTTAGTATATTATACTCTTATTAAAAAGTAAATGCAAATTATTATTTCAAAAATTTTGTTGTATTTTTCAAAGTGAGGGTATATAATAGTGGGGAATGTTTTATCCTGAGAGGTTTGATAGTATGAAACTGGGAATTGTGGGTCTTCCCAATGTGGGAAAAAGCACACTTTTTAATGCAATTACAAATGCGGGGGCACAAAGTGCAAACTATGCCTTCTGCACAATTGAGCCCAATGTGGGCGTTGTAAATGTTCCCGATGAGCGCCTTGACAAATTAGCGGAAATTTACAAGCCTGAAAAGGTTACACCCGCCTGCATTGAATTTCTTGACATTGCGGGTCTTGTAAGGGGTGCCTCAAAGGGTGAAGGTCTGGGAAATAAATTTCTTTCTCACATAAGAGAGGTTGATGCCATTATTCATGTGGTAAGGTGCTTTGAGAACGATGACATAATTCATGTTGATGCAACAATAAGCCCTGAAAGAGATATTGAAACAATCAACCTTGAACTGATTTTTTCCGATATGGAAATGGTGGAAAGAAGAATTGACAGAGTTACAAAGGCCATGAAGGGTGATAAAAGTCTTGCAGAAGAACTTGATTTTTTGAAAAGACTGCTTTCAGCCCTTGAATCTAACACACCTGCAAGGGCTGTTGAATGTACCGAAAACGAAAAGGTATGGCTTAAAGAAATTGCCCTTCTCACCGCAAAGCCCGTAATTTATGCCTGCAATATGAGTGAAGAGGATTTTGCGGGAGGCATTGAAACAAATAAGCACTACCAAACGGTTTTGAAAATTGCCGAGGCGGAGGGCAGCGAAGTGCTTCCCATTTGCGCTCAAATCGAGGCGGAAATCGCTTCCCTTGACAAGGAAGAAAAGGAAATGTTCCTTGCAGAACTGGGAGTTGAAAGCGGTGGTCTTGACCTGCTTGTTAAAAAAAGTTATTCCCTTTTAGGTTTAATTTCTTTTCTTACGGCGGGAACCCCTGAGGTGCGTGCCTGGACCATTACAAAGGGCACAAAGGCACCCCAGGCGGCAGGTAAAATTCACTCCGACTTTGAGCGGGGCTTCATTCGTGCAGAGGTTATACCCTTTGAGGAACTTATCAGGCTGGGCTCCCTTGCCGCAGCAAAGGAAAAAGGGTTGGTTCGCTCGGAGGGTAAAGAGTATATAATGAAGGACGGCGATGTCGTTCTCTTCAGATTTAATGTTTAAGGTGGCAATATTATGAGTAAGAAAAAGTCATTTATTGAAGAAAAATGGTTTGCGATTGCAGCACTACTCTTTGGAATTTTCGGTTTGCTTATTATGGCTCACCACATTTTCAGTTACGAAGCGATTTTAAGACCCTTTATGGATTATCTTATTGAAAATATGATTATCACAAACGACAAAAGCGGTCTTGCATTTTTAAGAATGTTCACTAACCTTTCCAACATTTTTGTTGACATTTGGCTTATCGTATATGCCCTTGGAGTTTTTGGCTGCGAGAAATGCCATAAGATAGCTCAAAGCATTAGACTTCGTGGTGCCATTACCCTTTATATTGCGGTTACGGGTATAATCTATTTTACCGTTCTGCTTCCATCCACAAAGCCGTTTCCCACAGAGGTTAACGGAGTTTCCACCGGCGGTATGTGGTTTTCCAATGTGGTAAACTATTGGGACCATTTGGTTACCCCCGTATTTTTCACCTTCCTTTGGTTCTTCCCTGTGAATAATGAAAAAATCAATGTTCCCAAATACGCCTTTTCCTATCTCAGTTTCCCCATTGTATATTTTATTGTTTCCATTGTGCTGGGTGCAATTGACGGCTTCTACCCCTACCCTTTCCTGAATGGTGAGCAGATGTGGGGAATTCTTTTCAAAGATAAACCCTACGACTCAACCATAGGTATTCTTCTTTTGGTTGTCGTTGTTGTTGTCCTTTCCGCCGTATTTTTCGGCGTGGGCTGTGGTCTTAATGCTATTCACAACAAGAGAGTCTCTAAAAAGATACAAGATTAAATAAGTCGCAAAAAGCGAAAACTCACTCCGAAATGGAGTGAGTTTTTTTGTTCCGAAATATGATTAAATTTTAATACTTGTTTGCAACTATTTCGTTGGAATCTTACTGCTGAGGTTCTTCCTGTTCCGGTTCTTCCGGATTTTCCGTTTCGCTTTGTGAGGTTTCTCCTTCTTGAAGTTGGGACTCCTGTGAGTATGCTAAAGATGTGAAAGAGAAAAGCATTGCGAGTATAAGTAAAATGCTAACAAATTTTTTTCATTTTCATCCCCTCATTTTTTCATTTCAATAAGTTCTTTGTAACTGATAAGCTCAATATTTTTTTCTTTAAAAAATTCGTGGGTTTTAGGATCCTTCATAAGCAGATATTCCCAATATCTACGCTGCCAGGAGCTTGTAATTGCCTTAATTTCATCCGTTTCAAGAACGGGATGAATAAAGGTTTCCGTTATTCCTTCGGGAATATTTCCATGGTACTCAAGGAAAGAATCTCTAAACTCTTCATAGGTTTTAACACCCTTAAGAGATTTCACCTGGTCGGTTAATATTAAATAATCAGGGGTAGGGACTTTATAAAGTTTACTTAAAACTCCGCAGATTCTACAGAATAATCTGTAAAGGCTCAGAGATACACCCTCGGGACAAAATTCATCTTTGGGAGTTGTGCACATACGGAAAGGGTATCCCTTTTCTTTGCAAAGTTTGAACACTTTCGGAAGCATTAAATATTTGCCGTTCATTCCGTAAAGACAGCCCATGTGGTTGTCGATTTGGACAATGGGCATTCCCATTTTTTCCGCAAGTTCAATTTGTGCCCTTGCCTCTGCTATTGCCTCTTTGTAGGTACAATGGCTTTCAAAGTCCTCGTTTTCCGGCCACATTCTTCCCTCGGGGGTACGAATTGTTTTTCCCTCTGTGAGAGGCCCCCAGGGCCATGCCTCTTTCCATTCATTGGTGAGAGTAAGGTGAACGCCGATTGAATACTGTGGGTTTTCCACGGCAAATTTTACTGCGCTCTCCGCTGCGGGGCAGGGCATCATAATTGATGAGGACTTTAAATTTCCCGTTCTGAAAAGGTCAAAAATCGCCTCGTTTGCGCTGTCGCACATACCGAAATCGTCTGCGTTGATAATTAAATACCTTGCCATTTTATTTACTCCTTTCAACCTTACCCGGCTCGTTTATCCAAAGTTTATAAACTCTTGAATAGTCCATTCCGTAGGGTACGGTAAAATTCATTAAATAAAGGTGCTCGTCAAGTTTTTCAAATGAGCCAAGGGTTTGTCTTTTAAGTGCAAAAAATTCTTGTTCGTTCATAATTAACCTCAATTATCCATAATACCAAATGGTTATTTTAGTGTCTCTGGGGTAATAATTGTCACCCATTACGCTTTGCTTTTCAACTTTGCCGAATTTTGAAATGTTTGCTAAACCGGGACGGGAACCTCTTTTGGCTTCCACATTAAAACCGGCATTTTTAATTTTGTCAAGGGCGGCAGTACGGTACTCACCGATTACATTGGGTAAAAAGATAAGCTCTGTGCTTCCCACCCTGCATATTGGGTTGCCTTCACCGTCAAGGGTAACTTGACACAGGCAATACCTGTTTGAGCCGTACATAAGTTCAACGGTATAACCGTCCTGAAGTTGTTTCTTGGAATAGACACCGTTAAACTGAACTTCGCTTCCGTCTGCTCTGTAGAGGAAAGACTGATTGCCCTCAACCGTTCTGAAATAAAGCTCTATTTCACGGTCATTTAATTTAAGACCGGGGAAGGAGAAGGAAACCTGAATTGAACTGTCAATAATTTCGCTGGTTTTTATTGCCTGCTTAACTGTGGCATTGGTTATATTTTTCTCCCAAATTTTATCAAATTCTTCCCTGGAAACACTGTTATATTCTTCGGGATTTTCTGTGTAATTTGTCTTATCCCTTTCGTAAACGGATTTTACTCCCACAGGCTCATTACTGTCCCAAATCACACCCTCTCTGGGTAAAAGAGAACCTGTGCAGGCGAAACTGTCCTCGGCAAACTGAGCGGCACTTGCGGCACAAATCAGTTTTTCACCGTCATAGCTCACAATTTCAAAACTGTGCTTGTCGTCCTCTGTGATGTCATACCTTAAAAGGTAATAAGTTGAGCCTTTTTCACCTCGAACTGTACAGATTTCAAGTTCTTCCTCAACGATGTCATTCCACTCAAGGCGACCGCCCTCAAAAACATTGCCGTCTTTGTCAATGTCAAAAATGTAAACCGAAACGAAGTGCCTGTTTGAAAGGAAATCTGTTATGATCACATTCTCAAGAGTTCCGTCATTGTCTAAATCAAAATAATAAATTGAGGTGGTGGACATATCAAAATCTTTCACGCCCTCAGGAACTTTTTTATCCTTTGGGTACTCCTCAAAAGCTCTTGTACGAACGGAGTTAATGGCGGCATATTCATTTTTGAAAAGGTCGCTTGTTAAAAACTCACTATACTTCTGCTTTGCTTCCTTGGGCAAGAAAATTGTGTCGGTACTGCTCACCTTTGTGTCGGGCTGTGTTGTGGAAGTAGTATTACGGGAGTTCCTTTTTCTGATAGCCACGGGAATAGCGATTGCACTGATAATTCCCACAAGCAAAAGGACACAAACCGCCACAATTATCACTGTTTTTGCATTTGATTTGCTTGTTTTTTTAGGTTTCTTCTTCCTTTTGTCGGAGGGTGTAATCACCTGTGTGGGAACTGTTTTTGACCTTTCCGCCGTTAAATCCGCAATAACCTCTCCCACGCTTTGTGGCCTTTCGTCCTGTTTTAATGAAAGACCTTTGAGAATGATTTTTTCCGCCTTATCGGAAATACCCACAACGCCGTAAATGTCTGAAAAATCGTCCGTTTGTCTGTCTCTTTCCTTACTGTCAATAGGGTCACTGCCTGTGAGCATTTTGTAAATCAAAGCACAAACGGAGTAAACATCACTTGCCACCTTTACCGCTGAATCCGGGGAGTAATAACGCTCCGGGGCAGTGTAGTGCTTTTTCAGCACACTTTCATCTCCGCCGTAATTTAAATCACAGCAAAAGTCAAGGAGTTTTGCCTTTCCATCCGGGGAAATAATTACCTTTTCAGGGGAGATCAGTCCATGGGCATAGCCCGCACTGTGAAACACTTCAAGGGCAGATAAAACGGGAATAATGAGTTCCAGAGTTTTTGCAAAGGAAAAGGGTTTTCCCTCTTTCAAAACCTGTTCCAGAGTGTCCCCCTCAAACCTTTCCGTTACCACATAAGCGGTGTTATTTTCTTCAAAGCAGTCGTAAACAACAACCACTCCGTCAAAATAGTCAAATTCCTTAAGGGCAAGAGCATTTCTGACTGTCTTTTCAACTCCCACCGTAAATTTTTCTTCATCATCCTTACAAACCACAGGTCTGTGGCCCGGCTCTCTATGGACAAGGTCTATGGGGAAATATTCACGAATTACAACCTTTCTGTCCAGCTTTCCATCAAGTGCCAAGTAGGTTATGGTGCTGTTTGACTTGGCAAGCATCATACCTATCATATATCTGCCGCCGATAACGGTACCGGGCTGAATACAGTTTATATGCTCCGGCTCGTTGCCCTGTTTATAACCGCAATGACTGCAAACATTGTCCGCAGAATATTCATTAAAGCAGTTAACACATTTAAACATTTCGGGCAACCTCCTTTTTTATAATACACACCACTATTCTACAGATTTATTGAAACAATGTCAATCTTTTTACCGTTTTTTGTTAAGTAAATCCTAATTGTTTACAAACCCTTCAAAAAGTCGGGGAACAAAGTTATAAAACAGGCAGAAATTCTTAAATCGGAATTTCTGCCTTTGTGTTTTCAATTAAATTTTAACCTAAAACTTTTTCCAAAGTTCCTCCAAGAATTTTTTCTTTACATTCTTCGGAAATATTTAGTCTTTTTATTCTTTCAATGTCCCACTTTATATCATCCGCTTTACAGTAGGGGAAATCTATACCGAAAATGCTTCTGTCCTCCCCCGTTTGCAAAATAACGGTTTCAAGCTGTTCATCAGTTAAAGCCCAAGCGGTTTTACCGTACTTGTCACGAATGGTTGTCCAGCCGGCATACACATGGTCAATCTCATCCCTTGAGTTATTGCACATTACCGCAAGTGCCCCTTTGAAAAAGTGATAACCCCCGATATGTTCCAGGGAAAATCTCAAGTTTTTGAAATTCCAAGCAACCTCGTCAAAGAGTAAAACATTGTTTTCTTTAAGGCGGTGCCAGTGCATTCCCGAATGAAATGAAATAAACAGTCCGTACTGCTCCGCCTTTGCGTAAACACGAAACGCTTCGGGACCGTCTATGACAAACTCCTGATAGGGTGGGTGAAGTTTTATGCCTTTGAAACCCAGCTGATATATTCTTTCAACCTCGTCTTCCAAGTTTTTTTCGAAGTTAATTGTACCGAAACCCACAACCCTGTCGTTGCCCTTAATCTGCTTTGCAAGCCACTCGTTTTGGTTTTCTTCAATTCCACCTCTGAGAGTCTGGTTTACAAAGGGGGCAAAAGCCACCGCTTTGTCAATTTCCACCTCATCCATAAAACGCATAAGGGAGTCGATGTCTCCCTGGGGCTTTACATTTTTGGGGAAAATATGGGCATGGTTTGCAAAAATCATTCCTATTCCTCCTCAAATGCCTTGTCGGCACAGATTTTTAAGATGTCGGAAACTTTCTTGTCAAAGTCCGGTAAATCAAAACTTGTACCGTAGCAGTTTCTGTTAAAAATCGCTTCAAAAAAACAGCAGGAGCCAAGAAATTGTCCCATTTCATTACCGTGAAAGCCGTCTCGGGTAAGTCGATCACCCACAAAAGTTCCCCTTGCTATCTGCCAAGCAAAACCCGTGGGTATTATTCTTTCTATCTTGTTTTTTGTTGCCATTTCCAAATAACATTCCGTTAGTTTTTCGTACATTTTCTGCTGATTACCGTCATAATATTCGGCAAATTCCTTTTTGTCACAGCCCTGCTCGTATGCCCAGGTTTGGTGGAGTATTATTTCTGCCTTTGGCTGAACAAGTTGTAAATAGCCCATAAGTTCCGACAAATATGGCTCGTAACTTTCCTTTATACCGCTTAAGGGGGAGGACTGCTGAAGGGTGATAATGTCCCACTCGTCATCTTCCACCACCTCGTGAAGGGCAATGCCCTCCGGTGCCATTTTTTCCGTTTCATTGGGCAGAAATATTTCGTAGGTATATACCTCGTTTTCGTCTATAAAATTTCGATAATGGTCTTCCAAAGATGCCCCTGCCGAAAAGAGGTTGCCCAAAAGCAGTTCCTCCCCTTCTCCCTTTGCTAAAAAGGGTAGATATGTGTGAGCATCCTGTGAAAAAGAGTTGCCGATACTAAGCACTTTCATAAGTTCATCCTCTTCTTAAATCGGAGATTTTTTCGTCATTTTCACTTGAACATTTTTCCATAACAACAAAGAAAATATTTGTGAGCAGTAGATAGGGAAACGGGGCGAAAACTCCGGGATTTACAAGGGACATCATTTCAATCCCGACAAATGCCAAAAGCAGTATGAAATTAAAAAATGTTTTGTATTTAACAAAAGTTTTTATTCTTAAATAGTTCAAAAATCCGTAGGCAACAATACCCACAATACCGAAGGAGGCGGGTACCTGAACCAAAGAGCAATGGTACCAACAAAGGGTGTGCTTTGCACTTGCGTGAACATCTCGGTTACCCATATAGGCAAGACCCCTACCCACTACGGGGCTTGTCTTAAAGTCATTTATTCCCCTTTCAATAAGTTTAAGGCGAATGGAACTTTCGTCTAAATCAAGAAGTCGCTCAATGGTGTTACCGATTATATGCAGTAAATATTGACTGGCAAAAGCCCAAATGCAAATACCAACCAATAAGGTAATAATGTTGTGCTTTCTGTGTTTTTTGTCGATAAAAAGCATTGAAAAGAAACAGAGCAAAAACTCCACAGTTCCGAAAATCAAGCCCCCTCTGGAGCCGGTAAAAAGTATACCCGCAAGGGCAAGAAGTCCCGCAAAAGTCCAGGCGTAATTCTTTCGGGCAAGGTAAAAAGCGAAGGGCATTGCCAGCATTAAAAGGGAAGCCCCGTTATTGCGCCACTGGAAAGGAATTATTCCCATTTCTTCCATAAATTCGGCACTTCTTGAAAAGTATTCTTCAAAGAGAGCAACGGTGAGAACGAAAATGAGATTTACCATCATTTTGCTGAATCTTTCGGGGAAATCGTAACCCCTGTCTCCCCTTAGCGAGCCGGCAGCGTAGGAAACCACAAAAGCCATACCGAAGCCCAGAGCAAACATATAGAACAAAGAGGTGGGTGAAAAATAGGTTTTCCAGTAGATTACCCCCACACCCCCGAGAACTATTGCAAAACTTGTGGCAAGCATTCCGGGTAAAATAATGGTTTTTTGAGGTTTGATTTTATATCTTACAAGGTGAATCGTAAATAAAATAAGTACGGGAACAGCCCAATACCAATATTTAATAAACTCATTGAAACTGTGCTTGCACCTTATGGCAAAGCAGGTGGTTACCAGTGCCGCTTCAAGTACGGGGAGTAAATCATCCGTCAAGAAAAATACCACAAAAATAAAAACAATGAAAAGACAAACAAAGAAAACTTCCCGTCCCGAAAACAAAGCGACACAAGCCCCCAAGAAAAGTACAAAGGAGTACCTGTCGGAAACTAAAAATTTTCTTGCTTCGTCTTGAGTTTTCAAAAGGAAGTTTTTCATTATGTACCTACCCACTATAATAATGGTAAAATAATATTAGCACTAAGGGGTGAAATTGTCAACGATTAGAAAAAGTATTACTTATTTGTAAACTTTTCAAAAAAGGGCTTGATTTTTCGAAAATAACTGTTATAATACGAATTAGCACTCGGCACAATTGAGTGCCAAGCGATTGATTAAATAAGTTTTAGGAGGAAAGAAAAAATGACTATCAGACCACTTGCAGACAGAGTTGTTGTAAAGAGCGTTGAGGCGGAAGAAACCACCGCCAGCGGTATCATCCTTACCCCATCTGCACAGGAGAAACCGGAGATTGCCGAAGTTGTGGCAGTAGGCCCCGGCGGACTTGTTGAGGGCAAAGAGGTTGAAATGTATGTTAAAGTCGGTGATAAAGTTATCACCAGCAAATATGCGGGAACAGAGGTTAAAATCGGCAAAGATAAATTTACCATTGTTCGTCAATTTGAAATTCTTGCAGTAGTAGAATAATTAGGAGGAAAATAAAATGGCAAAAGAGATAATTTTTGGTGAAGAAGCTCGTAAAGTTCTTCAAACCGGTGTAAATAAACTTGCAGATACGGTTAAAATTACACTGGGTCCCAAGGGCAGAAATGTAGTTCTTGACAAAAAGTACGGCGCTCCCCTTATCACAAATGACGGTGTAACCATCGCAAAGGAAATTGAACTTGAAGATCCCTTTGAGAATATGGGTGCACAGCTCGTTAAGGAAGTTGCCACAAAGACCAACGATGTGGCAGGTGACGGTACCACAACCGCTACCCTTCTTGCCCAGGCACTTATTCGTGAGGGTATGAAAAATGTTACAGCCGGAGCAAACCCCATGGTTGTTAAAAAGGGTATGGCTAAAGCAGTAGATGTGGTTGTTGATGAACTTAAGAAAAACTCAAAGAGCATCAGCGGTTCTCAAGATATAGCCAGAATCGGCACGATTTCTTCAGGTGACGAAGAGGTTGGCAAGTTCATTGCCGAGGCAATGGAAAAGGTTGGTTCAGACGGCGTTATCACAGTTGAGGAGTCAAAGATTGCAACCACCGAGGCAGAGGTTGTTGAGGGTATGCAGTTTGACCGTGGCTATATTTCCCCTTATATGGTAACAGACACGGAGAAAATGGAAGCTGTTATTGATGATGCTCTTATTCTCATTACAGATAAAAAGATTTCTTCCGTTCAAGATATTCTTCCCCTTCTTGAGCAGGTAATGAGAGCAGGCGCAAAGCTTGTTATCATCGCTGAAGATGTTGAGGGTGAAGCCCTTTCCACAATTCTTGTTAACAAACTTCGTGGTGTATTTACCTGCGTTTGTGTTAAGGCACCGGGCTTCGGCGACAGAAGAAAGGAAATGCTTCAGGATATCGCAATTCTCACAAAGGGTGAGGTTATTACAAGCGACCTTGGTCTTGAACTTAAAGATACACAGATGTCACAGCTTGGCAGAGCCCGTCAAGTTAAAATTTCTAAAGAAAACACCATTATTGTTGACGGTGCAGGTGACAAGCAGACAATTGACTCAAGAGTTGAACAGATTAAAAAGCAAATTGCAAACTCCACCTCAGATTTTGACAGAGAAAAACTTCAGGAACGCCTTGCAAAACTTTCCGGTGGCGTAGCGGTTATCAAAGTCGGTGCCGCTACCGAAACAGAAATGAAGGAAAAGAAACTTCGTATTGAAGATGCTCTTGCAGCCACCAAAGCGGCGGTTGAGGAGGGCTGTATTTCCGGAGGTGGCGTAGCATTTATTGACACGATTCCTACAGTTAAGGCACTTCTGGGCAAAACCGAAGATGCTGACGAAAAGACGGGTATCAACATTGTTCTTAAAGCGCTTGAAGAACCCCTTCGTCAAATTGCGGAAAATGCAGGTCTTGAAGGCAGTGTTATAGTAAATGAAATTTGCACAGGTGAAAAGGGCTACGGCTACAACTTTGCAAAGGACGAATATACAGATATGGTTAAGGCAGGCATTCTTGACCCCACAAAGGTTGCAAGAAGTGCACTGCAAAACGCAGCGAGTGTTGCGGCAATGGTTCTCACCACAGAGAGTCTTGTAACAGACAAGCCGGACCCCGAAGGAGATGCGGCGGCAGCGGCGGCCATGGCGGCAGCACAGGGCGGCGGAATGTATTGATCCGGTAAGAAAAAGGTGACTCGAA
>CAYFRJ010000007.1:0-64787 GCA_964345625.1 uncultured Clostridium sp. | reverse complement strand
TGGGGTGAGGGTGTGAAGGGTTGTGATACCCTCAGCACCGTACTCAGAAAGGTAGAGTTTTATGTGTTGCTTTTCCGTATGAAATTCGTCAAGCCAAACTGAAATTTGCTCACAGGTCTGGGCATACCAACCGAAATAGTGGTTGTAGCCGAGAATATCCGTAACCTCATTAAGTTTGAAGTTGTTGGGACTGACGGCAAGCTGAGCACTGGCGGTTGGTCTTGTGGAGTCAAGCCTTTTGGCTATGTTATGAAGTTCCGTAATTCCCTGCGTTAAACCCGGTGTTGCCAACCCTATGGAAATTTCATTTTGAACTCCCCAGCAGTAAATTGAAGGGTGATTATAATTTTGTCTGATGAGTTCTTCAAGCATTAGCCGTGCCTGAGCCTGCTTTTTCTTGCTGTATTTTGAAATAACCGGAATTTCTGCCCAAACAAGAAAGCCCATTTGGTCGCACAAGTCGTACATCTTGCTGTCCTGCTGATAGTGGGCAAGACGGATAGAATTTGCCCCAACTTCCTTGATAAGTTCAAGGTCTTCTTTATGTTCTTTGATTGTAAGAGCATTACCTATAATTTCTCTGTCTTGGTGGCGGGAAACACCCTTTAATTTGATGTATTCGCCGTTTAAAAAACAGCCCTTTTCACTGTCAAAAACGATGTCACGAAAGCCGAAAAAATCTTCAACCTTGTCAAGTATTTCCCCGTTTCTTTCAATTGTCGCAGTAAGTTTATATAGATATGGATTTTTCATTCCATGCCAGAGTGTTGGGTTTTCCACGAAAAGATTTGCTATTTCTTCGCTTGCGGGAGTCTCCGCCTCGGCAACGGTTTTGCCCTTCATATCTGTTATAACAAATTTCTTTGTGCCCTCTGCTACATAGCCGTAAGTAAAGGACTTAACAAAAACATTTCCGTCAGTAACGGGTGTAATGTAAATTCCGTTTTTACTTTTGTCTGTCAAAGCAAAATGTGTTTCAGCCACATCGGTAATGAGATTTACATCACGATAAAGTCCGCCGTAAAAGGTAAAATCCGCAGTCTGTGGATAAAACAGTTCATTGGGACTGTTGTCAACATAAATCTCAAGGAGATTTTCTTCATTAAAGAGAAGGCGTGTAAGCTCCGCTCTGAACATACCGTAGCCATTGCAGTGATCTGCAACTCTGTTACCGTTAACGAAAACTTCACAGTAGGTGTTCGCACCGTTCACTTCAATGTAGGTCTTACCAGAAAATTGACCGATGGTTTTTCTGTAAAGGCATCTGCCTCTGTAGTAACCGTTTGTGCCGTCTTGACCGTCAAGTCCGTTCCATGTGTGGGGTAGATTTACAATTTCACTTTCGTTTTCTTTGATAAATTCCCAATTTTCATTGATGTTAATAAGCTGTCTCATAAATGTCTCCTATACTTGAGTTAAAATGTTTAATGCTGCTTGAAGTTGGTTATCATCCTTTTCGTCTATCATAAGTAGGTCACTGTCGTCACCCATCAATGTAACTTCAAGCGTGGGAGCAACACCCACCTTGTCATAAATCGCCTCTTCACCGTTTTTAGGGACAATAAGAGCAACCGTTAAAAGTATGGCGGAACCGTCATTTAGGGTGAAAACTTCCTGCATTGTACCCACACCCGCTGTGGTTGAGCCTACAAGCTGTGCATAGGAAATGTCCCTTAAATTACAGGCAAAAAGTTCTGCGGGGCCTGTTGTTCCGGAGTTAATTAAAACCACAAATTTCATTGAAAAATGAGAACTTTGTGCGGTAAATCTCTCCTTATCTTTGCCGTTTTTATCTCTGGCAACAGCGATACTTCCGCTGATATTGGGGACAACCACATCGATAGCGTTTGCGGCATATTTAATAGTGCCTTCTTGCGTATTGCGAAGGTCAAAAATTACGCCGGTAACCCCTGCTTCTTTCATTTCGGCGAGAACTTTTTCAAGTTCCTGGGCGGTGTTGGCATAAAATCTTGAAATCCTAACATAACCCACTTCGCCTTTAATTTCGCCTGTTACGGAAGGAATTGTAAAGCCCATAAGAATCTGCTCGGTCTTTGTAAAATCTTCTCTTCTGTATTCAACGGTAACGGTTTGGAGTTTTGTTCCGTAAAACTTTTTAGCAAGAGTTTTATAGTTGAAACGAGTTGCTGCCACATTATCAACCGCAGTAATGATGTCTCCCGATTCAATTCCCGCTCTCTTAGCCGGTGAGTCGTCATAAACATAGGAAACAACAAACTGATTGGTTAAAAAGTTGTAGGAAGTTTCAATTCCGGCACCGGTAATACCGTTTTCAAGTCTGTCCTTCCAAGTTATATACTCATCGGAGGTCATATAAACGGAGTTTGCATCCTTAAGTCCGTTAACATAGCCCTCCGCCAAAGCTGAACTTAAGTTATTGTTATACTCGTTCAGGTCGCCGTAGTAGTAGTTGGAAATTATCTTATTGATTTCTTCTGCGCCCTCGTAGGTTTGGGCACGCTGAGAAATGTTGCTGATAATCGAGTTATAAATTTGCTTCGAATAGACCATAGTCAACGAAAAAGTCAAAGCTATAGAAATGATTATCAACGAAAGGCAAAGACCCAGGGATATTTTCTTTTTCATTGCCTTCTCCTCCTTTAAACTAAACGCTGATTAACACATAGGGTCAATCAGCGTCTTTACTTTAAGCATAGGGATTTTTTACATAATTTAACGGGTTTACACGGCTAACCGTACCGTCTGCATTTTTAACTCTAACCTCAAAATGAAGGTGAGGACCGGTGCTGTTTCCGGTATTGCCGATAATACCGATTTCTTGACCCTTTCTGACAACCTGTCCCTTTGAAACCTTTAAGCCGTCCGAGTGGGCATAAAGGGTTTGGGTACCGTCACCGTGGTCAATTACACAGTAGTTACCGAAGCCGTAGTTCCATGTACCGTCATTTACAGCGATAATAACTTCACCACCCTGTGCGGCATTGAAAGGTCTTCCCCTCGTGTTACCGCCTACGGCACAAATATCAATTCCCCAGTGAGCGGAACCGTTTGAGTAGGCGGGATAGCCGGCACTCATATAGCTTTCAAACTTAACCGGCCAAGCCATTTTACCGTCATTGTTAAAACTTGCGTTGGGGATATCGCCAAGGGAAGAGCCGTGTTGACGAATATACTCGTCTATTTGTTTTGAGAGTATTTCCATTTCGGCTTCTTTTCTTTTGATAATTGCCTTATATTCCGCAGAATCTTCATCAAGGTCTTTTATTATATCTTTCACTTCGATCTGCTTTGTGGTAACTGTCTTTTTCTTTTCCTGTTGCTTTGCTATACTGTCTTTTTCGTCCTGCTTTTTCTCGTCAAGGTTAACAATTTCCGCCTCAAGTTCACCCTTCTTTTCTTCAAGACCGATTTTATCCTTTTCAAGCTGTGCTTCCAGTTCTTCCAATTTCTTAATGTCACCGCCTAAATCACTTATAAGCTTCGCGTCGTTTTCGCTGACTCTGTTCATAAGCTCAACACGAGTGAAATATGAGGACAAATCTGTTACACTGAATAAAATTTCAAGGGTTGTGGATTCACCTGACATATAGTTTTCACGCAGTCTGCCCATAAGTATTTCTCTGGTTTCCTGCATTAAAACCTTTGTTTCAGCAATTAAAGTGTTGGTTTCGTCAATTTTCTCTTTTATTGTGTTTATATCATTTGTCTGCTTTTCAATATTTGCTTCAATGGTGTTAATTTTGCCATCCAAAACTTTAATTTTGCTGTCTAAAATACCTATTTGCGAGTTGATGGAGTCAATCTCTCCATTAAGGGCAGACAGACGCTTTTTATTGTCCTTTATATTACCTTGGACTTCCTTAAGCTCTGCCTGATTTTTTTGAATCTCTTTTTCAAGTTCTTCATATTGTTTTTGTAGATTTTCAAGCTCTTTATCATCGCTCTGTGCTCCAACAAAGGGTGAAACGAAAAATGTTGAAGAAAGAACACAGCTGAAAGCGAGTAAAACAGCGCAAAGCCTGAAAACAAAGCGAGTTTTATTCTTCAAAGTCAACAAACTTCCTTTCTTTTAGGTATCTGCTGATTGATGTTGCAGAACCGAATATACCTGTAAACACACCCACCACAACAAAAACTGTGGCTAAGAAGGGTGCATAATCTATGAAAGTCACTATCTGGGAGTTTCCGAAGGTAGAGAATACATAGAAAAGCTGGTTCACAGCAATCTCATATATTCCCCACACACAAAGGGTGGTTATAAGACCTGCAATGACACCGATAATCATACCTTCAACCATAAACGGCCATCTTATAAAGGCATTGGTTGCACCTACGCTCTTCATAATGCTGATTTCGAGTTGTCTTGAGTACATGGTTATCTTAATGGTATTTGAGATAATGAATATAGAAACCAAAAGTAAAAGTATGATGACACCTAAACTCACATACTGAACCGCATCTCTGATAGCGGCGAGTTGCTGTGCAAGGGTACTGTTTTCGTGTACTCTCAAAACATTGTTAAGTTTTTTGACACTGTCAACAACCGTGGTAAACTGTGTCATATCGGAAACGGTGATTTTGTATGCATCCGGCAATGGATTCTCATCCACACTGTTGAGATACTCACGAAGGTTTTCGTCAAGTTCCGAAAGAACCTGTTGATAAGCATCCTCTTTCTTTATCGCTTCAACATATTCAACATTGTCAATTTTTTGAATTTGCTGTCCCAAACGGATAAAATCATAACCGCTGATTTCCGTGTCCGCATAAACCATAATAACATTTTCCTGCTCAATGCTGGAAATGAATGCCTCAATATTGATGAGAAGCATAAAAGCAACACCCACCATCAAAAGGCAACTTATGAGAACGGTGATACTTGCGGCAGTCATGGGTTTATTGACACGAAGGTTTCTAAAGCCCTCTTTGGTTAAGTACCTAAGTTTAGTCATCATTCTCACCTCCGCTTGTACCAGTGATATCTTCAAACTCAAATTTCGAAAGTGATTCTTCTATTTCCTTTGAGAAATCTTCAAGATCTATTGCCTCAATAGGTTCTTCAAGTTCGTACAAATCAATCACTTCAGTGGGTTTATCCTCTTTAACTTCCTCAATTGGAACAGAGGCAAAATCCTGAGGATTTTCAATTTGAGTACCGGCAACATCCGCTGCGATTTCACTTGCAGGGTTTATGTGGGCTGTGGCACTTTCAAGTTCTTCAAGAGCTCCGTCGGAAACAACAGCACCCTTTTGAAGAATGATAACTCTTTTGTCAAAACAGCGAACAAGGGAATGCTCATGAGTTACGAGAATAACGGTTGTACCCGCCTCATTAAGACGCATAAGAAGGTCAACGATTTCGTAGCTCATTTGGGGGTCAACATTACCCGTGGGCTCGTCTGCAATTATGATTTCCGCATTATTTGCCAAAGCTCTGGCAAGGGCAACTCTCTGCTGTTCACCGCCGGAAAGTTCCCTGGGATAATTTCTTGATTTATCGCAGAGTCCCATAAGGGAAAGTAAATATGGCACTCTGCGTCTGATTTTCTTTTCTTTGGTTCCGATAACTCGCATTGCAAAAGCAACATTATCAAAAACCGTCATATTGGGAATAAGACGAAAATCTTGAAACACAATGCCCAGTTTACGACGAAACTTTGGTATATGTCTCTTTTTCATCTTATTAAGTTCGACGCCGTCAACGGTGATGGTACCGCTTGTAGGTACCTCTTCTCTCATCATAAGTTTAAGGAAAGTACTCTTTCCCGCACCGGATGAGCCGACAACAAAGACAAACTCACCTTTCTCAATAGAAATGTTGACATCGTTTAGTGCAATAGTTTTGTTGTCGTATTTTTTAGTGACATTTCTAAACTCAATCACAAAAAATCCATCCTTTATACAAAATAATTAGAATTTAACGGGCTTGGAATCAAGATATTTCTTAACCATAAGCGCTACTTTGAAAACGATAGCATCGTCAAATTCTCGAAGATCAAGACCTGTAATTTTCTTAATCTTTTCGAGACGATAAACAAGGGTGTTTCTGTGAACAAAAAGTTTTCTTGATGTCTCAGAAACATTGAGATTGTTTTCAAAAAATCTCTGAATTGTAAAGAGAGTTTCCTGGTCAAGACTGTCTATTGAACCCTTCTTGAAAATTTCACGAAGGAACATTTCACAAAGGGTTGTGGGAAGCTGGTAAATAAGGCGAGCAATGCCTAAATTATTATACGACACTATAGTTTTTTCGATATCAAAAACTTTACCTACTTCAAGGGCTATTTGGGCTTCCTTAAACGAGCGAGCAAGATCCTTAACACCTTCAACAATGGTTCCGATACCTATCAAAACATGGGTGTAAAGTTCAGTGCTCAATGAATCCGAAACGGAACGAGCCAGTTTTTCCAAATCTTTGGGCTCAATATTGGGCTTAACCTCTTTTACTACTGCAATATCGTTTTCGTTGATACTGATTACAAAATCCTTAGTCTTGTCGGGAAAAAGATTGGTAATTGCATCAAAAACTGAAGCGTCATTGTTATCTAAAACTCTCACAAGGAATACCGCTCTGTAAGCGTCGGCATTAAAACGAAGTTCACGGCTTTTAAGATAAATATCACCGGGAAGGATGTTTTCAAGAATGACATTCTTGATAAAGTTACCCCTGTCAAACTTTTCCTCGTAAAACTGCTTGAGATTGTCAAGAGAAACTCCGCAAATTGCGGCGAAGCTTGCTGCTGCTTTATCGGTCCCCTCAACAAAAACCGCATAATTAGACTGAACATATGCACCAAAGTTATAGAAAGTGTAACCGTTAATGCAGTGTATCTCATTATCGGAATAAACATCTACCGCATTTGAGAAAACCTCACCGATTTTACTCAACTCACTGCAAGCGATAATTGTGCCGGTTTCATCAATAACGCCGAGAATTCTACCCACGGCATCTCTCATTTGGTGAACAAGACCTTGGAAAATTCTGTTGGACATAGTATCTACCCCTCATTCAATAAATTCGAAATTACTGCATTTAACAAAAGACAATGGTCAAAATGACCATAATCACAAATACATAATACACAAAGAAAGGGATAAATGCAAGTAAAATTGTTGATTTTTTGACATTTTTTTCAAATTTTAAGCGGTTTTTTTGCCGTTTTTGCAGAAAATTTAACAAAATTTTCATAATTAAACCCGTTTTTGAAAAAGAAATCAATGTACAGTCAAATTGTGCAAATCATCAAATTCTTCAAGTGTTTTTGGTTAAATTAACCATTCCTTACAGTTTCTTTTATTGAATAAATCGGGTCGAGCAAAGAATTAAAATCTTTCTTTGTGCAAAATGACATTATGAAAACCTCACAAAAAAAATTTAATTTTTTGTTAAAAAGACTTTTCAAACCGATTTTTATGTGATATACTACCTTTGTGTGTGTAAGTGAAAGTGTACGAATTGCTCGGCAATTCTTTTTTAATACATTTAAGTGAGGGACAAACATTGGAAAAGTTTGTTATCAACGGTGGATTTCCCTTAACCGGTGAAGTTGAAATCAGCGGTGCAAAAAATGCCGCCTTAGCCATCATTCCTGCGGCAATTTTGAGCCGAGACATTTGTGTTATTGAAAATCTCCCCGTTTCCATCAGTGATGTCAGTTACATGATGAAGACAGTCAAGCATATCGGTGCGGGAGTGCGACTTCTTGACAAAGATAAAATAGAGATAGATGCCCGTCATGTGAACTCTTATGTTATTTCCCATGATATGACAAAGCATCTTCGTGCTTCATACTATTTCATCGGCGCTTTGCTTGGCAGATTCGGCAGAGCAAAGGTTGCTATGCCCGGCGGCTGTTATTTAGGCCCCAGACCTATTGACCAACACATAAAAGGTTTTGAACTTTTAGGTGCACAGGTTTCAATAGAAGAAAATGCAACTGTTGAATGTACAAGTGAAAAACTTTTGGGTGCGCCTATCTTCCTTGATATGGTTTCCGTTGGTGCTACGGTTAACATTATGCTTGCTGCTGTGACCGCCGAAGGTTTAACCGTTATTGAAAACGCAGCAAGGGAGCCACACATTGTTGACCTTGCTAACTTTTTAAACTCTATGGGTGCAGATGTAAGAGGCGCAGGTACGGATGTTATTAAAATCCGTGGTGTTCAGCAAATGCATGGCTGTACATATTCTATTATTCCCGACCAAATTGAAGCGGGAACATTTATGGTTGCAGCAGCCGCAACGCAAGGTAAAGTTCTTGTTAAAAATGTTATTCCCAAACACTTGGAGTCCATTTCAACAAAACTTATTGAATGTGGTGCTGCTGTTGAGGAGTTTGACGAAGCGGTTCTGGTTTCAATGGAGGGTAGACCTGAAAAGTGTAACGTTAAGACTATGCCCCACCCCGGCTTTCCCACAGATATGCACCCACAGTTTGCGGTTTTGCTTTCTATTGCTCAAGGTACAAGCATTATTTCAGAAGGAATTTGGTCAAACCGTTTCAGATATGCGGAACAACTGTTAAGAATGGGTGCAAAAATTAAGGTTGACGGTCAAATAGCTATGATTCACGGTGTTGAGCAGTTGAAGGGTGCCCCTGTCAAAGCAGATGACTTGAGAGCAGGTGCGGCTATGATAATTGCGGGACTTGCAGCAAGCGGAAGAACCGAAATCGAAGACATTTACCACATAGACAGAGGATATGAAAATGTGGTTGAAAAATTCGGAAACCTGGGGGCTGACATAAAGAGAGTTTACTGTGTTGAGCCCTTTGGAAATTCAAGCGTTGGTTAATCGGCACGGCTGTTCGAAATGAACAGCCGTTTTTTATGAAAGGTATTAGTATGGCTAAATTTTGTTCCCTATTTTCTTCAAGCAGCGGTAACTGCACATATATCGGTGCCTCCACAGGAGGAATTTTAATTGACTGCGGTGTCAGTGCAAAGAGGACCGAGGAAGCCCTTGACGGAATCGGAGTGAGCCCAAGTTCAATTTCCGCCATATTTGTAACCCACGACCATTGCGACCATTATAACGGTGTTCGTGTGTTCGCTTCCCGTTACGGCACAAAGGTTTTTGCTTCAAGAGGTACTCTTGAAGGTCTTGATGGTTGCGGTGTTTTGAATGGAAAATTCGATGCTTTCGTTTTACCTGAAAAGGGCTATGAAATTGCGGGGATGAGAGTTAAAAGCTTCCCCATTTTTCACGATGCGCAGGAACCAACGGGGTTTTGTATATTAACCCCCGACTGTAAGAGAATTGCCATACTCACCGACACGGGGATTATCACCCCGGAGATTGAAAATGCGGTTCTGGGCAGTGACTTGGTTTTACTTGAGTCTAACCATGATGTGCAGATGCTTATGATGGGCTCATACCCATACGCCACAAAGCAACGCATTCTTTCCGACCAAGGTCACCTTTGTAATGAGGTGGCTGCTCAATTCGCAAAAAAACTCTTTGAGAACGGCACAACAAGAATTGTTTTAGGACACTTAAGTAAAGAAAATAATATGCCTTCACTGGCTTACCAAACCACAAAAACGGCTCTTGATGAGTTAAGTGCCGTTGAGGGTGAGGATTACATTTTGCAAGTGGCTTCGAACTACAATAAACCCATCTCTTTTTAGGTGACATTATGCTGAACATTAACATAATTTGCGTAGGAAAAATTAAAGAAAGATACTTCGTAGATGCCTGTAAAGAATATGAGAAAAGGTTAAAAGCGTTTTGCAACCTAAAAATCATTGAAGTCTCCCCTGTTCCTCTACCGGAAAACCCAAATCAATCGCAGATTGACTGTGCCCTTGAGGAAGAAGCGGAAAAGATTTTATCAAAGGTGGGCAAAAATGATGTTTTAATTCCTTTGTGTATTGAAGGCAAACAAATAACAAGTGAAAAGCTGTCGGAACTCTTTGAAAACTATGGTGTTTCGGGAAACAGTTCGGTGACTTTTGTCATCGGTGGTTCCCACGGTCTTTCCGAAGTTCTTAAGGCAAAAGGAAAATTCAAAATGTCAATGAGTGAAATGACCTTTCCCCATCGCTTGGCGAGGGTTATGCTTCTTGAGCAAATTTACAGGGCTTTTTCTATAAGCAGTGGAAGTAAATATCACAAATAGCTTTGGTGATATTGTACCATTTTTATGTTTGTTTTTGTTTATTTTGTTCAAATATACAATTTTTCTGAATTTCCGTTAAATTAGTTGCAAATTTGTGAAAAAATGTTAAAATAGTAGAGGTCAAAATTATAATTTTTTATTTGGAGGTAATCTCATGTCAGTTAAAGTTGCTATTAACGGATTCGGCCGCATCGGTCGTCTCGCATTCCGTCAAATGTTTGGTGCTGAAGGCTATGAAATCGTAGCTATCAATGACCTTACAAACCCCTCAATGCTTGCTCATCTTCTTAAGTATGACACAGCACAGGGCGGTTACTGCGGTACAATAGGTGAAGATCTTCACACAGTAAGTGCAGACGATGAGGCCGGCACTATCACAGTTGACGGTAAAACTCTTAAGATTTATGCAAAGGCAAATGCTGCTGAACTTCCTTGGGGAGAAATCGGTGTTGACGTAGTTCTTGAATGCACAGGTTTCTACTGCTCCATAGAAAAAAGTATGGCTCATATAAATGCCGGTGCTAAAAAGGTAATTATTTCTGCTCCCGCAGGTAACGATATTAAGACAATCGTTTTCTCGGTTAACGAAGACACTCTTACAGCTGATGACCAAATCATCTCTGCTGCTTCCTGCACAACAAACTGCCTTGCTCCAATGGCAAAGGCACTCAACGACTATGCTCCTATTCAGAGCGGTATTATGAGCACAATCCACGCATACACAGGCGATCAGATGATTCTTGACGGTCCTCACAGAAAGGGCGACTACAGAAGAGCTCGTGCAGGTGCCGCAAACATCGTTCCCAACTCAACAGGTGCAGCAAAGGCAATCGGTCTTGTAATTCCCGAACTTAACGGCAAGCTTATCGGCTCTGCGCAGAGAGTTCCCGTTACCACAGGTTCCACAACCATTCTTACAGCGGTTGTAAAAGGTAAAGATATTACCAAGGAAAGCATAAATGCAGCTATGAAGGCAGCAGCAAACGAAAGTTTCGGATACAACACCGATCTCATCGTTTCAAGTGATGTTATCGGTATGACATACGGCTCACTTTTCGACTCCACCCAAACAATGGTTACTAAGATTTCCGACGACCTTTATCAAGTTCAGGTTGTTGCTTGGTATGATAACGAAAACAGCTACACAAGCCAAATGGTTCGTACAATCAAGTACTTTGCAGATCTTGCATAAAGTTAGTTTTTAATCCAAGAGGTCGGTCATTGATCGGCCTCTTTAGTTTTAGGAGTGGTTATGGCTTTACAGCGACTTGACAAGTTAATAGCACTTAACTGCAATATTTCAAGGAAAGATGCTCGCAAGATAATTAAGCAGGGTGCCGTTACAAAAAACGGCACTATGGTTTTGCTTGCCCAAGAACTGATAGATGTCGAAGCAGACGACATTCAAGTTGAGGGATACGATTTTGAGATTAAAGAGCATATTTACATAATGCTCAACAAACCTGCAGGGGTGATTTCTGCCACTGCAGACCCAAGAAAAAAGACGGTTATAGACATTATTCCCCCTGAACTGTCAAGGCGTTCCCTGTTTCCCTGCGGCAGACTTGACAAAGACACAACAGGTCTTCTTTTGATTACGGACGATGGGGAATTTTGTCATAAAATTATGAGTCCAAGTCACTATGTTTATAAAACCTACATAGCCAAACTTAAAGAAAAATTGACACCGGAATCAATTAAGTTTCTTGAGGAAGGTATAGAACTTGCAGACGGCACAAAATGCCTTCCCGCAAAGATAAAATACTTTTACGAAAACGCAGAGCATTTTGCCGAAATCAAAATCAGAGAGGGTAAATATCACCAGGTAAAAAGGATGATAGCCGCCGCAAACAACTATGTTAAACAGCTTTCAAGGGTGCAAATAGGGGCATTAAAATTAGACGATAACCTTTTGCAAGGTGAAGCAAGAGAACTTACAAGTGAAGAACTGGAGCTTGTATTCATTGACGATGATGAGATTTAACCTCTTGTCATCGTTTTTTTGTAACCTGCTTGTAACTTGACTTTCATATTGTAATTATATATAATTAGACGATTATATATTTGAAACACCATAAAGGAGATTTTACTATGGCAAAACAGATTACTCGCAGTGAATTTGAAAAAATCGAAAAGGAGCTTGCCTACCTAAAAAAAGAAGGCAGAGAAGAAATTGCTCAAAAACTCCAAGAAGCTCGTTCACATGGAGACCTTTCTGAAAATGCCGAATATGATGAGGCAAGAAATGACCAGGCAAAGCTTGAAGAAAAAATTTCACAGCTTGAAAAAGAACTGGACAGTGTGGAAATTGTCAGCGACGACTTTTTCCAGGAGGGTTTTGTTCACATCGGTTCTATCGTAAAGGTGGAAGACAACGGCGAAATTATTACCTGTGTTATCGGCTCTACCACGGACTTGGAAGGCGCTATAGCCGTTTCCGACGACTCCCCTGTGGGCTCGGCACTTTTAGGTAAAAAAGCAGGTGCTAAAGTAAAAGTTAATCTTCCTTCAGGTGAAACCGTTACTATGAAAGTTATTTCCACAGAGTATAAGAAGGGAGCAAACTGATGAGTGAAGAAAAGATTGTAAACCCTGAAATTGAAGTTGAAGAAGTTCAGGATGACAACTCTCTTCGTCAAATTCGTGTTGAAAAGCTTGAAGCTCTTCAGGCGGCAGGAAAAGATCCCTTTGAAATTACCCTTGCGCAGCAGACTATTCACACAAATGAAATTTTTGATAGATTTGAAGAACTTGAAAACCAAGATGTAAGCATCTGTGGCAGAATGATGAGCCGCAGAGATATGGGTAAGGCAAACTTCATTGATATAAGTGACAGAAACGGCAGAATTCAATGCTATGTTCGCATTGACGAAATCGGTGAAGAAGAATTTGCCGAGTTCAAAAAGTGGGACATAGGTGACATTGTTGAGGTTAAGGGCTTCGTTTTCAGAACAAGACGGGGCGAAATATCGGTTCACGCAAAGCAGATTCGTCTTCTTGCAAAGTCGCTTCTTCCCCTTCCCGAAAAATTCCATGGTTTAACGGACACTGATATTCGTTACCGCAGGCGTTACCTCGACTTAATTATGAACCCGGAAGTGAGGGAAACTTTTTTTAAGCGTTCCGCCATTATCAGAGAAATTCGTAATTATTTGGATGAGAGAGGCTTCATTGAAGTTGAAACCCCAATGCTTGTTTCAAATGCAGGCGGTGCCGCCGCAAGACCCTTCGAAACTCATTTTAATGCTCTCAATGAGGATGTAAAACTTCGTATTTCTCTTGAACTATACCTTAAGCGCCTTATCGTGGGCGGTATGGAAAAGGTTTATGAAATCGGCAGAGTTTTCAGAAACGAGGGTGTTGATACAAGACATAACCCCGAGTTTACCCTAATGGAACTTTACCAGGCATACACGGACTACAACGGAATGATGGACCTTACGGAAGACCTTTTCCGTCACCTTGCGCAAACAATTGTGGGCTCAACCACCATTGTTTATAAAGATGTTGAAATGGACCTTGGTAAGCCCTTCGAACGCCTCACAATGATTGATGCTGTTAAAAAGTATTTGGGCGTTGACTGGAATGAAGTTGCAGATGATGAAGCGGCAAAGAAAATTGCGGATAAATATGAACTTGAATATCAAAAACATTTCAAGAAGGGCGACATTCTCAATCTACTGTTTGAAGAATTTGTTGAAGATAAACTTGTTCAGCCCACATTCATTATGGATCACCCCATTGAGATTTCACCTCTCACAAAGAAAAAGCCGTCAAACCCCGACTATGTTGAAAGATTTGAGTTGTTTATGAACGGCTGGGAAATGTGTAACGCCTACTCGGAACTTAATGACCCCATCGACCAAAGAGAACGCTTCAAAATGCAGGAGTTCCTCCTTTCACAGGGTCATGAGGAAGCTAACACAACAGACGAAGATTTCATTATGGCTCTTGAGTACGGTATGCCTCCAACAGGTGGTATCGGCTATGGTATAGACAGACTTTGTATGCTTCTTACCGACTCTTCCGCCATAAGAGATGTTCTTCTCTTCCCCACAATGAAAAGTTTAGACTAATATGAAAATTTCAGTTGCTCTTGCCGCATACAAAGGTGAGAAATATATTGCCCGGCAGCTTTCCTCCATTCTTTCGCAATTACACGAAGATGATGAGGTGATTGTTTCCGATGATTTTCCCCAAGGCGAAACAAAAAAGGCTGTTGAGCAAATGTGCGACAGCAGGATTAAATACATTGAAGGTCCCGCTCAGGGTGTGTGTGCAAACTTTGAAAACGCATTGAGGCACTGCAAAGGAGACATTATTTTCCTTGCAGACCAAGATGATGTTTGGCTTGACAATAAAGTTGAAACAGTTTGCAAGGCACTTGAAGAAAACGATTTAGTAATGCATAACGCATACATTACAGACTCTCTTCTTAACAAAAGCGGTGAAACCTGCTTTTCTGTACATAATGCGAATACAGGATTTTTAAGTAATCTTATACGCAACAGTTTTACCGGTTGCTGTATGGCTTTTCGCAAAGAGATATTAGCGCAGGTGCTCCCTCTCCCCAAGGGTGTGCCCATGCACGACTGGTGGATTGGTCTTGTTGTCCTCAAAAAGGGCTATAAAGTTTCACTTGTTGATGAACCTCTCATGCTTTGGAGACGACATGAGGACAGTGTGACCGGTAAAAAAACATCTCTTTTACAGAAAATTAAATTCAGACTAAAAATGATTGGCTTTCTTTTTCCTGTGTGCCAAGGAAAGGAATAGTTTTTAATGAACAAAAAAGTAAGCGGTTGTATTGTAACATACAATAATTCGAGAACCATTGACGCCTCTGTCAAAACTCTTCTCGACAATACAGCCTGTGATTTTCGACTTTATGTTGTTGACAATGGTTCAACCGATGATACTGTCGAACACATTATAGCAACTTACCCCGATGTAACAATTTTAGAGACAGGTAAAAATGTGGGATATGGCGCAGGCCATAACTTCATTATGGATTTACTTGACTCAGATTATCATGTGATTATCAACCCTGACATTTCAGTTAGGGATGATGTAATTTCAAATATGGTTGAGTATATGGAACAACACCCCGAAGTGGGTATGCTTTCTCCGGAAATTCGTTTTCCCGATGGGCGTCTTCAAATTCTCGGCAAAAAGATACCACTACCCCATTATTTGATTGCAAGCAGAATGAGAAGAAATAACCCCGGCAAGCTTCTTTCGGAATATGCTATGCTTGATGCTGATTTAAGTAAACCTACTGAAATTCAAAATGCAACCGGCTGCTTTATGTTCATAAGAACCGAACTTTTTAAGCAAATCGGTGGTTTTGACAAGAGATATTTTATGTATTTTGAAGACTGTGACCTTACTCGCAAGGTGAATGCGGTGAGCAAGGTAATGTATTACCCCTATGCCACGGTTTACCATGAGTGGGGCAGGGAATCCAAAAAGGATTTTAACCTTAGATTTATTCAAATTCGCTCTATGATTAAGTATTACGCAAAATGGGGTATGAAACAGTAACGGAGGTACTCAATGAGATATTTGAGAAACTTTTATAAGTATAGAAACCTTCTGTACGAAATAGTTCGCAAAAATGTTAAACTCCAGTACAGAGACAGTATGCTTGGTGTGTTTTGGACATTCCTTCAGCCGCTGATGACCACAATTATTTTGGTTGTCATTTTTGGAAATGTGTTCGGTAAAAAAAGTGAGGGTATTGTCAATTACCCCATTTACCTGCTTTGCGGACGACTTTTGTATGAGTTTTATTCAAAAAGTACAAAAAGGGCAATGCGTTCTATCAGAAACAGCGCATCAATTATAAAAAAAGTCTATGTGCCAAAGTATATGTATCCACTTGCAAATGTAACTTCCGAATTTGTCACCTTTTTGATTTCTCTTACAGTGCTGGCCTGTTTCATTGTTTTCTTTGTGAGAACGGGGAACAATCCGCCGCATATTACAAAATATATTTTCTTAACTCCTATTCCCATAATAATTCTCTTTGTATTGAGCATTGGGGTAGGTCTCATTTTAGCTACTTTGGAAGTATTTTTTAAGGATATCGACTATCTTTACGAAGTGTTTTGTTTACTTCTCTTCTATTTAACTCCGATTTTTTATAAGGTGGATTCCTTGGGAATTCAAAATAAATTTTTCCTGTTTGCGCTTAAAGCAAACCCGCTTTATTCAATTACAGAGATGTTCAGGTGCTGTGTTCTTTACGGACGGCTCTTTTCATTAAATCATCTTTGTTATTCCTTCGGCTTTGCTATGTTATCTATCGCTATCGGTCTTTGGGCATTCTACAAAAAGCAGGAACAGTTCATTCTTTACATTTAGCGAAAGGATAATCTTATGAGTAAACCGGCAATAGTCGTTAAAAATATGAGTATGATGTTTAACCTTAACAATGAAAAGGTTGACAATCTTAAAGAATACCTGATAAAACTGGTTACAAGAAAGCTTAATTTCACGGAATTTTGGGCACTGAAAGATATCAACTTAACCGTTCAAAAAGGAGAAAGAGTGGGCATTTTAGGCTTTAACGGAGCGGGCAAATCCACCCTGCTCAAGGTTATAGCAGGTGTTTTAAAGCCCACTGAGGGCACTGTTGAGGTTGAAGGTTTAATCGCCCCTATGCTTGAGTTGGGTGCCGGTTTTGATATGAACTACTCGGGGAAAGAAAACATTTATCTTTATGGAGCCACAATGGGTTACTCGAGAAAATACATTGACTCAAAATATGATGAAATCGTTGAGTTTTCAGAGCTCCAAGACTTTATAGATGTGCCGGTTAAGAACTATTCCTCCGGTTTGCAATTGCCTCTGCGGTTGAGCCGGAAGTTCTTATTCTTGATGAAGTTCTTTCCGTAGGTGACGCAAAGTTTAGAAAAAAAAGCGAAAATAAAATTCTCTCTATGTTTGACAAGGGTGTAACGGTACTTTTTGTTTCACACTCCGTTGACCAGGTATTGAAAATTTGTGACAAGGCAATAATAATTGATAAGGGCAAAATCATTGCACGGGGTGATGCGCAAGAAGTTTGTGACCTTTATAATGAGATGGTAAAGGGGAAATAAATATGGTTTTTGCAGCAGTATTTGCCGGTGGTAGCGGTAGCCGAATGGGCAAAAGCAACACACCGAAACAGTTTCTTGAGCTTGGCTCAAAACCGATTATAATACACACAATTGAAAAGTTTTTTGTAAATGAAAGCATTGACGAGATTATTGTTCTTTGTCCAAAGCCCTGGATTGCTCACACAAAGGACCTTGTTAAAAAGTATATTCCTCAAGGCAAAAAAGTCACTGTAATTGAGGGAGGCGAAACAAGGAACGATACACTTGAAAATGCTGTTAAATTTGTTGAAAATAACTGCAATGTGGACGACAGCACTATTTTGGTGACCCATGATGCGGTTCGCCCGTTTTTAACACACAGAATTATCACGGAAAATGTTGAGATGGCTCAAAAATACGGTGCGACCGATACTGTTATACCCGCAACGGACACTATAGTTGAAAGTGTTGACGGCAAACTTATTTCAAATATTCCGAACCGTTCAAATATGTATCAGGGACAGACTCCCCAGTCTTTCAGGGTTAAGGAACTTAGAACTGTCATTGACTCTCTCACAGAGGATGAAAAAAGCACATTAACGGATGCCTGTAAAATTTATGCAATCAAAAACAAACCCGTTTATTTGGTTGAGGGTGAAGTTTTTAATATTAAAATTACATATCCGTACGATATGAAAGTGGCACATTCTCTTTTGAAAGGCAAGGATTGCGATGATTAATCAAGTTTACAGATTAGTTGCTCCGGGTATGATTGATGTTGCCTGCACTATTCCCGACATAGAAAAAGATGCTCTTTTAAGACCGCTTTTTCTGTCGATTTGCAAAGCAGACCAAAGATATTACCTTGGTAATCGCAGCCCTGAAGCACTTAAGGCAAAACTGCCTATGGCCCTCACTCACGAGTGCTGTGCAAAGGTTATTTTTGACCCATCTGGTAAGTTTAATGCCGGGGAAATTGTTGTTCCTGTTCCCAACACACCCACAGAGAATGACGATGTTATTGCGGAAAATTACCGCATAAAAAGTCACTTTTGTTCCAGTGGCTATGACGGATTTTTAAGAGACTATATTGACATTAACCCGGACAGGCTTGTAAGGGTTCCAAAGGTAATTGACCAAAGAATTGCTTCCTTTGCCGAACTTATCAGTGTTGCGGTTCACGCCATTTCCCGATTTGAAAACTTTTCTCATAAGAGAAGAGATGTCTTTGGCGTTTGGGGTGACGGCAATGTTGGATTCATTACCTCTTTAATTATCAAAGCACTTTACCCCGACTCAAAACTATATATTTTCGGCACAGTTTGGGAAAAACTCAATTATTTTGCATTTGCTGACGGTACTTTCCATGTAAATCAAGTACCGGAAGATTTAAGAATTGACCACGCCTTTGAATGTGTGGGTGGTGAAGCATCTCGTTCAGCCATTTCCCAGATAATTGATCATATTAACCCGGAGGGCACAATTTGTCTTATGGGTGTGAGTGAAAACTTTGTTGGAATTAACACGAGAATGGTTCTTGAAAAGGGACTTAAACTTTTCGGCACAAGTCGCAGCGGTGTTGCTGATTTTCAAAGGACTATGGACATTTTGGAAAAAAATCCAAAAATTTTGGCTTACCTGGAAAATATGATTGGTGAGGTCATTACCGTTCGCAGTATCGGTGATATTCACAAAGCATTTGCTTCGGATATCAGCCGTAGTTTCGGTAAAACAATAATCAAATGGGAGAAATAAAATGGAATTAGTTGTTTCCGTGATTATCCCCTGTTATAACAGCGAAAACACACTGCCTGAGACTATAGAGAGTATTCTTGGGCAGTGTCTTAATAATGCGGAAATTCTAATTATAAATGACGGTTCCACGGATAACAGCTTGGAAATTGCCGAGAAATTTGCAAATGAAAATGAAAATATTCGTGTAATTTCAAAGGAAAACGGCGGAGTTTCAAGCGCAAGGAATGAAGGTGTAAAGCAAGCAAAGGGTAAGTACATTATATTTCTTGATGCCGATGATATCCTTTGTGAGGGCAGTTTGAACGCAATAATAGAGAGAATAGAAGAAACCGATGCGGATATGCTTGTTTGGTCTCTTTCCCGCTTCGGTTTTGGAGGAAAAGAAGAAAACCCCATAGCAAAGGATCTTTCAAATGCAGAAGTAATAGATATATTTGATAGACGACTTCTTTGGAATTTTCTTATAGGCAATAAGTGTTTTAAGGCGGAGTCATTAAGAGAAAGTGGAGTGATTTTTCCACCCACAACCTACTGTGAGGACGGGGCATTTATATTTTCATATCTTATGAAGGCAAGTCCGAAAATCTCAGGCGTTAAAGATGCCATGACACTTTACAGGAGAGCAGACCCGAAAAAGAATCGTTCTGTAACTCAGAGCATTAGTGAAAAGAAAATAAAAGACTACTTTACTTCCTGCGATATTATTGAAAATGCCATAAAAAACAGGGCAACGGAGGACTACCTGAATGAGTTTTATTTCAAGGTGGCAAGTACAATAATAAATGAGTTCTACAGACAGCTTTGGCAAATAGAACAAAACTGTATTGATATTCTCAAAGAAAAGTTTGATTATTATTACGAAAAGCTTTATGAAAACGAAAAGATTAAACTTTTGAAAAGTGATATCGGAATACCCCTGTTTTCAAGGCAAGAGGTTGCGAACAGTCCCTTGATTTCCGTTGTGTCCAGAAAACCAAGCAGTGAATTTTTATTCTCTTTATTTGCTCAAAATATGCCCTGCTTTGAGTTGATATGTGAAAATCCCCTTGAGTATGCGGGGTTTGAAAACATAAATGAGGGCAAGGCAAAAAGCAATAAAAAGTTAAGATTTATCGGCAAAAAGGAATTGGACACTCGTTTATTGAGAGTAATTCTATTGCTTGATAAAAAATTCAAGATTTTGCCCCTTTTTGCAGTGAAATATTTAGCAGTTTTAAGTATCAAAGTAAAGGATATGCTGAACAAATGAAAAACTTTTTGTACCGTCTCTTTGCTTTAATTTTCAATATAGGTACTCGCCTTTCTCTGAGAGATAATCTTGTGGCTTTTGTGGCACCCCACCCCGGTGGAAGTCACGACTCTTTGGGAGAGCTTAAGTGTTACCTTGAAGAACTTGGTGGCTACGAGTTTTTAATTGTAAATGTACCGAGAAAATTTTCTATTTTAGCATATTTAAAGTTTTTCTTTGTGGTTCCTTTTAGGCTTGCAAGGGCTAAATTCGTATTTCTTAATGATAATTTTATGCCCCTTGCAGATATGAAATTTAATAAAAATACGGTTGTTACACAGCTTTGGCACGGTGAAGGTGCCTTTAAGAAATTCGGGCTTTTAACCGAATTGGAACAGAGCATAAAAGAAAGACAAATTAAGGCGGGCGAAAAATTAACCTATGTGATTTGCACAAGTGAAAATGTGAGACAGGTTTATGCAAACGCCTTTGGTGTACCCAAAGAGAAAGTATTGCCACTCGGCAGTGCAAGAATGGACTACTTAGTAAACCAAAGCAATTGTAAAGAGGAACTGCGAAAAGAATTTGACAAATATTTCCCGGGTTGTAAGGGTAAAAAATTAGTCCTTTATGCTCCCACATTCAGAGATGATTTTGAGCAGGATTCGGCACTTTTGAAAAACACGGATTTTGAAAAGGTGCAAGAAATTTTAGGAAATGATTTTGCCCTGCTTCTAAAACTCCACCCGAGAGTACACTGTGCTGATGTACCTAATTGCGTTACAGATGTAACAAACTGTGATATAGCAAAACTTTCCGTCATTTGTGACTGTGTAATTACGGATTATTCCAGCGTTTGCATGGACTTTGCTTTTCTCAATAAGCCCTGTTATTTTTACGCATTTGATCTTGATAATTACAAAAATGACAGAGACTTTTGTTTCGGCTATGAAGACTATGTTCCCGGGTTGATTAGTGATGACCTTTGCGTGATTTCCGAGGAAATTAAAAATCCCCAAAGTGATGAAAAACTTTCACACTTCAGGGAATTTAACTTTGATTATATTGATGGGGAAAACTGCAAGAGAATTTACGAAGGAGTTATTTCAGCCAACCTCTGATAATACTTACTATCCTCATTGTGGAATAACCGTCACATGCTCCCAACTGCTCCTCACGGAATTTTGCCATTCTGTCAAGGGGCGGTCTTGCTTTTGTGTGGCGAACCATATCAAGTAAAAATCTCGCCTTTGTCACAAGTTCGCCCGGTAAATCATCAGGAATTTTTATGTATAAATCTCTCTCATAGGTTTTGTAATCCGGGCAATAGAAAACGCAGGGAACATTTAAAAGTGTTGCATCGTGACAAACGGATGAATAGTCAGTGATTAAAACAGAAGAAGCGGCAACTAACTCTATAATGTCAACATCATCAATATCAATTACTCTCGAAAACTTTTCGTCAAAGAATGAGTTTTTTACAATTGGATGTCTTTTAACAACAAAGACTTCATTATCAAAAAGAGAATAATCAAGGTCATACCAGTCAATGGGAGGAACAAAATCGTAAACTTTACCTTTAAACTCACGGAAGGTAGGGCAGTAAGCGTAAATAGTTTTGCCCTCAAGTTCAGGATGTTTTTTGTAGAATTCAATACGCAGACCATCTGCGTTATTGATAAGTTCATCCGCCTTGGGTATGCCCACGGGAAGACAAACTTCCTTTTTTATACCGAAAGCATGAGCAAAATATTTTCTTGCCATTTCACTTGTTACGGCAACTGCGGTATATTGTGAGTGTGTTTTCTTTTCCTCTGCCTTTGTCAGTTTACTCGGTGCATCAAGACCGAAACATTTATAGGCACCGCTACCGTGCCAAATTTGAAAAAGTTTTTGTCCCTTACGAAGCTTGACTACTCGCATATAGCGACAGTAGTCATCTATAACAATTACTCTGCTTGTTAACAGGTAAAAATATATCCTTGGTTTTTGGAAAACAGAATGGGGCAGTTTTCGGGCAAAAACCTTCTTTTTGCAGTCAAGGGCATCATAGAGCACCTTGGCGTTACTAAGAAGTTTTTTGTCGGACCTGATGGAGTAAAAGAATACCCTTCTACGCACCGGGAAAAGATGGCAGAAAGCAACCCAAAGTTTATTGATGGCTTCAAGGATTTTTCTTCTCATAGGTGCCGGTATTAACTTTTTGATAAGTTCTTTCATCGCAATCACCTAAATATAATTATAACTGTTAACAAAACAATTTTCAAGTATAAATATTATAGAATGCAATCCTCCCTTGTGCGGGAGGATTTTTTGTCGCTAAATAAGTTCAATATCCGCATAGACTGCGTAGTGGTCGGAGTAGAATTTGCCGTTGATTTTCTTGTCAACCACCTTAAAGTTTTGTGGCTGAATTGTTTCTTTGTCAACAAAAATGAAGTCAATGGTACTTTGAACGATAAGCGGATTAAAGCCGTGGAATGTAAAACTGTCATCTGTGTCTTCACACATAAATCGAGCATCGCCTAAATTTTCGCTAATCATGGTTTGGTAGCAGTCCGAACCCTGTGCCACATTGAAATCTCCGGTACATACTACGGGGAGTCCGCCAAAACTTGCGGCTTTCTCCTTAATCATATTTGCACCGTTTATCTGTGCCCGGCTGCCCACATGGTCCAGGTGGGTGTTAATGTGAATATAGGACTTACCTGTAACTTTGTCCGTGAGTTTTACATAGGTTGCCATTCTGATACAGGCACTGTCCCAACCTAAGGAGGGTTTTTCAGGGGTTTCTGAAATCCAAAAATGCCCACTTTCACTTGCGGTAAATATGTCTTTGCGGTAAAAAACTGCTACATACTCCCCTTCTTCCTTACCGTCTTCTCTGCCTACGCCTACATAATCATATTCAGGAAGACCTTCTGACAAGGCATCAATCCAAACCTTATGTGCCTCTTGAAAGCCAATTGAGTCCGGCATGTACTCTCTAATCATTTTAATCATCAGGGGGATTCTCTTTTCTATGCTGTGCTTTCCGCTACCCCAACAAAGAACATTGCTTGACATTACTCTGTACATAACTCTACTCCTTTTGCTATTGTCATTTTTACAACTACACTGTGGTGGTCTGAGGCATAAATGCCGTCAAACTGCTTTTTATCAACACAATAAGACTCTACCTTTGTGCAGTAGTCATTTACAAAAACGAAATCAATGGGTTTTGTGCGAATTGCCTCGATTATTTTTGAATATCCGTGATATGTGCCGCAGTCCATAGTATTTTCTGTCAGAAACTTGCTGTCACGAAGACCTGTTTCAAGGATGAGGTTATACATATTACTACCCTCTTCATCATTTAAGTCTCCCGTAAAAACTGTGGGCATATTTCGGCTTATTTGAGCCATTTTAGCACTTATCAGAGCAACGGACTCTGTTCTCGCTCTAATTCCTATATGGTCAAAATGGGCATTATAATGGGCATATTTCAAGCCTGTTTCCTTATTTTGCAAAATGGCATAGGTGCAAATGCGATTAAACATGGCATCCCAGCCCCTTGAGGGCTTTTCCGGGGTTTTACTGAGCCAAAATGTTCCCGAGTCCACAAGGTCATATTTACTCTTGAGGTAGTAAATGGGGCTTGCTTCTCCCTTACCGTTATTATCTCTGCCGATTCCCACTTTTGCGTAGTCCTCCAGCCCTTCGTCCAACCAATTAACCCACTGTTCACTTGCCTCCTGAAAGCCCACAGAGTCGGGCATATATTCTTTTACTCTGTCAATTACATAGGGGGCTCGTTTATCAGGCGCCTTATTTCCCGTTCCCGTTACTTTTACATTGAAAGTCATAACGGTTAAATCTTGAGTTATTTCCTCTTGAGAAATTTCAGTTTTTTCCCTGTTTACCTTTGCAACGGGTGTACCCTTCAGGTATGTTGGGAAAAGAATTGATATAATACAGGTTAGAACAGAAATTAACTTAATGAACATACTGTTTTCCCTCCCTCGTTAAATTTCGCCCTTAGAAAAATATTCATCTGCAACACCTAAAAGAAAGGTGTACATCGGGGCAAATTTTTTGTAGTTTTTTCTGATTACTTCGATTATTGTATCATCTGCAAGATGTGAAAGTTCATTTGAATACACTATAAATCCAAAGTTTTTTTGAATGTAATATTTTTCCATTCCCTCGGGACAGTCCGCAGGCAGTCTTTTGTAGGTATCTCCGAAAAGATGTGCTCCCGCACTTTCGCAATTTTTGCAGGCGGCGGCAAATTCTTCGGTTTTTTCACGAATATGCTTTCTGAAAGTCTGCATAAGTCCGGGAATACCTCCAAAAATTCCTATTCCCATAGAATAATCCGTTTCTGAAATTTCAAACCAAAAACTGGGATAATTTTGCCACTGTTTTTTATTTCTGCCGAACCATGCCCAAATGTTGGCTCTATACATTTCTTTGTTTCTTGAAAAACGGGTATCTCTGCGAATTCTTGACACCATTTTAACGGGATTTGTTTCTATAAGAGGGTCAAGGTATAAAAGTTCCGGGGCAATAATTGCGGCAATTTGCCTCATCGGTACAGTGTAGTTTTCTTTTATCTCTTCCTTGTGTTCCTCGTAAAATTCACGGGAATCACGAAACTTATTATCTGCAACAAGGAAGAGTGTTTCCAAGGTAATTCCTTTATATTCCATTTATCATACCTGCCTTATAAAGCCTGTCTGCCGCAAGCATAACCGCTGTTTTACCCGTGGGATAGTTTAAGCCACCCTGAAGCCAAACCGCGTAGGGCTCACGAAGGGGGGCATCTGCGGAAAGTTCAATAGTAGAGCCCATAATGAAAGCACCTGCCGCCATAATAACCTCGCTATCATAACCGGGCATTTCCGAAGGCTCGGGAAAAACAAAGGAGTCAACGGGGGCTCCCGCTTGAATTCCTCTGCAAAATTCACACAGTCTTTCAGGGGTTTCAAGTTTAATTGCCTGAATAATATCGTGGCGACTTTCATCACTTTTGGGAGTAACTTCAAAGCCGAATTCCTCAAAAAGTGCGGCGGCAAATACTGCGGTTTTAAGGGCAGCGGTTACAACGGTGGGGGCATTAAAAACACCCATAAACATATTTTGATTTTCACCCAGAGAACAACCCACCTTTTTCCCCAGTCCCGGAGTGGTTGCCCTGTAAGCACAAAGTTTAACCAAATCTTCACGCCCGGCAATATAACCACCTGTTCTTGCAATTCCGCCACCGGGATTTTTAATTAAAGAGCCGGCTATGAGATCTGCACCGACCTGTGTGGGTTCAAGTTTTTCAGCAAATTCACCGTAGCAGTTGTCAACCATAACAACGGCATCACATTCCTCGTGTACAAGCCGAGCAACCTGTCCTATATGCTCAACGGAAAAACTGGGTCTTAACGAGTAACCCCTTGAGCGCTGAATGTAAACCATTTTGGGCTTTGTCTTAAGTGCTTGCTTGATTGCGTTTAAGTCCATCATACCATTTTCGTCAAGGTCAACTTGAGCATAGTTTATGCCGAAGTCCTTAAGGGAACCCATTCCCTCACCTGTGATTCCGATAACGGAATGAATTGTATCGTAGGGAGTTCCTGAAACACAGAGCATTGTGTCCCCAGGGCGAAGCACTCCGAAAAGGGCAACTCCAAGGGTGTGGGTACCACAGGTGAAACTGTGGCGAACAATGGCATCTTCCGCTCCAAAGCAGTCTGCAAAAATTCTGTCCAGTTTATCTCTGCCTCTGTCACCGTAACCGTAGCCCGTTGTACCGATAAAATCTGTGGAAGTAACCCCATTCTTAATGAATGCGGAAAGCATTTTTTGCTGGTTATATTCACCTATTTCATCAAGGTGGGCAAACATTTTTTCCGCCTTTTCCGAAGCAATGGCGGAGTATTGCGAAATTTTTCTGTCTATATCAAAAAATGACATTTCTTACCTCTTATAAATTCTGTTCAAATCTTTGAAAAACTGCCTGTCGGCACTTTGAAGCTGCTCTTTTGTAACTCGGTAACTCCAGTTACCGTCTGCGACACCGGGGGTGTTAATTCTTGTGTCGGAGCCGTACATAAGAAAGTCCTGAATGGGTATAACAACAAGACTACTTACACTTGCAAAAACCGTTCTGATAAGGTCGGGGGTTGCTTTGCCCCAATCTGTATCGGTGAAATTGCAATACTCCAGCATTCTTTTTCTTTCCCCGTCGGAACATTCCCAAAGGTAGCCGAAAATTGTGTTATTATCGTGGGTGCCTGTGTAGGCAATGGAGTTCTTAATGTAATTGTGGGGCTGATGAAGGGAATCCTCATCGGAAAGAAAGGCAAACTGGAAAATCCTCATACCGGGGAAACCGCTTTCTTCCACAAGTTCCCTTACCTCGTTTGTAATATCCCCTAAATCTTCGGCAATTATGAGTTTGTCCTCATTCCCCTGCTTTATTGCGTTTACGAAGTCCATACCGGGGCCTTTAATCCATTTTCCGTTTTTCGCGGTGGTTTCCGTTGCCTTAACGCTCCAATAGGATTCAACTGCCCTGAAATGGTCAATTCTCACACCGTCAAACATTTCAAGGGTGTGCTTCATTCTCTCTTTCCACCACTTGAAATTGTCTTTTTTCATTGTGTCCCAGTCATACAGAGGATTTCCCCAAAGTTGACCGTCTGCGGAAAAATAGTCCGGAGGAACACCTGCCACCTGACTTTGGTAGCCCTTTTCGTCCACTTGGAAATATTGGGGATTTTCCCACACATCACAGCTGTCGTCACTGACATAGATGGGAATATCGCCGACTATACTAACACCCTTTGAATTTGCATATTTTTTTATTTCTGCCCACTGTTGAAAAAACTCATATTGAATAAACTTCCACATTTCAAGGGTGGAAAAATCCGTAATCTCTTTTTGTTTCCACTCCTGCCAAATCGCAAAATCGTTTTCTTCACGAAGAGTCATAAATTCACAAAAAGACTTTAGATGAGGACGGGAATTGATAAAATTCTCTATTTCATCCTTATTTTTCGCCCTCTCCCCTGCCTTTTTAAGAAGGGGCAGTCTTTCCTTTGACAGTCTTTCATACTCACATGACCAGGGGGACTTTTGCTTGGCACGGTTCAGTTCCTCTTTGGTGAGTAATCCCTTTTCAAAGAGAATTTCAAGGTCCACAAAATATGGGTTTCCCCCAAAGGCAGAAAAGGATTTGTAGGGGGAATTGTAGAAATCCGTAACGGTAAAGGGAAGTACCTGCCAAAGGGAAAAACCGTTTTCTTTAATGAAATCAATAAAATCTTTTGCATTCTTCCCGAAGGAGCCGATTGAGTAATCTCCGTAGAGGGAAGAAATGTGCATTAAAATTCCGCTTTGTCTTTTCATAAAAATCACCGAGTCTATATTAACACACAATTTTGCAAAAGTAAATAAATGAATGTTGATAAAAGTGACTTTTTATAATATAATCTGTTTGAGGTGTAATTATGAACTACGATTATATAATTTGGGACTGGAACGGCACATTACTTGATGATGTGAGTGCCGCTATGGACAGCGTAAACGATATGTTGGTAAAACGGGGAATGGAAAAAATTGACATAATACGATACAAAGAATGTATAGGTGTTCCCATTATTCGTTTTTATGAAGAAATTTTTGACCTTGAGAAAGAGGACTATAATGAGATTTTAAGGGAATATAATGTCGGCTATTTGAAGCATTTGACTGAATGTGACCTTTCGGAAGGTGCAAGGGAAATGCTTGAGTACTTTAAAAATCTTGGGTGCAGGCAGGTAATTGTTTCCTCCTCTCATAACGGACAACTTTTGGAAAATACTGAAAAATATGGGATAAAAGATTATTTTGAGGAAATACTTGGCTCGGAGGATTTTCTTGCCGCCTCAAAAATTGAAAGAGCCATTGACTATTTAGAGAAGCACCCAAAAGGAAAGGTACTTGTTATAGGTGACATTGCCCACGACTGTGAAATGGCGGAGAAACTGGGTGCGGACTGTGTCCTTTTAACAAGCGGTCACGAAATGTTTGAGAGATTAAAGGAATGTAATGCAAAGATAATTGACAGCTTGCTTGAGTTGAAGTGAATATAAAATCATTTTTTCTCTTTTTTACTTCCGTTACTTTCAGTAATGTGAAAATCGCCTCCCTTTTTAGGGAGGCTAATTACTGCCCGCAATAATCCCGTCTTGAAATTTTATCTTGCCTCTTAATAGGGAGGCTAAGAAATATGGCTGAATGACCTAAAACTTAAAATCAAAACTTCGCCCCAAAAGGGAGACTAAATATTGTAATACCCAACTACAACAATAAGGGAAGAAAATAAAAAGCGGGAGGGAATACCCCTCCCCTACGAGACTTTTCTATTTCCAACCATTATAAAAAAGCTCAACTTAAAACGAGGAACGGGGAACCGAAAACTAAAATCTCCTGTGGTGATTTACCACAGGAGATTTTCTATTTATTTCACTGCGTAGCAATAGACGAAGGAGCCGTCGGGGTATTCCAATTGAACGAAGTAGCCGTCAAAGAAGGAGAAGGAAATAAGTCGGACTTTTTCTAAAAAGTCTTTTATTTCAGCTTTGTCGGTGAGCACCGTTGAGTTGTCCGGCATAGCGTTGCGATTTGCAAGTTTATCAATACCGACTGTTGTTTCGCTGTATAAATCATAGTACTCATACTTTTTTTCATAATAATCGGGGTCCAGCGGATAGTTATTGCTTATTTTGTCTCCGGTTTTAGCTGTAACTGCGTTATAACTGTCAAAATGTAATAAACCACATTCATCAAAAGTGTTTTCGTAGTAAGCTATTCTTACCGGGAGCATCTCCTCTTTGAAGTATAAAATATAGCCGGTTTTACTTAAGAAATCAAGGGTATTCTCCATTTCTTCGGTAAGAACAATAAACCTTGAATCATTCCAAAAACTTTTATAATCATTTGACTCAAGAAGATTTATGTCTGCTTTAAAATCTGATTTGTTTGGCAGTGGGTAATCACGATAACCAAAAACAATATAACCAAGTGGCTTTTTGTCACCGTATATGAAAGAGTAATTGCCCTGTTTGATGTCCTTGATTATTGCATCTAAAAGTAATTTTGAAGTTTCCGGGTCACTGAGACCATGTACTGCAGTTGCTCTTGCAAAATTGGGAGAAATTAGAGATACAAGTGTGTTTTCTTCGGAATCAGGTATATATCCACCGTGTTGATTTGAAATATTTTCACAGAACGTTTTTCGGTAGGTTTCAGTGTTTGTTAAAACGGCAAGTTCTTGCCAAATTTCATTTGTTGCTACGGAATATTTTCTTGAAACCTGTTTTCCGTTTTTAAGGTTATAAATAATTCTGACCTCTGCTCTGCGTGTATCTTCACCTCCGGGTGTTTTTAGTTTTTCGTTTACTTTCAGGATTGTTTCAATTTCCTGCTTTTCTTTAAAGCCGTCCGTCAAAAAGGTTGTTTCTATATATGTGGTAAGAAGATTTTCAACACAAAGCTTGTCATCATAAAACTTATATTCACCGTATAAACCGTAATTACTGCCATAGGGTAAAACCGACACTGCGGCACTCTTCACCCTTTCTGCTTCGGGAAGTCTTTTCATTTGAGCATTGCCAAACACAAAAATACCGAGAATCAAAACAACGAAAACACCGATTTCAATAAATAAGTGAGGTAACCTCTTTTTAATGACCTTAAATGACCTGACAAAAATGATGCTGACCACCAGGTAACCTAAAGTCATTATTAAGGCACCTAAAAGAATCGTTTTAAAAAGCATAGTATAGGGAATGCTTAAAGGTTCAAAATCAAATAGAAAAACACTTGTTAAAAAAGCACCCACCGAGATAACCGAATACCCAAGTAAGAAGGGACTGCTTCCCATAAAGCCCGCTTTTTCGGTTTTTCTCTTGGAGAACAGAATACCGGTGATAATTGCTAAAACAGCAATAATAATCAAAAACACTATTTCCCACTTAAACTGGGGTTGTATATAATCGTTACAGTCCGGTTTTACTTTCACATATGAACCACAGTTAGAAAAACAATCGCTTGCCACAGGAAAAACATATTTAGAAAAATCAAAAAGTCTCAAGACAAAGTTGATGGGCTGAAAGTCATGCATATACATTGTCTGACCAAAAATCATTGTGTTTGAGTAGTAAGGTGAGCCGTAAACGAGTGTGCCTATAAACGTTGAGAAGGCCTTGGATAACAGCAAGGGTGAAAACAGTAAAACTACAAAGTAAACAATGCTTTCAAACATTGAACCCAGCTGAGTCATAACGAAAATCATCAAAGTAAAAGACAATAGCATAGCACTTGAAAGTTTTACTACAAAGTATACTGCACTAACCCAAAGCGCTAATGAAGAACCGTAAAAAGAGATGTTAAGAATCACTGCAAGAAGTAATGCAACAAAAGGAGGATAAACCATTAACACAGTTCCTGCGAGGTACTTTGCCGCAAAAAGTTTTTTCCTTGAAATTCCTAAACTAAAGAAAACATTGGTGGAATTTTTATTTATCATAAAGGAGAAAAGGGAAATTGCAATAAACACCGCATAGAGAACCATAAAAAACGAAATGAGATATTCAAAACCATAACTAAAATGCTGAAACTCAAAACAACCGTTTTCTTTCAATGATTCAGCTAAATGAAACTGACCGGTTTTAATATAATCATTGTACTCGATGAGAGTCGTAATAATATCGTTACAGTACATTAAAGTGAACATAGTACTTATTACAAGCCCTAAAATCCACCTGCCTTTAAGAGAGTACTTGAAAGTATGCATAAAAGGATTATGAGAAGATGTCTTTAAAGTCATAGTCTGAACCCTCCATTTCTTCAAGGAATATTTCTTCAAGGGAAAGCGGGAATTTTTCAATTAAAATCGGGTTTAACTGCTTTAGTTTTTCTTCATTTTCCTGTGCATTTCCCTTTAATGAAACAGTGATGATTTTACCGTCAGCTTTAAATCTCTTAATGTCAAAACCAGCAAAATCTTCTTTTGTTTTGTCTTCTTTGAAAACAAGTCTGAACTTGCACCGATCGGCGCCGATATCATAAACTGAACAATTAAAGGCCATCTTTTTACCGTCAATCAGGGCAACATGGTCACAAAGGTCAGCAATTTCATAGAGGTTGTGGGAGGAGATAATTACACTGCATTCCCTTTGGGCAACATAGTCCACAATCATTGAGTTCATTACTTTTCGCTTTGCGGGGTCTAAGCCGTCAAGACTTTCGTCAAGGAGCAAAACTTTGGGATTGGTTGACATACCTAAAATCATTTCCGCCTGTTTTTGCATACCCTTTGAAAAAGCGTTAAATTTTGCATTTTTATCCAGTTTGAAAACCTCACAAAGTTTGTTTAATGTTTCAAAACTGAAGTTGGGGTAGTAGCCCGCATAGAATTTTGCCATTTTCTGTATGGTGGAAAAGGGCTCAAACCAAACATCATCGGGTACAAAAAACATTTCCCTGCGAATTTCCGGTTGGGTAAAGGTGTTTTTATTGTCTATTAAGGTAATGCCATCGTCCGCTTCATAAACGGCTGCCATGGTTTTAAGGAGCGTGGTTTTACCTGCACCGTTGTAACCCACAAGACCGAAAATAGAGCCTTTATCAACGGTGAAGGAAATTCCGTCCACCGCAGTAAAATCTCCGAATTTTTTAACGATGTTTTTTACTTCTATCAATTTTCTCCCTCCTTATAAACGGAACGAATTAACTTTTCAATTTCTTCCGGTTTTACGCCCACACTTTTTGCGTGTTCTATGCCCTCTTGTAAACTTTCAAGAGCCTTTGAGGTAACCGAAGCATTTTCAAGTGCATTTTCACTTACAAAGGAGCCTGTGCCGGGAACGGTGTAAATGGCTCCGCTTGCCTCTAAAAGGGAAAACGCCTTTTTTACCGTATTCACATTAACGGATGTGTCCGAAGAAACCTGCCTTATTGACGGGAGTTTTGTGTTTTCTTCAAACACCCCTAAGTGAATTAAAGTGATAATTTGATTGTAAATTTGCTCATAAACCGGAACTCTGCTGAACCTATCTATGGAAATCAAATTTCCTCACCTCCTGTTCTATGTGTGATATCTGTGCTATCACACCTATACATTAGCACTATTGTCAACTCATGTCAATAGCAATTGTAAGATTTTTACAAATTTCTTTTTTTTGTTGTAATTTATTCTTGATTGTGTTAAAATGTGTTAAATATTGGAAAGGAGAATTATTATGGAAAATAAACTCTTCCCTACCGCAGATAACGGTTATGATTGCGAAACTGTTGAAGACTATATTCTCGCTCTTAAAGATGAATACAAGAAGGTTTTGGAGTTTGCCCAAAGAAACCAAAACGATAACGAGAAGTTGAAGAAAATTTGCCGTGCCCTTTCAGATGAAAACAAGGCACTTAAGGCAAAGGGAACTTCCGCAAGCCCTGAAGCAACACAAAAACTTGACGCAGTTATTGCACAACTTGAGGCGATTAAAGAATTATTGTAATAATTCGACGAAAGGCAGAGTACTATGGACGATTTTAAACTTAAAAGTTTAGAGGAGTTTGATTCTCTTTTCTTGGAAAAGTTAAATGCACAGAAAACTCCCGCTAAACAGCCGAAAAAAGAATCTCTCATTCCCGAAATGCAAAGGAATGTTGACGAGCCCACAGAAATTTCTTTTGATGATATTCCCGAAGTTGATGAGCCCCCTATTGATTTTCCGCAACAAGATGTACAGGAAGATGACTTCGTTCAAGAGCAACCGACACAGATTTTTGCTCCCGTTGATGACGACACCATTTTACCGGACTTTGTCAGAGAAGCAATCAACAACCCGAAACCTGCACACGAGGTTACTCCCCCACAGGCACTTTACCAAAGTGAAAGAATGAGCAATGAGCCTGTTGTTCCCTTTGTTTATGAGCCGCCTGAAGATGATTACGAAGATGAGGAAAAGCCGGTTAAGGTAAAGATGGGTGCCGGTGCCCTCATAGGTAAAATTGTTTCAATAATTATGCTTGCGGCAATAATAGTGGTATTTTTATTAGGCTGTTTTATTGCGATTTTCCTTGACAATAACGGAACCAATGTGGGCGGCTACACCTTTAACACTTTGGCAACGGACATTGAAAAAATTGAGGGTGTCAAAAAAGGCGACCTTATTGTAGCGAAAAAGATAGATGATGCAGAATACCAAGAGGGAGACTACATTTCCGTACCAAGCAGTACGGGTAAGGGCTGTACCATTGCCTACGCATCCGGTGTTTTCTTTGACGGTCAAGTTGCTCAACTTGAACTTATGGACACTGTTAACCCCATGAACCCCACTACCACGGTAAATGCCGAAGAAACCTATGGCGAAGTTGTGGTTTATTTCACCGCTCTCGGTGGTTTTCTCACTTTTGCCATGTCAAATGCAATTCTTGTTTGCTTACTGTTTATTTTACTTGCCGCTCTTTTGATTTTGCTTCTTGTTCTCATTGAAAAGGCACAAACTAAAAAGGTGGAAGGTCTTCAAGAAATTGAAGATATAGAAAAATTATAAAATATAAAAGGCACTGTATTGGTGCCTTTTGTCATTTAGGAGGTATTAAAATGTGGGACGATGACAACAGTTGCGGTATTGATATGAACTTTGACGGTAAGAAGGACTTTGCCGATGATGATCTGTATTTTCAGCTTTTACAAGAGTTGGAAGAGAAAGAGAAAAAGGATAAACTTGAATTGTACTCTTTAATGGACGATGAGGATGATGAGGATTGGATTCTTGAGGAGGACGAGGACGGTTGGCTCTTTGGAGAAGAAGATGATGATTATGATGACGGCGATTGGGAATTTTGAATGAAAAGAGAAAGCCCGAAGGTTTTTACCTTCGGGCTGTTTTTTTTATTCTGTTTCAAGGTCTATGTGCAAATTGGCTTTTTCAAGCTGAAGTTTTCTTCTTTCCGCAAGTTCCGCATACATTTTTGCACGCTTTTCTCTGGTAATGGGCCAAAGGAATTTCGGAATAATTCCCAAAGCACCGCTTATTGTGGGAACTGCACTGCAAAGGGCGAATTGCCAAAACTTTGTGCGGTCACTTTGCGTTCCGATGGCAAGTCCCTGAACATAGCCGATTCTCTTAAGAACCAAACTTCTTATGCTGCCCATTAAAGCACCTTGAATTTTAAGCACCAAGCCCTTTGCAACACTTGTGGTTGCCTCCATTCTGTAGCCGTGCTTCCATTCGCAGTAGTCCATTGCCTCATTCCAAAGGTCAGCGTTTATTACCTTATTTACACCGAAGGCAAACTTGCTTGTAAATTCCCGCACTCCCAGAGCCACAGTCATAGGAATCATTTTAGTATAGTTTTTGTTCATCATTCCGAACAGGAAATATCCCAAGGAGTGAATGTCGCCGTAAATGTCCGCACCTACCCAAAGCGCCTTTGAAGAAAATCTCTTTCTCAAGGGACCCACGAAGGCGTAGGAAATTGAGCCGTTCATTGAGGAAGGCAAGTTGGCGATTGTGATGAGGGTGGGGTGCTTAAACATATCAATAAAGTAGTTTTGCTCCCCTGAGCCGATGGCAAAACCGCCCAGGAAGTCTGAAAGACACATTAAGAAAACGGGGTAGTTTGTGAATATTGCTTTCAGTCCCTCTTTGATTTTGGGTTTATCTAAACTCTGGGGTACTCTTTCCCTCGACACAAAGAAGAAATACATTGTCAGGGCACAGGAAACAATGCTTACAAATGAGCCCATCGTTACAAAAAGAGTAGAAAGCTTCACCTTAACTTTGCCGTTTATTATTAAGTCGTAGAAAACCTGCATAAGTGTTGCGGGCAAATCCTCTCCCAAATAGCCGGAAAGAAGTTCCGCAAGGGTTATCAGTCGCACCCTTTCGTTTGGGTTTGGCGTTATGGTGGACATATAACCACCCTTTGCAAGACCTGTTGCTGTTGTGGCTGTTTCTCTGATAATGCTGAAAGCAAAATAGAATATCAGTTTAGGTATATGAGTTCCGCTTGTATCGGGAAAGAAAAGGGGCAACATCCAGTAAAGGGATGCCAACAAAGTTATGGGGATTTGAAGGCCGATAAGATAGGGCTTAAATTTACCCAGTCTTGTTCTTGTGTTGTCAACGATTGTTGCTAAAAACAGGTCGTTGATAATATCCCAGGCAGATGTGAAAATATTTGCCACCGCAGAAACGGTAAAGTCAATTTTAACAACATCCCAAATGTATCTTTCCGAATATCCGTTGATATTAAAGGTATTTGAAACATCGTTCAGGACATAGGCAACCGACTCTTTGATGCCCACATAGTTAAAGTTTTGGTAAACATTTATTTTTCTGTTAACCGGAGCTTGCTCGGTATTTTTTTCTAATTCGTTCATCTGCTCACCCCCTACTCAACCGTAACCAGACAGGCATAGGTGTAATTGCCGTCATTTGTCACCACAACCACCCTTGTTTCTCCCTTTGAGAGGGCGGTAATTGTTCCCTGTGAATCAACTGTGCATATGTTTTCATTTTCGCTGAACCATATAACACCCTTAATGGTAGCATCTTTCGGTTTTATAACTGCATCTAATGTGGTTGATTCCATAGGGGCTAATGTTACTTTTCTTGGGTGAGTTGAAACTCTGTTAACAGGTACACCCACTCTAACCCGGCAGGTGTCTGTATAAACTTTTCCGAGATAGTAGAGGGATACTTTTATTTCAACCTCTTCGTTGCTTTCTTTGAGTCCTATAAGTTTGCCTTCATTATTTACCGAAACAATTTCTTTGTTTGAACTTTCAAATTTAAGTTCAAATTCATCCGGAGAGGCATCCTCAATGTTGGAGGAAAGTGAAAGGGAATATTTTTCGTCCTCTTTAATGCTCACCGTATAGTCTTTTATGTTAATGTTCACATAACTGATGTCCGCATTTTCACAAACCTCATAGGTAAAACCGATTTCTTGGGAAGAAAGGTCTTTAAGTGAGTTAACGAACTCAACGCTAACAAGCACATCATAAACCTGTTTAACCTGAATTTTTGTGATTTCTCCCCTGCTGTTAAACTGAACAATAAAGAGAATTTCCGTTATGTCACCGACTATGTCCTTTATGACACAATCTTTTGTTGAGTTGCTTTTTACATATTCCGCTGTTTCACTGAATGTATTTTGATAGTTTTCCGCAAAGGGGCTTTGGGGATTTATTTTGAAAGTGTAGGTGGCAAGGGTTTCGTCTTCGCTTAATTCGGGAGTAAACTCAATAATATCATTTGCAAAATCTGCAATATCAAGTTGCACTTCTTCACCGAATTTTATGCCTTGTTTGTCATATTGACATTTTACATTTTCCAGAGATTTGGGCAAAATGTAATTGAGAAATCCCAACTGTGCATCGCTGACATCTGCCGTAATATCGGTAATATTAAGGTCCGTGTAGAAGTTCACTTTTGCGTCATTTCTCTTTTCTGTTTCACTTAAAAGGTTAACGGCAATTTGTGTTGCTTCGTTTCTTTGAGTTTCAAAGGAAGTAATGATGCTTTCGGTTTCTGTTACCTCGTGTTTTTCTCCCTCAACGAGGTTTTCAACCGTTATTACGATTGCAACAGAACAAAGGGTAATAACCAGTATGGGGCAAAGCACAAGGGTAAATACTCTAAAGAGAATAGAGGATATTTTTCCTTTATTTTCCATCACTTTCGCCCTCCTCTCCCTCGTGAGTTATGCCAAAAAGGTTTATTCTGTTTTCTCTTTCCTCCTGCGTTTCAAAAATCGGAAGGGGAAGTTCGTCAAGATTTAACTTGCCCTGTTTATAATCTTTAAACATTGCAATTCGTTTTTGGTCTGTTTCACTTATTTCAATCTCGGGTACATTTCTCCAAAGTTTAAGATTTAGGAAAAAGAAGGTGCCAAGCATAACTAAAAGCACAAAAGAACCTATGCCGATTTCTGTTGTGACACAGTCTATTGAGCGTGTCATATAATGCAGTACAAAACTGCTGACAATCAGCATTAGGTTCATAACTGAAATAATTCCTGAAATAACCGTCATATATTTTGCGGAGCGTTTGGGGTTAATACTTGCAAGGAGAAATGACCAGGCATCTGCAAAAGCAAAAACCATTGCAACCACAAAAATTACTATGTGGGCAAACATAACTTTGCTTATGGTACCCAGTACACCTATGTTCAAAAGATTAAAAATTTGTCCCAGTGAGCCGGAGGCAATCATTTTGTAGATACCTATTACACCGGTTGAAAATTCCGTAGTTGTAAGAGGTAAATTTACTTTCAGAGTTAAGAACGGAAGTACAACGCAGGCAAGGGTAAGTAAACCTGTTACCATTCGTGCGATAACAAGTTTTGAGGTGATGTAGGTTGCTTTAATTCTCTTGACCACAGCCCGTGCTTTGGCAAACTCCAATTCCGCAATTTTTGCCTCACGAGCCAAATCCTGTTCCTGGGTAAAAAACTGGATGTTTATACCGCAGTTTTTGCAGTGTGGAGAAAGGTCATAAAATTTTATCTTTACACCGCAATTTGGACAAACCATAGAAAACCCCCTTTTACCTAATGTATTTATTATAAACAGAAAAAATAAAAATGTAAAGGGTTATCTATTCTCCATAGAAAAAGACGGCTCTGAAAGAACCGTCTTGAAAGATTATCAGTCTCCAAAGAGAAGGAGAAAGAAGCCTGCTGAAATCGCAGAACCGATAACTCCCGCAACATTGGGACCCATCGCATGCATAAGAAGGAAGTTTGTGGGGTTATATTTTCTACCTTCAGCCTGTGAAACACGGGCAGCCATAGGAACAGCACTAACACCTGCGGAACCGATGAGTGGGTTGATTTTACCACCCGTAACAAGGTAGAGAAGTTTGCCCAAAAGCACGCCGCCCACGGTTGAAAAACTGAATGCGGCAAGACCTAAAAATACAATTTGTATAGTTTTCACTTGAAGGAAATCTTGACCGTTTGCGGTGGCACCTACCGTAACACCAAGCATAATGGTAACTATGTTGGTTAGGGCATTTTGTGCAGTGTCGGAAAGTCTTTCGGTTACACCGCATTCCTTGAAAAGGTTGCCAAGCATAAGGAAACCGATAAGTGGGGCTGCATCCGGAAGCATAAGGGCTGTGATAATAAAAACAGCAATAGGAAAAATGATTTTTTCTGTTTTTGAAACTGAACGAAGCTGTTTCATTTCAACCTTTCTTTCCTTCTCCGTCGTAAGAAGTTTCATAATGGGAGGCTGAATAAGGGGAATAAGTGCCATATAGGAATATGCCGCAAGGGCAATGGGAGCAAGTAAATGACTTGCAAGTCTTGAAGCAACCAATATAGCGGTAGGTCCGTCTGCACCTCCGATAATTCCGATCGAAGCTGCCTCAGCGGGGGTGAAACCAAGGAGAATAGCAACCGTAAAAGCAACAAAAATGCCAAATTGCGCCGCTGCGCCAAGTATAAGTGAAACAGGATTTGCGATAAGGGGACCGAAATCCGTCATAGCACCGATACCCATAAAAATAAGGCACGGGAATACAGAACTTTTTACACCTGCATAGATAAGTCGCAAAACACCGCTGTCATACCAGCGAGCACCTTCAACTATGTGAGAGGTGTCCATAAGCCCCGCAGGGTCAGCCATAAGCCCCGTTTCAGGCATATTTGCAAGTAAAATGCCAAAGGCAATGGGAACTAAAAGCAAGGGCTCAAACTTTTTAGCGATTGCTAAATACAAGAAAACCAAGGACACAATAATCATTACAACATTTTGCCATGTCAATGAGGCAAAACCCGAGTCAGTCCAAAGTCCCTTCAAAATTTCTAATACCATTTCCATCTTGCCACCTCTTAACCGATTACAGCAAGAACTGCATTTGTGTCAACTGTGGAACTTTTTTGGACAAGGATCTGCTTAACTGTACCGTCGCAGGGAGCAACGATTTCATTTTCCATCTTCATTGCTTCAAGAATCATAAGAACATCTCCCGATTTAACACTTTGACCTACAGTTGCGGAAACGGAAAGAATTGTGCCGGGCATCGGGGAAACAACCTGAGTGCCTTCTCCCACTGCTGAGGGAGCGACAGGAGCAGGTGCTGAGGGTATATCTATTGTTGGAGCGGCAACCGGAGTTGCTGCTTGGGAAACGCCTGTTATAACTGCTTCGGTTTCTTCAACCACAACCTCATAATTTTTACCGTTAAGTGTAACAACATATTTCATAGTTATTTGTCCTCCAATGCCTTTATTGATTTAAAACTGAGTCTATTGAGGGGAATTTTGCTTTCTTTGCTGACAATCGCCATAATTGTTGCCGCAGTCTTTTCGTCGCAGTTAACAAGTTCTAAACTGCCTTGAGACTCACCGCTTGGGAGGGGCTTGCCTATGGGAGTACTTTCAACAACTTGAACTTTTTTCTCTTTTTTAAAGGAGCCAATAATTTTAGCCATTACACCTATTAAAACAGAAATAAGAACAAGTTCTATAAGAACTAAAACTATTCCAATTATACTAACCAAAATTGCTTGAGAAATTTCCATCGGTCCTTTGGGATTTAAAATGTATAAGGGTATCATATTTTCCACCTCAACCTTCTATCTTTTTAATCGAATAAGTGAAAGTGTTTCTCTTAAGCTCGTCTCTCTTATCAAAGAAGGCCTCTGCCTGCTGTGGAAATGCAATATAGGAAAGAATATCTTCTTCACAGGTGGCTCTGTCGCCGAGATAGGCTCTTGCTTTCTCTACTTGGGGCTCAAGGGTGTCTGCAAACCTGCCTGTGATTGGTTTTTCCTCTCCGAGAATCATCTTTTGAAGTTTTTCATCAATTTTTGCAGGGGCTCTCCCCCCAACATAACTCTTAATTTCTTTAGCAACATTTTTATACCTTTCACCTGAAAGAACATTTGCTGTTGCCTGAACTCCCACCATTTGACTCATAGGGGTAACAAGGGGTGGGTAGCCTAATTCTTTGCGAACTTTGGGAACTTCCTCAAGAACCTCATCAAGTTTGTCAAGTTTACCTTGAGCGGTGAGTTGAGCTACAAGGTTTGAAAGCATTCCACCGGGGACTTGATAAATGAGAGCATCTGTGTCGGTAGCCATAACAAGGGGATTTAAGAGTTTTCTGTCAAGGGCCTTTGCTCTGATATCTTTAAAGAAATTGTTGATATTTTGGCAAACATTTTCATCGACGGCAACTTCATAGCCGAACTGTTTGAGGGTATATATAAGGGTTTCTGTTGCGGGTTGTGAGGTACCTCCGGAGAAGGAAGAAATTGCAGTGTCAATAACATCTGCACCCGCTTCAACGCACTTGAGAAGTGTCATAAAACCAAGACCTGTTGTAGAGTGGGTATGTACAACTATGGGAACTTTTATATTTTCTTTAAGTGCCTTTACCAGATCATATCCCTCTTTGGGACTCAAAAGACCTGCCATATCTTTTATGCAAATAGAATGAACACCCAGTGCTTCAATTTCCTTTGCGAGTTTTACATAACTTTCAAGATTATGAACAGGGCTTATGGTGTAGCAGATTGCGCCCGAAGCATGGGCTCCGCATTTAAGAGTTTCATCAACCGACACCTCAATATTTCTGATATCGTTAAGTGCATCAAAAATTCTGATTATATCAATGCCGTTTTCAACACTTTTTCTAACGAAAAGACGAACAACATCGTCGGGATAATGCTTATAGCCCAAAACATTTTGTCCTCTGAAGAGCATTTGAAGTTTTGTGTTGGGACAGGCCTTTTTTATTTTGCGAAGTCTTTCCCAAGGATCCTCATTGAGGTAACGAAGACAGGAGTCAAAAGTTGCCCCTCCCCAACATTCAAGGGAGTAATAGCCCGCCTTGTCAAAGGTGGAGAGAATCGGTTCAAAATCATCAAAGGACATTCTTGTGGCGATTAGTGACTGATTGGCATCACGAAGTATGGTTTCGGTAAAATGTACCATATTTATTCCTCCCTATATGTTAAAACTTTATTCTTGCCAAAATATAATCTTCTATTTTGTCGATTGAAATTCTTTCCTGTTCCATAGAGTCTCTTTCACGAATGGTTACACAGCCGTCTTCAAGGGACTCAAAGTCATAGGTGATGCAGAAGGGTGTACCGATTTCATCCTCACGGCGATATCTCTTGCCAATGGAGCCGGTTTCGTCAAAGTCCACCATAAAACTCTTTTGAAGTTTTTCGTAAACCTCGAGTGCGGGCTCACTGAGTTTCTTTGAAAGGGGCAGAACTGCCGCCTTGAAGGGAGCGATTGCGGGATTTAAGTGAAGAACAACTCTTACATCATTCTTTTCTTCGTCAACAACCTCTTCATCGTATGCCTCACACAAAATGGCAAGAACCGTTCTGTCAAGACCGTAGGTTGACTCAACTATATAGGGAATATATTTTTCATTTGTTTCAGGGTCATGATATTCAAGATTTTCTCCCGAATATTCCTGATGATTTTTAAGGTCAAAGTCGGTTCTGTTATGAGTGCCGTTAACCTCGCCCCAGCCAAAGGGGAATAAAAACTCGATATCACAAGCCGCCTTTGCGTAGTGGGCAAGCTTTTCGTGGTCGTGGTAACGAAGGTGCTGCGGGGCAATACCTAAATCTTGATAATATTTAAGTCCGTATTCTTTGAAGTAGTCATAAAGTTCGGTGTCCTCCCCCTCTTTACAGAAAGTTTGATATTCCATTTGCTCAAACTCTATGGTTCTGAATATGAAGTTGCCGGGGGTAATTTCGTTTCTGAACGCCTTACCGATTTGACCGATACTGAAAGGAAGTTTTGCTCTCATTGAACGCTGAACATTCTTATAATTCACATACTCTCCTTGGGCATTTTCAGGTCTTAAATATATTATACTCTTTGAGTCGTTTGTAACACCTCTGTAGGTTTGGAACATAAGGTTAAATTCACGAATGTCCGTAAAGTTGTGCTTACCGCAATGGGGACAAGGAATTGAGTGAGCCTTAATGTACTCAAACATTTCTTCCTTTGTCATCCCGTCTGCGTTTGCATCGGAATTAAAGTCGTTAATGAGATTATCTGCTCTATGACGCATTTTACACTCTTTACAGTCAACAAGGGGGTCGGAGAAACTTGCCACATGACCGCTTGCCTCCCAAACTCTGGGGTGCATAAAGATATCTGCATCCACCTCGTAACTGTTTTTTCTTTCTTGTATAAATCTTTTGCGCCAAGTGTCCTTTATATTATTCTTGAGACGGGTACCCAAAGGGCCGTAATCCCAAGTATTTGCAAGTCCGCCGTATATCTCGGAACCTGCAAAAATAAAGCCTCTATTTTTACATAGAGCAACAATTTTTTCCATCGATTTTTCTTCATTTCTTAACATAAACCAATTCTCCCGCATTATAATGATTGTGTATATGATACCATTTTTAATGCTGTATTGTCAACTAAAATTGTGGGTTGCACAAATAAATGTCATTTGTTATAATTAAAGTGGATTTTAAGCGAAAGAAGTGGTGAAATGTACCCTGTAAAAACTGCAAATTCCTCGCACTTTCGGCAGATGACTTTGCTTTGGCAGGAATGTTTTGGAGACAGCGAAAAATATATTCGCCATTTTCTTGAGAGTCAAAAAGACTGTTTACCCATAATATGGGAGGAAAATGGTGAAGTTTTTTCTATGCTTTTTCTTCTTGAAATGAAGTTCAAAGAGAAAAAGGGGTATTACATTTATGCCCTTTGCACCAAACCCGAGCATCGTAGTAAAGGGATTGCACGAAAAATGGTGGAGTTTTCACAGAGCTTTGTAAGAGAAAAAGGTGCCGAATTTCTCGCTTTGGTTCCCGGAGAAGCATCACTTTTTGAGTATTACAGAAAGATGGGCTTTACCGACAACATTGCTCAAAATGTATATTTATTAACCCGTGAAGAATTTGAAAAGAGTAAGCTTGAAATAGGACAAGAAACTTTTATGCTTGAGTTCAGCGAATTAAATTTTCAATATGCGGTAAAAGAAAATCAATTTTGCAACGGGCTCCACTTAAGTAATGAATATACGGAAATTTTCGGTGTTCTTGACGATAATTCCTGTAGGGTTTATCACTGTGAATTTTCGGACTTTGATGAGTTTAAGAAACTACTTTCAGCGGAGACGGACAGGGCAAATTATGAGATAGCCCTCCCCTGCTCTTATGCCTTGACTGCGGGCAAGAAAACTACGGTAAATAACGGTATGATTTTACCGCTGAATGAAGAAAAATTCCCACAAGAAATATATTTCGGATTAAGTTTAAATTGAGGTGCAATATGGCTTTCAGTATTTTTGTAGTAACGGACACACATTTATTTGAAAACTCTCTGGGTGCAAGCGGAGAAGCTTATGAAAAGAGAAGCAGAACCGACCAAAAATGTATTGCGGAAACAGGTGCAATTCTTGAGGCAACATTCAAACAAATGAGTGAAGATGAAAGCGTTGACACTATTATAATTGTGGGTGATTTAGTTTACAGAGCAGAAAAAGAAAGTCACATTTCTTTTAGAAAAATGCTTTACGAACTAAAAGAAAAGGGTAAAAAGATATATATTGTTACCGCAAGGCATGATTACGCCACCGCAGAGCCGGACTATGTGAGCCACCCTGTCGGTTTTGTTGGGAATGAACTTGTGCCCGTTGAAGGTTTGGCAAGGGAGGAATTAAGGGAGTTTTACAAAGATTTCGGCTTTGACGAGGCAATCAGTGAACATAAAACTCTTTCCTACTGTGTACAGTTAAATGATAAAATTCGCCTTTTAGCCATAAATTGTGACGGAGATTTTCACTCATTTAAAGGTCTTTATGACGACCAAATGGAGTGGATTTATGAGCAAATAAATAAAGCAAAGCAGGACGGTTGCTACATTTTCGCAATGATGCACTATCCCCTTCTCCCCGGTGCTTCAATTATGGAGCTCATTGAAGATGCTAAACTTACGGACTGGAAAAAAAGGGCTACCGAACTTGCTGATGCAGGTCTTGACTTAATCTTTACGGGTCACATGCATATGCAGTCCCTTAACAGTTTAACCACCGAAAAGGGCAACACGATTTATGACATTTGTACCGGCTCCATTGTGGGCTGTCCCGGTGCCTACAGAAAAGTAACCTTCAACGATAACGGTGTGGTTAACATTCGTTCCCTTGAAATTGCGGACTTTGATTGGGACAAGGGAGGCAAAAGTGCCAAAGAATATTTACAGTGGAGATTTGACAGACTTCTTACGGACATTATTGACGGAATGGCCTATGACTTCCCTGTTTTCGCCTCTAAATTAGGCGGTGCAGAAAAGCTGAAACCGCTTAAACCTCTTGTAACTTTTGTGGGAAAACTTTTACAGAAATTAACCCTGGGCGGAGTGGGTAAAATGTTTTTCTTCAGGGTGGATGATTCCATAAAAGATATTCTTCTAAAGGACTTGGCGGTGGAGCTTGTCAGAAATATTTTTGTGGGTGACCAGCCCTATACAGAGGATACCGCCGTTTATAAGGCAACAATGAAACTGCTGAAAAGGTTAAGACCCGTTATTTTTATTGTTGAGAAAAAACTGGGTAAAAAGAACCCACTGTTTGAAGACATTCCCGCCTTTTTAGCTTCCCTTATAGGGGACGAAAAAAAGATGGACTGGAACTGCGATATAAAAGTTGATTTTTGAGGTGTGAAATGGGAGTTAAGATAAATGAAGTATAACCCGGATATAATAAAAAGTGACAGAAAGACCATTTCCATTGAGGTGCGAAGAGACGGAAAGGTAACAATTCGTGCCCCCCTTTCGGTGACCTACAGAGAAATAGAAAACTTCGTGGAGCAAAAGAGCGAGTGGATTGAAAAAGCCCTTGCAAAGTACAGTTCCGTAAATGAAAGTATTGAGTATTACACACAGGAAGAAATAGACCAAATGACAAAAAAAGCGAAGGAAATCATACCCAAAAGGGTTGAATTCTTCGCTGAAAAATTGGGGGTTACCTACACTAAAGTTTCAATTCGTCACCCAAAAACCAGATGGGGAAGTTGTTCTTCAAAAGGTGCTTTGAATTTTTCCTGTCTTTTAACTCAACTCCCCCCTGAAGTTCTTGATTCCGTGGTGGTTCACGAGCTTTGTCACAGGAAAGAAATGAACCACTCAAAAAGGTTTTACGAGGAAGTTCTGAGGGTTATGCCCGATTATTATGAAAGAGAACAATGGCTGAAAGCAAACGGCAGTATATATATGAGAAGACTAAAATAAAGAGGAACCGATTTGGTTCCTCTTTCCTTTTTAAAATTGATATTCTCCGCTTCCGATATTGTATTCGTTACCCTTCCAAATAACTTTTGCAGTTGTGTTGCAGGGAATAGATACCTTTAGACTGTCTCCATCCACACAAACGGATATTTCTCCCGCTTCGCAAATGAATTTTCTTGTAAAGCTGTCAAAGCCGTAGTTCATATTGGGGGCAATGGTTATGTTTTTATAGCCCACATCTCCGCTTATTCCGCAAATCTTATGGAAAATGAAGGAGTCCACACTACCGTAGCCCAGGGAGTCATAACTTTGGATGATTTCATTTCCGTCCTTGTCAACAATCGTGGGGTGTTCCCAAATTGTGGTGGCACCCTTTTCTATTTGGGTGAGCCAAGAGTATTTTTTCCTGCTGTAAAGGGCAGATTTTGCAAGCTCGTGGGAGCCGATTTTTTCAAGTAAATCTAAAACCTGAGCGGCGGCGGTAACATTGGGATATTCCGTTTCATAAAGGGCAAGAAAGTTGTTTTTTGCCTCTTCTTTTCTGCTTTCGGGCACAAAATCGTTATTAAGTGCTATGACATAGTCATTGACATTCCAAGACTCGTCAAAACCGTTTTCCTCAATTTTTAAGGCAATCTCCTTTCTATATTCATCAATTTTTTCAATGTATTTTTCGTGTTCATCCCCTAAAACTTTGCAGATTGTTACAAACTTTTCAAGGCAAAGAACTCGCATTAGGGACTGGAATTTATCATCTGATTCAACGGTGATTAAATAGTCACAAAAACGGTTCATCTCGTTGAAATATTTGTCAATTATAAGTTTGTTGCCTGTAACCTTATACATATCATAGGGAACCGAAACAATGGCATCGTGAACAAAGCCCTTATCGTTTTCATCAGAGTAGCGAGTGGATGGGGAAACTGCGGGCATTGAGCCGTCATCTCTTTGAGAGGCGGCAACGGACTGAATCCAGTTCGAGAAAAATGCGGTCATATCCTCATTCAGCATTGCGGTTTCCGCATAGGCGCTGACATTTGCACTCCTACCCACTTTACCGTAAAGGGGGTTGTCTGTGGGAATTGACATAGTATTATTTTTCTGTGAATATCTGATATTTTTGTAAAGTTTATTAAAATCTTCGTTATCGCAGACAAATTCTCCCGCATTTTCCTTATCACTTGAGAGCAGATGTGCGGTAAAGTTATCTTTTTCAACCCTTTCCATTCCCGTTACCTTTACATACCTGAAGGAATGGTAGGTGAAGTACTGGGTGTAGTTGTAGGGCTTGCCGTCACTTGTTATAAAGTCGGTTTGAGCCGCCGGAGAAATATGAACAAAGTTGCCATCTTCGTCAAGTACCTGGGAATATTCAAAAACTATTTCATCACCGTTTTTGGCAGATAAAAGTGTGCTGATTTTTCCGTTTATAACTTGACCGAAGTCCACAATAGTTTCTCCCTTTGGTGTAGTAAATACATCCACCGCGGGAATTTCTTCAACACACCTTATGTAGGGGCTCTGCTGGGCACAAACGGGAACTTTGCTGTATTTCCTTTCTCTGGTTTCTTTAATCGAACCGTAAAGGTCTGTGAAGTCCACCTTTTCTCCCATAAAAATGTCGCCGTTGATGTTGTTGGTGGCTCTGCAATTTTCTAAATCACTGGAGCATATTACTCGCTTTTCTCCATATTCATATTCAATTTCAATTTGGAAGCGAACTGCGGGGCACTCCTGCCTTTGATCTCTATTCATATTCATTTTCAGGGTGGGGCAGAAATACCAGCCGTCTCCCACAAGAATTTCAAGATAATTCATACCCGTTTCAATGTAAGGGGTAATGTCATAAACTTGGTAATTTAAGACTTTATCATGACTTGTGTAGCCGGGAGCGAAATCCGTATCGTGAACAAGGGATGAGTTTACATAAATTCTGCTTGCGCCAAAGCAAGCACAGTAAATTTTTGCACTGACCGCATCTATATTTACTCTAAACTCTCTTTCAAATGCAATAATATTGTTGGAGGGAGAAAAGGAATAGGGCTCCACCGGGTATCTGTCAATGGTACTTTCAACCCAACTTGCCTCCCAATCGTCATCAGATAAAAAGCCGGTTTCAAAGTAGGCACTTTCAGTTACTTCGTTACCCTTGTTGTCCCAAACTGTAACATCCCACCTGTACTTTACTCTTGAGGAAACAATACCCTCAAAGTGAACAAAGTTCTGCTGGTCACTTTCAATTCTGCCGCTTTTCCAAACCGGCAAAAAGTCCTCTAAAACAACTATGGAGTAAGCAACCTGCTTAACATCTTTTTCATCGCTTTCAATTCTCCAGGAAAACTCGGGATTGGTATCGATTCCTACGGGATTTTCTAAGTGGTTTGTGCGAAGATGCGTAAGTTTCATAAAATCACTCCCTTTATTGATTAGATTTTAACATATTATACCTTTGAAAAAGTTAATAATTTATTAATTTTGCATATTTTTCTTAAGTTATTGACATATTTTTTTGCTTATGCTATTATGTCCGTGAGTTGGGGTATTTTTTTGCCCCATTTTTTGCTTTTGTTCAAAGAATTTTACGAAAATGTGTTTGATTTTTAATAAATCTATGCTATAATGTTTTGTAATAGAAAACGACTTTCGAGAGGTGAAGCTGAAAGGCAAATGTATGAAAAAATTTCTTTTTGGTTTAATTTGCATATTACTCGCTTTCTCAATGCTTTCAATTCCTGCCTTTGCTTCTGAAATTTCAAGTGTTGATGTTGAGGGTCCAAGCGTCAGAGTAGTAATCAGCGACATTGATAAAGACTTTGATGTAAACAAGGTTTCCGCTACCCTGGACGGCAAGGAACTTGAAAATAAAGAGGCTGAGTTTGCCGGAGAAAGTGTGGAATGGATTGTGTTTGTTGACACCTCCATTTCAGTTTCTGCAGCCCACTTTGAAGGCTCAAAGGAAGCAATTGTTGACATTTATAACAATCTCGGTGAAAATGACAAACTCACACTCTACACCTTTGATGTCGGCATGGTAAGTGTTTTAAATGGCATGGAAACAAAGGAAAATGCCATAAAAAAAATTAAGGGAATTAAAGCGGAAGGTAGGGACACGGAGTTTTACAGAGCAATAACAAAACTTGCATACCTTGCAAAGAACTCTAAAAGCGACTCTGTGGTTCCCATTATGTTTACCGACGGTGTGGAAACTCTACACAAAGAGGACAAGGCAAAAACTCTTAAAACTCTTGAGGAATACAATGTTCCCATATACGGTCTTTACCCCGATGTGCTTGACGAAGAAAACTTAAAGGAATATACCTCTGTTATCAAGGCATCAACGGGTTCAATCAAGTCCTATTCAACAAAATCGGTTTCTTCTCGCCTCGCCTCTCTTGGCGGTTCAAGAGCAGTTACACTTTACTTTAGGGCAAAAGAAACAGTTGAAGAAAGCCAAAATGCCAAACTCTCAATTAATATCGGTGGCGGTCAGATCTTAACTTGCAATGTTGCGGTTTCAGAATGGATTGTTGACGCAGACCCGCCCAGAATTCTTTCCGTTGACCCGAACAGAAACGAAAACACGATTACGGTTAAGTTTAGCGAACCTGTATTGGGTGCTCTTAACGAATATAACTACAAATTCCTCTGCTCCGAGGGTAGTGCCCCCACTATTTTCAGCATAAGAAACCCTATGCCCGACACAGTTGTTATTTATGTTTCATCCCTTGAAAAGGGCGGAATTACGGTAACTATCGAGAACATTACCGACCTTGCAAAAACACCTATTGAAACGGAAACTTTCAAAGTAACGGGCACGGCTCAAAAAATAGACCTTATACCCATTTTTGCTCCTGCGGTTTTAGTTCTCGTGGTAGGTCTTTTCCTGCTTTCCCTTTCTAAAATGAGTACTAACAAAAAGAAAAAAGAGGCCGCACACAAAGCGGCAAAAGAGGCAGCAAGAAGAAGACAGGCCGAAAGAAAAGGCATCATTCTAACTCCCATAGAAACCGATGAGGAGAAAAAAGCAAGAGAAAAGCAAGAGAAGAAAGAGGAAAAGAAAGCAAAAAGGAAAGAAAAACGAGAAGAAAAGAGAAAACAAAAGAAGGAAGAAGAATTAAGAGTTCAGTTCTATTTTGAAGACAAGGAAGAAAATGACCTCTTTTAAACAAATGCAAAGCACTTACCAAACTAACGGTAAGTGCTTTTTTGTATCTGTTCTTATTTTACTATGCCCTCAAGGAAGTTTGTCTCACGGACATAGCCCTCTTTATCAATTCTAAAGGTTTTAACTTCTTGTGGATTAAAGTCCGCATAGAACCCCGCTTCAATCAAATCACAAACAAAGGCGGTTTTTACGCTCTTTCCTGCAGTTTCACGGGCACGAAGGATAAAATCTCCGCTTCCATCTTCACAGAGTTTAAAGGCATCCACAAAAACATTTGGCTTGTCAACGCTTATAAAGGACTTAACAAGTGGGGCTGTGCCCTTGTGGTAACCGGCGGGTATGGGGTTGGGTTTGGTGTTCAAAACAGCGGCATAGTAATTAACCTTGCTGTCTTCTGCATTTCCGCTATGGGGATAAATACCGTAGGTAAACCTTTGAAGCCCTTCGTCACAGTATTCAAAATCTGCGGACGGTCTGTTTGAATAGTGGTCCGCAAAAATTGAGTTGCGAAGCATAGTTAAACGCAGCGTGTTGCCGGGGCAGTCATAGGAATATTTGGCATCGCTTAAAATGGCTATGCCTTGACCGTTTGCGGTAACATCTCCCCAGTTAAGTGCCGGTTCTTCTTCCCCGTTACAGGGGCGCTTTATAAATCCGCCGGGGATTTCATAAGTGGAAATGGGATTTTCACCTAAAATTGTTACGGGCATTTTAAGTATGGTGAGGGGCTCTTGCCAAAGAATTCTCACCTTAACTTCCACCATTTCACTGCCCTCTTCAAGAATAAAATCTTGAGCCAAATAGGATTTGCCCCAAATGTGCTTTGTTCTGATAAGGGCACGGGCACCGCTGTCTTCAACAAGCTCTATACTTTCGAGTTTCATTTCACCGATAATGTCATGGAACTTAAATATGTTGTGTGCCCAGGTATCCGGCTTTGTGTTGTCAATAACCGTGGGAATAAAGGAGCCCTTTGCTATGTGCTCGGTACCGTCATTTTTAGTCACAATAGAGGAAATTGAGCCGTTAGTTTCGTCAAATTGAACTTTGACATAATTATTTTCAAAGAAAAACTTTCCTGCTTTTATACTGCTTTCAACCGCTTGTTCTTGAGTATCGGAATCTGCGTGATAAAGCCAGTAGGTGGCATAGCCTAAAGCGGGAACTTTTGCTATGAACAAAGTGTCTGCATGGGAATCGTTGGAGCGAGAGGAGCGAACATTTGAAAATAAAACGGGATTCCCCTCACTGTCAAGAACTTTTTTGGATGGGTGGTAGGTCTGAACTGCTGTTTTGACCTCAAAGGAATGTGGATTAAACACAACAATAGGTCTTGGGTACTTAAGATTTCTGCAATGGTGTCTTTCGCTTGAGTTAACTTTATCGGTTACTCCATCAAGCATAGTATCTATATTTTCTACAATTTTTAACAGCGCCTTGTTTTCTTCCTTTGCGGCAATATTCAAAGCACTGCACATTTGTTCCTTTGCGTCATCGTATGCCTCACGAATTGAACAGCCGCATAGAATATCGTGAAATTGATTGTAGCAAACCTCAAGCCAGGCTTTTTTGAATTCTTTTGTTGAGTAATTCAGTGCATACTGTTTGCCTGCTATTGTGTTCCATTTTTCTGCTGCTGCAAGGCGATTTTCCGCTTTTCTGTTAAGTGCTTTAATCATTGATGTGGCGGAATAACAACCGCTTGCGTGGTGCTGCAATTCATCTGCCCAAGTGGGGAGATTTAATGCAAGGATACATTGTTTTTTGAAATACTCGTCGGGAGATGAGAAAACAAGGTTATGCTCCCCGCTCTTTCCAAGTTCCTGTAAAAATTCAATGTCACCTTTACTGGGGCCTCCGCCGTGGTTACCCACACCGTAAAAGAGCATCATTCCGTTGCCGCTTTTTTCTGCAATCTCTTCACATACCTCTAAACCACGGGTGATGGATTTTTGACCGTTTTCCGCATATCCCGTGGGAATTCTGTAAGTTAATACCCTTGAACCGTCTGCACTGTCCCACCAGAAAAGTCCATTTGGCATATCGGGATTTTCCTGTGCGTTGGGGCGCATCATTACATAGCAGCGCATACCTCCCTTTGTTAAAAACTGGGGAAGCATTGCATTGTGGCCGAAGGAGTCAACATTGTAGCCGGTACGGCAAATTTCACCGAACTTTTCATAGTAATAAAGCTGTGAATATAGAGCCTGTCTTGCAAAGCTTTCGGCACTGGGCATATTACAGTCCGCCTGTACCCACCAACCGTTTACAGGCACCCACTTTCCCTGTTTTACAAGGGTTTTTATTTCTTCAAAAAGGTCGGGAGCAATTTCCTCAACCCATTGGTAGTAGCAGGCGGAGGAACAGGTGAACACAAAATCGTCATATTCTTTCAAGCGGTCAACCGCACTGCGGAAGGTCTGAAGAACTTCACCACAGCCCTCCTGCCATCTCCAAAGCCAGGTTGGGTCAAGGTGAGCGTTTCCTATGAGATGAATTTCGTTTTTCATTTTAGTCCTCCCCTTCCACGAAGCCGAAAAATTTACCCATCCAATAAGCGAAGGTGTAAACATAACAGCTTTCAATATGTGTCATTCCACCGCTGTCTTCATTTTTGTACTCAAGCGGATTACGGTCGTACTTTGAAATAAATCTTTCATCGGGTGGAAGAAGCCAAGAGGTTTCTTTATATCCTCCCATATATTCCTTAACGGGAACATCGTGGCGACCTACAAGAGAAACGCCTGCCGCAAGACGAGAGAGGTTGTGGCGATAAAACCATTCCTTTGCCCTTTCCTCGTCAATTGTTTCATCGGGGCAAGCAAGAAGGTACATAAAGTCATAACCCACCGTATGTTCTCTTGCTATGGAAGTTCTCCATGCCTTAAAGCCGTTTCTGAATTTTTTAAGGCTTTCTTCATCCTTTTCAAGAAGGCAAAGGCCTAAAAAAGCACAACACGCAAGCATATGGTCACCGTACATAATGTCTTCAGGTAGATCAACGCCCATAAGAATATTTACCTGAGTTAATTTATCATAGTGGGTTTCACATAAATCCAAATAGCCCAAGTCGTATGCCAAATGGTTATATTCCTCAAGCCATCTTCCCTCTTCGCCCGTAATATGCATTACCGCTCTAAGATAGAAAAGAATTTGTGCGGAATTTAATGCACCGTCAACATAACCGAAGTGGGTATGGAAATAGTCAAAATTCCATTTGCCCCAGGTGGTGCCTTCCCCCATAAAGTCCGCCAGCACATAACCGGAGTCAAGGACATGAGTCATAAAGCGTTCAAGGGCATCAATGAGAATTTCATCAAGTTCAAGGTCATCACAGGTTAAATATTCGTGTGCAAAGTACATCATAAGCACATGAAGGGTAGTTTCGTCCGAACTTGTGTCTGCTTTATACACACAGCCATCTTCGGTAAAGCCCTCATCTGTCATAAGGTGACGAAGTCTTTCGGGAATAGGATAAGAGCAGTCACAAGTTGCTCCCACTAACCCCTTTTCCCTTGCATAGGTTGTGTCAAGTACTGTTGCAATATTTCCCTCTCTTTTGAAGAAAAGTCCGTCATCGGGAACGGGCTCGGTGGGTGAGAGGTAAGTTCTTGCAACAAAGCCATTTTGCCTGCCGTGGATATACATAAGCAGGAGGCATGCCTCCACCGCTCTTGTGGCGCTCCTTTTTGCCTCAAGGGTTTCCGGGGCATCAATCCCCTTTTCTCTCTTAAAGTAGGCATACTTGAAAATTTCACCCATGGCATAGCCGGCGGTAAACCCTCCGTCATTGTCGGAGTGACCGTAGGGCACGGCGGAGTCAAAGTTTCTTGGTTCAAGTAGTTTTCTTTGGGAAACCATACCGTGACGGTCAACATATTTATGGGTTTCATCTGTTAATTTTTTCGCAATTTCACCGGGGGTAAATAAGGGCAGTTCAATGTGGGTAACACCGGTTTCCGTAAGCACCCAAGCACCGGTGCCATCGGGTAAAATTGCCTTAACGCAGTTGTCAAGAAGGTCTCTGTCAGCGCTAAAATACATAACCCTGTCAAAATCATACTTTGCTTTAGGGTTACAGCGGGTTAAACCCTTATTTGAGCCGTACCAGGAGATTTCTCCCTGCTTTGCAAACAGAGTATATTCACTCTTTCTGCAGGGAAGAGGATAGGGAAAACCCTCTAAATCGGGTTTTTTGTTTTTCACGGTAAAAAGCTTTTCCGGCACATTTTTGTCATTAAGAGCAAAATGTGTGCTTTTTCTTGTTTCGTGAGGGGTTAATTTAATTTTAAAGAACATTTAAGCTCCTCCTTTCAGCAGCTTTTTATCATAATAAACGCCCACCACACTGATTAGGGAGGCGATAACTGAAAAAATCAGCATAATTACAAGCACAATATCCCAGCCGTATTTATGCGAGACGACACCAAGGGTGTAGGATGCCCCCGTTGAGCCGGCATAACAGAAGGTATTTAAAATTCCCGCTAAAATACCGGAGCCCACAAGGGCTCTTTTATCTAATGGGAAAATACTTGTAACCACATTGTTCACCATTGCCATAAGCAGACAAATTGCAGCAAAACAAAGGAGTATGGCAATAATTGAATTATATTCCAAAAGTAGATAAATTGCCAAACAAAATAGTGCGGTTAAAGAAAAAAGAATGGCATTTATAGCGGAATGGGACTGTATCTTTATGTGAATCTTTTTAATTAAGCCCGAACCGACAGTGGCAATAACCGTCAAAAATAGAGTCAACAATATGGAAAGGGACGGGGAAACATTAAACCTTTCGTAAAGCAAGCTGGGCACCCAGGTAATTCCGTCCTTAATAAACCCGTTGGCAATACCCGCAAGGGCAATAATCGCTATGCAAATGACAAGTGACTTTTTAACTCCGGATTTTTTCAGGGTTTCAACCTTCTTCTCAATCACCGGTGGTGTTTCACTCCCGTAAAGAATCAGCCATATAAAGGCGGAAATCACAAGCACGGCAAATGCAAGAAAGAAAGAATATTTCCAGTCTAACATCTTTACAAAAAGTGCGGAAAATCCATAAGCAATAAATGCTCCCGCACTTGAAGTGGTGCTTAAAATGACAATGGCATTGGGCATTTTTTTGTCTGAAACAAACTGTGAAACAGTTTTGACAAGGGTACTCCAAAGCACACTTTGACAGGCACCGTTCAAAAGCCAAATGAATTTCATTACGGAAATATTACCGCAAAGTGGCATGGCAAAATTCATTAAAGCCGAAAGAAGGAGTGAACAGAAAACCACAAGGCGAGAGTTATACTTTTCATTAAATATTCCGTTTATCAGCTGGCCGATACCGTAGGCAAAGAAAAAGAAGGAGCCCACAAGCCCCGCACTTGCCTTGCTTACACCCATATCTTCAACTATGGCGACAAGGCAGGCGGAGTAATTTAATCTGCCTACATAGGCTGCGGTATAAACCAGCCAGCATATAAAAATTATTTTATTTTCTTTTTTTGAACTAACCATTTATTATGTCCGATGTTTTAAATTTTTTCTTATAATAATTTTTCTCTGATTTCTTGGGGGGGTAAATTTATCATATCTGCAGGGGCAATATCAAAAACCGTTTTACAGCCCACCACTCCCCTTTGGTGCATACGGTAAACTGCTCTGGCAAAGGCAACAACGGCGCTTGCGGTAAATTCAGGGTTGGAGTCAAGTTTAATTGAGTACTCAACCGTATGGGAGTGTTCACCGTTTATGCCGGTTTTTCCCGTTCTGATTACACTGCCACCGTGGGGAAGTGCGGAATGTTTCTCGTTCATTTCCTCTTGAGAAATAAATGTAACGGTTGTATCATAATCGACAAAATAGGCGGGCATAGTTTTGATTTCATTTTCAATTTTTACCTTGTCTGCCCCTTCCTTTGCCACAACGAAACATTCTCTTAAATGCTTATCTCTCGGAGTAAGTTCGGGGAATTCGCCGTTTCTTACGGAATTTACCGCTTTTTCAATGGGAACGGTATATTGCCTTGCATCGGCAACCCCTTCAACTCTTCTTACGGCATCGGAGTGGCCTTGGCTCACACCTCTGCCCCAAAAAGTGTAGTCCTTACCCTGTGGCAAAATTGCGTTGGCATAAAGGCGGGCAAGGGAAAACATTCCCGGGTCCCAGCCGGCAGAAATAAGGGCAATGTGTCCGCTTTCCGTGGCAGATTTGTCAACATTTTCAAAATGTGTGGGGATTTTTGCGTGGGTATCAAAGGAGTCCACCACATTAAAACTTTTCGCAAGGGCAGGAGTCATAACCGGAAGGTCCGTTGCGGAGCCGCCGCAGATTACAAGAACATCTATTTCATTTTTATATTTTTCAATTTCATCGGCAGGGTAAGCCTTTACTCCCGTTAAGGTTTTAATGCTATCGGGATTTCTTCTTGTGAACACTCCAATAAGCTCAATGTCACCATTTTGCTTTACCGCACATTCAACACCCTTACCTAAATTACCGTAACCGTAAACAGCAAGTTTCATTTTATCACCTTACTTTAAAAGATTTGCAAAATCTGTCATTGCCTGAGCAATTTTAATGTTTTGGGGGCAAACCGTTTCACAGCTTTTACAGCCGATACAGGCGGAGGGTTTTTCCTCCTCAGACAGAGTATCTATACTCATAGCGGCATTAAAGCCCTCGCCGGAAAAATTGTGCTTATTAAACATATCAATAAGCATAGGAATATCAAGCCCTTGTGGACATTTTGCCATACAGTATTTACAGGAGGTGCAGGGAAGAGTTTTCTTCCCCAGCATTTCGTTTGAAATTGAGCCGAGAACAGAAAGTTCCTTTTCATTTAAGGGTTTTCTTTCGCTGAAAGTTTTTAAATTGTCTTTAAGCTGACTCATATCGGACATACCGGAAAGGATTGTGGTAATACCCTGAACACTCTCTAAAAATCTGAATGCCCAAGCGGCAATGCTTTCGTCGGGGCGAAGTTCTTTCAGTTTCTTTTCCTGCTCCGGTTCAAGTTTTGCAAGTTTACCGCCACGAACAGGCTCCATTATCCAAATGGGAATATTCTTTTCGTTTAAAAGTTTAACCTTACTTTTGGCATCTTGAAGTTCCCAGTCAAGGTAGTTGAGCTGAATTTGACAAAACTCAATGCTGTCACCGAAATAGTCAAGAAACCTTTTTGTGGTGTTAAGGTCACCGTGAACGGAAAAGCCCAAATGCTTAATTTTACCAAGCTTTTTCTGCTGAATTAAATATTCACGAAGTGCATATTTCGGGTCAACATAAAGGTCAATATTATTTTCACAAACATTGTGAACAAGGTAGAAATCGAAATAATCCACACCGCATTTTTCAAGCTGTTTATTGAAAATTTCCTTTGCTCTTGACATATTGTTGTCGTCCCAACCGGGGAATTTTGAAGCTAAATAAAAGGACTCCCTCGGATGTCTTGCAAGGGCTTTGCCGGTTACAATTTCACTTTTACCGCCGTGGTAACCCCAGGCGGTGTCAAAATAGTTTATACCGTTGGCAAGTGCATAATCAATAAGCTCAAAGGCGGCCTTTTCATCTATTTGGTCATCTTTTTCATTAAGAATGGGAAATCTCATACACCCGTAAGCAAGGGCAGAAAGTTCTTTGTCTTGAAATTTATTGTAAATCATTTTTGCGCCTCCGAAAAATATTTATCTTATTATATTATATAACTTCGTAAATTGCAATAAAAAACCGCAACCGATTAAAAATTCAGTTGCGGTGTGATTTATTTATAACCGATGAAAATTGCGAAGTGCATAATTGCAACGCTCACCAAAAGCTGACCTAAAAAAAGTTTCCAAGAAAATTTGAGCCATTTGCCGTAGGATATATTCACAAGTCCCAGAGCGATTATGATAAGTCCGCCTGTGGGGTAAAGTAAATTGGTAAAACCGTCACCCATGCAGTAGGTTAATACCAAGGTGTTTCCGCTTATTCCCGTAAGCCGGGCAAGGGGGGCAACTATGGGCATAATCAAAAATGCCTTTGCCGTTCCCGAGCCGATGAAAAACTCTAAAAATGTTACAAAAAAGAAAATTAAAAGCACTGCTCTGTATGGGGTAACACCTGCAACCACTGAATAAACACTGTGTAAAATGGTGTCAACTATCATACCCTCTTGGAGAATGTAGGTGGTTGCCAAAATGAAGAAAATCAGGGGCAGTGCAGGGGAAATTGTCACAACACCGCTGAAAAAGCTTTTTGCAAGTTTTTTGCCCTTAAGTCCCGTAACCCTTCCTGCCAAAAGTCCCCCCGAGGTAAAGAGGACTGCCATACCGCCCATGGAAAGGTAGCCGTTAAGACTGAAAATAAAGTCAAGGGCAACACAGACTAAAGCACTTGACATAAAGGAAAGGAATGTAATTGCCGCCTTCTTTAAGTTTTTGTCCTTTAAAATTTCATCTATATCTCCAAGCTTAAACTGTTCGCTCTGCTGGGCATGGGAGTCTGCACAAAGGGATTTTGTCGGGTCTTTTTCTATTTTTTTCGCATAGGTGAAAGTGAAAAGTACCAGCACCAAATAGGAAAGTGCAAACATAATAAGACGCATCCAAAGACCGGAAAAAACGGGGATTGAAATAAGCTTTTGAACAGTAACAACATTGAAGGGGTTAAATGTGGCGGCGGCAAAACCGAAGGCAACGGCGCCGAAACTCATCATAACTCCCACAAGGGCATCCCAGCCCAGAGCCAAGGAAATGGCAACGGTAACGGGCACCAAAGTAACCGTTTCTTCAAGTATGCCCGCAATGGAGGAAAAGCCCATACAAACAAAAATAACGGAGCATAATAGAATATACTTTTTCTTTTCAAACTTTTTGACGATTACGGACATTATATATTTAACAATGTTTCTTTCGTCAAGTATTAAGAAAGTTCCACCGAGGAGAACAATGAAAAGGGCAATGACAATTCCGGTACCGATATTTTCCGAAGTAAATATTAAAATCGGGGAAGCGATAATCTTCCAAACAGGCAGTTTAAAGTCAATTTCTTTGTAGGTGCCGTTGATAATCATTCCCTCGGCATCAACTTCGTAAACACCTCTGGGAATTATTTGGGTAAGTGTTCCCACAAATGCCATAATAAGCACCAACAAAAAACAAATTCCGATTATGTTTTTAGGGCTTAATTTAAGGCCGAAACCACCGGACTCCTTTTTCTTTTCTTCCATAATATACCCCTTTCATGAATAATTATACATTCTTATGCATTATATATGTATTTCTCCCCTTTGTCAATAGATAGTACTTGATAAAAATACATTAAAACCGATATTGCAAAACTTGTGTGAAATTGGTATAATATTAGAGATTGGAAGCGAAGAATATGAAATTTTTTTCCTATATCACCATGGTGATTATTATGATTGCAAATTATTTCGGCTTTGGGGCGGCACCTTACCTCAAAAAAGTTGACAAGTTTAAGGTTACAAGCTATTTCGTGGCAAACTCTGCCGTTACCCCCGACAGTTTTCACACTCAAGATTTCAGCATTATTACCGATATGATAATTTTCGGTGTTGCAAATTTTGATGCACAGGGAAATGTTGTTACCGACAATGAGGGTCTTGAAGCAACACTTGAATCTTTGAGAGAGGTCCTGGGGGACAGAGATATTCATATAACTCTCAACCTTTTAGGTCCCGGAGCCCCTGATGGAGAGTATGCAGACTGGTATGCGCAGTTGGATGCTCAGGCTGCACAGCATGACCTGGCCTTTGCAAGCGGTGTGCTGGAGGACAATATTATCGCAGTTCTTAATGAATATGATTTTGACGGAGTTCATTTTGACTATGAATTTCCCATAACCAAGGAACGCTGGAAGAGTTTCAGCAATTTTTTGGTTTCCCTTGACAAAAAGTTGGGCAGAAAAACTTTAGGCATAGCCATTGCGGACTGGGACTGCAAACTTACTGACAGGGCAATAAAATGTGTTGACACTTTTGAACTTATGATGTATGACATTTATGACGATATAGGCAGACACTCAACCTTTGAAACAGCAAGAGAAAGAAGTCTAAAAATCGGCAAATACGGTATCCCCTTCCACAGAGTAAATTTCGGTTTGCCCTTCTATGCAAGGCCCACCGACGGCTCCGCTTACTGGTTCAGTTATAACGGTTGTTATTTCAATCTCGATGAAAACGGCTATTACCATGCCGAAGAAATTAACAAGGATTTCTGGTTTAACAGACCTGAGGATATTACGGCTAAAACAAAGTGGGCAAAGGAAAACGGTTTCGGCGGTGTAATGATTTGGAACTACGGCTGTGACATTTCCTCTGCAGAGCCCGAATCTCTTTTAAGGGCGGTAAACAAGGGAATTAAGGGATAAATAAGGAAAATCCGAACTTTATTGTTCGGATTTTTTTGCTTTTTTATATGCTGTTGTCTTAACCTGTACTTTGACTTTTAACTTTTGCAGATTTTCAAGTTTTGCTTGGTCTTTTGCACCTGTTTTATAGTAATATGGAGTCATTAAAAACAGGGCTTTTATGTCTGCATTGCTTTTTATCTCGATAAAGTAGTCATCAGTAACTTCTTCAATAATATCAAAGCCATTAAGGTCAGTTTCTTCGCAGTCATTTTCGTAGGGAATATCATAAACCGCCTGTTTCAGTTCAAAAAGATGCTCCTTCAAGACCGTTGTTCTGATTAAAATTCCGTTGTCGCTCAAAAGGCGGTGAAACTCCGTTTCGCTTTTGGGAGCAAAAAGATTTAAAAGTATGTCAACACTATTTGATTTAATGGGAATTTTATAAATGCTTGCCACAACGGCAACTGAATTTGGAAGGCGTTTTTTGAAATATCTCACTGCTTCCTTTGAAATATCTATACCGTAGATTTCAGTGGGATTTGTTCTTTCCTCAACGGCTGATGTATAGTAACCCTCACCGCAACCCGCATCTAAAAGAACACCCTTTTTGCCGTGTTTTTCGGCAAGGTGAGAAACGGTTTTTCTAATGTTTTCATAGTAGCCATTTTCTAAAAATTTTCTTCTTGCCACCACCATTGCCTTATCATCTCCGTGGCGTTTGTCCTTTGATTTATTTGACAAAGTAAGGTTAAGAACACCGTGTTTTGAAAGGTCAAAACAGTGATTTTTATCACATTTGAAAGTCTTTTCCTCCCGATTTAACGGGAGAGCACAGACGGGACAGATTAATCTTTTCATTTTACCCTCCGAAACCAAATTTTACTGTCTTTATATTATACCACATTTCCGCATTTGTTCAAACTTTTGTTGAAATAATGTAATATTATTTATATTGACAATTTCCTGCGTATGGTTTAAAATGAGGAAGAAAACAGGAACAAAAACTATGTTGAGAGGTATGTGGGTGACACAGAGAAAAAAACTTGACAACATCGGCTCGGGTTGGCTGTATTTTTATGTTCATTTCGTAACCGAACTGATTTGCTTTTATGTGCTTGCCATCGCAGTGGGAGACACGGCTTTTCTGTGGACTTTTGTGCTGGTTTACGATGCTTTGGCCTTTGTGCCTCAATCAATTTACGGCTACATTAGCGATAAATACAGCAAAATTCCCATGGGCGTTATCGGAGTGCTTTTGATGGCATTAGGTGCCTTAACATTTTGCTACTCTCCCCTTCCCGGTAAATTCACCTCCCTTGCCGTTCTTTGCATAGGCAACGGACTTGTTCACATAAACGGAGCCGAGGTTACTTTAAGATGCTGCGAAGGCAAACTTTCTCACAGTGCTATTTTTGTGGGTGGCGGCTCTTTCGGTGTTATTACCGGTAAACTTTTGGGGCAATTCGGTTTCCCGCCGTTCCTGCCCATAGTTGCAGTGCTTTCTGCAATTCCCTTTATCATTCTTGCGGAAAACTACAGAAAAAAAGCAGACCAAAAAAAGATGAGTTGCGGTGCATTTAACTACCATAACCCAAAAGTGCCTGCGGCAGTTGTGATTTTACTTGCGGTTTTTGTTGTTATAGTTCGAGGCTATATGGGCTACGGAATCCCCACATCTTGGAGAAAAACAATAATTCAAACCGTGGCGCTTTATGTTGCCATGGGTGTGGGAAAGTGCCTTGGCGGTGTGCTTGCGGACAAAATAGGAGTTAAGAAAATTGCCATTGCTTCATCCCTTTTGGCACTCCCCTTCCTTTTTGCCGGTGACAATAACATGTATGTTTCATTGATTGGTGTGCTTTTCTTTTCAATGACAATGTCCATTACATTGGCACTCTTGGTTTCCGTTCTTCCAAATTCCCCGGGACTTGCTTTCGGCTTAACTACCATAGGACTGTTTCTCGGCACTGCTCCCATATTCTTTTTCAAATTTACTTCCGCAGTTTCAAACTGCATTGTTATAGGTATTTTAACTCTGCTGTGCACAGTGATAATGTTTACCATAATCAGAAAGGATGAAAGAAAAAATGCTGAATGATTTTAAGATTATCATAACCGAAGCTCTTTTTCGGTTTGTTAAAAACGACCTTATAATTCTTTCTGTTTTGGTACTTTTGATGCTCCTTACAACCGCAATTTTAGTTTCAATTGAAATAAAAAACAACAAAAAATTGGGAGTGTATGATGATGTTTCTTTATCAGCTGCCCAAAATAATGGCGATTTGTCTCGCCCTGACAGTAACGACTGAAGTTTTTGTCAGTTTAATTTTAGGGGTTAAAGGGGTAAGTAATTTACTGATTGTTGCCCTTGCAAGTGTTATGACAAACCCCATAGTGGTCTGTATTTCAAAACTTATTAACTACTACTACGGCCCGTATGCTCACATTGCAGCACTTGTTATTTTAGAAATTTTTGCGCTTATAACCGAGGGCTTTGTTTACAGATATGCCCTTGACTATAAAAAGATAAACCCGTTTTTACTGTCCCTAATTCTAAATGCAGCCTCTTACACAATAGGCCTAATAATATTTTAGGAGGAATCAAAATGAAAAAAATAATCGGTATTATTCTCACTTTAACTTTAGCACTTTCCTGCTCTGTACTTGCCTTTGGCGATGCAGGCGGTCCCCCCGCAATTTCTTACGATGTAACCGTTTCCAATAAAAGCGGAGCAGAAGTTTTTGATGTTGTGGACTGGATTGAAGAAACCTACGCTTCACAGGATATCATCATCCCCTACGGCACTCAAATCACCGTGGTTGCAGAGTACAGTTTCAAAGACACACTTATGCTTCAATTTTCCCGTGATGATACTTGGGGTTTTATAAAAGCAAGTGATGTCACTTTGAAAAAAGCGGTTGTAGGCATTGAAGAAACCGTTAAAAACAAAAATCCGGAAACAAAAATTGTTCTTGAAGAAAACAAGGTAAAACTCTATGCGGGTCCAGGTCTTGCTTTTGAGGAAATTGCCACTCTTGACTACGGAACAAGATTTTCAAGTGAATATGCCCACAAAAGCCAGGCAATTGAGGGTGAAGACTATGTTGAAGCCCCCGAATGGGCCTATGTTACAGTTGACGGAAATACCGGTTGGGTACATGTAATACCGTTCCAAAGTTACCTCGGAACCGAACTTGAAACTCCCAAAACCGTTATTGTAATGCACGACAAGGTTCCCCTTTATGCAAAACCCTACTTTGAGGACATAAAGGAAGAAGAAAAAGATGTTCTTAACAGCAGCATAAAAAAAGGCACCGTTCTTTCCTATAAGATTGTGACCAACGGCTACTATAACCAATATTGCTTCGTTGAATATGACGGAGTTGAGGGTTGGATACTTAATAATGTGGAAGAATGTGACATTGATAAGCCCTGCAATTTAGCGGTGGAAAACTTTGACGGACTATTCATTAATTCAGATAATGTTGACATTTACGAAGACTGTACCTTTGCAAGTAAGGTAATAGCAAATCTGCCAAAAGGTACCGTTTTGCCCACAGATTTAGAGTGGAGAGAGGTTACTCCAAGCGGAGTCGAGGAAGACGGAGAAGACTTTGGAATGATAACAATTTGGTTTCATGCCGAGTATGAGGGCAAACAGGGTTGGGTTCCGAAGCACCAGGATGATTATGCCTCTGTAATTCAAGGTTTTCCGAATTTCACAAGAATTAAAGAAGAAACCCCTCTTTATATTTCTCCGGACAAACATTCACAGGTTTTAGTAAAGATACCTGCGGAGGAGAAGTTAATTTCTTACTTTTGGTTAGATGACAACGACGGCAACTTTATGGAATACACCGAATATAACGGTCTTCGCGGTTGGTTTGCCACAAGTGATAATACGGAATATGTTATAGACCCGGTTGACAGGAAAGCTCCCTTCGGAGTTGAGCCGGTTTCAAACAGCTTAACGGAAATTAAGCAAGGTGAAGTTGAAGCTCCAAATATTCAAAGCCCCAATGAGGAAGCTGAAACTGCTACCACACATGCAAAGGAAACAAATCCCGAAACGATTAAATATGCCAGCATCGGTGCAGCGGTATTTCTTCTTGTTGCAGCCGTTGCGATTGTTGTAGTTATCAAGAAGAAAAAGGGAAATGTAACTGAATAAAATGAAAGCTCCGCTTATAGCGGGGCTTTTCAATAGGCAAGTAAATTATTTTAGGATCATACAACTAATTTGGTAATATAAATGAAAATGAGAACAATTGCGGTATTACACATTTGATTGAGCATTTGTTTTTTAGAAAATTAAACAACATAGGGAACCGAGAACTTTACCACAAAATGGAATCTCTCGGCGGTACAATAAGAGGATATACAACAAGGAGATATGTCTGTTTTGAACTGCAAGTACTTAAGGATTTTGTCTGTCCCGCATTTGCTTTGATGAATGAATTTCTTTCTGCTTTTGAATGGACAGACGATGAAGTTAAAACTGAAAAACAAATTATAGTCAAACTTAAGTTCTAAAATTTATCTTTTAGAGCCAAAAGCAGAGGTAAAACTATGAGTGAAGATAAAAAATTTGAAACCATAGGCAAAACAATAACGAAAATTACATATTGGCTGTTTGCACTGAAATTTATTATTTTTGTTTCTTTACCGTCTTTTGTGGTGCTGTATTTCATAGATAAACCCCTTTGGTACGCTCCTATAATAGGAGTTGGTGTTTTTCTTCTCTACAGGACTGTTTGGAGACTTGTTTTCTCTTTGTTTCTTAAACTTTCAAGATGAGAATATAAAACAAGAAGGCACTTGCAATGCAAGTGCCTTTTCTGTCTTTTAGGGC
>CAYFRJ010000006.1:27141-66144 GCA_964345625.1 uncultured Clostridium sp. | reverse complement strand
AATTTTTAAATTTTATAAGTTATGAGACATAAAAAACAAAAAATGCAAAAATAGAAAACAAAAAACCGAAAAATCCGGAATCTGAACCCCCTGTTTAGGAATGTTGTGTCTTATAACCATTGTCTTTGATACGATATTTCCTCTTCTTTGTCTGAGAGTGTCTTGTAATGATTTCCCAAAAGTTGCTAATTCGTACTACAATCATATATTCGTGAATATACCCCCGAGTCGGTAAATGATATAATAAAAAAGGGTAAAGAAGGGGGCTTTTTTGTTACTTACAATCACCCAACCTGGTCTTTGGAGTTCTATAATGAGTATTCAAAATACGAGGGTATGGATGCTATGGAGATAATAAATTTCAGTTGCGTAAACTCCGGTTTTGACGATGACAATGGGCATGTTTACAATGAACTTTTGAGACAGGGAAAGCAGCTTTACTGCATTGCCGCAGACGATAACCATAATCTGCACAGTGATGGAGTTCCCCAATGCGACTCCTACGGCGGCTATGTTATGATAGCTTCAAATGAACTTGAGTATTCACAAATAATATCTGCTCTTGAAAATGGATATTTCTATTCCTCTATGGGGAATTACAAGCACAAAGGCCCTGAAATTTATTCAATTGTTTTAGAGGGAAATAAGCTTACAATCAAAACCTCGGAAGCGAGAGCCATCACCTTTCTTCCAAACAAAAGACAAAATAGAAATGTCCTTACCAATGACGGTGAAACAATCAATGAAGCAACCTTTGAAATCGATGAAAATTCCCTCTGGTTTAGACTCACCGTTACTGACTCACAAGGCTATAAGGCATACACCAATGCATATTTCCTTAATGATTTAGAAAGATTTAAGGCATAAAAATTCTCCGATGAGAAATCATCGGAGTTTTTTATTCTATAACCTCTATCAAAAAACTTACAGGTCTAAAGCCGTCATTACAGGAAATCATTGCAGATTTAGGATTTTTCATCCAGCCATCATAAAAGTTTTCTCCTCCAAGGGATAAAGCAAAAACAAATTTTTCCATACTTTCCCAAGCGGAGTCACAGAAGCCCTCCGGCTTAGTTGCATTTTTAGAAATATAACAAGCACCTAATTTTATGTCACAGGGATTCTCAATGGGGTTTTCATACTTTTTTATCAGCTCATTATAGTTTGCTTTTTTCATTACGGTAATTCTTATGTCTTTCATAGTTAACGCTCTCCGGTAAATATTTTTTGACTTTCTCAATATATCATATAATTTTACGGCAGTCAATTTTTTGTTGAAAATAATAAGGTAATGTGTTATTATAAGGCAATAATATACTGGAGGTATGTTTATGCGAGTGGTAGTAAAAGTCGGCACTTCAACTTTAACACATTCAACAGGCCGATTAAATATAAAAAGAGTAGAAGCCCTCTGCCGTGTTTTAAGTGACTTGAAAAATGTTGGCCACGAAATTTTACTTGTTTCAAGCGGCGCTATCGGTATGGGTGTGGGCAAGCTTATGCTCACAGAAAAACCAAAGGATATTCAAACAAAACAGGCCTGTGCCGCAGTCGGTCAATGTGAACTGATGTATGTCTATGATAATGAATTTGCCAAATATAACCATAACATTGCTCAAATTCTAATAACAAGTGCAGATATTGAAAATGAAACAAATCACCAAAATTTCCGTAATACCATTTCTCGTTTACTTGAATTCGGTGTTTTGCCCATTATCAACGAAAATGATACAGTTTCAACAAAGGAAATAGCAATCGGTGATAACGACACATTGAGTGCCATTGTAGCAGTCAGTATAGAGGCAGATTTACTTGTTTTACTTACAGATATTGATGGGCTTTACGATATGAATCCCAATAAGTTTCCGGACGCAAAGTTGGTTTCAAAGGTTTATGAAATCACACCGGAAATTGAGGCAATGGGAGAGGGAGCAGGTACGCAGTTCGGTACCGGCGGAATGCACACAAAACTTATTGCCGCTAAAATAGCAACCCAAGAAGGTATTGATATGATTATAGCCAACTCCACAAACCCCGAAGTACTTTATGATATTTTTGACGGTTTGGAAGTGGGAACTAAGTTTTTTGGAAAAGGAAAATAAAGATGACTACAAATGATATTTTTTTACGAGCGGTAGAAGCAAAGAAAGACATAAGAAAATTAAATTCCCGGCAAAAAAATGATGCCGTAGAAAAAATGGCAGTTTCTTTAGAGAACAGTATAGATGAAATTCTTGCTGCCAATGCCCTTGATGTGCAGGCGGCAAGGGGTAATATTTCCGAAGCTCTCATTGACCGTCTTTCACTGACAAAAGAAAGAATAAAAGGTATGACAAAGGGTATGCGTGAGGTCGCTGCCCTTGAAGACCCAAACGGTAAAGTTCTTTCCGTGGTTAAAAGGGGAAATGGTCTTATAATTGAAAAAACCGTTGTACCTATGGGTGTAATCGGTATTATTTATGAGTCAAGACCCAATGTTACCTCCGATGCTGCGGTGCTTTGCTTTAAGAGTTCAAATGTTTGTGTACTTCGTGGCGGTAAAGAGGCATACAGAACCTCAAAGGCCATAGTAAATGCCCTTCAAAAAGGTCTTGAAGAGTATGGTATAAACAAAAATGTTATTCAGCTTGTGGACGACACTTCCAGGGCAAGTGCCACAGAGATGATGAAGGCAAGGGGTAAAATTGACCTTCTTATTCCCAGAGGCGGTGCAGGACTTATCAAGGCATGTGTTGAAAATGCCACCGTTCCCTGTATTGAAACGGGTACGGGAATTTGCCACACCTATGTTGAAAAAACCGCAGATTTAGAAATGGCACTCAATGTAGTTGACAATGCCAAAACTTCTCGCCCCTCTGTTTGCAATGCCTGTGAGGTTTGCGTGGTTGATAGTGAAATTGCAGAAGAATTTTTACCTAAATTATACGACAGACTTACTGTGAACAGAGAACATCCCGTTGAATTTTACTGTGATGAAAGAGCAATGAAAATCATTGACGGAAATCCGGTAACGGATAAAAGTTTTGACACGGAATTTTTAGACTATAAACTTGCTATAAAGGTTGTTGACGACTATAAACAGGCAACCGCCCACATTGCGGCACATTCCACAATGCACTCCGATGCTATTATTTCACAGGATGATGCAGCAATAGATTACTTCATTAAAAACACAGATTCTGCGGCGGTTTATGTAAATGCCTCAACAAGATTTACTGACGGTGGAGAATTCGGTCTCGGCTGTGAAATGGGTATTTCCACACAGAAAATGCACGCAAGAGGTCCTATGGGTTTAGAAGAACTTATGAGCTACCACTATGTAATTAAAGGAAACGGACAGGTGAGGTAAATGTATAAATTCGGTTTTATCGGTTGTGGCAATATGGGTAGTGCTTTAGCAAAAGCAATTTGTAAAGCGGAAGGTACTGAAAATGTTATAGTTTGTGACCTTTCAGAGGTGAAGGCAAAAGATTTTGCTCAAACATTCGGTTGTAATTTTGGCAATGTTGAAACAGTGGCAAGCAGTTCTAAATATATTTTTCTTGCCGTTAAACCCCAGTCTTTGGCAGATACTCTTTCAGGCATTAAAGATTTACTTAAATCAAGACTCGGTGAGTTTGTTCTTGTAACGATGCTCGCAGGTACTCCCACCTCAAGAATTGAACAGTTGCTGGGTTTTGAGTGTCCAATAATTAGAATTATGCCCAATGTTGCCTGTCAAGTGGGCAAAGGAATGACAGTTTGCTCAAAGAACGAAAGAGTCAGCCAAGAAGATATGAATGATTTTAAGAGTGCAATGAGAGAAAGCGGAAAACTTGACGAAATTGCCGAAGAAAATATCGACTCCTATTCCGTAATTTCCGGTTGCGGTCCCGCCTGGGCGTGTTTGATGGTAGAGGCTCTTGCAGACGGTGCGGTTGCCTGTGGAGTTCCCAGAGATAAGGCATATCTCTATGCTTCTCAAATGCTTGAGGGCAGTGCAAATCTTATTCTTGAAAGCGGAAAGATTCCCGCTGAGATAAAAGATTCCGTTTGCTCGCCGGGAGGAACTACAATAGAGGGTGTTAAGGCTCTTGAAGAAAACGGCTTTAGAAATGCCTTAGTCCAAGCAGTAAAGGCATCCTACGAAAAAACAAAAAAGATGTAAAAAGAAAAGTGCTGTATCAAAAAATACAGCACTTTTTTGTTTGGTCAAATATTTAATTTAGTTAAAAAGATATGTTAAGTTAAAAAATGTTCTTTACGGGAAACCTATCAAAAATTGCTGAGTTATTAAGGCTATTAGAAGCAAATACAATTGTTGCATTTCTGTCATCAAGACCTTGATTTACGGCAAATTTGTCAAGTATGGGGAAAAGAGTTTTGTTTGCAATTAAGTAAGAATACTCACTGCCTAAAACGGTAAACCAAAGGTTGAGATGGCCTATTTCCGCTTCATTCAGAACTGATTTCACAGGTAATAAATTTAATAGTGCCATTAGTGATTTTCTGCTGTTTTTTGATAGAATATACTCAAGTCCCGTATTAAGTCCCTTAACTAAAATTTCACACTCGGGGTGAGAATCACTGGGAATATTTTCATCTCCGTAGTAATGCATTGCCACAATGCTTGTAACCATATCAATTAAACTTTTATATTCCGACTTTGGAATGGTGACACTCTTTTCCTTGGCGAGAGCTTCAATGCTCAGTTCACCGTTTCCGCCGTCATAAAGAGGCATTGTTAGGGCTTCTTTTACCGATCCCATCAGAAAATCGATTTCTTCGGCGAGTAGTCCTCCCTCTGATTTAAGTTTTTTCTTGATAGAGTCGGAAGACACAAATTTCAGTATTTTTTTCTCAATTGCCTTTTTGAAACAGCCCAGTGCATAGGCATCATAGTCGGTTTTCATCAGTTTAATCTGTTCCTTTGTATAGCCATCAATCAGTGATGAGAAGTCACACTTATCAATCTTATGCATTTTTGTTTCCAAACTTCTGTGGCTGAGGTTAATCTCTCTGAATTCAAGGGGATATGTTGTGAGAGCAGTGGTTAAAATATCATAAACGGTTTTTCCGTTCAAACCGGTATATTTTGCAATATCGTTGCCGTGCTCATGACCTGAAAACACAAATTCAATTCCCCAGTAGCAAAACCTTTCTGCAGCAAGGTTAGTATTTTTTACAACGAAGTCACTCATTAAAAGTCTGCCCAAGGGTAAATGTTCGAGTAGGGGGTGGTGCATCATTAACAGAACTTTTTTATCGCTCTGTTTTGCTTCAATTGCCTGACGTTTTATCCATTGGTAACGCTCAAAAGTAAGACCGTCACCGTCTTTATCCGGCTTTACGGAATCAACTGCAATAAGTCTGTACTTACTGTTTAGATCAACAACATAGGAGGCAGTTTTTTCATCAACCGTAATTGCTTTTGAATACCCAAAGTCCTTGTAAATCTCCTTAAAATCTTCTTGATTGCTTCTATCACTGTAATAATCGTGATTCCCCGGGACAACATAAACTTGAATTCCGCTTTCATCTTGAAATTCTTTCAGAAGATTAGCTGTGTAAGTGTGCTGCTCTTTACTGCCGTTTCTCGTCAAATCTCCGGGAATAAGCACGAAGTCAGGGTTCAAATTCTTTGCCTTTTCAAAAAAGCTTTTTGTGATGCCCGTTACTTCGTTATAAAGGACTCCCGAACCGCTTGTGTGAAAGAAAAGTTCACTTTCAGGGTGGTTAATGTCCAGAGTTTCTTTGATATCATCCATATGTAAATCTGCAGCAACCAAAAAATGCAAATTATCGCCATCGGTTGCAAATGCACTTACGGCAAAACTTCCCATAATCATAAGAATGACAAGAATTATAGAAATAGCTTTTTTCAATGAAAACACCCTCCTAACCGAAAATCATTTCCTTGAATGCAAAAATGTAGCCGGAAGCAACTGAGGCAATACTGCTTTCCGCAAATATTCTTAAAAGCGGTTCAGTACCAGAAAATCTGCAAACAACGAAATCACCGTTTTTGAAGTAAACCTTACAGCCGTCTTCATAGTTGACTTTTTCTATTTCACTGCCAAAGTCGGGCAACATTTTGTCAACCATTATCATTTGATTTATATCCTTTTTAATTTCGGGTGAAAAAGTTAAGTTATCTTCAACCATTTCAAAGTGACCGTACTTTTCTTCAAGTTCATCAATTATTTCCGATGGGCTTTTATTGATTACGCTAATCATTTCAGAGAAAAGTGAGGCGGCATAGATGGAGTCTTTTCCGTGGATATGACCCCTGACGGTTAAACCTCCGCTTGATTCGCCGCCGAGAACGGCATCCACTTCATCAATTTTTGCTGAAATATATTTAAAGCCCACAGGTACCTCATAGCAAGTTTCTCCGAAACTTTCCGCAATTTTATCAAGCATGTGGGTTGTGGACATATTTCTTACTACAGGGCCTTTCCAGCCCTTATACTTGACAAGGTAGTAGTAAAGCATACAAAGAATTTCATTTGCATTTACATATCTTCCTGTTTTATCAATAATGCCCAGTCGGTCTCCGTCACCGTCCATAGCGATGCCTAAATCATAGTTGTCAAGTTTAACATGATATTTTAATACGGCAAGACCTTCCTCGCTGGGGGCAGGGGTTTGACCGCCAAAAAATGCGTCCTTGTTTAAGTTAATAGTGTCAATTGTACATCTTGCCGTGTGGTAAATAACCAAAAGCGGATATGAACCGGAGCCATGCATTGCGTCAAAAAGAACTCTGAGGCCTCTGTCACGAAGGGCTTCCATATCGATCTGTGCAATAATATCGTCCAAGTATTTGTTAAAAGGATTCTTTCTGTACTGAACTTTACCGAGTTCAACAGCTTCATCAAATTTAATATAAGGAATCTCCAAGTCTTCCTGTTTTATTTCTTCGATAATTTGTTCAAGTTTATCGGTAACTTCAACTCCTGCATCACGGCCCTCTTCAACGATGAGTTTAATTCCGTTATAGTTTGGTGGGTTGTGACTTGCTGTAATTTCAAGACCATAGTAAAGATTTTGATCCTTTACCGTGTGCATAATTAGGGGAGTAGGGGCACTTCTGTTTAAGAAAAGTACGGTTTCTCCGCCTGCCGCAATAACTTCCGTAGCCCATTTAGCAGCTATGTCAGACAAAAATCTCCTGTCATGACCAATAATAATTGGTCTGCCTGTTTTTCCTTCTGATTTTGCTAATCTTAAAATTCCATAGGCAACGAGGCGTACATTCTCCATTGTGAACTCTTCACCAATAGTTGCCCTCCAACCGCCGGTACCGAATTTTATCATTTGTTATCACTCCCATATTATCGTTTAGTATAACATCTTAATAGGCAAATGTAAATATTGTTTGAAAAATAATCCGTATATATTGACTTTTTCGATTTTAGGTATTAAAATAAATAAAAGGAGGAATTGTTATGGATTACACCGAAGTAATTGTTTGGACAGTGTTGGTAATTGCCATGATTGTGGTGGAGGCGCTAACCGCCCAAATAGTGACGATTTGGTTCGCTGCCGGCGCTTTGGTTGCTTTGATAGTTGCAATTTGTAATGGTCCCGTTTGGCTTCAGATTTTGACCTTTGTTCTTGTGTCGGTTATTACACTGATAGCCACAAGACCACTTGTGAAAAAAATGACAAAGAAAAACAATGTCCCCCTTAACGCACGCAGAATAATCGGAGAAAAAGCTGTCGTTACGCAGTCTATTGATAACCTGAATGCTTTGGGTTTAGTTAAAGTCGGGGGAAGTATTTGGACTGCACGCTCATCAGACAACAAAATAATTGAAGCCGGCAAAACGGTTGAAATTGAAGATATTGAAGGCGTAAAAGTTATTGTTAAGGAGGTTTAGTTATGCCATTCTCATTCTACATCATAGGATTACTTATTCTTGTCGCAGTAGGTCTTGTTATAGCAAATATTAAAATCGTTCCACAATCAAAGGCATTTGTTGTTGAAAGACTTGGCACATATTTTGCCACATGGGAAACAGGTCTTCACATCAAGGTACCCTTTATTGACAGAATTTCAAAGCAGGTTTCTCTTAAGGAACAGATCGTTGACTTCCCACCCCAGCCGGTTATTACAAAAGATAATGTTACGATGCAAATTGACACAGTAGTATTCTTTCAAATTACTGATCCTAAACTTTTTGCCTATGGCGTTGAAAAGCCGCTTGCGGCCATTGAAAATCTTACAGCTACTACCCTTCGTAACATTATAGGTGATTTGGAACTTGACCATACACTAACCTCTCGTGATACCATAAATGCCCAGATTCGAGGAATCCTTGACGAGGCAACAGACCCCTGGGGCATTAAAGTAAACAGAGTTGAACTTAAAAACATCTTGCCTCCGAAAGAAATTCAAGATGCTATGGAAAAGCAGATGAAAGCGGAGCGTCAGAGAAGAGAAGCCATTATTACTGCCGAGGGCGAAAAGGCAAGTCAAATCCTTGTTGCCGAGGGTAAAAAGGAGAGTCAAATTCTTAATGCAGAGGCAGAAAAAGAAAGTGCTATTCTTGCTGCAGAGGCGGAAAAAGAGTCCAGAATAAGAAGAGCCGAAGGTGAAGCACAGGCAATTCTTAAAGTTGAGGAAGCAAGAGCAAAGGCTATTGAACTCATCAACAAAGCAGAGCCCGGTCAAGGATATCTTACTATAAAAAGTTTAGAATCCTTTGAAAAAGCAGCAAACGGCCAAGCAACAAAATTAATTATTCCCAGCGAAATACAGGCAATTGCCGGTCTTGCGGCAAGTGCCAAAGAAATAATAAAATAAGAAAGCAGGGAGCGGAGCGAAGGCCCCGCTCTATTTATGAAAAATGAAATTTAACACAATAATATTTGACCTTGACGGTACACTGATAAATACACTTGAAGACCTTATGAACAGTGTGAACTTTGCCCTTGAAAAATATAATTTTCCTCATAGAAATCTTGAAGAAATTCAATCTTTTGTGGGAAACGGTGTAAAAAAGTTAGTTGAATTAAGTTCACCCGAAGGCACATCCGAGGAAGTTGTTGCGAAACTTCTTAAAATCTTTAAGGAGCATTATAAAGAAAACTCAATGGTAAAAACCGCTCCTTATGAGGGCATTATTGAAATGCTTGACGAAGTTAATAAGGCAGGAATAAAAACTGCGGTTGTTACCAATAAAATGCAGGATGCGGCGATAGATGTTGTTCGCCATTATTTTGGCGACAGGATAGAAGGTGTTATAGGTCAGGTTGACGGACTTCCTCAAAAACCCGCGCCCGACGGTGTTTGGAAAGCGATAGAAAAATTGGGATCTAAGCTTGATGATTGCATTTACATAGGCGACTCTGAGGTTGACTGTGCCACCGCTCACAACGCAAATTTGCCAATTATCGGTTGCACCTGGGGATTTAGAGATAAAGTGTGCTTGAAGAAAACAAAGCGGAATACATTATAGATAAGCCCTGTGAAATATTACCGATAGTTCTCGGTTGAAAAATAGGACAGTTCAAAGGAACTGTCCTACTTTTTTATTCATAATTATTTACTACCTGTTTTGCAATTTTTACAATTTCATCCCGAAGTCTTTCCGGACTTAAAATTTCACAGTTTTCGGCAAACCCAAAAACCCACGCAAAGAACTGATTGGGTTTTCTTGTGTTGTTTCTCCGTTAATTCCTTCAGGGGGACTTGTTTCGGTTGCTGTTCTGTCTTTAAAGCCAACAATACTTTTCATTTTTAAACCCTCCACATTTTTTAGTTATTGTGTTGTTGTTTCCTTTACCACCTATATGATAACATTTTGATAGTCCTAAAATACGGACTAAAAAAGAGACCAAAAGTTGGTCTCTTTTAATAGATATTTTTTTATATGAGTAAATGTGACAGATCCTTAGTTAGTTAGACAATTGGCTCAAAATCTGCCACCCCGTGTTTGCATCTAGGACATATAAAGTCAGCGGGAAGGGTGTCACCCTCATATACATAGCCACATATTCTGCAAACAAAACCCTTTTTACCCTGAGTTTGAGGTTTGGGTTTAACATTTTTATGGTAATATGTGTAAGTCATTGTTTCTTTATCGGACAAAACTCTCAGTTCGGTTACTGAGCAAATAAACATTCCGTGTGTATCAAGGTCAACATACTGTTCAACCTCAAGTGACATAAAAGAGTTTATATAGTCTGATAAAACCACAAGCCCGTTCTCCGAACGCAGGGGAGTATTCCCTTCAAATTTATTTGCATTTCTTCCGCTTCTGAATCCAAATGATTCAAACACACTGAAAGGAGCATCAACAGTTAGGCAGTTGATATTCATTTTACCTGTCTGCTTGATAACATAATGAGAATAATTCTCCTTATTTATAGTTACGGCAATTCTGTTTGGGGAACTGGTTACTTGGGTGACTGTATTTACTATCAGACCGTTATCCTTTTTTCCGTCATTTGATGTTGCGACATAAAGACCGTAACCGATATTAAACAGTGCCTTAAAGTCATTTTTGTTAATTGCTTCTCCCGACTGTCCGATATAATCCTTGCAAAGCTCTTCAGCTAAATTTTTAATCTGTTTCAAACTATCTTCGTTCAGTGCGGACATAATTTTGACTGAGTTTTCAACAAAAGTTAAGTTCTTACATTTTTCAAGCATTTGTTTCATAACCTTAGTTGCTATAGGTGCCCAGCTTCCGTTTTCAATAAATGCTACTGTGCGGTTACTGAAATTACGCTCTGTTAAATGATTTATAAACTCACGCATAAAGGGGAAAATCTCAGCATTATATGTGGTCGTGGCAAGAACAAGTTTGCTGTAACGGAATGCATCTTCAACTGCCTCTGCCATATCGTCTCTTGCAAGGTCGGTGACTTCAACTTTAGGACAACCTTTTGCTTTAAGCGCATCGGCAAGGGTTAAGGCTGCCTTTTTGGTGTTTCCGTATACCGAGGTGTAGGCAATTAAAACTCCATCTTCCTCCGGACGATAGCTTGACCATATATCGTAAAGGTTAATGTAATACTCTAAATTTTCTTTTAGCATTGGTCCATGAAGGGGACATATAATTTCAATATCAAGTCCGGCCACCTTTTTCAATAAACCTTGCACCTGTGCACCGTATTTTCCAACTATACCGAAATAGTAACGCCTTGCCTCACATGCCCAGTCCTCATCCACATCAAGCGCACCGAATTTACCGAAGGCATCGGCGGAAAACAACACCTTGTCAAAGCTGTCATAGGTTACTATAACCTCAGGCCAATGAACCATAGGTGCAGTAAAGAAATTAAGGGTGTGCTTACCTAGAGAAAGAGAGCTCCCTTCTCCTACAACTACTTGATTGTCGGCAAAATCAGTTCCGAAAAAGTTTTCCATCATTGCAAAAGCCTTTGCAGAAGATACAATTTTGGCATCCGGAAACGCCTTTATAAAGTTCAAAATATTTGCCGAGTGGTCCGGCTCCATATGCTGGACAACGAGATAGTCCGGCTTTCTGCCATCTAAAGCATTTTGTATATTCTCAAACCACTCATTTGTAAATGCTCTCTCTACCGTATCCATTACAGCAATTTTCTCATCTACTATTGTATAGGAGTTATAAGCCATTCCGTTTGGGACAAAATACTGTCCTTCAAAAAGGTCAAGTTTGTGGTCGGAAACTCCTATGTATTTAATGTCCTTTGTAACAGTCATATCTTTTCTCCTTAAAAATTATTGCATTGTTATTAAAATACCGATATGCAAACATCAAAAGAACCTTTCAGAAAAAAGAGACCATGGTTATGGTCTCTCAGAAAATAAATGCACTGGCATATTGAGAAGCATCAATTTCAACCTCTTTAAGATTACCTGAGCCGGAATCAATGTGGGTTAAAATTTCATCTTTGTAAATATGAATCTGTGAATATTGTTCTTTGCTACCGCTTGCAATTTTTGTCCTAAAGGCAGTAAGACCTGCCTTGTTTGCATCATAAATGCTGTCGTCAACAGGGGAGTATGCCCCGTTTTTTAGCGTGGAACTGATAAACTCAATGATATTTCCTTCCCTATCAAATCCAATAACACAGCGTGATTTCTTACTTTGAATTGCATAGGAATAATCACCTAAAGAAACAAACTCAATAAACTCCACCACAGTTTCACCTTCGGGCAGTTCGGTTGAGTAAATGTACCTAAAACTGTCATTGGATTTTTTATATTCTCCGCTCCAACATTCCACAGACCCTTCACTTGAAAATTTAAGTGTGTATTTATCATCTTCAAAAGAAAATATTATACCCTTTCCCTTTGCCTCCGACTCAAAAGTGCTTGCGGCACTTTCATGTGTGAGTGCGTTATTAAAGTTCTTTGTGATTTCCATATACTCACAGAAAAAGGGGTCAAATGAGGTCAATATATAATCCTCATCATTGTAATAGTCATTTGGAAGCTCGTACTCAATGGAGATGTTGTGACTTGTTTCAAGGAGAGAAACCCTTGTTTTCATAGAATGAACAACACTTTCAAACCTTGAAATACAACCGACATAGGTTTCACTTGTGTCGGTAAAAGTCAGAGTGTCCCTATAGGTTTGCTTAAACTCTTCACCCTTTGAACAGGCAGAGAAAAGAAGGGAAACTAATAGTAAAACTACAATTACTCTTTTCATTTATTATTTTTTGTCTTCACTGAGAAGCTTAGCGAGCTCGTCCATAAAGGTGTTAATATCCTTAAACTGTCTGTAAACAGAGGCAAAACGAACATAAGCTACCTCGTCTAATTCGCGAAGTTGCTCCATTGCAAGCTCACCGATAATGTCAGAACTTACTTCCCTGTCAAAACCGTTTTGAAGCTGTGATTCAATTCTGTCAACCGCACTCTCAAGTTGTTCAAGAGAAACGGGTCTTTTTTCACAGGATTTGAGCATTCCTCTGAAAACCTTATCTCTGTCAAAAACTTCCCTTGAATGGTCTTTTTTGACAACAATAATGGGGACAGATTCGATAATTTCATAGGTTGTAAATCTCTTTGCGCACTCTGTGCACTCTCTTCTTCTGCGAATGCGTTCACCCTCATCTGTGGGTCTTGAGTCTATTACTTTACTGTCTTCACAGGAACAAAAAGGACATTTCATACTTTAATACTCCTCAATTTTTATCAAGAAATTTTCCCGAATATTCTAAAATTTTCTCTTGGTATGATTCAGGGTCTCTCTTATAACTTTCAGCGTGTGCCGCATCCTTAACAACTAAAAGATCCTTGTCTTTACTCGCACAGGCATCGTAAAGTCGATAAACCATTTCGGTGGGCACAAAACCATCAGAGTCACCGTGTATAAACAGCATAGGTATTTTTGCGTTTTGCACACTCCTTAACGGGTTTGCGTCCTCAAAACTGTACTTGTTAATTGCCTTGTTAAAAGCATTAGCACTGTTAAGGAAAGGAAACTTCGGAAAATGCATTAGATTGTCATACATATGCTCAAACTGTTCTTTTGCAGAGGTATAACCGCAGTCTGCAACGGTAAACTTGACATTTTTAGGTAATGATTCGTCGCCTGTCATCATCATTACGGTAGCACTTCCCATAGAAATACCGTGAAGAATAATTTGAATATCATTACCAAATTTTTCAAGCATATACCTAAGCCAAGCAAGAGAATCCTGATATTCATGGTATCCGAAACCGATATATTTACCGTCGCTTTCACCGTGAGCTTGGTGGTCAACAACAAAAATGTTGTAACCGATGTCGTGGTAAAACTTCAGTATGTATCGGAATTCGTTCAATCCGTAGTTTCTGTAGCCGTGGGCACAAAAGACATAGATATTCGTCGGCTTCTCCGCAGGAATAAAGCTTGCCTTAAGTCGCTTATTTTTAATGTTAATCATCTCAAACTTTTGGGGCTTTTGTTCCTTGAGCCAAAGAAGTCTTTCATCATTTTCGTCGTGCGTTTCAACCTTTTTCATTTTCTTTCCTATAACGGAAGAAATTTTAGGGTAAAGGTAGGCATGCCTGCCCATCATTTGGTAAAAAGTTAAATAACCTGCCGCAGCAGTTATTGCAGAGGTTGCCGCTAAAGTTTTTATAACTTTTTTTGCACCTTTTTTCATTAGAATCCCCCTACTTTATAAGATTTGACATATCGTATAAACCCGGCTGTTTACCGCAGATAAATAATGCAGCATTTAGTGCACCGGTTGCAAAAAGAGCTTTACTTCTTGCAGAGTGAGAAATTTTAATTATTTCATCATTTCCCGCAAAAATTACCTCATGCTCACCGACAATTGTACCTCCACGAATTGCATGAATACCGATCTCGTTCTTACTTCTCTTTTCTCTCTTTGAATGGCGATCATATTCGTAGTGAAGAACCTCACTCATTTCTCCCTTAATTGCATCGGCAATCATTAAGGCTGTACCGCTGGGAGCATCAATTTTTTGATTGTGGTGCTGCTCGATAATTTCAATATCATAGTCCGTTCCAAGAACTTTAGTAGCGGTTTTTGCAAGTTCTACCAAAAGATTAACTCCAAGGGACATATTCGCAGAAAAGAAAACGGGAATTTTATTTGCTGCGTCCTTGATTTTAGAAATTTGCTTATCGCTTAGACCGGTAGTACACTCAATTATAGGTATATAGTTCTTTAGACAATAACTTAAAGTTCCTTCAAACGCATTTGGGTTTGAAAAGTCAATAACTACATCTGCATCAATATCTTTAATATCATCAAAGGATGCAAAAATCGGATAATTTCGCTGTGCTTCGGTGTGAAGGTCAACACCTGCTACAATTTTTAAGTCAGTTCTTAACTCTACTGCATTTGAGACGGCAAGACCCATTTTACCGCTACAACCGGTAAGAATAATTCTTATCATAATTATGCCTCAACGAGATTGTGTCTGACAAGGCAAGCACGAAGTTTTGCCTTTGACGGTTCATCCATTTCAATGAGAGGAAGACGAACGGGACCAACATTAAGTCCCATCATATTCATAGCCTCTTTAACGGGAATGGGATTAACATCAATGAACAGGTTATTGCAAAGGTCAAGATATTCAAGCTGTAAATCTCTTGAGCCGATGTAGTCTCCGTCAAGATATTTCTTGACAATGTTGTGGGCGATGCCGGGAACAACATTTGAAAGGACAGAAATAACGCCCTTGCCGCCAAGGGACATAATTGCGGTAATCTGGTCATCATTACCCGAGTAAATTGCAAGTTCATCACCGCAAAGTGCCGCAGTCTGTGCAATTTCAGAGATGTTTCCGTTGGCTTCTTTGGTGGCAACAATAAGCGGATGCTTTGCAAGTTCGGCATAGGTTTCCGGCTTAATGTTAATGCCTGTTCTTGAAGGAACATTATAAAGAATGATGGGTGTGCTTACTCTGTCGGCAATGAAGTTATAGTGCTGAATAAGACCTCTTTGGGAAGTCTTGTTGTAATATGGCGTAACGGAAAGAAGAGCATCAACACCGCATTTTTCGGCTTCATTTGAGAGTTCAACCGCATACCTTGTGTCATTGCTTCCTACACCTGCAATAACGGGTACCTTGTGGTCAACAACATCCACACAAAGCTTAATTAACCTAACGTGTTCGTCATTTGAAAGAGTCTTTGCTTCTCCTGTGGTACCGCAAACAATTATCGCATCGGTACCTTTTTTAAGTTGATATTGAATAATCTCAGTAAATTTGTCATAGTTTACGGTTTGGTCTTGGTTGAAAGGTGTAATTATTGCAACACCTGCACCGGTGAAAATTGTCGGTTTCATAAATGTCATCCTTTCAAGTGGAATTAAAATTTGGTTTCGATATAGCCTTGGGCACAAAGTTGTTCTGCCATTAACACACCACCGCCTGCAGCACCTCTTAAGGTGTTGTGGGAAAGACAAACAAACTTGTAGTCATATTGGCTGTCTTCTCTCAAACGGCCGACTGAAACTGCCATACCGTTTTCAAGATTTCTCTGAAGTTTGGTTTGAGGAAGGTTGTCCTCTTCAAAGTAATGAAGAAACTGTTTTGGAGCAGAGGGAAGTTCTGCTTGCTGTGGGTAGCCCTTGAACTCTGCCCAAATCTTCTTTATTTCTTCAATACTGGGTTTATTTTCAAATCTGACAAAAACAGCCGCCATATGGCCGTCTGAAGCTGGAACTCGAATGCACTGAGCCGTAAAATTAGGGCTTGTAGCGGGAACAATTCTGTCGCCCTCAATCTTACCCCAAATCTTAAGTGGTTCTATTTCGCTCTTTTCTTCCTCGCCTCCAATGTAAGGAATTACATTGTCAACCATTTCCGGCCATGTCTCAAATGTCTTACCTGCACCGCTGATTGCCTGATATGTGCAAACAAGAACATCTTTAACACCGAATTTGTCAAGAGGGAATAAAGCGGGAACATAACTTTGAAGTGAACAGTTGGATTTAACAGCAATAAATCCTCGTTTTGTACCCAGTCGCTTCTTTTGTTCGTTAATAATCTGTGCGTGATCCGTGTTGAGTTCGGGAATAATCATAGGAACATCCGGAGTGTGTCTGTTGGCGGAATTATTTGAAATAACAGGACATTCTGCCTTTGCATAGGTGTCCTCAAGTGCCTTGATTTCATCTTTTTTCATATCAACCGCACAGAACACAAAGTCAACAAGTCCGGCAATTTTTTCAACATCTGCACCTGCATCCATAACTATCATATTTGCAATCTTTTCGGGAATGTCGCTCTCCATAGACCACTTGCTGCCGACGGCATCTTTGTATGTCTTACCTGCCGAACGGGGACTTGCCGCAAGCACCTCAATGTTGAACCAAGGGTGTTCGGCAAGCAAGGTGATAAATCTTTGACCTACCATACCTGTTGCACCGATAATTCCAACTTTATAATTTCTCATTTTGCATTACCTCTTTCTGAGTTTGAATTTACTTGACAATTGACAAATCTGATATATAATATAAAAGATATTTCATAAAATATAACACACTATTTAGTAATAGTCAATTATTTTTTACCCCCATTTAGTATTTTTTGAGAAATTTAAGCATTTTCAATATTTAACGGAGAACTTTTATGAAAAGAATCGAATTCTTTTATGACCTACCTCAAGAACTTATTGCCCAACACCCCGTCGAGCCCAGGGATTCCTCAAGACTTTTTGTGTTAAACCGTGATACAGGTGAATGTAAACACGAGTGTTTTCACAATATAGTTGACCATTTAAGGGCAGGGGATTGCCTCATTTTGAACAATACAAAAGTACTTCCCGCCCGTATGTACGGCGAAAGGATTGACACAAAAAGTATTGTTGAGTTTTTATTGCTAAACCAAATAGCAACAGACACCTGGGAGGTAATTACAGGCCCCGGGAAAAAAGCAAAAGTTGGACATATATTTATCTTTGGAAACGGAATCCTAAAAGCGGAAGTTGTTGAAGTTTTAGAAAACGGAAATCGTATAGCAAAGTTTGAGTTCAAAGGCAACTTCTTTGATGTTATTGACAAAGTGGGAGAAATGCCCTTGCCTCATTACATAACGGAAAAACTTCAAGATAAGCAGAGATATCAGACAGTTTATGCAAAGCACGAGGGAAGTGCTGCGGCACCCACTGCAGGGCTTCATTTTACCGATGAACTGCTTGAAAAAATCAAAGCAAAGGGAGTAAAAATCGGTTTTGTTACACTGCATGTGGGTTTAGGTACCTTCAGACCGGTTAAAGCAGAAAATATAGAAGACCATTTAATGCACCCCGAGCATTATGTTTTGCCGAAGAAAACCGCAGATATTATAAACGAAACAAAGGCAAATGGCGGAAGAGTTTTCGCTGTGGGCACCACATGTATAAGAACTTTGGAGTCCGTTGCAACTTTCAAAGGAAAAATAGAGGAAGCAGAGGACTGGACAAGTATTTTCATTTATCCCGGGTACGAATTTAAATGTGTTGACTGTTTAATTACTAACTTTCACCTTCCGGAAAGCACCCTGATTATGCTTGTATGTGCCTTTAGCGGTTATGAGAATACAATGAACGCATATAAAATTGCAGTTGAAGAAAAATACAGATTTTTTTCATTCGGTGATGCAATGCTCATAGAAAAAAATAAAACCAATAAAACGGAGGAAAATAATAATGAATGAACATCAGCACCTTACCAAAAAAGAAAACATTGTTCAGGTAATTAAGTTTGCTTTAATTTCAGCCTCTGCGGGGATTATTCAATTTGTTTCATTCACGCTCTTAACGGAATTGACAGAATTAAAATATATTTATCGCTATCTTCCATCTCTTGTTTTGAGTGTGCTTTGGAATTTTACCATTAACCGAAAATATACTTTTAAGTCTGCAAACAATGTTCCCGTAGCAATGCTTAAGGTAGCACTGTTTTATTGTGTATTTACTCCGCTGTCAACTTGGTGGGGTGGTGCCCTCACAGATTTAGGCGTTAATGACTACATTGTTGAAATCGGCACAATGGGCGTAAACCTTATAACTGAATATTTGTTTTGCAGATTTGTGGTTTACAGAAATTCAATGAACACAAGAGATTAAGGGGATTACTATGACTTTTGCAGTTTTTTCTATGAAAGCAACCGCTTTTCTGCTTTCTATATTTTTGACTTTTATTCCTTATGCGGGAATTGAACTTCCCGTTTTACAAACAGCCCAAGAGGACTGCCTTTTAAACCTTGAGCTTATTTCCGACATTCACCTTGAACCGAATGGTTTTTTCAGAAACGGAATTTTAAAACAGGGCTTAAGGAGAATGACTCGTTCAAGGTCAAAAATTGACGGAATTGTTGTTGCAGGTGACATAACAAATTATGCAGACGAACTTTCGGTGAAGCAGTACTACGACATTATCAAGAAATTTGCTCCCGCACCCGTTGTAACCGCCGCAGGCAATCACGAAATCGGTCATGCGGGTGACAGAAATGTTACCGATATAACACGGGAAGAAGCCCTTGCAAACTTCATTAAATATCAAAACGAGTATGCGGGCACAAACAACACTACAAACTACTACACATACTACATCAAAGGGTATAAATTCATTGTTTTAGGTGATGAAGTTGTTGACGGTGGTCATTGGGATGCAATTTCAATGACTCAAGAACAGTTGGATTTTCTCGACAATGAACTTGAAAGCGCAAACGGTGAACCCGTCTTTGTTGTTTGCCACTGGCCAATCAAAGGTATTAACGGCGAAGAATTTATTTGGGAGGGCAGTGGAATTGACCCGGAAGAATACAATGTAAAAGGCATATTAGAGAAATATGAAAATGTTTTCTACATTAGTGGGCATATGCACTCGGGAATCAGCAGCACAATAGCAGATGAAAAATACGGTATTCATTCTGCACAGCAGGTAAACGGTGTTACCTATATAACACTTCCCTCATTCGGACTTGTTAACCAGTACGGTATACCCTGGTTCGGAACGGGGGCACAGCTTGAACTTTATGAGGACAAGGTGCTTTACAGACCGGTAAACTATTTGACCGGGAACTGGTACACTAACTCTGCTTATGAATTTAAGTTAGTCTAAAATAAATGAGAGAGGCGAAAAATTGCCTCTCTTTTTTTTTCCAAAAAACTTTTTTAAAAATTTTTGCAAAAGTTACAATTTGTAATTGACAAACCACTATATGTTGTGGTATCCTATGGGCACACTACACAACATACGGAGTTAACATGAACATTCAAGGCATACAAAAATTAACTTTATTGGACTATCCCGGCAAGATGGCATGTACTGTTTTTACAGCAGGGTGTAACCTTCGATGTCCCTTTTGCCACAATGCTTCTTTGGTGGTAAATCCTTCAAAAGAGTCGGCATATACCCAAGAAGAAATCTTTGATTTTCTCGAAAAAAGAAAGGGAATTTTAGACGGGGTTGCTATTACAGGCGGAGAACCCCTAATACAACCTGACATTGAAGAATTTATAATTAAAGTTCGTGAGTTTGGTTATTCGGTTAAACTTGATACAAACGGTACTAACCCCGAAAAACTTAAGGAACTATTGGATAAAAATCTTTTAAATTATGTTGCAATGGATGTTAAAGGCTCAAGAAGTTCTTATTCACAATGTGTGGGTATTCCCAACTATGACACAATCAAGATTGAAAAATCAGTAGAGATTCTAAAATCCTGCAACACTGATTATGAGTTTCGTACCACAGTTGTAAAGGGACTTCATACACCACAAGATATAGTTGATATAGGTGAGTGGTTGAGGGGAGCAAAAAGGCATTTTTTACAAGGTTTTGAGGATAGCGGCGATTTAATTGATTTCGGTATGTCGGCCTTTTCGAAGGAGCAAATGCTTGAATTTCGAGAACTTATGAGAGAATATATACCAAATAGTGAGGTAAGAGGTATATAAAAAATACCACATCATATTGTTGATATTTTACAAAAATTAAAAATAACCACAATATATTGTAAATCCTATTGACAGGGTGCCAATATTTTGATATTATCATTTCGTTCACATTTTAGGAGGAAAAATTATGTACAAGGTAGTAAAAAGAGACTCAAGCGTGGCAGAATTTGATGTCACCAAAATTTCCGAGGCGATCAAAAAAGCATTTGATGCCATTGACAAGCAGTATGTTCAATCTACAATCGACTTTTTAGCACTCAAAGTTACAGCGGACTTTGAGCCGAAAATAGAGAATGATCTTATTGCGGTTGAAGATATTCAGGACTCAGTAGAAGCCGTTCTTATTCAGGCAGGTTATGCTGATGTTGCGAAGTGCTACATTCTCTACAGAAAGCAGCGTGAAAAACTTCGTAATATTCAGGGTACTTTCCTTGACTACAAGGAACTTGTAAATTCTTATGTTAATGTTACCGACTGGAGAGTTAAGGAAAATTCAACTGTTACCTACTCTGTCGGCGGACTAATTCTGTCAAATTCAGGCGCAATTACCGCAAATTACTGGCTCAGTGAAATCTATGACGATGAAATCGCAAATGCACATAAAAATGCGGACATTCACCTTCATGACCTCTCTATGCTAACAGGCTACTGTGCCGGTTGGTCATTAAAGCAGCTTATTCAAGATGGTCTCGGCGGTGTAACGGGCAAAATAACCTCCGCACCCGCAAAGCATCTTGCAACTCTCTGCAATCAAATGGTTAACTTCCTTGGAATTATGCAAAACGAGTGGGCGGGAGCACAGGCATTTTCCTCATTTGACACATATCTTGCTCCCTTTGTTAAAACCGATAATCTTGACTATGAATCGGTTAAAAAGTGTATTGAGTCCTTCATTTACGGAGTAAATACACCTTCTCGTTGGGGAACACAGGCACCATTCTCAAATATTACCCTTGACTGGACAGTTCCCGATGACCTTGCAGAGCTCAACTGTATTGTTGGCGGCAAGGAAATGGATTTCAAGTATAAAGACTGTAAGAAAGAAATGGATATGGTTAACAAGGCCTTCATCGAAATTATGATTGAAGGCGATGCAAACGGCCGTGGTTTCCAATATCCCATTCCCACCTACTCAATTACCCGTGATTTTGACTGGTCCGACACAGAGAATAATCGTCTTCTCTTCGAAATGACTTCAAAGTACGGTACACCTTATTTCTCAAACTATGTAAACAGTGATATGGAGCCCAGCGACATTCGTTCAATGTGCTGCCGTCTTCGTCTTGACCTTCGAGAACTTCGCAAGAAGAGCGGTGGTTTCTTCGGAAGTGGCGAAAGCACGGGCTCGGTTGGCGTTGTTACCATCAATATGCCTCGTATCGCATACCTTTCAGAAAATGAGGAAGAGTTCTACAAGCGTCTTAACAAGATGATGGACATTTCCGCTCGTTCACTTTCCATTAAGAGAAAGATTATCACAAAACTTCTTGACGAAGGTCTTTATCCCTATACAAAGCGCTATCTGGGAACATTCAAAAACCACTTCTCAACGATTGGTCTTGTTGGTATGAATGAGGTTGGTCTCAATGCCAAGTGGATTAAAGCAGATATGACAGATGAAAAGTGCCAGAGATTCACCCAAGATGTTCTCAACCATATGCGTGAACGCCTGAGCGACTATCAGGAAGAATATGGTGACCTTTATAACCTTGAGGCAACTCCCGCTGAGTCCACATCCTATAGACTTGCAAAGCACGATGCAAAGAAATACCCCGATATGATCTTTGCTTCAAAGGACACACCTTATTACACAAACTCATCACACCTTCCCGTTGGCTATACAGAGGATGTATTTGCGGCTCTTGATATTCAAGACAATCTTCAAACCCTTTACACATCAGGCACGGTGTTCCATGCATTCCTCGGAGAAAAGTTACCGAATTGGAGAAGTGCTGCGGAACTTGTTAAAAAGATTGCCGAGAACTATAAGCTTCCCTACTATACTCTTTCCCCGACCTACACTGTTTGCATGAATCACGGCTATATTCCGGGTGAAGTTCATACCTGCCCGGATTGCGGTGAAAAAACAGAGGTTTACTCAAGAATTACAGGTTACTATCGTCCCGTTCAAAACTGGAATGACGGTAAAACGCAGGAATATAAAGACCGCAAGGTTTACAATGCTGACCATTCAATTCTCAAAGAGCATGAACTTAACTGTGCTCACCATAAAGAAAGTTCATCGGGTAAGGTGGATCTTGCAGACGGCGTATATCTCTTCAAGACTCCCACTTGTGCAAAGTGTAAAGTTGCTATTCCTAAACTTCAAGCCGCAGGAATTGATTACACGGAAATCAATGCCTATGAGAATCAAGACCTTGCCCTTGCTCTGAATGTTAAGACCGCACCTTCATTAGTGGTTGTAAAGGGCGGAAACTATGAAACTAAAGCAGACCTTACCGGCGTTCTTGCCTACATTGAAGGAGCAAAAAAAGCAAATGCATGACATCATTGTGATCGGTGCCGGCCCTGCCGGCTTAACCGCTGCTCTTTATGCCTTAAGGGCTGATAAAAAAGTGCTGATTCTTGAGAAGGGAGTTTTCGGTGGACAGGTGACATTTTCACCTCACATCGAAAACTACCCCGGCTTCATTTCTATGAGCGGCAACGAATTTGCCGATAAACTTATTGACCAGGTTATCACTCAAGGTGCCGATATAGAAATGGAAACCGTCATTGAGATTAAGGATAACGGAAAAATAAAGACAGTAATCACCGATTTAGGTGAACATAAGACAAAAGCAGTTATAATTGCCAGTGGTGTTAAACACAGGCAAACCGGGCTTTCAAACGAAAACTCCCTTGTGGGCAAGGGAGTTTCATACTGTGCTGTTTGTGACGGTGCTTTTTATCGAGACCAAACAGTTGCAATTCTCGGCGGCGGAAATTCCGCTCTTCAAGAGGCAATTCTACTTTCGGACCTTTGCAAAAAAGTGTATGTTGTTCAAAATCTTGATTTCCTAACGGGAGAAACAAAACTTGTTGAAAATCTTGAGAAGAAAGAAAATGTTGAAATAATTTTTTCAAGTGTTATTTATGAAATTATCGGTAAAGATGAATTAACCGCTATCATCATTAAAAGTGAAAAAGACGGCAGTTTAACTACCCTTGATGTTCAAGGATTGTTTGTTGCAATAGGCCTAATTCCCGATAATGAAAAATTTTCCTCTCTTGCTGAACTTAATGAATACGGCTACTTTGACTCTGACGAGTCTTGCACAACTAAAACCGAAGGCATCTATGTTGCAGGTGATTGCAGGAGTAAAGCCATTCGACAGATTACTACCGCCACGGCAGACGGTGCAGTTTCGGCTCTTGCCGCTTGCAGATACATTGACAGTTTGGAATAATAAAAACCTAAAAAGCACTTGACAAGTGCAAAGTGTTTTGTTATAATGCAAAATGTTCCGAATGAACAGTGGCATGCGAGAGTGGCGGAATCGGCAGACGCGCACGTTTGAGGGGCGTGTGTTTACGACGTACGGGTTCAAGTCCCGTCTCTCGCACCAAAAGGGGATTCCGCAAGAATCCCCTTTAAGTTTTTACTTACTTTGCAATACTGATCATTAAACTAAATATGCGGATATGGCGGAATTGGCAGACGCGTTAGATTCAGGTTCTAATGAATGCAAGTTCGTGCAGGTTCAAGTCCTGTTATCCGCACCATAAAAACAAAGACGATTGCAAAAGCAATCGTCTTTTTTGGAGCTGCTAGGCAGAATTGAACTGCCGACCTCATCCTTACCAAGGATGCGCTCTACCGCCTGAGCCATAGCAGCATACGGTTATAATACCGAACGCACTGTATAATAACACATACTTGAAATTTTTGCAAGTCTTTTTTGAAAAATGTGAGATATTATAATATTTCATTTGAAAACAAATCCATTAATAATTGCGAGATAATTTTTTATATAGTAATTTAGCATATAAAATACACTTTATATATAAAAATACGACAAATATTTTACAGAGTATTGCTATTCTTTGTATAAAGTGTTATAATTTATACGAATATAATATGTGAAGGGGGTTGTTTTTATGAAGAGAGTTATTTCAGTTATTTTATGTATTATTTTGGTAGTTTCAGTCTTTTCTTTTTCAGTTTCCACACTTGCTGTTACTCCCACAGTTCAAAGTGTTAAAGGTATAACTCCGTACAATGTTCGGACAGTTGATTTACTTGAAACACAAGCCATTATAAACCCTGTCGGTTTTTCTGAATATATGCATCAAGAGATGTTAAATTTTAACCCTGAAATTAATATATCTGCATATAATATTCCTGATAGTACTGATGGTTTAGCACTTATCACAAGTGTGCTTTACAATGAGCTTATCGACTGTTATCATGTAACTAATGGTTATAGATATTACTCTAATAATTCCGGCTATATTACGAGACTTTTATTGACTTATGACTATACCGTAGAAGAGTTCAATGAATTGAATGAGGAAATTGAATCTGTTACAAACTATCTTTTGCGTGACTTAAGCACTGCCACCATTTCCCAGGCTGAAAAGGCACTTATTGTTCACGACCGTTTAGTCGCATGGACCGAATATGACTATTTCAATTTCTTGAACAAATCCTTACCTTCCACCGTATATTCAATTTTAGGTCCATTTATTCACAGGTCTGCCGTTTGTGCGGGCTATGCAAAGGCATATATGTATTTAATGCGTACTCTCGGTTTTGAGTGTTCCTATGTCAACTCGGAGTTGAATAAACATGCTTGGTCAATGTTGACGGTTGACGGTGAAAAATATTTTGTTGACTGTTCAAACAATGACCCTGTTTGGGATATCTACGGCAGGGTTAGTCATACCAATTTCCTTAAGTCAGCTGCAAAGTTTGCCACACTCAGTAATCATGCTCCCGATGCAAACGGTGACTTTGATTATACACAGGAGCCCACAAGCACAATTTATGATAATTATTATTGGGACAGTGTAAATGCCGAATTTCAATATGTAAATGGCAAGTTCTATTATGTTCATTTAGACGATGATACATATACGGGAAAAATAAATAAAATTGATAACGGTACCACTACCACCATTGTAAACATTCCCCGTTGGGTTATTAAAGGTTCCCTTGGAAGCGGAAGTTATTCCTATTATCCAAATCTCACAAGGCTTACAAGTGATGAAAATTACCTTTACTATTCCACAAGTATAGAAATCAGAAAGTATAACCTTCAAACCGGTGAAGATACCTCATATTTTGCTCCCACATTAGGAACGAACCCGGATGGCACAAAATTTACCCCCATAGGCTTCAGGAAAGACGGCTGTATTTTAACCATAGATATCAATGACAGTAGTGAAAACAATATGCCCGACAATAGCGGAGCTCGTTATGTTTATGGTATTACCGAGGGAGTACATAGTTTTACGACTTATTTTAAAAATTCAACAAAACACTGGCAAAAATGTTCCAACTGTAATGCAATCAGTGAAAAAGTTAACCACTTATATGAAAACTTTGTTCAGACAAGGCCTGCAAGCTGTATTCAAAATGCGGCAGAAACAGGGACTTGTGTTTGCGGACAGACCATAACGAGAGAAATTGAAAACAGCAAACTGCCTCATTTTAGCAGTTATAATTATGAGTCGGATGAAACAGGTCATCGGAAGAAATGTTATTGTGGCTTTGTTGGAGAAAACCAGCCTCATATTCCGGGTGATCCGCCTACCGATACCACGGGACAATATTGTACAGTCTGCAACTATATGATTGCTCCTACGCTAAATGTTCCCCTTGTTTCGGTTTCGGTTAACACTCTTCCTACGACGCAATATTTTAGTTTTGGCGAAGAAATCACAGCCGATAAGCTTTCCGGTTTATCCTTAGAGTTAACATTTTCCGATGATACCTCGAGTGTTATCGGAGCAGGTTATACAATCAGTGGTTATGACAGCACCAAGGTAGGGGAGCAGTTTATTACTCTTTCTTATAACGGAGTCTCAACCACATTAAGGATAGTTGTAAATCAACCCGCACCACAGTTTAATCTTAGAATAGGTCACAGCGACAGAACAACAAGGACCTTTAACTACAAGACTCCTGTAAGATTTATTGCAATAACAAATATAACAAACACCAACCCATATGTTTGGTATGTAAACGATGAAAAGCAAAGCACCACAGGGTCCCAACTTGTTGTGAGTGGTAGGAGTAACAACTATTCGGTTAGATGCTCAACTACAGACGAATACGGGAATTTAATTGAAACAACTGTAAATGTCGTTGTAAAAAATTCATTTTTTGATAAGATTATATACTTCTTCAAAAGCATTTTTGGTAGAGTAAGAGAGGAAACATTCTAAACGGAAATTATATGTTGAAGTTTAGTTTAGACGCAAAGAAGCAGTACCAAACCTTTCAGCGTTTTGGTGTTAGCGGTGCTTGGTGAGCTCAAGTAATCGGTGGTTGGACGGAAACCGATACATCTTCAAATATGCCAAAATATAAAAGAATTGCCCAGCTCCTCTTTGATCAAGAAGAGGGGCTGGGAATTCGTACATATCGTTATAATTTAGGAGCAGGCTCTGACAGTGGAAGGGGATATTTTCCCAATCCCTCACGCAGAGCCGAATGTTTTTTATCAAAAGACGGTTATGATTTTTCAAGGGATGCAAATGCCGTAAAAATGATGAGACCTACGGACAAGTGATTTTCTATCAGTACGGCAGAACTTATGAGGCGATTCCGGACATGAACGATGCCAATGCTGAAGTGATTTGTGAAGTTGATGAGAATTTATTTACTCATAGATTTATGGACTTGATTATGAAAGAACAGTAATCATTTGTTCTGATGATTAAACAGCAACGGCACCCCAATCGGGGTGCCGTAAACTTTTATTTGTCTTGATTAAATTTTCATTGCAACGCCGTAGGCCTTCCAAATTACTGAACGAAGGTTACCGACATCAAGGCAGTCACCTACAAGGTAAACATTCTTTGATTTCTGTGCGATGGGAGCGGGAATATAACCTGCACAGCTGACAACACTGTCACATTCGATTTCAACGTTTTCACCATCTTTATCAACACAAACAATACTGCCATCTTTAACTTCCTTGAGTTTAGTCTCAAGGTAAACAGGAACCTCATTAAGTGCAAACCACTCTCTAAGGTAAGAAGAGTTAGCAAGACAAATACCTTTTTGTGCAATTAAGTCATTCTTCATTTCAACAATAATCGGCTTCTTGCCTGTGAGAGCAAGTTCATAGGCGATTTCACAGCCTGTCAGACCGCCACCGATAACAGCTACGGTTTCTCCCACTTCCTTACCGTTAAGGTAGTCACAACCCTCAATCATCTTTTCGTATCCGGGAACACCGCTTAAAATGCGGGGAGTCGAACCGGTCGCAACTATAACAGGTGAGCCCTTAAATTGAGAAATATCTGTAATTTCATCATTAAACTTAACTTCAATATCAAGCTTTGTCATTTGGTTTCTGAACCAATCAAGCAGTTCACGAAGTTTGCCTTTGTAACTCTCAGCACTTGCAGGAATGAAAACACCGCCGAGTACATCGCTCTTTTCGTGAATAATCGGATTGTGACCACGGAGTTTAAGCACTCTTGCTGCTTCCATACCACCGATACCGCCACCGATAATATGAACGGTCTTCGGCGATTTTGTGGGCACAATTTTATGCTTATTCCACTGCATTGTTTCGGCATTAACCGCACATCTTGCAAGACCGAGAGAGTCAAATAAATCTTGGTCATTGGGAACTCCATTATAATGGCACATATTAAAACAGCCGTTATGGCAAAGAATACAGGGACGAATGTCATCCTCTTGGCCGTTTATCATCTTTGTTACCCATTCTTGGTCTGCGAGGAAGGGGCGAGCGAAACCTGCACCGTCAATTTTACCTTCTGCAACAGATTCAGCAGCAACTTCAGGACTCATTCGGCCTGCACAAATAACGGGAATATCAACAAATTTCTTTATATGCTCAACATACTCAAGGTTGCAGTTTTCAGGCATATAAATCGGTGGATGTGCCCAGTACCAAGCGTCATAAGTACCGTTATCGCAGTTAAGGCAATCGTATCCCGCATCTTGAAGATATTTTGCAGCCTTTTCACTTTCTTCCATATCACGGCCAACTTCGACATATTCTTCGCCGGGAAGAGCACCTTGACGGAAGCCCTTTGTCTTTGAAACTATTGAGTAACGAAGAGAAACCGGGAAATCATTTCCACAGGCCTTCTTAACTGCTTGAACCACTTCAACGGCAAAGCGGTATCTGTTTTCAAAAGAGCCACCGTACTCGTCTGTACGCTTGTTAACATACTTGTGTGTAAACTGGTCAAGAAGATAACCTTCATGAACTGCGTGAATTTCAACACCGTCAACGCCTGCATCCATAAGAAGTTTTGAACTTTGAGCAAAGGAGTCTACTATTTGTGCAATTTCTGCCTTTGTCATTTCTCTTGAAGGAAGCCTGTCACTCCAACGGTTTGGAGAAGGTGAAGCGGAAGCGGTAATTCTGTCAAGATTCATTATGGGCTTTGAAAGCACATTGATAACAGGGGTATTGTAGAGCATTTCCATCAAAGAACTTACTGTGAATGAACGGCCGAAACCTGCTGTAAGCTGAACGAAAAGTTTTGCCCCCGTCTTGTGAAATTCAGGCATCCATTTTGCAAGATCATCATACATTTTTTTGTTCTTATGAAGCCATTTTCCCATCATAGGGTTATAGAGCGGTTGACAACCGGGGAGGATAAGACCGGCATTGTTTTTGGCGGCCTCCATAACAAATTTTGCGCCTGCTTTATCAAAATGATTCTTTTCCATCCAACCGAAGAGGTTGGTGCCACCCATACTGGTGAGAACAATTCTGTTTTTAATTTCGCAATTTCCAATTTTCCAAGGGGTAAATAAGGGTTCAAATTTCTTGTCCATAATCTCTCTCCATTTCGTATTTAGTTGTTGTTTCTATACCATTAAATCCGCAATAAGTTTCTTGCAGAAATCCATAACCTGTTCAACGGGGATTTTTTCGTTTATATTTTTGTCTCTTGTTACAACTTCGCAAACACCATCTGCAAGGTTTCTGGGTGAGCAAACCACTCTGATAGGAACACCGAGAAGGTCTGCATCTGAAAACATTACACCGGGTCTAAAATCTCTGTCATCGTAAATAACTTCAATCTTATTTGCAAGCATATCCTCATAAAGTTTATCTGAAACGCTTTTGCAGTTTTCATCATCAGCCCTTAAACAGCAAATGTGCACCTGCCACGGAGCGATACTCATAGGCCAAATCGGTCCGTAATCGTCGTGATGGGCCTCACAAACACTTGCCGCAAGCCTGCCTACACCAATACCATAACAGCCCATAATCGGGTATTGGAGATTGCCTTCAGCGTCCTGATACTGCATACCCATTGATTTAGTATATTTTGTACCAAGTTGAAATATGTTTCCTACTTCAATGCCCCTTGCGATTTTAATTGAATTTTTACCGCAGTTTGGACAGATTCCGCCTTCTTTAATTTTAGCAAGGTCGATAAACTCAACATCCTCAACATCTCGTGAAATCTTAAGACCTTTGAAATGATAGTCCGGTTGATTGGCACCGCAGCAAAGGTTGTTTGTCCCTTCAAGGGATTTATCAAAAAGAACCGTAAATTTTTCTCTGTCCATATTTACAGGGCCTATAAATCCTGCAATAAGTCCGCAGTCTTCGGTAATTTCTCCCGGATGAATTTCTTCACGAAGATAGTTCGTAAGTTTTGTTTCATTTACATCAAGGTCACCGCGAAGAAACACTATAACAAAATCATCGGTTAGATTCTTTTGGTAAACAACCGCCTTACAGCTCAGTTCAACCGAAACATTCAAAAAGTTGCAAACATCTTCAATTGTTTGCATATGAGGTGTATAAACAAGTTCAAGGTCATTGTCTTCACCGTTCGGTTCGTTCTTAACAATGCTTTGAGCCGCCTCCATGTTTGCCCTGTAGTCACATTCACCGCAAATGGCAATGGAGTCTTCACCTATTGGAGTAAGAAGCATATACTCGTGAGAAATATTACCGCCCATCATACCCGAATCGGATTCGACGGTAATAACCTCGGGAATACCGCAACGGGCAAAAATCTTGTTATAGGCTTCATAGCAAATTTCGTAATATCTTTCCAAATCTTCTTGGGAAGTGTGAAAAGAGTAGGCGTCTTTCATCGTAAACTCACGAACTCTTATAAGACCTGCCCTCGGTCTTGCTTCGTCACGAAATTTTGTTTGAATTTGATAAATCATAAAGGGATATTTTGTATAGGTGTTTGCGGATTCTCTTACAAGGTGAACTGCCGCCTCCTCATGAGTCATACCTAAAACGAGGGGAGTACCATTACGGTCGGCAAGGCGAACCATTTCACTGCCCACACTCTCGTATCTGCCGCTTTCACACCAAAGGGAAGCAGGCATTACAACGGGGAACAGAACTTCCTGCCCATCTATTGCATCCATTTCTTCTCTGATAATATTCTCAATTTTTTTTGTGATTCTTTTGAGAGGCATATAGGAAGAATAAATTCCATTTGCTACATTTTTCATATAGCCGCCCCTAACCATCAGAGCATGGCTGTCAATAACACAGTCGGCAGGTTTCTCCTTAAATCTGTCACCACAAAGTTTATCAAGTTTCATTGTGTTTATTACCTCGCATCATATTGTTTTCCAATTTGTAATTTTACTATAAGTTGTGCAAAAAGTCAATATAATTATAGTGTATAAGTAAAATGTTTATAAATATATCTTGATTTAATACTTTTGTTTTGATATAATAAACTGATTAAATGTGTCCTTGGAGGAACTATGAACGGAAAACTAATCGTAATTGAAGGTTTGGACGGCAGCGGTAAGAGCACTCAAAAGGAATTACTTGAGAAAAGATTTGCCAAAGAGGGTGTAAATTTCACATACATAAAGTTGCCGAATTATGATGATGATGCCTGTATTCTTGTAAAGCAATATTTGGCAGGCAGATTCGGAGATAAGCCGGAAGATGTTAATGCCTATGCCGCTTCCTCATTTTATGCTATTGACAGGTTTGTAAGTTACCACTGTTACTGGAAAAACGATTACCTTAACGGTGGCATAATATTAGCTGACAGATACACAACATCTAATGCTTACCATCAGCTTACCAAAACGCCTAAAGAAGAGTGGGACAGTTTTCTTTTTTGGCTTGAAGACTATGAATATAGTAAATTGGGTATTCCTAAACCTGATGCCGTAATATACCTTGATATGCCCGTTGAAGTCTCTCAAAAGCTTATGAGCGACAGATACGAAGGCGACGAGAGTAAAAAAGATATTCATGAAAAAAATACAGATTATCTTTCACAGTGCAGAGCAGCAGCAGAGTATTCCTGTGAAAAACTGGGTTGGAAGAGAATAGAATGTGCAAAAAACGGTGAAGTTCTTTCACCGGACGAAATTCACGAAAAAGTTTATAATGCGGTAAAAGAAATTTTATAGTTTGGAGTTATTATTATGTTGGTAATGTATTTTGCAACGGGTTTTGAAGAAGTTGAGGCTATTGCAACCCTTGATGTAATCAGAAGAGCAAATATAGACATTATTTCTGTAGGTGTGGGTTCAAAACTCGTAACCGGCGCCCACAATATCACAATTCAATGTGATGCTACCGAAAGCGAAGTTTTATTGAGTAAAGTTGAAGGGATAATCCTCCCCGGAGGTATGCCCGGAACAACCAACCTTTTTGAAAACGAAGAAGTTATGAAAACACTTGATTACTGCGTTTCAAATAAAAAACTTGTTGCTGCTATTTGTGCCGCACCGATGATTCTCGGAAAAAAGGGAATTTTAAAGGGCAAAAATGCTACTTGTTTCCCCGGATTTGAGGATGAACTTAAAGGTGCCGTAATTTCAGAAAAATATGTTGTAACCGATGGCAATGTTATTACGGCAAGAGGTATGGGAAGTGCGATTCATTTCGGACTTGCCATTGTCGAAAGACTTTCCGGCACGGAAAAAGCCGAAAAGCTTTCTGCCACATTGCAACTTTACAAATAATTTCAGCAAACTATTTTAGCAGGAGATGTAGGTATGCCTAACGAAAACGATAACTTACAAAAGAAGCCGTTCAAAGTTACTATATCTGATGAAGACTACCTTGGAACAAATTCCTCTGAATCTGTGACAGGGGAGCAGCACTCTGCTCCCGTTACACATTCAAGACCTAAGTTTGAGGTGCATATTGAAGATAACAGTGATAACCTTGAAAGTCTTGATAGCGAAAATCAGTATAGGGGCGAAATATATTTTTCAAATATCAATGCGGTTAAAACTCCTGCGGTAGTTCAAACCTCTTCATCATCACATAAGACAAAAAAGAAAAGAAAGTCACAAAGTGCATTTGTACTGTTTCTTGCTGTTTGTATTATTTTGACAACTACACTTTCCGTAATTGCAATTTCTTGTATCAATGATGTGCTTGCTTTCGGCAGAGACGAAGAAACAGTTACGATTACAATACCTCTTGAAGCCAACACAAACGATATTATTGATCTTTTGGCACAGGAAGGTCTCATTAAGCAAAAGATTTTTTGTAAACTTTACTATATGCTTATAGATACCATGAAAAATCTTAACAGAACCGAAAAGAAAGTTCCGGTATATTTGAGTGGCGTTTATTATGTTCCTAAAAATCTAGGACTTGAGGGTTATCTTTATGAGTTTCGTGAACTTAAAACAGGTAAAGATACCGTTATGGTTTCAATTCCTGAGGGTTGGTCAATTTATCAAATCTTTGACCGTCTTGATAAATTTGGTGTTTGCAGTAAATCAAAACTTCTTTCTTCCCTTACCGGTACCGATTTTGAATATAAGTTTATAAAAAATGTTCCAAACAGTTCCGACAGAGTTTTCAAACTTGAGGGGTATCTTTACCCAAACACTTACGAATTCTATATGGATTCCGATGCTAACTCCGTTTTAAGAAAATTCTTTGATGAGTTTGAGACTAATTGGACAGATGATTATCAAAAACAAGCAGATAAATTAGGTTACACACAAGACGAAATTTTAATAATTGCTTCCATTATTCAAAGAGAAGCGGCAGATAAAGAACAAATGGGAGATATTTCCTCTGTTATTCATAACCGTTTAAGAAATTTGGCATCTTGGCCCATTCTTGGGTGTGACTCCACAACCACCTACATTAGAAAGTATGTTAAACCGAATGTTCCTGCGGCACAGGGGGTTCTTTTTGCACAGAGATATGATACCTATACCATTCAAGGCCTTCCTCCCGGACCGATTTGTAACCCCGGTGATGATGCAATAAATGCTGCACTTTTCCCAAATGAAACGCCTTACTATTTCTTCCGTCACGACAAATACGGCAAGATTTACCTTGCAATAACACAGGCAGAGCACGATGCCAATGCAAACCTTGTACTTCGTGCAAACAACAATTGACAGAGGTCACAAAATGAAAAACTACCCTTTACCTGAGCTTTTGGCACCTGCTGGTGATTTCGAGAGGCTTGAGACTGCAATTGAATATGGTGCAGATGCCGTTTACCTTGGCTCAGATGTCTTTGGAATGAGAACTGCCGCCGCATCTTTTGGCGGCGAGAAACTGAAAGAGGCCTGTGATTTGGCTCACTCAAAGGGAGTAAAGGTTTATCTAACCTGCAATACCGTTCCGAGAAACAATGAAATTGAAATTTTACCCCAATTCTTCAAATATGTAAAAGACAGCGGTGTGGATGCACTTATCGTTACAGATTTAGGTGTACTCAAGTTAGCAAAGAAATATGTGCCTGACATTGAAATTCATATATCTACTCAGGCAGGTATCACAAATTATGCAAGTGCAACCGCCCTCTATGAGATGGGAGCAAAAAGAATTGTTACCGCTCGTGAAATTTCCCTTGAAGAAATTTCTGAAATCAGAGCGAAATGTCCCAAAGAACTTGAAATTGAGTGCTTTGTTCACGGAGCGATGTGTGTTTCTTTCAGCGGAAGGTGCCTTCTTTCCAATTACCTGACAGGTAGAGACTCCAATCGTGGAGACTGTGCACAGCCTTGTCGTTGGCAGTATTCCCTTGTGGAAACCACAAGACCTGAAATGTCCTTTCCTGTTGAACAGGACAAGTCGGGTACATTTATTATGAATTCCCGTGATATGTGTATGATTGATTATATTCCACAACTCTATGCTGCGGGTATAAATTCATTTAAGATTGAGGGTAGAGCAAAGTCGGCATACTACACTGCTGTGACGGTAAACGCCTATCGTGTCGCACTTGACGGCTTTAAGGCAAGCGGGTTTGATCCGCTTTATCAAAATGAACAATGGATTTCAGACGAAATATATAAAACAAGCAACAGAGAATTCTGCACAGGTTTTTACTTTGATGATCCTATGAATGAAGCTCATATTTTCTATGACGGCGGTTACATTCGAACTTGGGATGTGGTTGCAGTGGCAGACTCATGGAAAGACGGAGCACTTTATGCAAGTCAAAGAAACCGTTTCTTTGAGGGAGATGAGCTTGAGGTAATGATTAAGGGACAAAAGCCCTTTTTAATCACGGTTAAAAACTTAAAAAATGCTAACGGTGAAAATGTTGACAGTGCTCCACACCCAATGATGGAACTGTCTTTCAGTTGCCCTTTTGAAATACCAAAGGGCTCATATTTACGCAAAGAACGAGAGGAATAATTATGAATCCAAATTTGATAAGAAGAGTACCAACGGTGGCATTGCGAGGCATCGTGATGTTCCCCAATGAGTTATTACATTTTGATGTTGGTCGTGAGAAATCCATAAATGCAGTAAAAAAAGCTTTGGATGACAATGAACATATTTTTTTGGTAACTCAAAAAAGCATTAGTCAAGACGATCCTAAAACAGATGACCTTTATACAGTTGGCGTTTTGGCAAAAGTTGAGCAGATTCTTCGTGCTCCCGGAAAAACTAAATATATTCACCTTTCCGTTTTTGGCTTAAAAAGAGCAAGGCTTGAAAATCTCGTTGACAACGGAAGAATGCTTTACAGTGATGTAATAGAACTTGAAAATGAAGAAGTGCTTGCTGCGGATGAGAAGTTTTCTGTAGCCCTTATGAGGCAAGCTAAGGACTTGTTTTCTGCCTACAGTGACCTTGCTCCCCGTATTCCCGAAGATATCATTTCAAAGGTTATAGAAATGAAAGATCCCGGCAGACTGGCCGACTTTATTGCTGCCAATATAATGCTTGAGTTTGAGGACAGACAGAGAATATTGGAAAATCGTAATCCTCTCCAAAGACTTATGGCAATATGTGAAATTCTTGCCAATGAAACTCAACTTTTGGCTATTGAAATGGAAATTTCGGATAAGGTTCAAGAAAAGATAGATAAAAACCAAAAGGACTACTATCTCAATGAACAACTTAAAGCGATTACGGAAGAACTTAACGGTTTTTCTCAAGACGATGATATTGCATCATATAGAAAATCCATTGATTCTATGAAGGCAAGCGAAGAGGTTAAGACAAAACTTCTTAAAGAATGTGCAAGACTTGAAAAAATGTCACCCGCATCCTCCGATGCTGCAGTTGCCCGAACCTACATTGAGGTTTGCCTTGAACTTCCTTGGGGTAAGTATTCAAAGGAAAATCAAGACATTATGAAAAGCAAAGCAATTCTTGACAAGGACCACTACGGTCTTGAAAAAGTTAAGGAGCGAATTATTGAGCATCTTGCGGTTTCCACAATTTCCTCAGAGATAAAAGGCCAAATTATTAGCCTTGTGGGACCACCGGGAGTGGGTAAAACCAGTGTTGCTCGCTCTGTTGCCAGGGCAACAGGCAGAAAATTTGTTCGTATTGCTCTCGGCGGCGTCAAAGATGAGGCAGAAATTCGAGGACACAGAAGAACATATATCGGCTCAATGCCGGGTAGAATAATTGATGCCGTTCGCAAATCGGGAACAAGTAACCCTGTGATTTTGCTTGATGAAATTGATAAGCTCTCTTCTGACTACAAAGGCGACCCCACTTCAGCATTACTTGAGGTTTTAGACCCTGAGCAAAACCATACATTTACGGATCATTACATTGATTTACCTTATGACTTAAGCAGAGTGCTTTTTATAACTACTGCAAATATTCGTACCGACATTCCAATGCCACTCCAGGATAGAATGGAAATTATTGAACTTTCAAGTTACACATTTGAAGAAAAGTTTAATATCGCAAAAAGACACCTCATAAAAAAGCAGGTTAAAAAGCACGGACTTAACGGTAATAAAATTCGTTTTACAGACAAGGCAATTAAGTTAATTATCGAGGGATACACAAGAGAAGCTGGTGTCAGACTTCTTGAACAAAAGATTGCTGCAATTTGCCGTAAAACCGCTGCGTTAATAGTTGAAGGTGAAATAGAAAGAATTGTAGTAAAGCCCGAAAACCTTGAAAGATTCCTCGGCTCACGAAAATACAAAGAAGATGAGATTAGAAGAGGCAGTGAGGTTGGTGTGGCTACCGGCCTTGCCTGGACAAGTGTGGGCGGAGAAATGCTGGAAATTGAGTCAGCAGTTCTTGACGGAACGGGAAAAATAGAACTTACCGGTTCAATCGGTGATATTATGCAGGAAAGTGCAAAGACTGCGGTAAGTTTCATTCGCTCAAAGTCAAAAGAACTTGAAATTAACAGTGAGTTTTATAAGACTAATGACATTCATATTCATTTCCCTGAGGGTGCAACCCCTAAGGATGGACCTTCAGCAGGTGTAACCATTGCAACCTCCCTTGTTTCTGCGCTAACGGGTAAAAAGGTTCGTGATGATGTTGCCATGACAGGCGAAATTACCCTTCGAGGCAGAGTGCTTCCCATAGGCGGACTTAAGGAAAAGTCGATGGCGGCTTACAGAGCGGGTATTAAGAAAGTTATAATTCCCGAGGGCAACAAAAGTGACCTTGATGAAATAGACGCAAAAGTTAAAGAAAATATAACCTTCATCCCTGTCAAAACAGTTGACCAGGTTTGGCATGAAGCGGTTATTGGCTTAAATTGAGGTGAAATATGAGATTTGATGTGATAGACTTCACCGCATCTTACGGAACTTCAAAACAACTGCCGAAAAGCACATTGCCGGAGGTGGTTTTTTCAGGTCGCTCCAATGTAGGAAAATCTTCTTTGATAAACAAACTCTTCAACAGAAAGAGTCTTGCAAGAGTTTCCGCTACTCCCGGGAAAACCATTACCGTAAACTTTTTTGAAGGTGACGGAGTATTTTTCGTTGACCTGCCCGGTTACGGCTATGCAAAACGCAGTCAAAGTGAAAAGGTTCGCTGGGCAGAATTAATGGAGGGCTACTTTCAGTCTCAAAGGGATATTGCTCTCGTAGTTCAGCTTATAGACATGCGTCACGCTCCCTCCGCAGAAGATATAACAATGCTTTCTTTCTTAAAAGAAGCAGAAATTCCCTTTGTTATTGCCCTTACGAAATGCGACAAACTAAATAAGGGAGAGACAGAAAAAAGAAGACAAGAACTTGCAAGTGAACTTGCAGATTATGAAGATATTGTTAAAATAGAGTTTTCATCTGTGAAAGGTACAGGTGTAAACGAGCTTCAAAAAGTTATTCAAAAAATTATCGAGGAGAAATAAATTATGTATGTTTCAGATTGTATTTCAGTTAATGAACGCGGTCATCTAACCATAGGTGCCTATGATACAGTTGAACTTGTTAAACAGTTTGGCTCACCACTTTATGCTTTTGATGAAAATAAGATTCGTAAAAATCTCAGAGAATTCAAAAAAAGTATTGATGATGAATATGACGGTAACGGTCTTGTGGTATATGCCTCAAAGGCTTTTTGCTGCAAAGAGATGATGCGCATTTGCGAAAGTGAAGGCTGTGGCGTTGATGTTGTTTCGGGCGGAGAACTTTATACTGCTCTCAGCGTTAATTTCCCAACAGATAAAATCTTTTTCCACGGCAACAATAAAACCTATGAAGAACTTGAAATGGCTGTCAAAAACGATGTAGGTAGAGTTATTGTCGATAATGTAACAGAACTTGAAACTCTCAATAAAATTGCAAGTGAATACGGTAAGGTTATCGGCATTCTGCTTAGAATTAAGCCGGGTATTGATGCTCATACCCACTCGTTTATAAAAACAGGTCAAATCGACTCTAAATTTGGCTTTGCACTTGAAACCGGTGAAGCTATGGAGTGTATTATTGAAGCAATCAATATGCCAAATGTTGAGCTTAAAGGGCTTCATTGTCACATAGGTTCACAGATATTTGACCTTGGCCCCTTTGAACTTGCTTCTACGGTTATGCTTGACCTTTTCAAAGAGGTTAAAAATGCTACCGGAGTGGAACTTGAAGAGTTAAACCTCGGCGGCGGTTTCGGTATTAAATATTTGAAGAGCGACAGACCGAGAGCATACAGTGACTATATGCGCAGGGTAAGTGCCACGGTAAATTCCTATGCAGCAGAACTTGGGTTAAAAACTCCATTCATCATTATTGAACCCGGTCGTGCTATCGTAGGTGCTGCAGGTATTACCCTGTACACGATAGGTGCAGTTA
>CAYFRJ010000006.1:0-27131 GCA_964345625.1 uncultured Clostridium sp. | reverse complement strand
TAAGGTTATACAGGATGTGAGAACCTACATTTCGGCTGACGGCGGTATGACAGACAATCCGAGATATGCACTTTATCAGTCAGACTATGAGATAGTATGTGCAAACAAGGCAAGTGAAAAGAGATCTTGGACAGTTACCCTTGCCGGTAAATGCTGTGAAAGCGGCGACATAATTCAGGAGTGGACTCGAGTTCAACCCGTTGAACCCGGTGATATTCTTGCAGTTCTTTCAACAGGTGCTTATAACTATTCAATGGCTTCCAACTATAATCGCATTCCTCGACTTCCTGTTGTTATGGTTAAAGATGGTAAGGCAAGAGAGGTAGTAAAAAGAGAAACCTACGAAATGATTACTCAATGCGATATTTAAGGAAGTGTTCAAATGCTTTATGAAAAGCGAATCTGTCCAGGAGTCAGACTGGTAAATGTAAAAACAAACAGTTTTAAAACAAATCAAATTTCAATTTCCCTTGCAGTACCCCTTGATGACAATGCCGCTAAAAATGCCCTTCTCATAGGACTTCTGAAGCGTTCCTGTGCTCGCTATCCAAATTTTTCCGATTTAGTGGGAAAATTAGATGAGTTACACGGTGCAATGTTAGGTGCAGGTGTCTCTAAAATCGGGGATGCACAGGTTGTCAATATGCATATTACTTGTTTAGATGACAAGTTTTCTCTTGACGGTGAAAGTATTGTTGATGAAAGTGCTCGGCTTCTATTTGATATGCTCTTTAAGCCGAATGTAAAAAGAAAAAGCTTCGGCAGAGAAAATTTAGCTCTTGAAAAGCGTCTGCTTATCAATAAAATTTTAGAGGAGCAAGATGACAAAAAAGCGTATGCCCGCAAAAAACTGATTGAATATATGTGTGAAAATGAGCCCTATGGTAAAAGTTGTGACGGTACTATTGAACAGGTTAAAAAGGTTACTCTTCCACAAGTATATGAAGCATGGAAAAATCTTTTAAGTACCGCAATTGTTCAGGTTACGGTTGTGGGTGGATCTAACATCGAGAACATTGAAAAAATAGTTGCCGACAAATTTTCAATCATTGAAAGACACCCCTGCAAAATAAAGCAAATTTTTGTTTCAAAAGCAAAGAATTTTGAAAGAATTGAAGAAACTGTTCCCTTGAATCAAGGCAAGCTTGTTTTGGGTTACAGAACAGGAATGAAAAATTGTGATGATAATCTTTTTGCCACAAGGGTAATGTGCGACATTTTAGGTGGTGGCACATATTCAAAACTTTTCACAAATGTTCGTGAAAAAATGAGCCTCGCTTACTACTGCAACTCAAGTTTAATATCTTCAAAAGGAATAATCATCATTCAAAGCGGTATAGATACTCATCAGGAGGAAACCGCTACAAAAGCAATTTTTCAGCAACTTGAAGATATTACACAGGGCAACTTTGAAGATGAAACTCTTGCGGCTTCAAAGAGAAGTCTTCGTGAGGGCTTTACCTACACAGCACCTGAATCCTACACAAGTTGGTATATAGGTCAAATTCTTGACAAAAAACTTTCTACACCGGAGGAATATGCCACATCACTTGAGGGTGTAACCCGTGAAGAGGTTTGTAACGCCGCAAAGAGAATGTCAATTGATAAGGTGTTTATGCTTAAGGCAGAGCAATCGGAGGAGGGTAAAAATGAAGATTAAAGAATACACTCATGAGACCCTCGGTGAAAAAGTAGTTTGTGCAAAGCACCCAAGCGGTCTTGAAATTCGTGTAATGCCCAAGAAAAACTGCCCCTCCGCCTTTGCACTTTTCGCAGTGAAATTTGGCTCAATAGATACTTTTTTAGGTAATGATGACGGTACATTTTCAAAGATACCCGAGGGTACTGCTCATTTTCTTGAGCACAAGCTTTTTGAAAGTGAAGATTTAGATGCCTTTGAATTATTTGCTAAAACCGGTGCTTATGCAAATGCCTATACAAGTTTTGAAAATACTGTTTACCTATTTAAGGGCAGTGATAAAATTGAGGAGTCATTGGGGTACCTGCTGGATTTTGTTCAAAATCCATATTTCACAAAAGAAACCGTTGAAAAGGAGCAGGGAATTATCGGACAAGAAATAAGGATGTATCAGGATATTCCCGATTGGGTGATTATGTTTAATCTTTTACGGGCTTTGTATGAGAAAAATCCCGTCAGAGTTGATATAGCAGGTACTCAAGAGTCTATTGCCCAAATAGACGATAAATTATTGTACTCGCTATATGAGACATACTATAATCCGTCAAACATGGTTTTCTGTGTCGTGGGTGGAGTTGACCCCGAAAGGGTTATTGAACAGGTTTCAAAGTCAATAAAAATTGAAAAGAGAAAAGTCCCCGACAGAAAATTTGAGGTTGAAAACCCCCGTTGTGTCCAAAAATATGTTGAAGATAAACTTCCGGTGGGGAAAAAACAATTTTTAATGGGTTACAAGGAATACATAACAAAGCCGGAACTGAAACTTGAAGAAGCTATCGCAACAGACATTCTTTTGTCGGCCCTTTTTGGAAAAGGTTCTGCATTTTTTAAGAGAAATCTTGATGCGGGACTTGTTGAAATGGATTTTTCAGCTTCATTATTTGACGGATACGGTTTTAGCACGGTTATGATTGGTGGCACAAGTGATGAACCTGAAAAAGTTGCAAAACTTGTGGAGAAAGAAATTCAAAACGCCAAGAAAAACGGAATAGATTTGAAACTCATTGAAAGAGCAAAACGAAAGTTCTACGGAAGAGCGGTTATGTGCTATAACGATATTGATGACATTGCCAACTACCTTATGAGTCAATATTTCTCCGGCTATGAACCCTTCTGTGAAATAGAAACCATTAAACAAATTACACCGGAGCAGGTAATGGCTCGTCTTGAGAAATTAAATCAAGAGGGATGTGCCCTTTCCGTCATTTCTCCGATAGAGCAATAGGGAGGAAATAAAATGGCAGACTATACAACAGTTTATTTTAATGCCATATCTCGTGGTTTTGAAGTTCCCTCAATTCTTGCGGAGTTTACTCTTTTCGGCAGAGAAATTACTATACACTGGTATGGTGCAATTATTGCCTTTGGCTTTTTACTTGCCACACTTTTAGGCGGAAGAATTGCCTATACATGGAAAATGTCCCTTGATAAAATGGTGGATGTTCTTATATACGGTACGATTTTTGCTGTAATCGGAGCTCGACTTTATTATGTTTTTTCAAAGTGGGACTATTACAGCAATCATCTTTCTGATATTCCTAAAATCTGGGAAGGCGGTCTTGCTATTTATGGCGGAATTATTGTAGGAGTATTTGGTGCTTTTTTGGTTTGTAAAGTTCGGAAACTGAATTTTCTTAATCTGCTTGACTGTATCGGAATATCTCTGCTTGTGGGACAAGGTATAGGCAGATGGGGAAACTTTATGAATCAGGAGGCATTCGGTACAAACACAGACCTTCCTTGGGGAATGTACAGTGAGAAAACTTATGCCTATCTTTCACAAAATTTTGAAGAGATCACTTCTTTAGGGATAAAAATTGACCCTACAAAGCCGGTACATCCAACATTTTTGTATGAGTCCCTTTGGTGTCTTTTAGGTGTACTTGTTCTTTATTTGGTTTGTCGCAAATTCAGACTATTCAGCGGTCAAATGGCACTTTGGTACGGCGTTTGGTACGGTACCGAAAGAACTGTGGTTGAAGGACTAAGAACAGATTCACTTTACATTGCAGGAACTACCTTAAGAACTTCTCAGGTCCTTTCTTTAGTTTTAGCTTTAGTATGTCTTGTTTTGTTGATTTACTTCACTGTAAAATACAAGAAAAATCCAAAGCCCATAGATGGTATAGACTACTTTTCTGAATTGGAATTAAAAGAGAAAAATCAAGAAATAAAACAAGGAGCAGATAATGGCTAAATTGATTGATGGGAAAAAAATTAGAGATTATAACCTTGACCTTATGAAAAATGAGGTTGATGAACTTAAAGAAAAGGGGATTAACCCCTGCCTCGTTGTTATTATTGTTGGCAACGATTCTGCATCAAGAGTCTATGTAAACAATAAAAAAGCCGCTTGTGAAAAAATCGGAATTATTTCAAGGGAATATGCTTTATCGGAAGAAACCACCACACAGGAGCTTTTAACACTTATCGAAGATCTGAATGCAGACGAAACAGTTCACGGTGTTCTCTGTCAAATGCCGGTTCCGAAACATATTGATTCTCAAGCGATTCTTTGTGCAATTTCACCTCTAAAAGATGTTGACTGTTTTCATCCTGAAAATGTAGGTAAGCTTTCCATCGGTATTGGTAAAATAATGCCCTGCACGCCATGGGGTGTTATAAAAATGCTTGAATACGAAGGAATTGATGTTACAGGAAAGCACTGTGTAGTGCTGGGTAGAAGCAATATTGTTGGTAAACCCATGGGGATGCTTATGCTTCAGGCTAATGCTACAGTTACAACCTGCCATTCAAAAACAAAAAATATTAAGGAAATTACAAAACAGGCGGATATTCTCGTTTCCGCAATCGGTAAAGCGAAGTTTGTCACAGCGGATATGGTAAAAGATGGGGCTGTTGTAATCGATGTGGGTATGAACACAGATGAAGAGGGGAAACTTTGCGGTGATGTTGATTTTGAGGCAGTTAAAGAAAAGGCAAGTTACATCACTCCGGTACCCGGTGGTGTAGGTCCCATGACAATTACAATGCTTATGCGCAACACCATAGTTGCTTGCAAAACAATAAATGAAATAATTTAAGGAGAGAAAAATATGCAAAAGAAACTTTATCGTTCGACAACGGACAGAAAAATTTGTGGTGTTTTTGGCGGTCTTGCGAAATACTTAGGAATTGATTCTACAATTCTTAGGCTCATTTATGTTTTCCTTTCCCTTTCTGTTTTAGGCTTCCCCATCATACTTTATTTTGTTTGTGCCCTTGTTATTCCTGAAGAGCCGTATGGTGATTATGAACAATAAAACGGCATAAATAATGTTAATATTTTTCGATATGATATTGACAACACAATTTCCTTGTGGTATAATCCCTCTTGCCGCGTATTAGAGGCGGGTTAGTTATGCCCAAAACCATAGTGGCCTCATAATAGCGAGTCTTAAAAAGGAATGGTATTACAAATGTACGCAATTATTGAAACCGGCGGAAAGCAGTACAAGGTAGAAACAGGTGATGTTATCTTCATTGAAAAGCTAGACGCCACAGAAGAAAGCGAATATAACTTCGACAAAGTTATCGCAATCGGTTCAGATGACGGCATAAAGGTTGGCGCACCCTATGTTAACGGTGCAAGCGTTTCTGCTAAAGTTATTAAGAATGGAAAGGGCAAAAAAATCACGGTTATGACCTATAAGCCCAAGAAAAATTCAAAGCGTAAACTTGGCCACAGACAGCCTTACACAAAGGTTGAAATTTCAGCCATCAACGCATAAACTAAAGAGATGACAAAGGTTAAGTTTTTTAGCGGTTCTCAACTTAACGGCTTTGAGGTTTCAGGACATACAGATGTTGAAGAAGAAGGTAAAGATATTGTTTGCGCCTCGGTTTCTTCAGCTGCATTTATGACAGCCAACACCATAACAGATGTTATTGGAGATAAGGCTGATATTCAACTTGATGATGGGTACCTAAAGGTAGTTGTTGAAAGTCCAAGTAAAGAAACAGTTTTGCTTTTGAAAGGGCTACAACTTCATTTGAACGAAATCTCACGGCAATATCCTGAGAACATTACAATTATTAACGGAGGTAATTAAAATGCTTAAGATTAATCTTCAGCTTTTCGCTCATAAAAAAGGTATGGGTTCAACCCGTAACGGTCGTGATTCCGAGTCTAAAAGACTTGGCGCAAAGAGAGCAGACGGTCAATTTGTTCTTGCAGGTAATATTCTTGTAAAACAGAGAGGCACAAAGATTCACCCAGGCAACAATGTGGGCAAAGGTTCTGACGACACTCTTTTTGCACTTATTGACGGTAAAGTTAAATTTGAGCGTATGGGCAAAGATCGTAAAAAGGTTAGCGTTTACGCAGTAGAACAGTAAGTGAAAGCCCTTTTGAGCTTTTCGGCAATAGCTGAAAAGCTCTTTTTGTTTCTTAAAAAGTAACGGAATTAAAAATAGTTACAAATTGTAATTATTTATGTTGACAAATAGTGGTTACATACTATATAATATACTAAATATGGTAGAAGACATAGGAGGTGCTCTTTTGAACAACTATAACGATCTCTATGAACAATGGCTTGAAAATACTGTTAATGACAATGAAGCACATCAAGATTTATTGTCAATTAAAGACAATCAAGATGAAATTATTGACAGATTTTACACCCATTTAACCTTTGGAACAGCGGGACTTCGCGGTATTTTGGGTTATGGCACCAACAGAATGAACAAATACACCGTTGGCAGAGCAACTCAGGGACTTTCAAATTATTTAAATAGCCAATATAAAAATCCAAGTGTGGCAATAGGGTATGACAGTAGAATAAAATCAGATGAATTTGCCTGCCAAAGTGCAGAAATATTTGCCGCAAACGGAATTAAAACATATTTGTTTCCGAGACTTGTGCCTACCCCTATGGTTTCTTATGCGGTTATGAGGTTTGGCTGCCAAAGCGGCATAGTGATTACCGCAAGCCATAACCCTTCAAAATATAACGGCTATAAGTGTTATGACCCTGCAGGCTATCAAATGACCGATGAGGCGGCAAATGCTACTTACAATTTCATTTCCAAAACGGATTACTTCAAGGACATTAAGTCTATACCTTACGAAGAAGCTCTTTCTAAAGGTTTTGTTGAAATTATCGGTGAAGATATTTTTGAGGAATATTATGAAGCCTGCTTAAAACTCTCAATTCATCCCGAAGTCATAAAAGATAGCGATATTAAAATTATTTACTCTCCCTTAAACGGTGCAGGAAATATCCCTGTTCGAACAGTTCTTGACAGAGCCGGATTTAAGGATATAAGAGTAGTTAAGGAGCAAGAACTTCCGGACGGGAACTTTCCTACTTGTCCTTATCCCAATCCCGAAGTCAGACAAGTGTTTGAATGTGCCCTTGAGATGACAAAAACATACAAAGCTGACCTGATATTCGCCACAGATCCCGATGCCGATAGGATTGGAACTGCAATTTTAACAAATGACGAGTATGTTCTATTAAACGGTAATGAAATAGGTGTTTTACTTATCAATTATATTCTTGGGGAAAGAAAAGTCCTTGGCTCTTTGCCCGCTAATCCTTCGGTAGTAAAATCCTTTGTTTCCTCTAAACTTGCTGACAAGGTTTGCGAAAAATACGGTGTCAAAATTAAAGATGTATTAACCGGTTTCAAGTATGTTGGTGAACATATTACTTCCCTTGAAAATCAGGGAAGAAAAGCCGATTTCATAATGGGATTCGAGGAAAGTTACGGCTACCTTTTAGGCACACATGCCAAAGATAAGGATGCTGTTGCCGCTGCTCTTATGATATGCGAAATGACTGCATTTTATCGCAATCAAGGTAAAACCCTGTTGGATGTTTTAACTGATTTGCAAAATGAACTTGGTTTTTACTCAAATAAACAAATCAGTTGTGCTTTTGAGGGAGCCAAGGGAATGGCGACAATGCAGAAAATTATGGCAGAACTTGAAAAAAATCCACCGGCAGAAATTGGTGGATATAAAGTAGAAAAGATTCAAAATTTTAATAAGAGAGAAATCTTCAGTGTAAATACCGGAAAAATTGAAGAACTTGAATTTCCAAAGTCAAATATCTTGGCATATCAGCTTTCTGAAGATCACTTTGTTATAATTCGCCCATCCGGTACCGAGCCAAAAATAAAGATATATGTTACGGCAGTTTCTAACTCTCAACAGAAAGCAGAATTAATTGCGCAGGTAATTGGTGAGAGTATGAAAGCAATAGCATTAAATGAGAGGTAATATTATGCAAAAAAGAACTTTATTGGTTAGAATTGTTGCGATTCTCCTTTGTGTCTTAATTATTCTTGGAGCTATTACGGTTGCCATAACTGCCTTTGCGGCAGAAACAGTTGAACCGATTGCAAACACCGGTAGTGATCCAAAACTTATTTGGATAGCTGTTGCCGCAGTTGTTGCGGTTATAGTAGCGGTTGTGTGTGTTGTTACTTCAAGAAAGGATAAATAAATTTTGGAGGCTATATGAAATACGCAGTAATTCTCTATGATGGAATGGCGGACTATCCCGTTCCCGCTTTAGACAATAAAACACCCATGGAAGTTGCAAACAAACCTATTTTTGATTCTCTTGCCAAAAAGGGAAGGGTTGGACTTGTCAGAACTATTGAGCAGGGTATGAAACCCGGCTCCGATGTAGCTAATCTTTCTGTTCTTGGCTATAATCCTGCAATTTGCTATACAGGTCGTTCACCCCTTGAAGCAGTAAGCATCGGTGTAAATATGAAGGAAACCGATGTTTCACTTCGCTGTAATCTTGTAACACTCAGTGACGAAGAAAATTATGAAGACAAAACTATGGTTGATTACTCTGCCGGTGATATTTCTTCACAGGAAGCGGCAGAACTAATAAAGAGTGTTCAAGAACATTTTGGCAACGAAAAGTATACTTATTATTCAGGTGTCAGTTATCGCCATTGTCTTATCGTTGAAAACGGTACTACCGACCTTGGCTCAATGACACCACCCCATGATATTTCAGGTAAAGTTGTCGGTGAATATCTTTCAGGTAGTGAAAATGCCAAGGAACTTATTGCTATGATGAAGGACAGCTATTCTTTACTAAAAGACCACCCTATAAACAAAAAAAGAATTGCGGAAGGTAAGTCTCCCGGAAATTCCATTTGGCTTTGGGGTGAGGGCAAGAAACCCGCTTTAGATTCATTTGAGGATCTTTACGGTGTAAAGGGTAGTATTATTTCCGCAGTTGACCTGCTTAAAGGAATTGCTATTTGTGCAGGTATGAGTGCTCCCGATGTTGAGGGTGCAACGGGTTACCTTGACACAAACTTTGAAGGTAAGGCAAATGCCGCCGTTGAGGAGTTTAAGAAAGGTAAAGATTTTATTTACATTCACATAGAGGCCCCTGACGAATGCGGTCATAGAAATGAACCTGAAAATAAAGTTAAGTCAATTGAGCTGATTGATCAAAAAGTTCTTCCTATTATACTTGATTACCTAAACAGTACCGGTGAAGATTATAAAATTATGATATTACCCGATCATCCAACTCCGATTGTAACTATGACACACGCAAGTGATCCTGTTCCCTTTATGATTTATCATAAGGGTAACGAAATTGATAGCGGAGTTAAGAGTATAAATGAAAAAACAGCGAAAGCCACAGGCGACTTTGTCGCTTTCGGACCCTCGCTGATGAAGGAATTCTTATCTTAAAACTTCTCTTACGGTTGTAGCTCTTATTGCATCCTGAACTTCTGTTGTGTCCACTCCTTCGTAACTTGCACAAATAGTTGCCGGTTGCATTTCGCTTATTAGTGCATTTACTTTTTCAATGGGAATATTTTCAACTAAACCTGCTGATATTCCAAAGCGTACAAGTGAAATCAGTTTCATAAATTCGGTACAGTTTATCAGTCTTGCGCTTTTTAGTATCCCCAAAGCTCTAAAAATCCTGTCTTCAACGGCAGGTTTTTTAATTTCTCTTTGAGCCGCATTTCTCTCCTGATTTACGAGCTGAAGTACTATTGATTTAAGATTTGAAATAGCGGTTTCCTCATTCATTCCAAGAGTGATAGAGTTGCTGATTTGGTAAATATCTCCCACATTATTTGAACGGTTACCGTAAACGGTAGCAACATTTAACCCTAATTTTGAAATGGTGTTGATAACTGAATTTATCTGTCCGCAAGAAGCAAGAGCAGGTAGATGCAAAAAAACAGAGGCTCTCAATGCAGTACCTAAATTTATGGGGCTACTTGTTAAGTAACCAAGCCTTTGGTCAAAGGCATATTCTATTTTCTTGTCTATAATGCTGTCGATTTTATCAGCAATTTCAAATGCATCCTCTAAAGCAAGACCGCTTTTCATAACTTGAAGTCTTATGTGATCCTCCTCGTTAAGCATTAAACTTACACTTTCGTCCTGGGAAATAACAAGGGCAGTACCTTTTTTACCGGTTGCAAATTCAGGGCTGATTATATGCTTTTCTGCAAGGGATACCGCCTGAATTCTTGTAATATCGCTCATTCTAAAGAAACTGAAATTATATTCATCGTTTTCAAAGATTATATTTTTAATCTTTTCATTAACTTCGCTTTTAGATTTAGAATCTAAATGAGATGGGAAGGGATAATCTTCAAGATTCCGTGCCAAACAAACTCTTGTACTTAAAACAACATCATTATTATCGCCTTTTTGTGCATACCATTTATTCACTATCTGCACCACCCTTCAATTCTTTGATTTGATCCCTTATTTTAGCGGCAGTTTCAAAGTCCTCAATTTTAACCGCTTTTTGCATTTCCTCTTTTAGTTCTTCAATTTGTTCGCTTAGAGATTTAATCGGAGTAGATTTCTCTGTGATCAAGGCGGTTTTCCCTGTGTGACTGTTCCTGCCGTGAATTCTTTGAATTGACGGTAATAACTTGTCATAAAAAGTTCTGTAACAATCACCGCACCCAATCATACCGCTTCTTACAATGTCGTCAAAACTTGAGCCGCATTTTTCACATCTTTTAATATTGCCTACGGTTAAAGAGGGAAGCATGTCACCTAAAATGCCGCCAAAAAATTCGCTGAGATTCAAACTGAATCCGGAGAACATATCCGTATAGCCAAGATTATTTGCACAAAAAGAGCACAGGTGACTTTCTGTCATAGCACCGTTTATAATTTGCTTTATATGTGTATTAGCTTCATTTTTTCCACAGTTTTGGCAAAACATTTTAATCATCCTTTCCACAAACAAGTAAAGTGTTTTTCAGTATTTTTGCCCTTGTGTAATCTCTTAATTCGGGGGAAACATCTTTGAGGGAATAGTCACTTAAAACTGCCATAATTATTTCGGCAATTCTGCTATCTATTATTTCTTTTGTGACAAGGTTAGAAACGAGATTACGAGCCGCCAAAGGGTCAAGTGAATCTCCAATGGAGTTTAGGGCGTGTTTAAGTGCATTCTTATTGTCTAAAACAACTTTAGAAATTTTAATATAACCTCCGCTTCCTCTTTGACTTTCCACAAAATAACCCAGTTCAGGGATAAATCTCTTTGAAATTACATAGTTTATCTGGCTTGGTGCACAGCCAACTTTCTTGGCAAAATCATTTCTCTTAATTTCTGCTGTGCCGTTTTTCTCAAGCATTTCAAAGATTATATCCGTGATTTTGTTGCTGATACTCAATTTATCACCTACTTTGACTTTCCTTGACCTACTACAATAAATTATAGTCAGGAAAAGTCAAAAGTCAATAGAAAATTTGTAAATTTTTTTGAATTGCCTATTATTGCAATTTACTTTTATGTATGATAGAATAAATATGAAAGGAATGGTTTTATGTCGTCACCCCTTGCGGACAGACTTCGTCCGAAAACAATAGAAGATATGATAGGGCAAGAGCATTTAATAGGTGCAGGTAAGCCCTTGAAGAATATAATAGAATCCGGTGAAGTCCCCAATATGGTTTTTTATGGTCCTCCCGGTGTGGGCAAAACAACTCTTGCAAGTATTATCGCCAAACAGACTCAGCGTCATTTAGTTAAGCTCAACGGTACGACTGCCGGAACTGCCGATATTAAAGAAGCCATTGCACAGCTTGATTCCTTTAGCGGTATGAACGGTATTTTGCTTTACCTTGATGAGATTCAATATTTCAACAAAAAACAGCAACAAACTCTCCTTGAATCCATAGAAAATGGAAGCATTACCCTAATTGCATCCACAGCCGAAAATCCTTATTTTTATGTATATCCCGCAATTCTCTCTCGCTCCACAGTTTTTGAGTTTAAAAGCATAATTCCAAGTGAAATTTCAAAGGCGGCAACTCGTGGGTTTGAGTTTATGTCAAAGGAAAGAAAAGAGAAACTTGAAATTCAGAAGGGTGTTATTGAACATATTTCAACCGCCTGTGCAGGGGATGTGAGGAAGGCATTAAACAGTGTTGAACTTTGTGTTTTGGCAAGTGAAATTAAAGAAGGTAAAAGAGTTATAACTCTTGAAACCGCTCAGGAACTTACACAAAAAAGTGCTATGAGATATGACAAGGACTCCGATGAACATTATGACATTGTTTCCGCATTTCAGAAAAGTATGCGTGGTTCTGACCCGGATGCATCACTTCACTACCTTGCAAGGCTGTTAGAGGCAGGGGACTTACCCTCCGCTTGTCGTCGTCTTTTAGTTTGTGCCTGCGAAGATGTGGGTCTTGCTTACCCGCAAATAATTCCAATTGTCAAAGCGGCAGTTGACAGTGCCCTAATGGTTGGACTTCCCGAGGCAAGAATCCCCCTTGCAGATGCGGTAATTCTTGTGGCTACAAGTCCTAAATCAGCTTCGGGTATTGATGCAATAGATGCTGCCCTTGCAGATGTCAGGAACGGTCGAACAGGACCTATACCGAGACAACTTCAAAATATGCATTTTGACGGTGCAGACAATCCTAATAAAGGGCAATTCTACAAGTACCCTCATTCCTATGAAAATCATTGGGTTGACCAGCAATATTTACCCGATACCATTAAAGACAGGCAATACTACGAATTTGGTGACAATAAAATTGAACAGGCTTCAAAAGAGTACTGGAATAAAGTAAAAAAATATTGACTATTTTCCAGGTTCATAGTAAAATATATATGAGGAAACTGAAAGGATTTTAGATATGGAAGAGTATGTACCTGAAATAGTAACCATAATTGACGAAGAGGGAAATGAGTACCTTTTTGAAGAACTTGACAGAATTGAAACAGACAGTGGCTTATATGTTGCTCTTTGCCCCATTCCCGAAGCACCTGAAGAAATAACAGAGGATGCAGAGGAAGAATTTATTGTTCTTAAAGTTGTTCCCGGTGAGGGTGAAGAGGTTACACTTGAACCGATTGAAGATGAAGAAGAGTATGATGAAGTAGGCAACATTTTCCTTGAAAGATTTGCACAAATGTTTGAAGAAGAGGATTAAGAATAGTTTTAAGTCCTGCCTTGTTCGATAACTATGACACCAATGTAACCCAACACATACATATAAGGGGACCAGATCCGTTGGCGGGATGCAGACCTCCCACTTATTAGTGGACGAAGGGAGCGCAAAACCAATGGGAGGCCACCCACCTGCTAAGAGCAGGTTACAAGCGATCATAGCCGGCAAGGTGGGACGACTTTTTAAGGTGATTAGTTTATGCGTAAAGTATTTAATGCAGATATACTTGACATTTTTCCCATTGATACGGGGTTTATTTATGCTTGTAAAGAAATCCTTGATGATGGAAATGAAGTGGCAGGTTTTTTTAAGTATAGCAGAGCGGAGGATCGTTTTGAGAGAATAAGCGTAAGATCATACATTATTTTTAAATACAGCGAGAATGGTTTTGGTCTTGCAAAAAATCTTGTAGATTTTATTACTCCCTCAGTCAGAAGTATTTCTTCAGTTCAAAATATCGCCGCCTATAACGACGGTACAATAAAACTGTTTGATCCCTATGGTATTATAACAGAAACAAGAACTGTAAAATATCAAGGAGCAAATGCATGTTCTCCGGAGCCGGTGGGAAGAGACCTTTGGATGGTTGTTCCCGATGCAAACGCAGTTGTAAATTACTCGATAAAATACGACAGAATTGAGTTTCGCATTGGCTCCAAAGAGGAAAAAACTTTCTCCCATCCCGTATCATTGTCTTATTATGACGACTGTCTATATATTTGTAATGCAAGTTCTTATAAGATAAAAACAGTAAGTCTTGATGACTATAAAGTGGCGGATAAGCACATATTTAATGAACCTGTTTACAAATATTTTAGGGTGAAAAATGAAGAATATGTTCACTTGAAATCAGGAGTTCACAGACTGTAAAAGACGATTGCATCTGCAATCGTCTTTCGTCTTATATTATCTTCAAGTCAACTGCTTTTTCACAAAGTTCACTAAACAAAGCACAACTCCATGAAAACCAGCCTCTTGTAAACTTGTAGGGATTATTAGCGTCAAATCCCTCGTGCATTAGGTAAGTGCCTGCGTCTGTGCTTTCAAGCATTTTTAACATTTCAATTATTTCATCTCTATTGTTGCTTGTTAAACCTTGCATTGAAAGGGCAATGTGCCAAATATATCCTTTGGGTGTGTGGGGACTGCCGATACCCCTCGCATATTTACCCTCATAGTAGTAGGGGTTCTTTTTGCTGAGAATATATTTTCTTGTATTTTGATAAATTTCGTCATTTGAATCACAGAAACCGAGGTAGGGTGCGGATAAAAGTGAAGGAACATTTGCATCGTCAAATCTAAAATCATTTCCTAAACCGTCAACTTCTGATGCATAGATTTTCCCATAATCTTCATCCTTAACGATTGCAAATTTATTAATTCCTTCCAGTATTTCACTTCTTAACCTTTCACACTTTTTTATAAATTCTTTACAGAAATCAATATGAGAAAGCATTTCTGTAAGATGTGAAAGTTCCACAACAGCAAACATATTTGAAGCAACAAGGTAACCGTATTTGCAGGAATCATCGCTTGGCCTGAATCCTGACCATGTCATTCCCGTATAGCCGACAGGGTTGCCCATCCCGTTGTTGGGAAGTGTATCACTTTCAACGGTAGTATTTCTAAAAAATCTATAAGGCGATTTTTCCATATGATGTTGTTCCGTAATCCAAAGTTCAACGGTAGCTTTTATGCTTTCGATAAAATCTTCACCAAGCACGCTATCATCACCGGTTGCCTTCCAATAAAGATATGTCAAACGGATAGGATAGCAAAGTGAATCAATCTCATATTTTCTTTCCCAAACAATGGGATGATTTAATGGATAATCGTCGAACTCTCTGTGGGAATCTTCCTGTTTTTTAAAACCATTTGCATAAGGGTCAATGGAAATATAATATCTCTGTCTTTTGATAACGCCCTTAATGAGATTTGCAATTTCCTCGTGTTCCTTTGCCAGCGGAATATAATGAGAAACCTCGGCAGTAGAGTCACGAAGCCACATGGCTGGAATATCCCCGGTGAGCACAAAAACGCTACCGTCCTCCAGCGCAAAAACAGCAGTTTCAATCGTGTTTACATAGCACTTTTGATACATTTTTGCAAGCTTTGGACTAAATCTTTCCAGTTTTTCACCATAAGTATTTGTTCTTTCAATTACACATTTCGGAATTTTCATATTCTGTACCTCGACCGTAATTTTTTTATATTGTATCACATTCATAGATTACAGTAAACATTAAAAATTTCTTTTTCTTGTCTTGCAAATAATTCTTTAATAGTATATAATAATCATTGTATTTTTGTTGCTGGAGAGTTCTTATGAGAAAAATAGGTTTTGATAACGCCGCTTATATCACAATGCAATCAGAAATGATTGCAAAAAGAATCAACGAGTTTGGCGGAAAACTCTATCTTGAATTCGGCGGAAAACTTTTTGATGATTATCACGCCTCAAGAGTTTTACCAGGTTTTGAACCCGACTCAAAACTTCAAATGCTTAAAAAACTTGCAAATGAAGTTGAAGTTTTGATTGTAATCAATTCAAGTGACATTGAAAATAATAAGATACGCCGAGATCTTGGTATCACTTATGATACAGATGTTCTTCGTTTAATTGATGCTTACAGAGAAGCGGGACTATTTGTTGGCTCTGTAGTTCTTGCTCAGTACAACACCCATCCTCTTGTTACCGCATTCAAGACTAAACTTGAAAGACTGGGAATTAGAGTATTTTGTCATTATACCATTGAGGGTTATCCCTATGATGTTGCCCACATTGTAAGTGATGAGGGTTTTGGTAAAAATGAATTTATAGAAACCGAAAGACCTCTTGTGGTTGTAACTGCTCCCGGTCCGGGCAGCGGTAAAATGGCTACCTGCCTTTCGCAACTCTATCACTGCAATAAAAGAGGCTTAAAGGCGGGCTATGCTAAGTTCGAAACATTTCCTATTTGGAATTTACCACTGAAGCATCCTATCAATCTCGCTTATGAGGCGGCAACCGCTGACCTTAATGATGTCAGTATGATCGATCCCTATCACCTTGAAGCTTATGGTGTTACCACCGTTAATTATAATCGTGATGTTGAAGTTTTCCCCGTATTGAATGCAATATTTCAAAAGATAGAGGGCGAATCCTCATATAAGTCACCCACGGATATGGGTGTAAATATGGCAGGCTACTGCATTTGTGATGACGAAGTGACAAAGCAGGCGGCAAAAGATGAAATTATTCGCAGATATTTTGCCGCAATGTGTGATGTTAAGCAGGGCAGAGGTAATCAAAGTACAGTTGAAAAAATTGTTAGTCTAATGAATCAAGCCGGCATCACCGTTGAAGACAGACCGGTTGTAGCTGCCGCTATAGCAAAAAGTGAAGCAACTGACGATCAGCCTGCAGTTGCGATTGAACTCCCTGACGGTACTGTAGTGACAGGTAAAACCTCAAACCTTCTTGGAGCATCCTCAGCGGCTTTCTTAAATTCCATTAAGAAAATTGCTGATTTACCAAAAGAAACTCTAATGATTTCACCTTCAATTATTGAACCTATTCAAAAGGTTAAAACCAATGTTCTGAAAAGCCAAAATCCCCGTCTTCATCTTGACGAAACCCTTATTGCTCTTTCAATGAGTACAAATACAAATCAAGCTGCCACCAAGGCGATTAATGCCATTGAAAAACTTAAGGGCTGTGAAGCACATTCAACGGTTATTCTTTCTCAAGTTGATTTAGATGTGTTTAGAAAATTAGGTATTAACATTACCTGTGAGCCTGTTTATCAAACTAAAAAACTATATCATAGATAACTGGGGTGGGTGACTTTATGTTTAATTTTTCTGCTTTTAGAGTATATGCCGAAGCTGAGTCCGCAATTTTTGCCGCTCAGATTTTTTGTAACGAACTTAACTTGCGTGTGAAAAACATTGCTTCAATATGCGAAGAAAAAATAAACAGTAATGTCTGTTTTGAAATCGCCGATGATTTACTAAAAGATGAATTTAACATTGTGACAAATAATGAAACTGTTATTTTTTCTGCAAGCGGTATTCGAGGTCATGTTTATGCAATTGGTATGTTTTTGAGAAAAATTGAAAAATTTGAAAACGGAGTTAAACTTGTTTGTGACATTTCTAAAAAATATACACCTGATAAGCACATTCGTGGACATCAAATGGGTTACAGAACTACTCCAAATTCCTATGAAGCTTGGACTTATGAACAGTATTACAGATATTATCTTGACCTAATGTTTTTTGGAGTGAACACAGTAGAGCATATGCCCTACGAAAAGGGTTATTCAAGAAGGAACAGGTTAATGCTATATGATGAAGAGGAATTTCTAATTAAGGCGAGTGAAATGGCAGATGAACTTGACCTTGATGTGTCCATATGGCATCCGAATTGCAATGATGAAACTCATGAGAGTGCCGTAGAAAGAAGAAAAGAACTTTATTCAAAAGTTCCACGAATCAATTATGTTTTTATTCCCGGTGGTGATCCCGGTGATTTGCCGGCGGATGTTTTTTTAGAAAGATGTATTTTAGTTTCGAGAGAACTTAAAAAAATTCATCCTGATGCCCAAATGTGGCCCTCTGCCCAAATGCCCCACGGTGCAGAAAATTGGCCGGAAACATTCATAAGCAAACTTGAGATAGAGCCGGAGGAGATTGACGGAATTATTTATGGTCCAAACCATGCTTTACCCCTTGAAGAACTTCGTAAAAAAACTCCTCAAAAATATGACATTAGATTTTATCCGGACATCACTCATAATGTTCGCTGTGAATATCCGGTACATTACTATGATGACGATTGGCACTTTGCTTTTGCAAGTTGTCTTTCCCGTGAATGCACTAACCCCAGACCGATTGAATATACAAGACTTTACGCTGAAACAAAAGACTATGTGGTTGGCTCAGTTTCTTACTCTGAAGGAATAACTGACGATGTAAATAAAGCAGTTTGGTCTAATCTCGATTTTGACAACAATGTAGATACAAGAGAAACTCTTGAGGATTATGCTCGTTTATATTTTTTTGGAACAGATGCCGAAAGAATTGCCGATTTAATTTTCAGTTTAGAAAAAAATTGGGAAAATGCTCCGGAAGAAAACGATATAATTGATTTAACATACAATGAATTTTATTCAGTTTTAGATGATTTTAATATACTGAACAAAAACTGGAGATTTTTACAATTACTCCTAAGAGCAAACTGTGACAAATTAGTCCGTGACAGAAGAATTTTTGAGCTGGATTTAATTGAAAAAGCAAAGAAAGAAGCAGAAAAAAATAATATTATCAAAGCAATAGAAGTTTTGAATACTGATTATTCAAATGAATACAAAACTTTAAGAGAGGAGATAGACTCTCTTTGTGAAAAACTCTTTGACTTAATCGGTTTGCAAACAGATGTTGAAAATTATTGTGCTGACAGTTGGGAAAGGGGAGCTATTCTCGAAACCATTGATCGACCGATTACCGATAAATATTGGCTGCTTAATAAATTATCTGATTGCAAAAGCAAAGAAGAAGCACTTTCTTACTTTAATCGTAACAAAGTGCAAAAGGGAGAGTATTATTTTTCTGTTGCCATTACGGGAGTTCAAGAAAAACAAAACGGAGAGGTTTATATGAACTTTCAAGGAGACAGGCCCGAGTCTAATGATGGAACTTTGCCAACAGCCTTGTTCAATGTTTTTGACAACCAGACATTTAGACACACGGTTACAGGTCTTTGTGATGATTGTGATTATATATTGAGGGTGACCTACTTAAACAGAAAGAATGATAAAATTAAAAATCATACCATCATTGGAAATAATATGGTAATCTACTGTGGCACACAGTTTGGTGAAATCGACGAAGAGTACAATAAAAAATATTCACATCCAAACTATGTGACTGCAAAGTATTTAATCCCACAAAATGTTATAAAGAATGGCAAGCTAAAGTTACTGTTTGAACAAGATACAATGGGTATAATGTTCAGCGAATTCAGAATTGAAAAGGCATAAAAAATCCTCCCGAATAGGGAGGATTTTCTCGTAAAATCACTGCTTGGCACCTTGGTCAAACTTTTCAAGAACTTTTACAGTTGCTTCAAAGCAATCTGCAAGTCCGTTAATATTCATATTGTCCCAAGTGTCACGCCTTGTGTGGTAGTAACTTTCAAGTTGATGGTTAAGACCTGTAATTCCTGTTGCTCTGAAACCTGCTTTTGCAAATGCGGCAGAGTCTGTAGCTCCACCCAGTGGCGGAACCATACCCCTGTTGCAGGTAACACCCACTTCTTTGGCTGCTTCCATAAACAGGTCTGAAACATCCTTATCGGCTTTAACAGTAGCATTTAAGTCTCTGTAGTTTACAAGTAAATATTTTGGGTCATAAATCGTGTCAAAGGAGTAAATGAATGTGGGTACATCATCAAATTCGCCCTTGTGCGCTTCACACCATGCCATTGCACCTCTGAGACCCGCTTCTTCGGAACCTGTAAGTACGACACCTATTTCAGTGTTTTCAAGTTGAATATTTTCATCTTGAAGTGCCTTAAGAATTGCAATGCCCATATAGCAACCTGAAAGGTTATCGTTTGCACCATCAACAACTAAAGATGTGTTCCACATAAAGTAAAGACCTACGATGAAAGGAACAAAGAGAAGCCCCCAAAGACCACACTTTAACAAAGTGCCTGATTCATCGCCCTTGATTGCGTATAGAATAGATATAACAGCGTAGTATACTGCGCCAACACCGCAAAGAATTGCGTGAAGTTCAAAAGCAATACCGCCAAGTGCGTAGTTTACAGGCCATTCCCAAGCAGCATCCGGATGTCCGTTAAATATAATTCTTCTTTTTACCTCTCCTGTGGGCTTTTTGATTGCAGTAACATTGTGACTTGTTTTTTCAGGGAAAAGTGGGTCAACAACTTTTTTGTAAAGACCGAACTGAAGAAAAGCCAATAAAATACCAATAAAAATAAGAATTGCACTAATAGCGGGAATGACTTGACTTTTTATGGTAAGTGCGTTAACGACGAAACCTGAAATTGCAATAAGCGCAAGAGTCATAGTTATGTAAATCCACCCATAGAATGAACCCGGATTTAACTTAAACGGTTCAACTTTTGCTTCACAACCAAGTTTTTTAAGAACATCTGCCATATAAACGCAGGCCTGCTTTTCACCGTTTGAACCCGGTGATCTCTTTTCAAAACTCTTAATTATATGGGTAATCTCTTTAACCATATACTTTGCATAACCGGTTTTTTTCTTGTAAATGTTACTGAAATCCAACACAATCACTCCTAAGAATTATTTATATAATTATGTTACTTTTCTTATAAAATGTCAAGGCATAATAAGTTAAGTGTGACATTTAAATAAATTTTGTTACATGTTGACTTTTACCCTTGATTATAATAAAATTAGAGGGCAAAACTAACTGCACATTGAAAGGGAAAAATCTCAAGGAGTTTAAGAAATGAACCAAATTGAAGCTTTTGCAAGAGCACAGAAATTAAGAGATTTACTTAACTATCACAGCCATAAATATTATGTGGAAGATTCTCCTGAAATTGAAGACGATGAATATGATCGACTTAACAGAGAATTAGTTAAAATTGAAACTGAATTTCCGGAACTGATTACTCCGGATTCCCCCACACAAAGAGTAGGTGGAGGAGCAGACACACTTTTTGAAAGTGTTGTACATACAGTACCTCTCGAAAGTCTTCAAGATGCCTTTAATTTTAACGAGGTCCGCTCCTTTGGAAATAGAATTAAATCTGCTTTCCCCTCTGCGCAGTTCGTTGTTGAGCCAAAAATTGATGGCCTTTCGGTAGCACTTGAATATGAAAACGGTGTTTTTGTTCGAGGTTCAACTCGTGGTGATGGATTAGTTGGTGAAGATGTTACAGCAAATCTTCGTACTGTTAATTCAATACCCCTTCGTCTGAAAAAAAATATTGAACAAATTGAAGTTCGAGGGGAAGTATTTATGCCCCGAAATGTGTTTGCGGATTTAGTAGCAAGGCAAGATGAAAACGGAGAAAAGCCATTCAAAAATCCAAGAAATGCCGCTGCAGGCTCGTTAAGACAAAAGGATTCCTCGGTTACCGCACAGCGTCAACTTGATATTTTCGTATTTAACATTCAAAGAAGTTCAGAGGATACCGTAAATTCTCATAAGCAGTCAATAGAGTTTCTGAAAGAAATTGGTTTCAAAACAATTCCTTTCTGCAACAAATTTGATGATATTGAAGATGTAATTCTTGAACTTCAACGAATCGGAGAAATCCGTTCATCTCTTTCATTCGACATTGACGGTGCTGTGATAAAAACCGACTCTTTTGTACAAAGAACAGAAATCGGTTCTACTGCTAAATATCCGAGATGGGCTCTTGCTTACAAGTATCCTCCGGAAGAAAAGGAAACTGTCCTTCGTGAAATAGAAATAACTGTGGGCAGAACGGGAGTTTTAACCCCCACTGCTGTTTTTGATCCGATTTTTTTAGACGGCTCAACTGTTGCAAGAGCAAGTCTGCACAATCAAGACTATATCAATGAAAAAGACATTCGTCTTGGAGATAGGATAATTGTACGCAAGGCGGGAGATATTATCCCTGAAGTTGTTAAGGTCGTTTCACATGAATTAAATTCTAAACCCTTTGAATTGCCACTAATATGTCCCTCCTGTGGCACACCGGTAATAAGAGAAGAGGACGAGACGGCAGTTAGGTGTGTAAACCCTGAATGTCCCGCTCAACTTCTTAGAAACTTAATTCACTTTTCTTCAAGGGATGCAATGGATATCGAAGGGCTTGGTGAAGCGGTGGTTGAGCGACTCGTTAATGAGGGCTTAGTTAATAAAATCAGTGATATTTATACGCTGACAAAAGACGATATATTAAAACTTGAGGGATTCAAAGATAAATCAGCAGAAAATTTGATGAACGCAATCGAGAACTCTAAACAAAATGATTTGTCAAAGTTGATTTTTGCACTTGGAATCAGACATGTAGGGCAAAATGCCGGCAAAATTCTTGCACAGGAGTTTTCTTCAATGGGAAATTTAATGAAGGCCGATTTTGAAAAACTAATATCAGTCGGTAATATAGGCGAAGTTACAGCAAAAAGCATTTGTTCTTTCTTTGCACTTGAACAGTCAAGAACTGAAATAGATTCTTTAGCTTCACTTGGTGTTAATATGTATTCTCTTACTGAGAAAAAGGGAGATAAGTTTGCGGGGATGACTTTTGTTTTAACCGGAACTTTACCCAATTATTCGAGAAATGAAGCGAGTGAAATTATTGAGTCTTTAGGTGGAAAGACTTCATCATCGGTAAGCAAAAATACGACCTATGTTTTAGCAGGGGAAGATGCAGGCAGTAAATTAGTAAAAGCACAGTCCCTTGGCATAACCATTATTGATGAAAATCAATTCAATGAAATGGTATGTAAAAAATGATTGACATTAAAAACTTAATAACATAAAATGAATTGTCGTGAGAAGGTTGGGCAGTCGCAGGCAAAGAAATTTGCGTGAGGAAAGTCCGAGCTTCACAGAGCGGGATAACGGCTAACGGCCGCCGAGGGTGACCTTAGGGAAAGTGCAACAGAGATATACCGCCTGCATTTGCAGGTAAGGGTGGAAAGGTGAGGTAAGAGCTCACCGGCATACAGGAGACTGTGTGGCCCTGTAAACCCTATCCGAAGCAACATCGACAGGAGGAGGGCTTTGCCCGGCGTTTGCTCGACGATACTCCGAAGGGTGGCTAAAGCTGTGTAGTAATATACAGCATAGACAGATGATTGCCTTAAAAGACAGAACTCGGCTTACAGACCTTCTCACGATACATTTTATACAGGTGACAATGGAAGAGTTAGTTTCAATAAAAGGTACAGTTGAAGACATAGCATACCAAAATAGCGAAAATGGTTACACTGTTCTTGATTTTTCAAGTGACGGTGATTATTTTGTTGCCGTGGGTGTTGTGGGTAATGTCTATATCGGTGAAAATTTAACTTTAAGCGGTGAGTGGACAGTACATCCTACTTACGGTAAACAGTTTAAAATTGATGCCTGTGCCAGAAGTATGCCCGAAACTGCACAAGAAATGCTTTCTTATCTTTCATCGGGAGCAATAAAAGGAATCAGAGAACGATTGGCTCAGCGTATTATTAACAGGTTTGGTGAAAAAACCTTTTGGATAATTGAAAATGAGCCGGACCGTTTAGCAGAGGTAAAAGGAATTTCAAAGGAAAAAGCGACAAATATTTCTCGTGAATTTTCTAAACTTGCAAATGAAAGAAATCTTATTATTCAACTTGAAAAATATGGTATCAATACTTCAGAGGCTCTAAAAATTTACAAAGTTTTCGGCTCAAAGGCCGTTGAAACTACTGAAACAAATCCATATTTGTTTTGCAATTCTGATGTTAATATGAATTTTGAGAGGGCTAATGCCATTGCAGAAGTTATCCCCAACAAACCTTTAGATTCTGCAAAATACAGTGAGGGAATTGTTCACATACTTCGCTATAACTTAAGAAACGGTCACACCTGTATTCCAAGAGATTTGCTCTTCGCACCGGCAAAAGAATTGCTTGATTGTTCCAATAATGATGTTGACATAACTATTGATAATCTCATTGAAAATAAGCGTATTATTGAGTGTGAATTTTCGGGCAGAAAACATATTTTTTTACCTGAACTTTACAGAGCAGAAACCTCTATTGCAAATGCTATCGGCTTTATTTCTCGCTTTGTCGGAAAACCAATGGGTGACTTAACCGAGCAAATTGAAAGTGCACAGTTACTCAGCGGAGTTTGTTTTAACGATAAACAATGCTTAGCAATAAAACTTGCAGTAGAAAAGGGTATACTAATTCTAACAGGAGGCCCGGGCACAGGCAAAACCACTACTTTAAGAGGAATATTAAAAGTTTTTGAAGATTTGGGATTAGAAGTTGAACTAACCGCCCCCACCGGAAGAGCAGCAAAAAGAATGAGTGAGCTCACAGGTAAGGAAGCCTCTACCATACATCGATTACTTGAAGTAAATTGGGATGAAAATGAACATCAAACCTTCAATCGTAATAAAACAAATCCTCTTAATGCTCAAGCAGTAATTGTTGACGAACTTTCCATGGTTGATGTTCAACTTTTTGCCGCATTATTGGAGGCTCTTCCCATAGGTTGCCGTCTCATTATGGTGGGTGACAGTGACCAACTGCCACCTGTTGGAGCTGGCAATGTTCTTCACGATTTAATTAACTCCAAGACTATTCCGGTTGTGGAATTGACAGAAGTTTTTAGGCAAGCAATGGAAAGTATGATTATCACCAATGCCCACGCAATAGTTCACGGCGAAATGCCGGAGCTTAACTCCACGGACAAGGACTTTTTCTTTCTGCATCGTCCTTTACCGAAAAACTGTGCTGATACCATTTTAGAACTTTATAAGTCAAGACTTCCCGAAGCATATAACTATAATTCCGTTGAAGATATTCAGGTTCTGTGCCCTTCACGAAAGGGTGACACAGGAACTATCGCATTGAATAAAACTCTTCAGGAACAAATAAATCCCAAGGCAAAAGGCAAAAAAGAGCATACCTTCGGTAGCCGTATTTTTAGAGTCGGCGATAAGGTTATGCAAATTAAAAACAATTATAATATTGAGTGGACAACAGGTATTTCCAAAGGTGTCGGAGTTTTTAACGGCGACATAGGTGTGCTGCAAGAAATTGATGAAATTGAGCAAACTCTTGAAATAAGATTTGATGACAAAATTGCTGTAATTCCATTTGAATTCAGTTCGGAAATTGAGCATGCTTATGCTATTACCGTTCACAAAAGCCAAGGCAGTGAATTCAGATGTGTTATTATGCCGGTAACGGGAATAAATCCTTTACTTGTTTACCGTAATCTTTTATATACTGCCGTTACAAGGGCAAGAGAATTGATAATTCTTGTGGGAAATGCAGAAACTGTTGAACAGATGGTTAACAATAATAAAAAGCAAAAACGCTTTTCTGCCTTAAGATATTTTATGGTGTCAGGTGCGTAATATGAAGAAAATATTTGAATGGCATATTTTTTCGCTTTTCCCAAAACATTGTCCTTATTGTGATAGGCTTATTCCGGCGGATTTGGTTCAATGTAAGGAATGTGAGAAATCCTTGCCACGCATAGAGCCTCCCGTCTGCACCGATTGCGGCAGAGCAAAAAATGAATGCACCTGCAAGGGCTCAAATTATTATGACGGCATTACAGCCCCGTTCTATTATGAAGGAAATGTTAAGAAAGGACTGCATCGTTTTAAGTTTCGTAAAGGTGTTTCTAATGCAAAAGTTTATGCACTGGAAATGGTTAAAACTATCAATAAAACCTTTGGTGATGTGAATTTTGATTTAATATGTCAAGTTCCTGCCTCTAAACAGTCCATTAAAACTCGTGGCTATAATCAAAGCGATATATTGGCGAAAGAGATTTCTAAAATGACCGACATTGAATATGTAGATGATTTGCTTGAAAAGGTTTACTCCAATAATCAACAGCATTTTCTTTCAGCCGTAGAAAAAAGAGGAAATGTTTTTGCGGTGTATGAGTCAAATAAATCTGAACTTATCAAAGATAAAATCATACTTTTGGTTGACGATATATCAACCTCAGGTGAAACCATAAATGAGTGTGCAAAAATGCTTTGGCTCCACGATGCTAAAAAAATTTACTGTGTTACGGTAGCACTCACTAAAAAACAAAAGAAGAAATCAAAGCAAAGAAGGTGAAAATATGTTCGGTGCGAATATCGGAGTTGACCTTGGTACAACCAATGTTGTCATTTATATGCAAGATAAAGGGGTAGTTTTAGACGAGCCCTGTGTTGTTGCCTATGATTCCGACAATAAAATTGTGGGCGTAGGAAAAAAAGCTTACGATATGCTTGAAAAAAGTCCAAGTGATATTCGAGTTATAAAACCAATGGTACATGGGGCTGTTTCAGATTTCACCGCAACAAAACATTTACTTTCCTACTTTCTTTCGAAAATTTGTAAAAATATGATTTTTAAGCCCAATGTAATTATTTGTGTTCCTTCAACAATTTCGGGGCTTGAAAAACGAACAATACTTGATTTAACTACTGCTGCGGGAGCCGCTAAAGCTTGCATAATTGAAGAGCCCCTTGCTGCCTGTTTAGGTGCAAGCTTAGAAGATGACAGACCAAGGGGTGTTATGGTTATTGACATCGGCGGAGGTACCACAGATGTTGCCGTTATTACGATGGGCTGTGTCTCTATTTCTCGTTCGATCAGAGTTGCAGGTAATGCCTTTGATGAAGCAATAATGCGCCAACTGAAAAGAGAGCGAGATATTATCATAGGAGAAAAGACAGCTCAATACATAAAGACACGCATCGGCTCGGCTTTGCTTCGAGATATTGAACTTGGTCTTACGATAAGCGGTAAAAATTATATTACCAATATGCCGGGAAATTTTGAGGTTACATCAACGGAAATATTTCTTGCAATAAGACCTTGTCTTGAAACTATTGTTAAAACAATTATTGAAGTGCTTGAATCCACCACCCCTGACCTTGCTGCTGACATTTTAGAGTCTGGTATTTATCTGACAGGTGGAGGCTCACAACTCAGAAATATCGATAAAATGTTGACCAAGAGATTGGGAATTGAAGTAAGAGTTGCGGAAGATCCGCTCTACTGTGTTGCAAAGGGGACAGGAAAAGCCCTTGAAAATATGGATATTCTTGCACAAAACGGTTATGTTTTCAAAGCACGAGATGAACTGGGCGGATTAGACAATGCAGAGGAAAGTTTTGATTGAGGTAAATAATTTTATTGCTATTGTTGCTTTGCGGCTGAATTTATCAGATGATTCAGTCGCAATTTTTTTGTAAACCGATAATTTTTTCGAAAAAAGTTCTTGACAAAGTTTTATGTATATGATAATATAGCAAGGCGCCCCTGA